>OMIN01000070.1 GCA_900299145.1 Betaproteobacteria bacterium | reverse complement strand
CGTGCGGCTTCAAGTCGGCAAGACTGGTTTGCAGCAAGTCCGCCACAAAAGACAATGCCCGCGTGTAGTTCGCCGCCGCCACCATGCGCCCGACCAGCGTGCGTGATCCAGTCAGCATCAATCGCTGAAACGCGATATCGCGCTCAGCCATTGCCAGCGCTTCGTCAACACGACCAGCGTGCAGCGCGAGGGCCGCTCGCGCGAGCCACGCGCGCTGTGCCGCCCCCATCGGCGCGTAGCGCGGAAACTGCGACTCCATGCCGAAAGGGTAATCGGTGATTTCCTCGAACGCACGATAGGCGAGCAATTTTTCATAGCGCGCGAGATCTTCGCCATAAGCAGCGATTTGCGCGGCAGCGCTCTCCTCCTTGTCCTGCAGCGCCGCAAGGCACGAGGTTTGTGCCGCGTCGCACAGCGCTGGCCGCTGCGCGCGCTTTGCTTCGGCCTGCTTCTCCGGGCGGTTTTCGCGCGCGGCGGCGCGTGCTTCCGCGAGCCACGCGCGCGCGTACGTCAGACTGTCCGCGCCATCGGGCGCGCCCATACCGATGGCCGCGAGATACGCGTTATCAGCCTCGGCGACTTTCGCCGCGCGCGGTTCGCCCATGGCGGCTGCCTCGGCGCTTAACGGCACGTCGATGGGATTGACCAGCAGCACGCCCGCAGCGAGCAGCAACACCGCCATCGGCAATAACCAGTACCAGCGTAGAAAGCGCTTCACGGAACGCATCTCAGTCCGTTGATAAGAGGCATTGTAAGTATTTGATTTATAGATAAAATTAATTAAGAACCCCATGCCACCACAAACAAAAAAGCCGGGGAAACCCCGGCTTTCAGGTGCATCAGAAAAATCAAATCAGTTTATCGCCTGAATGTTGCTGGCTTGTTTTTTACCCTTGTTGCCGTCGGTGATGTCGAAGCTCACTTTCTGGCCTTCCTTCAAGGTTTTGAACCCGCTTGCCACAATCGCGGAGAAGTGCGCGAAGAGGTCTTCGCCACCGCCGTCCGGTGTAATAAATCCATAGCCCTTGGCATCGTTAAACCATTTGACCTTTCCTGTCGCCATCGTGTGTTCCTTTTTAGAAGTGAGAAGGTTCGGCGCCCGCGCGCCAGGCACCGCCCGACGTTTGAATCTCAAAGCCTGAAAAAGGAACCGCTGTGACGCAAAAAGTCCTTAAATCAGCCACTTGAAACTAAACCCGTAACATTATTTAGACACTTCCAAAAATATTTGTCAAGCGCATGTACCGGAAGGCAATAGCCTCTGTAGCGCGTGGTGCGAAATCAGCTACTTTTAACAGATTTTTCACGCACTTTCGGCCGATTAGCGCGACCAATTCACTATACTTCAGCGCCATGATTTGCTGCGCATGGCGTTAAATTGCGCTGGCGACCCACTTAACAGTCGTACCTATTTGCTGTTAGTCTCCCACCCGCCTCCCCATTACCTCGCTTTGCCGCCAACACGCAATACAACTGACTGGAGATGGTGCATTGATTTTGAATTACCCCTCTAAAATTGGCCCGGTAAAGCCTGCCCAAATCGGTCGAGCGCTGCTACACCGTTCAGTGACAGTGGCTGTTTTCACCGCCGGTTTGGCATTACCGGCCGTAGCGCTGGCACAAAAATCGCCCAACGAACGCATTGATGAGCTGGAACGCAAGCTCGAACACAGTCTGAAGCAGATTGAGCAACTCAGTAACGAAGTCTCCCGCCTTCGCGGCGCGCAAGGTCAAACTGCAGCTGCGGCACCCACCACGCCTGTTCCCACTCCCGCGCACAGTGCACAACAAGCTGCGAAAATCGAGGAGCTTGAACGTCAGGTTGCACAAATCAACGATGCCAATGCCGCACGCGGCGGCCTTAAACTTGGCGGACTCCCTCTGCACGGCTTTGCTGATATCGGGGCAGGCCGCAGCCGCGAAGCAAACACGCTACGCACTGGGGCAAAGGGCTTTAATATCGCCAACTTCAGCCTGTACCTCACGCCGGAATTTGGTGATCGCGTAAAGAGCCTGGTCGAACTGGTGTTTGAGGTTGATCGTGGCGGTGATGTCGGTGCGGATCTCGAACGGCTGCAAATGGGCTACACCTTTAGCGATGCCGCCACCTTGTGGGGCGGACGCTTCCACACGCCCTACGGTGCGTGGAATACCCTGTATCACCATGGCGCGCAAATCCAGACCTCACTGACGCGTCCGCGCTTTCTGGAATTTGAGGATCGCGGCGGTATTCTGCCTGCCCATACCGTGGGCGCCTGGCTCACCGGCACGCTATCCGGCGACAATTTGCGCTTTAACTACGACCTTTACACCGGCAACAGCCCCACCATTCAGGTCGATGCCACGCGGCCCGCACCCGGCGGCGTGCTCAATCCCCGCGCCGGCGGCATGGATCAATACTCGGCCACCATGGGTTTTCGCGCAGAGGTCGCGCCACGCGGAGCACTCGACGGCCTGAAACTCGGCGTGCATGCGCTACGCAGTAACGTACAGGACGTGCCGCTGGTCAACCACACGCGTCTCACTTTCTACGGCCCATACCTGTCCTACAGCAATGATCAGTGGGAAGTGCTCGCGGAGCTTTACAAGTTCCAAAACCGCGATCTCTCAGGCATTACCGGCAAGCACAACAGTACCGCATGGTATGCACAGGTCGGCTACAGTTTGGGTCGCACCACGCCTTACGTGCGCGCCGAACACACATCGCTCGATCAAACCGACAATTATTTTGCCGCGCTGATCAGTGGCCGCTCCTACAACACCACATCGCTGTAGCTGCGCTTCGATCTCACCAACAGCGTTGCGCTGAAAATCGAGGCCGGCCGTACGACCATGCGCGGCGTGCGCGCGGGCGGCTTTGACGACCGCTTCAATGATTTCCGCACGCAGTTCGCGATACGGTTCTGACCGCATGAAAGCCGCGATGCTGAACCTTTCGATCCATTCATTCCAATTTTCGCATTCGCCAATGCGCCTGCTCTCTCTACTGCGATGGGCGGTATTGTGCAGCGCGCTGCACGCTGTTCCGGTGCTGGCTGCAGATATCTACGTCATCGCGCACCCAAGTGCAAAGCTCACCGCCGACGCCATCCGGGATGTCTACATAGGCGAAAAACAGTTCGCCGGCGAGGTCAAGTTGGTGCCGATCGACAACGCGATGGCACAAAACGAATTTCTAGCAAAAGTTTTAAAGCTTGATCAGGCGCGCTACGCCAACCTTTGGGTCAAAAAATCGTTCCGCGACGCTTTAAATCCGCCTGCCGTGCGTACCAGCGACAAGGATATTTTCGACTTCGTGGCCAAGACACCCGGAGCCATCGCTTATACCGCCAATCTGCCGCCAGGCAATGTGGTGGTAATCCAGAAATTCTGACGAAAGCCGCTTACGGCAACTGCGACAATCCACGTATGTTCGCCATAAGCATCTGTTTTATATAATATTTTTCTGGATACCGCTTAGGCGCTGGGTAAATCCGTTCGATGTTTCACGCCCGTTCCCTCAAACGCCAGATCATCATTCAGTTCGTGGTGATCCTGTTGCCACTGCTGGCGGTGCTGGCGTACCAGAGCGTGGCGGACTACCTGCGCGCGCAACACACCGACAGCGTTGTTCAGCGCGCAACAATTGCCGGCCACGCGACGGCCGAGTTCAAACGCTTTGTCGACGGCATTGTCGACGCAGTCGATAGCGGCAGCCTCGCCCCCAACGCGCGGCTTGCTCTTGACGCGTCTATTGACCGGCTCAATACCCTTTCTCTTTACGACCAGCGGCCGCGGGTGGCCGCCGTTCGCAAGCAGTTGCAATCGCTGCAAACGCTGGTGCCGGCCAACGCCACGATCGAAGCGCTCACCCCCCTTCGCACGCGCATCAACGAAGCCAATCGGCAATTGACGGTACTCGAGCAGGACGCCCAGGCCGCCGAAGACGCGGCAGTGCGCGAGGGCGTGGCGGCGGCGCGCACGCAAGTGGTTTACGTGGCGGTGGCACTGCTGCTGTCGCTTGCGATGACACTTTTCTACATCGTTCGCATGATTCGCGGTCTGACCGATCCGCTTCAGCGCGCGGTGGGCGCCGCCAGTGCCATCGCGCAGGGCAATCTCGAACGCACGCCGAATCTTGATACGCGCGGTGATATCGACGGGCTGATTGCCTCGCTCGACAACATGCGCGCCAACCTGCAGGAATCCCATAGCGCACTGCTCGAACAGCAGCGCACGCTGGAAACCCGCGTCGAGGAACGCACCCGGTCACTCGCCGAAACCACCGCGCGCGCTGAAGTGCTGGCGGTCGAGGCGCAGGAGGCAAGCCGCGCCAAGTCGGTGTTTCTCGCCAACATGAGCCATGAAATCCGCACGCCCATGAACGGCGTGCTGGGCATGACCGAGGTACTGATGCACACGCGGCTGGAACCGGAACAGCAGCGCTACGCCGAAACCATTTACCGCTCGGGGCAGTCGCTTCTGGGGATTCTCAACGACATTCTCGATTTTTCCAAGATTGAGGCCGGCAAGCTGGAATTGGAGAACGTGGATTTCAACCTTTGGCAGATTGTGGAGGACACTGCCGGCCTTATCGCCGGCGCCGCCGCGCGCAAGGACGTGGAACTCATCTGCAATCTGCATCCGGACGTCCCCGTAATGGCGCGTGGCGATCCGGTGCGCGTGCGCCAGCTGTTGAGCAATCTGACCAGCAACGCCATCAAATTCACCCCACAGGGCGAGGTGGAAATACGGGTGCTTCTGACGCCGTGTGCGTCCCACGAGGGACGCCCTTGCCACCGCTTCGAGGTCGCCGACACCGGCATCGGCATGGATGACGCCGCCCAGGCAAAATTGTTCAAACCCTTCAGTCAGGCCGACGCCTCCACCACACGCCAGTATGGCGGTACGGGCCTCGGACTTGCCATCGCCAAACATCTGACCGATCTGATGGGGGGGCAAATCGGCGTCATCAGTGCGCCGGGAAAAGGATCCACGTTCTGGTTTGAACTGCCGCTGGAGACTGCCACTACGCCCCCGCCAGCGCAGGCCGAAAGCGTTGCGCCGGGCACGCGAGTACTGGTCACCGACGACAACGCCACCAACCTCGCGGTGATTCAGGGCATGCTGCGGCCGCTGGGCATTACGGTGGATGCCGCCGTCAGCGCTGCACGAGGTATTGACCTGCTGCTCGCAGCGGCCGCGTCCGGGAACCCCTACCATGTGGCCATCGTCGATATGATGATGCCGCACATGGACGGGATCGCGATGGCGCACGCACTGCGCGCGAATCCATTGCTCGAATCCCTGCGTATCATCCTGCTCACGTCGGGCGCCAACACCGGCGACCGCGAACGCGCCATGGAAGCGGGTATCGACGCCTATCTCGTCAAACCGGCGCGGCTCAGTGAATTACTGCATGCTATCGCCAATACGTTGTCCCGCGCTGCTGCAAAAGATTCCGCCCGCCGACTGTCCACCACTCAGCCCATCATGACACCTCATGGCAAACCCCGCCTGCTTCTGGCCGAGGACAACATCGTCAATCAGCAAATCGCCATCGCCATGCTCAAGTCGCTGGGCATCGAAATCGAAACGGCGGCCAACGGCGAACAGGCTGTTGCGGCGGTGGGGCGAGGTTCGTTTGACCTGGTGATGATGGATTGCCACATGCCAGTGATGGACGGCTTTGCCGCCACACGCGCAATACGCGAAAAATATCCACAGCTGAAACTGCCGATCGTGGCGCTGACCGCCAACGCCATGGAAGGTGACCGTGAATACTGTCTGTCGATGGGCATGGATGACTACCTCGCCAAGCCTTTCAAGAAGGAGCAACTGCAGGCCATGGCCGTCAAGTGGCTCAAACTGGCGGTGTAGCGCTGTTGTGCAATCCACCGCGATTGTCATTCATAACCTTCTGTTTTTATTGAAAAATTGAATCTCCGGTTATCAACACGATTGTTGCTCGGTTTTGGCTTGCTGGTGGCGCTCATGGCGCTGATGGTGGGATTGGGGGTGTATTCGGTGACCAGCATCGGTGCGCGACTGGATACCATCGTCCACGGCCACTACCGTGACACCATGAACGCGGTGGACATCCGGGAAACCGTCAACGAAGTCGCTCGCGCGGTCTACAACTTGGCGACGACAGCGGATATGGAAACCCGGCGCCGTGATGTAGCGCGGCTGGAAGGCACTCATGCCATCATCAGCAAGAATCTTGAAGCGCTGAAAACCAGCCTCACGGACCACGAAGGCGCTGGCGCGTTGCAAAAAGTCCTGGCCACGCACGGGCGCTATGACACGGCAAAGCGCAAGGTCATGGCGCTCGCGTTGCAGGATCAGGCAGCCAGTATGGATCAGGCCATTCAACAGGATTTGCGGCCGGCTCAAAACGCGTTATTCGACGCGCTCGATGGTGTGGTCAACTACCAGACCGCGCGCATGGAATCCTCATCGCAAGAGGCCAAAAAACTGGCGGAGTTTGCCCGCGCGCTGCTATTCGGCTTCGGCTTGCTGGCCATGATCACGGGGGCGCTTTTTTCGGTGTGGATCAGCCGCTCGATTGCAGGGCCCACTGAAGCGGCCTCCCGCCTGACGCAGGCGATTTCCGACGGCGACCTCACGCATCCGGCGATGGTAACCTCCAAAGACGAGTTGGGAAAATTGCTCGCCGCGCTGGAAAAAATGCGCCTGTCGCTCACCCAAGAGGCACGTACTATTCGTCACAGTGCCGAAAACGTCGCGCTAACTTCGCGTGAAATCGCACAAGGCAGCGCGGACCTCTCGAACCGGGCCGAACAGCAGTCTGCAAGGCTCGAGCAAACCGCAGCCAGCATGGAAGAGCTGACAGTCACGGTCAAGAAAAATGCCAGCAATGCGGCACGCGCCAACGAGCTTGCCGCGAGCGCATCCGAAGTGGCCTCGCGCGGCGGCAACGAAGTGCGCGGCGTGGTGGGCACCATGCATGGCATTTCCGAAACCGCGCACCGCATTGCAGACATCATCGGCGTCATCGACAGCATCGCCTTTCAGACCAATATCCTCGCACTCAATGCCGCCGTGGAAGCCGCGCGCGCCGGCGAGCAGGGGCGTGGCTTCGCGGTGGTCGCTGCTGAAGTGCGCGCGCTGGCGCAACGCTCGGCGCAGGCGGCAAAAGAGATTTCAAGCCTGATACAGCATTCCACGGTGCAGGTGGACGCCGGTGCGCGGCTGGTGGAAAACGCCGGCGCGACCATGAATGAGATCGTCGACGCCGTTAACAACGTCACCGAAATCATTTCCGGCATCGCGCTGGCCAGCAACGAACAATTGCACGGTATTGAGCAGGTAAGCCTGGCGGTCTCGCAAATGTCCGGCGTTACCCAACAGAACGCAGCGGTGGTGGAACAATCGGCCGCGGCGGCCGACAATTTGTCGAATCAGGCGCGCGAACTCATCACGGCAGTGGCGCGTTTCAAACTGGACGAACACGATCAGAAAGCCAGTGCCCCGCAGCGCGCGTCAACGGCAGCCACGCCCTACAAGAAAAAGACCGCCGCATCTTTGGCGCCACCTGGTACGACTTCTCAAAGCGAAGGCACCTGGAAAGAGTACTAAAACCCTGGCGCCTTGATTCGAAAGTGACTGGAAATGTCCTGAGTGCATCCCTCGACTACGGCCAAAAATCGGCTTGTACCTGGCGAAGCGGAAGAATAAGCATTCAAAAAAAAGGCAGCATCCGCAAAGATGCCGCCGTTTATTCTTGTTAAGCCTCTGAGTCGAGTGAAAGATCAGCCTTTGGTGCGGCTGCGGTATTCGCCGGTGCGGGTGTCGATTTCGATCTTGTCGCCGGTAGCGCAAAACAGCGGCACTGAAATCTCGTAACCGGTTTTCAGCTTGGCGGGTTTAAGCACCTTACCGGAGGTATCGCCACGCACCGCAGGCTCGGTGTAAATGATTTCGCGCACCAGCGTCTGCGGAATTTCAACGGAAATCGGCGCTTCGTTATACAACACCACCTCGCAGGGCATGCCTTCTTCGAGGTAGTTGAGTGCATCACCCATGTTTTCCTTGTCGACTTCGTACTGATTAAAGTCGGCGTCCATAAATACATACGACGGCTCGGCGAAGTACGAATAGGTGACGTCTTTGCGCTCCAGGACCACCACGTCGAATTTGTCGTCGGCGCGGTATACGGTCTCGGTTCCGGTGCCAGTGAGCAGGTTCTTCAGCTTCATTTTGACCACCGACGCATTTCGGCCCGATTTGCTGAACTCGGCCTTCTGCACCACCATCGCGTCCTTGCCGACCATGATCACGTTGCCGGCCCTGATTTCCTGAGCTATTTTCATTGCGTTTTTTCCTGTCCGATGTTCCTGTCCGCAGCGCCACGCCAGATGCACGAGGACCGGGCAAAATTTTGTAGAAAGCCTTGAATTATATCACTTTTTAGCAACAAGACCACTGCAGAAATGTTGCAAATTCCCGGCCAGATCACCTAATTCCAGCAGTTTCTCGCGCCAAAGTCTCAAACCCTGCCGCTGCGCCTGCCGGCACGCCAGAAATTCCGGCCACGCGCTCGCCAAAGGTGGCGCTGCCGCCACGCCGTTCCACGCCAACCAGAGGTTGCGCACTACACGCGCCGAGTCGGCAGGCAACACTTCGCCAAACACATCGAGAAACGCACGCAGCTTGACCTCGTGCGCGGCTTCGGCCTGCGAATAAATGTGCCACACGAACGGCTGCCCGGCCCACTGCGCGCGCACGAAGGAATCCTCCCCGCGTACGAAATTAATATCGCTCGCCCACAACAATGTGTCGTAGTCCAGCTGCGGCACAAAGGGCACGAACCGCAGTTCCAGATTACCCGTTTGAACACGCCTGGACTGGCCTAAGCGACAGGCCTCGCGAATCGCCGCCGCAAGCGGGCCCTCGGGAATGGCCGCCACCACTGGCGAGGCCCCCTGCTCGCACGCGCTAAACAGCTCTCGCCATGGCGCGTGCGGGTACGCAAACAGCGACAGCGTGATGGCGTCGGCCGGAACATCGTCAAAACCGCGAGCGGCCCACCAAGCGCGGCGATCGTTGACACCAGCACCGGCATCCTCTGTTGCACAAAACGCATCGCGCCGCGCCAGCAAATCCGCCTCGCGCAGCACGCCGCCGCTGCCCGGCGCCACACCGGGGAAATAGAAGTACCGCGGCAAACCAGTCTGCGGATGCGGCGAGGGCAGGCCATGGTGTTCTCGCACCCACGACTCCGCACTCAGGTATTCGAGCACGATCCACAGCGGCTTCACAGCACTGGCCGCCATTTGCGCAATATAGGCCGGCGGCAGCCCGCCACCGAAGGCATCGATCACCACGTCGGCGGGCGGCGGGTAGTCGGCACCTTCCGCATATGGCAGCACGCGCACGCCCTGCACGGATTGCACGGCTGCGTTCACATCCACTTCCGGGCACAGCGCGCGCAGCACTGGCAGTTGATCCACCCACAGCCGCACCGCTGCACCGTGCTCATGCGCCAGTTGCCGCGCAAGCCGCCAGCTCACGCCGATGTCGCCGTAGTTATCGATGACGCGGCAAAAAATGTCCCAACGGCGTGGCGGCGCGGTGCTCATGCGCGCGGATTATGCGACGCTTTCGTCACACGGGCCACCGCCGCCCAAGTTCGCAGAGCAAGCGCGGCTATGCGCCCAGCACGCGCTGGCGGATTTCTTCCACGGTGGGCAGCGGATCCGCCGGCAACGACAGCCAGCGCAGCCCCGTGGACGCCGCACAGGCCGCCGCAAACGCGGTCTGTGGCGACGGCGCAGCCGCGTCAGTAGCACACTGCACCACCGCCAGCGGCCGCAATTGCGCATTGCAAATCAGGAAATCCACGCTGATATCGGCCAGCCGCCGCCGCTCCGCTTCAAGCGTAATTCCGGTCGTGTTCGCGGGCGGCTGGATGAAGGCCGCAAGGCTCATGCGCGGCAGCACGGCGTGCCCGGGCAAGGCGCTTTGCAGGAGCTGGAAGACAGCCAGTTGCGCGGTGCTCGTCAGTTGCGGCCGCGCGGTGAAACCCGTCACCACCTGTGGCCGGGCCAGTGGCACGGGCGCTTTGGCCGGCGCGGTTGCGTTGGCCGCTGGAGCCGGCTTGGTTTGAGCCACAGTGGCCGGCCGGGACTGCGCTGCTGCGGCGGCGGCCATACCCGCCATACTCATCATGGCTGCAGCTTCACCGCCGCCTGAATTCACCTCGGGATTTTTCGCCAGCTTGCCCGCATCGAGAAAAGCCTTCATGCGCTCGGCGCTGGCGGCCTCGCGCGCGGCGGCCTGACGGCGGTAGTTCCACACCAGCACGGCGATGACAACCACCGGCAGCAGCACGAGCAATGTGGCCCACATTCCCATGTTCATGCGCAATTCGCGAAAAGCCCTCTTGGCAACGTGCCCCTGACGTCACGCGCCCGCAGCAGGCGCACGGTCACGTCCGCGCCGGCGATCCAGCCACCACGCCAGTGCCGGCAATACAAAGAACCCGCCGGGCATCACCAGAATCACCAGATACGGGCTCAAGGCGGACAAGCGCTTCATATGATCGGCGAGCATCGCTTTGTCTTCACGCGACCATTTTTGATTGTTGCGCGGCTTCATCAGCAACGGCATCAGACCGCGTACCTGGCTCATTTCCGCCAGCAATCGGCGTTTTTCGCGCGCGGTCAGATTCTGCATGCCGTTAAAGACGTCTGCTGCGCGCTTGCTGATGTTGCCGAGCCGTGCCATGATTGCTGAGTACTACCTAAGTAATTGTTTTAATTGAATTTTTTATATAAGCCATTATTGCATATAACCCGATTTTCGCAGCCACTGGCTGGCGGTGCGCCAGCCACGCCACACCGTCCAGCCGCGCCCGGCCCAGCGCCACAAACCACGCCGGCCCAGCACCACGAACGCAAACGCCGCCACGCCAGCGATCCACGGGCGCTGTTTGACATACAGCGCGCCCGCGACGGCTTTGTCGGCGGCGGCAAACGGTTTGACGAGATGGGCGCCATAGCCCGCGAGTTGATCACGTTGCGCTTCAATGCGTCCAATGAGACGTTCCTTGCGCAGCGCGAGTTCCACGGCCTGTGGCATATCAGTTCCCGGACAAGCGAGCGCGATCCTTGCCGAGTTCAGCAAGGCTTGCGCTGAAGAGCCGCGACTTCACACGTGAACGGCTGTGCGCCACGCACGCGCACACGACGCCGATCACCGCATACGCCAGCGTGATCGCGCCCGCGGCGGCGATACGGTGGCTGTCCCAAAACAGCAGCATCAAAAAGAACGTCAGCGCCACCACCGCCAGCGCGAGAAACACCGCTGCAGCCACCGCATACACCACGATGCCAGCGACCCGCAGCTTTTCTTCCTCCAGCTCTACCTGCAGCAGCTCACCGCGCGCGCGCGCCACCCCGATCAAATTGGCCAGCAGTTGGCGCAGCGATGCAAGCAGGCCGGCGCCTTGAGACGCGGCCTGCGCGGACTCAGGCGATGGCGCGGAGGATTCCATCCAGATTACAACACGCGGACAACCGGCGCTCTAGCGCCGGCCGATCAGCATGCCAATCACCAGCCCCACGCCCGCCGCAATGCCCACCGCGTGCCATGGGTTGTCGCGCACGTAATCGTCGGTGGCGCGCGCCGCTTCCTTGGTACGGTCGACGACCACTTCACGGGTATCGGCGAGGCGATCCTTGGCCTTGTGCATGTGCTCCTGCAGGCGCTCGCGAATGGCGCCGATTTTTTCGCCGGTCTGGCTGGCGGTGGCGCGCAGGTATTCGTCCATGTCGGACAAAACGGTTTTCAGATCGCCCTTGATTTTTTCCCGGGATGTTTGCACATCCGCGATTTGTGCGTCAGTAGTCATGATGGCTCCGTGCTGAGTAGGTGGTAGTAGGGTAATTAATTATGGTGTGGAGATGGCCCGATACGCGCCCGGTGCGATAGCTCTATGGCTTCGCCGCCCCGGCGCGGCAAGAGAATACGGTAGCCAGTTTCCGGTAGAAAATCAAACACTTTCTTGGCTGAACCGCGGGATTCGTGAATTACTTCACACTTTGCGGATAGCCCCCATCGGGGCTGCACCGTCGGCCTTGGCCCGCCAGCGGCTACGGGCGTGAACTTACCCTTGGCACGCCCACTTTTCCCAGCAACCGCAGCGGGTCGGTATCCACTGCCAGCATGTCACGATTCACCGGTTGCAAAAATCCGCTGGCAGTGGCGTGATCGAGAAACGCCACCAAGCCGTCAAAAAAACCATCGACGTTGAGTAACCCGCATGGCTTGAGGTGCAGCTTGAGTTGCCGCAGCGTCAGCACCTCGAACATTTCATCGAGCGTGCCGTAGCCGCCAGGCAGCACGATGAACGCGTCCGACAGCTTGGTCATCAGTTTTTTGCGCTCGTGCATCGACGACACGACATGCAGTTCGCTCAAGCCGCGGTGCATCACTTCCGATTCGATCAGCCGCTCGGGCACCACACCCGTGACATGCCCGCCCTCCGCCAGCACCGCCTGCGCCATGATGCCCATCAGGCCCAGCCTGCCACCGCCGTAGACCACGCGGCAATCGTTATCCACCAGCAGCTTTGCCATGCCACGCGTGGCCTCGGCGTAGCGCGGATCATTACCGGCGCCGGTGCCGCAAAACACACAAACAGAATACATTATTCTTTTAATTCAAATAGTTATAAAGGTATTTGAGCGGCAACCATGGCGTTCAGCAGCGCCAAGCCCCACCCCACGCCGAAGCCATTGGTGTCCGTCGCCACCGCACCGAGTCCGCCCTTACAGCTGTGCGCGGACAAGTCGACGTGTATCCACGGCCGCTTGTCCGTGAAACGTTGCAGCAGCCGCGCGGCGAGGATGTGATCGGCCTCACCGTCCATGGTGCACTGTTTGACGTCCGCAATATTGCTGTCAAGCGCGTCGTCGTAGTCGTCGTCCATCGGGAATACGCACACGCGCTCGCCCGAGGCCACACCCGCCGCCACCGCATCGCGCGCCAGCGCATCGCTCGTGGCGAACACCCCGCTGTAACGCGAACCCAGCGCCACATGCATGCTGCCGGTGAGCGTGGCGAAATCGACCATCAAATCAGGTTTGCTGCGCGCCGCCAGCGTTAGCGTATCGGAAAGCACCATGCGTCCTTCTGCATCGGTATGCACAATTTCAATCGTGGTGCCGTTTAACGCTTTCACGACTTCGTTTTGTTTGTAGGCGCGCGGCGAGAGATGGTTTTGCGCCAGCGCCATCCAGCAATCGATATTCACCGGCAGCTTCGCGCGTGTGGCTGCGAGCAAAATACCCAGCGCCACGGCGGAACCGTTCATGTCTTCGTGCATGCCCTGCATGTAGCGCGCGGGCTTCAGGTTGTGCCCGCCGGTGTCAAAGCAAATACCCTTGCCCACCAGCGCGATGGTTTTTTTCGCACGTGGGTGGCGATAGCGCAAATGCACAATCGCAGCATCGCGTTCGTCACTCCCCTGCGCCACCGCGCAAAACGCGCCCGCGCCCATGCGCTTTAATCGGTTGAAATCGAATGCTTGGTGCCGCCAGCCCTGCTGCCGCGCCAGGGCCTGCACACGCTTGCGATACGCGCCCGGCGTCAACTCGTTGGGTGGCAACACGGTGAGCTCGCGGCACAGCACATTGCCCTCGGCCCGCGCGCGCAACACGGCGAAACCATCTTTGGCCGCATAACCATGCAGCGAAATAATTTGTAAATATCTGTTTTTATTATCTTTTTTACGCTCAGGCAACTGCCAGCCGTTGAGCCACGCCGTGTAAACGGCCAATTCCGCAAACGCCTGCCTGGCCTGCGCATCGCCGAGCACGACAATATCAACGCGCTGCGGATGCTCGGCTAGCAGCAAGGCCAGCGCCTTGCGCATGGCCGATTGCTTCTCGAAGGTCGACCGCGCGTTGTCGATCATCACCCAGGCCACCAGCGTACCGTCCGCGTCAGCAGACATCGCAGCCTTGGCCAAGTCCTCGAACTTTTTCTTGCGGCGGGCCAGCCCGGCACTCAACGCCTCTTCAAACGGAAGAGGCCCATCCTTCACATGGTTTTTAGGCAGCACTACCAAAACATATCTGGCAGGCCGCAGCACAGTGGCAGTTGGCATTGCAGCATGCTGTTCAAGACGGGCGAGCACGAAAATTCCCTCAATTTTGCTTCGAAAAATCCACCATTTATTATAGTCACACTCAGTGGTGCAAGTCGCTGGCTACCGGGCCTCTCATTCCAGCCGCGCCAACGCGCTACCTACAAATACTTACTCCACTTGATAGGCCATTGCAAATGTGAATAATGTAAAAATATTCGAACCCGCCAAGTGCGCTGACATTGGAAGGCAATGCGAAATCCGCATACCGGCACAATTTCCAAAACACAGTCATCACTGAAGTATCAGTGGCTGCTGTTCGTCCTGGTAGCGGCGCTGATCGGCGCCAACCTCGCCTGGGATGCCTACGAGGATTACCGGCGCATAGATACCAACGAGCGCGAGCGCATGCAATCGCAGGTCAATATCATTGACCTGAATCTTGAACGCCAGTTGTATTCCATCGACCGCTCGCTACACGCGTTGCGCAACGCGTTGCCGGCCCTGAAGCGCGACCCCGATGCCCGTCACGGGCTGCAAGCACGCATGAAGGAATTTGCCGATGCGCAGCCTGGCGTGATCGCAAACCTGATAGTTGACGTCAATGGCATTTGCATCGCCAGCAACCGCGAGGAACTGGTGGGGCTGAATTTTCGCAACGCCGAACGCTATCAGGTCATGAGCCGTCAACATGACCAGGATATGCTCTTCATTTCATCCCCGTTCGTATCGCCGCTCAAGAATTTCGTCTTCGGCGCAGGCAAGATTATGCTGGATAACGAAGGCAAATTTGCCGGCTACGTACTGGCGACAATCAGCCCGACTTTTTTTGATACCCTGCTCCGCTCGGTGGTGTACGCGCCCGACATGCGGGCGGCTGTCATCCACGGCAGCGGCAAAGTGCTCGCCCGCCTGCCCGACCCGCAAAACCTCGTTGGCGTTGACCTGTCCCGCAGCCCCGGCTTTTTTCCGCAGCACATCGAAAGCGGCCGGCGCACAACGGTACAAACCGGGCAATCGCTGGCCACCGGCGAATACCGCCTGACGGTCATGCAATCCATGAACACCACAAATTTGCGCGTGGATATACCCTTGGTGGTGGCGCTGAGCCGCGAGCCCGTACACATCTTTGGGGATTGGCGCCGGCGCATCAATGTGGAGGCCATTGCCTTTGGCATGCTGGTCCTGTTCGGTGCGCTGGCGATGCTGCTATACCAACGCCGGCAGCTCGCCTTGGCCCGCGCGACGCACGATGCCGAATTGCAGCGGCAGCAGGCCATGGACGAACTGCGGACCAACGAGGAAAACCTGCGCATCACCCTGCAATCCATCGGCGACGCCGTCATCGTGACCGATGCCGCCGGCGTGATCACCAACATGAACCCGGCGGCCGTCAAGATGACCGCGTGGCGCGAGAAGGAGGCCATCGGCCAGCCGCTGGCCGATGTATTCCGCATCGTCAACGCACAAACGCGCTCACCTGTCGCCAACCCGGCAGAGCTCGTCATGGAGCGCGGTGCGGTCGTGGGCCTCGCCAATCACACCGTTCTCATTGCGCGTGATGGCCGTGAATACCAGATCGCCGACAGTGCCGCACCGATTTGGTCGTCGAAGGGCAATATCACCGGAGTAGTTCTGGTATTCAGCGATGTCACCGAACAATATGCGCATCAGGAAGCCATTCGAAAGCGCGAGGCCTTATTGAATGTGCTGACACGGCACACTCACCTGGGCATGGTGCTGGTGACGTTTGATCATCGGTACATCTTCGTGAACGAAACGTACGGCCGCATGCTTGGCCTTGGCGCCGACACCATGACCGGCAGGCATGTGAGCGAGATATGGCCCGGCATGTACGAAACCCACTTTCGCGCAAACATAGAACGAGCCTTTGCCGGCGAGCGTGGTACTTACGAGTTTCCCGTCCGCGACCACGCCGACGAACGCAGAACCCGCTGGTGTGAAATCACACTGGAGCCGCCGGTGGACACCGAATACGGTCGTTGCGTCATCGGGCTGATTACGGATATTTCCGATCGAAAGCAGGCTGCGGACATGACCGCCCAGCTCGCCGCCATTGTCGAGCACACCAACGATGCCATAGTCTTGCGCGACCGCAACGACAAAATCATGAGCTGGAACGCCGCCGCGGAACGGCTGTTTGGCTGGACCGCGCAGGAGGCCATAGGCCGGCAATTCCGACCCATGCTGTCGTCCACGTCACCATCAGAAAAGCGCTTGCGCTTCGAAAAGGCATTGCGCGGCGAGATTGTCCCACCCATGGAAGACGTGCGACGGTGCAAAGACGGCAACACGGTGGTGGTCGAAACAACCGTCTCGCCCGTCAGGAATGCCAGCTTCGAGGTGATTGGTGTTTCGTGCATCATGCGCGACGTTTCTTCGCGCAAGCTGGCGGAGGAAACGCGAAACATGTTGGCTTCGATAGTGGAAGGTGCGCACGACGCCATATTCACGCGTACGCTGGACGGACGCATAACTACGTGGAATCGTGGTGCCGAGAAGATGTTTGGTTACACCGCAGCCGAGGCTATTGGGCAATCCACAACCTTTACTTTGGCTCCCGGAGAAACGCCGCCCTTCCCCGCCAATAGCGAGCAATTAATGGGCGGACACTTTGTATTAAGGGAAATGCAGCGTATCACCAAAGATGGGCGCAACATCTCGGTATTTGCCAGCATTTCTCCGATCAAGGATGCATCCGGCGCCACTGTCGCCGCTTCCGTCATAATGCACGATGTCACCGAGCTGAAGCGCGCGCAGGCTGCCAGCGCAGCCCTTGAGGGGCAGTTGCGCGAGGCACAGAAGATGCAGGCCATCGGCACCCTCGCCGGCGGCGTTGCACACGATTTCAACAATATTATCGCCACCATCGGCGGCAACGCGCAGCTTGCAATGGAAGACGCGAGCGACAATCCATCAGCGACGCAAAGCATTCAGGAAATACAAAAAGCCTGCGCGCGCGCCCGTGACCTCGTCAACCAGATTCTCTCATTCAGCCGGCGTCAACCCACGCAAATGCGGCTGATCTCGCTGGAGCCGGTTGTCCGGGAAAGCGCACGTTTGTTGCGTGCAACGCTACCCAAACGCATCTCCCTTGAAGTGCAGTGTGATGCCGATCCGCCCAAGGTATTGGCTGATAGCACCTTGTTGGAACAGGTTTTGCTCAATCTATGCACCAACGCCATGCACGCCATCCCCGAAGGCGCGGGCAGGATAAGCATTGGCCTGGAAAGTGTCATCCTGGGACCGGAGTTAGCGTCAGCCCGCCCCGCCCTGCAGCCCTTGTGTCAGCGGGCGCCCGGCTTAGGCGCCTGCATTGTTGTCGGGGATAGCGGTATCGGCATGGATGCGTCAACGCAATCGCGCATATTCGAGCCGTTTTTCACAACCAAGTCGGCAAGCGGGGGCACGGGCCTCGGGTTGGCAGTGGCACATGGCATCGTTGAAGCCCACCACGGCGCCATCGTTGTTCAGAGTGAACCTGGCCATGGCACCACCTTTCGCATCTACATTCCCGCTGCGACAGCGCACTTGCCGCCAGCCAACGAAGATCTCAGCGGCGCAATGCCAGGAACTGGCTCTGAAAATGTTGCCGTGCTGAATCTGCTTTACATTGAAGATGATCAGGACGTGGCATCCACAACGGCACGTTTGCTGACCCGCCGCAGCTTCAACGTCAGTTTATTCAACGATCCGAGCGAGGCGCTTCGCGAGTTGCAAACGAATGCGCGGCAATATGATCTGGTGTTGACCGACTACAACATGCCGGGCCTGTCTGGTGTGGACATCGCCCGCGAAGCGCAGGCGTCCGGCCTGAAATTGCCCGTTGCAATGATCTCGGGATTCGTGAGCGATGAACTTTGGATCGCGGCAAAGAGCGTCGGGGTTGAGCATTTGATTTCCAAAGTCACTGCGGCGGACGATCTGGCCGCCATGCTGCGCGCAATGGTCGCTGGGTGTTGAGCCAGACGCAACGCGCTGGTCAAACCTCGCCGGCTTGTTGCCGCTGTGCTGTTGGTCGGCAAGAGTAAAAAGCCGGCGGAAATTGCCCCCCGTGCAATGCCCGGCCCGGCAAATCTGCATTAGAATGCACTGATGCAACTTTACCTTGATCTGCTCCGCAACGTTTTCGAAACCGGCGTTAAAAAGGGCGACCGCACCGGCACGGGCACCGTCAGCATTTTTGGCGCGCAACTGCGCTTTGACCTGAATGCCGGATTCCCGCTGCTCACCACCAAGCGCGTGCATCTGAAGTCGATCATCCATGAGCTGCTGTGGTTTTTGCAGGGCGACACCAACGTCAAGTATCTGAAAGACAACGGTGTTTCGATCTGGAACGAATGGGCGCGGCCCGATGGCGAACTTGGCCCGGTGTACGGCTATCAATGGCGCTCGTGGCCTGCACCGGATGGGCGGCACATCGACCAGATTTCGCAAGTTATTGATTTACTGAAGAAAACTCCGGATTCCCGACGCATCATTGTGTCGGCGTGGAACGTCGCCGATCTCGACAAGATGGCGCTGATGCCCTGCCACGCGTTTTTTCAGTTTTATGTGGCGGACGGCAAGCTCTCTTGCCAGCTTTATCAACGCAGCGCCGACATGTTCCTTGGTGTGCCATTCAACATTGCGTCGTATGCGCTGCTGACGCTGATGGTGGCGCAGGTATGCAACCTGAAGCCGGGCGATTTCGTGCACACGTTTGGCGACACACACATTTATCTCAACCACTTCGATCAGGTGCGCGAGCAATTGACACGTGCACCGCGCGCGCTGCCGGTGATGAAACTGAATCCCGCCGTGAAAAACATCTTCGATTTCAAATACGAAGATTTCTCGCTCGAAGGCTACGATCCGTATCCGCTGATCAAAGCGCCGGTGGCTGTGTGAATCGTGAGGCGTGAGGCGTGAGGCGCAACACCGCGGATGGGGTTGGGGGTGACGCCTCACGCCTAACGCCTCACACCTCACGGGTTTCGCTGATCGTCGCCATGGCGAAAAACCGCATCATCGGCGCGAACGGCGCGATGCCCTGGCACCTGCCCGATGAATTGAAGCGTTTCAAAAGCATCACCATGGGCCACCACATCATCATGGGACGCAAGACGTGGGAATCCATCGGACGGCTATTGCCCGGACGCACTACGGTGATTGTCACCCGGCAGCGTAATTACGCCGTGGCCGGTGCGGTGATCGCGCAATCGCTGGAGGCCGCGATCGAGGCTTGCAAAAACGACAGGGAAATCTTTGTCATCGGCGGTGGCGAGTTGTACCGGCAAGCGTTGCCGATCGCGCAGCGCCTTTATCTCACCACCGTGGATACCGCACCAGACGGCGACACCCACATGCCGGAAATCCATTTTGCGCAGTGGCGCGAGGTTTCAGCGGAAGACCACGCCGCCGATGAGCGGCACGCGCATGCGTATCGTTTTGCTGTGTACGACCGCGTGACTGCGTGACTACTTCACCACCACCGCGCCGGTCACCGAAGCCGCGCCGGCATTCAGCCCATACGACGATATCAGCGCATCGCGGTTGGCGCCGCCGATGACATAGCCCGTGGCCTTGCCCGTGCCCGTGGCGCCGCACTGCGAACACAGCACGTTGAGGTTGTTGCCGCCGCCACTGCCGGGCGCGAAACTCGCCAACGATTGCGACGGCGTATTCAGCGCGGCAATCCAGTTGCGGCCCAGCGCGTCCTGCACACCGAGGTTGTACGCAGTGACGCGGGGATTGGCGCCGAACACCAGGTTGACTTGCAAACGCACGTCGCCACCGACTTGTCCGGCTTCGTTGATCGGGCGCGTAAACCCGGCCACGGTATTGAAAGCCGCCTCGCCCGGCAGCGCGAGATCCGCGACACCCGTCACATTGCCCGTGCCCATGAAGTAAAAGTGGCGCGGCATGCGCGTAACACCATTGTCAAACACGCTGCCGCCAGCGTAAATGCCCCAGTTGACACCCGTGCCGTTGATCGACGTTTGCCCGGAATCGATCAGCGGTGCGAGATCGCGGCTGTAGCGGAATCCGTTGTCGGGCACGGCAATAAACAGCGGGTTATTGCCGGGCCCCAGCAAGATCAGATTACTGTTGGCAGCGGTCACCAACAGACCGCCATTTTCCTGCACGCCGGGCCCGGCAAAGCCACCCACCACGGCCGTGCCCACTGGCGCGCGCGAAAAGGCTTCCTTCACCGGCACGCTCAAATCCAGCCCGCTATTGGCGGCGAGCGTGGCGTAACGCAACAGCGCTCGCACAAACAGCCGGCGATCCTGATCGCCGTCCACCCAGTCCGCCACTCGCGCAAATGCCTGTCGGCGCAAGGTTTCACCATCGGGGTCCAGCGCGCCCGCGCGATCCGGCCTGCCCAGCGGCACGGGGGCATTGCGCATAAAGCCCGGTAATGTGCTCAGGCGTACTGGCGGCTTGCCGGGCGCTGCCGGCGCAAAGCCCGCTTCATTTGGCCCCAATTCGACCGTTCCTGCCGCATTGCGGATGAACGTTGCGCCGACGTTGACCTTGTTGTAAGTGCCCGGCTCGCCTTGCGTGGTATCACCCACATCGATGTAGTGTGGCTCGTGATCAGTACCGCGGATGCCAATGGTCGCGGTGGGCGTGTTCACCAGATAATTTTCCTTGGTGCGCCGCCCGATCACGCCGGTGATGGTGCGAAACCCGCCCCGTAACAGCGAGAACACCGCGCGCTCAAGGCCATCTTCCTTGCCGTTCCACACAAAACTTTGCACTACCAGCCGCGTATCCGGCCGCACGGAAATGAAGGCCGTGTCGTTCATGCGCACGTGTATCGCGCCAGTCTTGCCGGTGACCAGCGTGTCGCCTTCGTTCACCACGAGGTTTTTCTCTGCAGCGCGCGGCGCGGCATTCGCGCTGATGACTTGCGCATCGCCCACGGCAAAAATGATGGTTCCCGCGGGCGCAGCCCATGCGAGCGGTGCGGCAGCGCCGAGCAGCAGCACAATGCCGCCAAGGAATAACCGCAAGTATTTGTTTTTATTGAATTTCTTGTAGAGGCTCATTTGAAATCCCTCCGCAGCGTGATCGACGCTTCGTAGCGCGTATAGGTGTAAATGTCGATGTTCGACGCGTTACGCGTGTAGGTGATTTGCGGCCGCAACTGCCACTGATCCTTGAAACGCCACACCGCGCCGAGCGCGACGTCGGTTTGATTGTCATTTCGCTGCTGGTTGAACACCACGTTAAACGATTGATAGCGGCTCGGCTGATAACCCGCCGTGGCATAAAAATCGACACGCGCGCCCCAGCCCGCTTGCGCGCCAACGCGCACGCCAACCAGCTTGCGGTCGCCGTCGATGCGCTGCCCGACGTCGCGCTCGTAGCCCGCGACCGCACTGGCGTTGACCAGCATGCGCGTGGCGGCGTTGAGCGTGTGCGTGTAGCCCGCGCCGAGCAGGCCCAGATCAGTATCGTTGGCGGTTTGCGCGGCATCCTTGTAACGCAGGCGGGTGCCGGAGCCGAACACGGAGATTTGCCCCTGTTCGGACGGCGCGTGACGCCATTCGAGATTGAGTCCGCTGGCGTCGCGATAATGGTTGTTGTCGAGGTAATACTGCTGGTGCGCAAGTGAAGCGCGCAGCAACGTCGCCGCACTCAGCGCGTGCTGCACACCGCCGCGGATGTCGAACTGGTTATAGCTGTAGGTATCCGCATGCTGGTTGTAACGCAACCGCGCATCGCCGCCCAGAAACAGTGACGTATTTTGATTGACCGCGTGCGAAATCTCACCACCCGCGCCCAGCGACAGAAAGTTGTCCGGCGTGCGCTGGCTGGTTGGCGCAAGCTGCACGCTGAAGCCGAACACCGGGACGAATATCTGCCCGCTGCTGGTGGCGTTGTTGACGTTGGTATCGCGCCCCGCCGCGACTTCCAGATAGCCACTCATCTGTGTGCCCTGCGCGCCGCCCGCGCCACCCCCGCTGCCGCCATCAATGCGCGCGAGATAGGCGTTGATTGCCGCGCGCGCGTTGACCGGCGGGTCTTGCGCCAGCGCGGCATTGAATTCGTTGCGCGCACGTTCACGATCACCCAACGCAAAGTAAGCGCGTGCCAGATCGAGCCGCGCGCCCGCGTGATTGGGGTTCACGATCAACGCGCGCTCGAGCAGCACCGTGGCCCGGCTGGCGTCACCGGTTTCCAGCGCGGCGACACCCAGCAAATAATCGAATTCGACATTGCCTGCCCGCGCGTCTTCGTGCGGCGCGAGCAGCTTTAGCGCGGCAGCGTGCTGGTTCGATTGCAACAACTGGCGTGCTTGCGCGAGGTCAGGCGTGCTTGCGCGAGGTCAGGCGTGCTCTGCGCGTGCGCTGGCAGCCAACATAAAAAACTCAATAAAAACAGATAATTACGGAACATCAACACCTGTCTCCTTGCCGCCTATTGCGCCGCTCAAGCCACCACGCAATCCACAAAATAGCGCAAGACCTTGCTGCCGTTGTCCTGCGAATGTTCCTTCACCAGGCCGTGAATGTCGGTTTCAAAACCGGAAAACTTCTGATTGAAATCGCGCGCGAATTTCAGAAAGCGCACGATGGTGGCATTGAAGCGCTCCCCCGGGATCAAGAGCGGAATGCCCGGCGGATACGGCGTAAGCAACGAACTCGTCACGCGGCCTTCGAGATTGTCGATCTCCACACGCTCGATTTCGCGATGCGCCATGCGCGACCACGCTTCGGCGGGCACCATCGCCGGCTGCATGTCTGACAAATACATTTCGGTGGTAAGGCGTGCCACGTCGTTGGCCTTGTAAACCTCGTGAATCTGATCGCACAAATCGCGCAGGCCGGTTTTCTCATAGCGCGGATGCTTCGCAACGAACTCCGGCAGGATGCGCCACAGCGCCTTGTTGCCGGCGTAGTCGTCCTTGAACTGTTGCAATTCCGTAACCAGGGTGTTCCAGCGGCCCTTGGTGATGCCGATGGTAAACATGATGAAGAACGAATACAGCCCGGTTTTCTCGACAATAATGCCGTTTTCGGCGAGATACTTGGTCACCACCGCGGCCGGGATGCCCGTTTTGGCGAATTTGCCGGTGACATCCAGCCCCGGCGTAATCACCGTGGATTTGATCGGGTCGAGCATGTTAAAGCCCGCCGCCAGTTCACCAAAGCCATGCCAGCGCTCGTTGGCGCGCAACATCCAGTCGTCGCGGTTACCAATGCCTTCGGGCGCAAGCCGCTCCGGCCCCCAAACCTTGAACCACCAGTCCTTGCCGAATTCGGCGTCTATCTTGCGCATGGCACGCCGGAAATCCAGCGCTTCCAGTATCGATTCCTCCACCAGCGCGGCGCCACCCGGCGGCTCCATCATCGCCGCCGCGACATCGCACGAGGCGATGATCGCGTATTGCGGCGAGGTGGAGGTGTGCATCAGGTACGCATCGTTAAAGGTGTGGTGATCGAGCTTCCTTTTTTGCGAATCCTGCACGAGAATTTGCGAGGCCTGCGACAACCCGGCCAGCAGCTTGTGCGTGGATTGTGTGGAAAACACCATCGACTCCTTGCACGGCGGCCGGTCACGGCCGATGGCGTGCATGCCTTTGTAGAAATCGTGAAACGTGGCGTGCGGCAGCCATGCTTCGTCAAAGTGCAGCGTGTCGACGTGGCCGTCGAGCATCTCCTTTAACGTATCGACGTTGTAAACAATGCCGTCGTAAGTACTTTGCGTCAGTGTCAGCACGCGCGGCTTGGATTTCACCTTGCTGGCGAAGGGGTGCGCCTTGATTTTTTTCTCGATGTTCTCCCACTTGAATTCATCGCGCGGAATCGGCCCGATGATGCCGAAATGGTTGCGCGTGGGCATCAGAAACACCGGAATCGCGCCAGTCATGGTAATCGCATGCAGGATCGACACATGGCAGTTGCGATCCACCAGCACCACATCACCCGGCGCCACCGTTGAGTGCCAAACGATCTTGTTCGACGTCGAGGTGCCGTTGGTGACAAAAAATAGATGGTCGCAGTTGAAAATGCGTGCAGCGTTGCGCTCCGACGCCGCCACCGGGCCGGAGTGATCAAGCAACTGGCCCAGTTCATCCACTGCATTGCAGACGTCGGCGCGCAACATGTTCTCGCCAAAAAACTGGTGAAACATGTGTCCCACCGGGCTTTTCAGAAATGCCACGCCACCGGAATGTCCCGGGCAGTGCCACGAGTAGGAGCCGTCCTGAGCGTAATGCGTCAACGCGCGGAAAAACGGCGGCGCAAGACCATCGAGATAGGACTTGGTCTCGCGCACGATGTAACGTGCGACGAATTCCGGCGTGTCCTCGAACATGTGAATAAAGCCGTGCAGCTCGCGCAGCACGTCATTCGGGATGTGGCGCGAAGTCTGCGTTTCGCCATACAAAAAAATCGGAATATCGGCGTTGCGAAAGCGGATTTCCTCAACAAAGGCGCGCAACTCCGCGATGGTGGAAGCCGCTTGATCCTTGGCGAATTCCTCGTCGTCCACCGACAGAATAAATGCCGAGGCGCGGCTTTGCTGCTGAGCGAAAGATGACAGATCGCCGTAGCTGGTAACGCCCAGCACCTCCAGCCCTTCTTCTTCGATGGCCTTGGCCAGCGCACGTATGCCCAGACCACTGACGTTCTCGGAACGGAAATCCTCATCAATAATGATGACGGGGAAACGGAATTTCATGCGGTTCTCCCGGCCGCGGCAAGGCACGACCAATGTGCAAACTACTGCGAACTACTGCTAAATTGAAGCCGCCGCCAGTTGCGGCAATGCAGCAGATTATAAGACTCGACTACCGGGAAATCGCGATTGAGCGCGGATTTTTTGCAACCGTGTTGCGCGAGCGCGACGCGGTTGAATTACTGCGTGAGGCGCAGGCAGAGGCGCAAGGATCGTGAGAGCCGACGGCGCTCAATTCACGTGCTAGCTCAAGCGGTTACAACGCCTCCGTGTGCCATGTGCGAAAAACTGTGCGATGCAGAATCAAAGCATTCCACGCAGCAACCATGCGCTGAGTGTGACCAACACTGCTGGTAACGTCCACCACAGACAATGCGTGCCACTTCTAATTATTGGAGTTCGCACCTTAGGCCGCCACCAAACGTCTTTTGCAAAGACACTGCATGACCCACGCTAACAGCGCACTCCCTCACTGCCACGTCGCGCTTGAACAAGGCCAACCTCACAGCACTGGCCCGCGTGGGCGCGAACGCAGTTATCTCTGCACGCATGGGTTAGGGTCGGTACAGCTTGCGTTCCGCCGCTGCGTAGTTGGGTGGCGCGGGCAAGTGGAACAAGGGGCCTTGTTGTAGAGGAGCGAATTCACATAGGCGCATGCCGTCTGCTGTTATTTACAGTCCAAATATCCTAAATATCGGCTTTGAAACGCTCTCAAGAAAAATGATGACGATGATAAAGATCGCCACTGGCAATATCTTCAAAATCACTTTCTCTAACGTGGCTTGAGCCCTTTTATTTATGTTCTTTTCTATGTGCACGCCACAGCCAGGGCAAACCGTGGCTTGGTCGGAAATCTCACGCTTACATTCGGAACATGTGATCAATGCCATGAAGACTCCTAAATTATTATTCGCGGGAACGTTTTCCGCTAGACATAAATTCTCTACAGTTCGGCTAACGTGTTTGCTCTTTTTTCCACTCTTCGATCAGATCGGGTAGCGTAATTTTATAACCACAACTTTGTTCTGCAACTTGCACAGCGGCCATGCACTCGTTATAGGCGCTCAAACCATCCTGCCCTCGCAATACTGTCGCCACGCAGATATTTTTTGCGTTGCCCTTCGTCGATTTGCAGGCGGGGTTTTGTGACAGTCTCTCCCTTTCTTGCTTCGCATTGGCTTCAGCTATTCGCCGTTGCTCGGCGGCTTGGAATTGCCGCCATTGTTGGCCGTTATTGATTCCTTTTTGCGCAGCTGCTTCCATCTCGCTTACATCAGCAAAGCCTAATTCAGAAGCTTTAGCACGCATTGCTTCTTTGTAAGCGCGCTGATCCTCATCATATTTTTTCTTGGTATGCCAGCCCAAATCGTGAATTCGTTTCATTTCGGACACGCTACCGAAACCGAGTTTTGTCGCCTCATTGCTTTCACTGCACGCGCTAACCAGAGTAATCGCGATTATTGCGAAAGCCGTTTTTTCAACAAGACGCTTTGCCATTGACAAATCCTTTTTTGATTTTTGACTTCGCCTCGAGGGACTTTTATTTGTCAAATCGACTTTTCATTTCCATATAATCTTTTGTTGCGTCAGATGTCGTCATCAACTTGTCATCTACTACTAGTATGAAATTGCGAGGCTTACCTTCGCACTTCAGATCCCCCCCATAGGGCGAGTCACAATACGTAAAGTAAACAGTTCGTGCTTCCGACTTGTTAGATTTTCGGTTGAAATACCCCGTACATCCCGCCTCATAACAAAATGCCGCCTCAGGAAACGGTGGTTTCCAATTTGCCGATAAAGGCGGTAGCCGAAGAATTTCCCAACCCTCGGAAAATATGTTTTTTCTATATATCTCATAGGTGGTCATCTCTGTTAGCTTTTGCTTTGTGTGATAACCCTTTGCAAATGCAGCGTCCATCTCGGCCTTGTCAGTAAATCCCAATCGTTTAGGGTCATACTGGTGTTCAGCTTGGGGGAGTGCAGCGAACACACCCCACCCCACCAAGAACACTAACGCCGCTAGGCCAGCCGACTTTATGAGCTTGTTTTGGGCACCCTTACTCTGGTCAATCACCGTTGAAGGCTGTTGTGACACCCTCTGTTTATCTTGCTCGGTAGCCGCGCGCGCCTCTTGATTGATAGTGGGCGGCGGGCTTGTTACGGCGACGACCTCTTGGTCGTCGTTGGCGCCGGGAACTGTGGCGCCGCACTGCGCACAAAAACGAGCGGCTGGTGCTAGTTGAGTCCCACAGCTGCTGCAGAATTTGGCCATTACTTTTGGGTCTTAGGAAGCAAACTGGGTTAAAGAGGTTGCATTCTGAGTAACTTTAACAGGACGGTATAGAGATTGTCGTGCCGGTGGTTGAAACGAAACTCGGTTTCCTTCAAGTGCAAGG
>OMIN01000069.1 GCA_900299145.1 Betaproteobacteria bacterium | reverse complement strand
GCTGCTGAAGGGCCAGTACCCTATCGTGGCAGTGACGGGGCACAGTGACATCGCGCCGGGCCGCAAGACCGATCCGGGACCAGCGTTTGATTGGAATAAGGTAATTTGTAAGTAAAAACAAATACTTATGCGTATTTGGCGTCTCGGGCTTCACCGCAATCAAGAGACGTTCTGAAAATAGTCTTGATTTTATTGAGGTTTATCTCCAGGCGGGCTGCTGGTGGCCACCGCGCACCACTTTAGGGCGTGTTTTTGGGCTTATTTGATCAAAGTTGTTGCTCAAAAAATATGCAATGAAACCGAGGCTTAGCGCTGCTTCTTGCTGTTTTTCAAGAGCTTTTTTAAAAGGCGCAAAAACCTGTTGCGTTCTCTAAACCGTGACACTAGAATTCGTTGCAAGAGGGGTTTAAACCACAAGATGTAGTGGTCCTGCACAGCGCGCCGTTGGGTTAATTCCTGCATATCGCGGGAGGGGGCGAACCACGTTGGGATTGCGACTAACGGATAGCGCCCTAGTGGCGGAGTAGCAAGGTCCGGAGTAGCAAGGTCATAAGCACGTAAGGTGATACGTGATACGGCTGCAAGGCAACACGCGGCGGCGGGCTGGGTCAGTAAGTGTTGGGGCGTGACGGGTTGGGAAATCATATCCGCCCTCGGGGTTGGTTAATAAAAATTCTATAAATATCAAGAGGTTATCCATGTTATCTGCGAACCTGGCAAACCCGGCAAATCAGACTAATCAGGCAATGGCGGCGTCCACGGCGACTGTTTATCCGCCCGAGACAGCCGAGCGGGAGTCTCTCTACGCGCAATACAAGGTGATCCGGCGCAATGGCGCGGTGGTCGGTTTTGAGCCGCCCAAGATCGCTATCGCCATGACCAAAGCCTTCATCGCAGTTAACGGCGGGCAGGGCGCGGCTTCGGCGCGCGTGCGCGAGCAGGTGGCGCAGCTAACCGACAATGTGGTGAACGCGTTGATGCGCCGTCAGCCTTCGGGCGGCACGGTGCACATTGAGGACATTCAGGATCAGGTCGAACTCGCGCTGATGCGCAGCGGTGAGCACAACGTGGCGCGCGCCTACGTGCTGTATCGCGAAGAGCGTGCACGCGAGCGTGCCAGCCAGCGCGCAGCGCAGCAGGCTGCTGCCGCTGCGGTCAAACCGGGTATCAACGTCATTGAAAACGGCGTGTCGCGCCCACTGGATGTCGTGGGCATCAGTGCACTGGTTGCCAGTGCCTGTGAAGGCTTGGGGCGCGAAGTCAACGCGCAGGCCGTACTGGAAGGCATGCAGCGTGATCTGTACGATGGCGTGCCAATGGAGGAAGTGCGCAAATCGCTGATCCTCGCCGCGCGCGCGCTGATCGAGCAGGACCCGTCCTACACCTATGTCACCGCGCGCCTGCTGTTGCACACGCTGCGCATGGAAACACTGGGTGTCGAGGCGACGCAGGCGGACATGAAAACGCTGTACGCGGAATACCTGCCGGAGTTCATCCGCAAGGGCATCGCCGCCGAGTTGCTCGACGAGCGTCTGGGGCAATACGACATGAAGGCGCTGGGCGCGGCGCTCGATGCCGGCCGCGATCTGAAATTCACCTATCTCGGCTTGCAGATTCTTTACGACCGTTACTTCCTGCACATTCAGGGCCAGCGCATTGAGTTGCCGCAGGTGTTTTACATGCGCGTGGCGATGGGCCTCGCGCTGAACGAACCCGAAGGCCACCGCGAGGCGCGCGCCATTGAGTTCTACAACGTGCTGTCGAGCTTTGATTTCATGAGCTCCACGCCGACGCTGTTCAACAGCGGTACGCGGCGCTCGCAACTGGCAAGCTGTTATCTCACCACGGTGGCGGATGATCTTGACGGTATTTACGAGGCGATCAAGGAAAACGCACTGTTGCAAAAGTACGCCGGCGGCATCGGCAACGACTGGACGCCGGTGCGTGCGCTGGGTGCCTACATCAAGGGCACCAACGGCAAATCGCAGGGCGTGGTGCCGTTCCTGAAAGTGGTGAACGATACTGCCGTCGCCGTGAACCAGGGTGGCAAGCGCAAGGGTGCGGTGTGCTCGTACCTGGAAACCTGGCACCTCGACATCGAAGAGTTTCTGGAGTTGCGCAAGAACACCGGTGACGACCGCCGCCGTACGCACGACATGAACACCTCGAACTGGATTCCTGATCTGTTCATGAAGCGGGTGATGGAAGCGGGCGAGTGGACACTGTTCTCGCCGTCGGACGCGCCCGATTTGCACGAGAAATACGGCTTGGCTTTCGAGAAAGCCTATCTCGAATACGAGCGTCAGTGCGCCACCGGCGAAATGAAGCTCTACAAGAAAATCCCCGCGCTGCAACTGTGGCGCAAGATGCTCACCATGCTGTTCGAGACCGGGCATCCGTGGATCACCTTCAAGGATCCGTGCAACCTGCGTTCGCCGCAGCAGCACGTGGGCGTGATCCACAGCTCGAATCTGTGCACCGAGATTACGCTGAATACCGGGCCGGATGAAATCGCCGTGTGCAATCTGGGTTCGGTCAACATGCCGGCGCATCTGGATTTGTCCACCGGCAAGCTCGACATGGAGAAATTAAAGCGCACCGTCGGCATTGCCATGCGCATGCTGGACAACGTGATTGATCTGAATTTCTATAACGTCAATAAGGCGCGCAACTCAAACTTCAAGCACCGTCCGGTGGGCTTGGGTATCATGGGCTTTCAGGATTGTCTGCACATGCTGCGCATTCCGTATGGCTCGCAGGCGGCGATCGAGTTTTCGGACCGTTCGATGGAGCAGATTTGCTACACCGCGTATCGTGCGTCGACCGATCTCGCCGAGGAGCGTGGCCCGTATTCAACCTTCAAGGGTTCGCTGTGGGAACGCGGCATATTGCCGCAGGACAGCCTTAAACTGCTGGCGGAAGAACGCGGCGGCTATGTTGAGTGTGATACTTCTTCAACGCTGGATTGGGAAAGCCTGCGCAAGCGCATTCAGCAAGTGGGCATGCGCAACTCCAACTGCATCGCGATTGCGCCGACGGCGACCATCGCCAATATCACGGGCCTGTCGCAGTGCATCGAGCCGACCTATCAGAATCTCTACGTGAAATCGAATTTGTCGGGCGAATTCACCGTGGTCAACGAGTTCCTGGTGCGCGATCTGAAAAAGCTCAACCTGTGGGACGAGGTGATGATTTCCGATCTGAAATATTTCGATGGTTCGCTGTCGAAAATCGATCGTATCCCGCCCGACGTTCGCAGTCTTTACGCCACTGCTTTCGAAATCGAACCCCAGTGGCTGGTGGAGTGCGCAGCGCGGCGTCAGAAATGGGTGGATCAGTCGCAGTCGCTCAACATCTACATGGCGGGTGCGTCGGGCAAGAAGCTCGATGAGACTTACAAACTGGCGTGGCTGCGTGGCCTGAAAACTACGTATTACCTGCGCACGCTAGGCGCGACCTCGGCGGAGAAATCCACTGGTCGCGCGGGGCAGTTGAATGCCGTGGCGGCGACGGTTGATGAAACACCGGCGACGGATGCCAAGTTTTGTTCTATCGACAATCCGGAGTGCGAAGCCTGTCAGTAGCGCTCTAAAAATTCTTATAAAACAAATACTTATAATTTAACGAAATACGCTCAGGGGTTTGCAGTAACAGCCGGGCGCGGGACGACACCTATACCAGCACAGTTGTCGAATAAAGTTGTCTCAATACCCGGCAGGTATCCACCCAAAAAGCCAATAAAGGAGACTAACGATGTTGCAATTTGAAGACGCCGTACCGCAAGGGGCTGCATTGGGATTGCAGCCTGTGATGGCCGACACGGATCGCTTGTCGCAGTCGTTGGCGGCGACGCAGCCTATGCCGTCAGCGGCGGCAACGCCCGCACCACAGCTGTCAGACACGGCGAAAATGCGCCGCGTCAACATTGCCGACAAACGCATCATCAACGGCCAGACCGATGTTAATCAGCTGGTCCCGTTCAAATACAAGTGGGCTTGGGAAAAGTACCTGTCGGCTTGCGCCAACCACTGGATGCCGCAGGAAATCCAGATGGCGCGTGACATCGAGCTGTGGAAAAACCCCAACGGCCTGACCGAAGACGAGCGCCGGCTGGTGAAGCGCAATCTCGGCTTTTTTGTGACGGCTGATTCGCTGGCCGCCAACAACATCGTGTTAGGCACTTATCGTCACATTACTGCGCCGGAGTGCCGCCAGTATCTGCTGCGTCAGGCGTTTGAAGAAGCGATCCACACGCATGCCTACCAGTACATTGTCGAAAGTCTGGGCCTGAACGAAGGTGAGGTGTTCAACGCCTATCACGAGATCGCTTCGATTCGCGCCAAGGATGAATTCCTCATTCCGTTCATCGATACGCTGACCAATCCCGCATTCAAGACCGGCACGCCGGAGAACGATCAGAAGCTGCTGAAGAGCCTGATCGTGTTCGCGTGCCTGATGGAGGGGTTGTTTTTCTACGTCGGCTTCACACAAATTCTCGCGCTGGGCCGGCAGAACAAAATGACGGGCGCCGCCGAGCAGTATCAGTACATTCTGCGCGATGAATCCATGCACTGTAACTTCGGCATTGATCTCATCGACACGGTGAAAATGGAAAATCCACACCTGTGGACCAGTGAATTCCGCGATGAAATCCGCGAGTTGTTCAAGCAGGGTGTCGAACTCGAATACCGCTATGCCGAAGACACCATGCCGCGCGGTGTACTGGGGCTTAATGCCACCATGTTTAAGGAGTATCTGCGGTATATCGCCAACCGCCGTGCGCAGCAGATCGGGCTTGATCCGTTGTTTGAGGGCGCCACCAATCCGTTCCCGTGGATGGCGGAAATGATTGATCTCAAGAAGGAGAAGAATTTCTTCGAAACCCGTGTCACCGAATATCAAACCGGTGGAGCACTGAGCTGGGATTAACGCGTACCGAACGTCACGCCAACGGCGGCGGCATGCTCTGCACTGGATGCAGCGGGGCAGTGCCGCCGATTTTTTTGCAAGAACCCCAATGAAGTTGCCGTGGCTTTTCCCCGTGGTTTAATCGAACGGCTGGATGTCGCCGTAAACGAAGGAGAGACTTCGTGGCCCATAGTCTGAAAAATCGGCGTTACTATTACCGTGACAACCGGGCGGGCCGGCGCACGGTGATGGAGTTGCGCGCTGAGCGCGACTACATGCTGTGGCTGAAGTTTGATGACGGTATGGAGGGCCGCGTCTATCTGGGTGACCTGATGGCGACCGAGGCGTACGGCGCGCGCGTGGACGAAAGCGATTTTTTCAAGGTGACGGTAGATCCGGTATCACACGCTGTAACGTGGGAAGGCGGCGTGCATCTGGATGCCGACCTTTTGTATCGAAATCTCGCCAGCCAGGGTGGTGCGGCTTTGCACTGAAGTTGCCCTGTTCTCCAAGCGGAGGCGACAAGCCTATTGATCCCGCGGGTCATCGCACGGCCGGTTAACCCCAACTCACAAGACGGAGGCTCTCATGGCAAAAGCAGCGAAAAAATCGGGCAGGAAAAAAATGTCTGGCAAGAAAGCGCAGGGTAAGGCAGCGGCGCGCAAGAAGAAGGCGGCGACAAAGTCGACAAGAAAGCCAGCCGCCCGCAAAACCGCCGCAAAGAAATCCGTCAGAAAAACGACTAAAAAGTCAGGTAGCGGCGCGAAGTCAGCCAAAAAAAGGTCGGTAAGTACCACCAAGCCGGCCCAAAAAAAGCCAGCGAGCACTACTAAGCCGGCCAAAAAAAAGCCGGCTAAGGAGCCGGCTCAAGATAAAGCAGCAAAGAAAAAAACAGCTAAACCTGCTTCCCGAGTCCGCAGTGCGTTGCAACCTGTAGCGGAGCCGGTGACGGCCACGGTTAGCACGGTTCCAACACCTGCAGCGCCCAGACCTATCTCCGTTCCGGCTGCCTGGCCATTTCCCATGGCCAGTAAACCGTAACGGCTGTTCTGTTCAAACGTCGAGCGGCTTTCCGGGGAAGGCCGCCGTTCGCTTGTCGCCGCAGCAACAGACCAACAGTCAGCAGGGAGCCAAAGATACCCAATCTGCCCGAACGGGGCAAGGTACATATTTTTTACACTGGCGTTATATTGCAGTTATTAAAAAATTATTTAATAAAAACAAATAGTTATAATTTCATTGATTTCGCTATCACTAATTAATGTGAGCGCATGCTTACAAATAACCCTGAATTAGAAATGACTATTAATTTCAATAAAACCTGCAATTAAAAGCACTTGCTAGAATCGTAGAATCACGCAACCATCGCGCTTCCGTGCCGGACTTTTTCGCGTCACCGCGCTGCACGGCATATCGAAAGTCTCTCCGGCAAACAAAAGATACCTCCGAGGATTTTATGAACGCACCGTACGCACCCTTTTCAATCCCAGCTCCAACCTCTTTTTCCATCGTTTCATCCCGCGCCATCACGCGCATGGTTGCCGCACTGACGTTGGGCCTCGCTGCTTGCACGGCTTACGCGCAAGGCGAGTGCACCAACCGTGGCGACCTCGATGCGATGTACTGCGATGAAAACAAGGACCTGGTCGCCGATGCTCCCAAGGATGCCAAGCGCTACAAGAACCCGTCCACGATCGTTTTTACCTACACGCCGGTGGAAGACCCGGCGGTGTATGAAAATATTTTCAAGCCGTTTACCGATTATCTTGGCAAGTGCACCGCCAAGCGCGTGGTGTTCTACCAGGTGCAGTCGAACGCCGCCGAGATAGAGGCCATGCGCTCGGGCCGGCTGCATGTCGGCGGCTTTTCGACGGGGCCAACCAACTACGCGGTGAATCTCGCCGGCGCGGTGCCTTTTGCGGTGAAGGGTGACGCCAAGGATTGGCAGGGTTACCAGTTGTGGATGATTGTGAAGAAAGACAGCGCCATCCAGAAAATGGCCGATCTCAAGGGCAAAAAGGTCGCGCATGTGCAACCCTCGTCGAACTCCGGCAATCTGGCGCCGCGCGCGCTGTTCCCTGCACAAGGCCTGGTGCCGGATCAGGATTACAAGGTGATTTATTCCGGCAAACATGACAACTCCATCACCGGCGTGGGCACGGGCGATTACGATGCCGCGCCGGTCGCCTCCGACGTTTTTAAGCGCATGGCCGAACGCGGCCAGATCAAGGCCGACGACTACCGCATTATCTGGAAAAGCGAAACCTTCCCTACCTCGTCCTTCGCCTACGCACATGATCTGGAGCCGAAACTGCGCGACACCCTGCTCAAATGCTTCTACGAATACCGTTTCCCCGCTGAGATGCAAAAAGCCTTTGGCGGTGCGGACCGCTTCTTCCCCATCACCTATCAGAAGGACTGGGCCATTGTGCGCAAGGTCGCCGAGGGCAGTGGCGAAAAATTCAACGCCGCCGCCTTCGAGAATCTGAAAAAACGCGAGGCCGAGGCGCTCGCCAAATCCAAAAAATAGCGACGCATGCAATAACCCACCAAAAGCCAAGCAATAACCCAGCAATAACCGAGAAAGCGCGCGGTTTCCAAATGGCTGCCGTATCAATCCGGGGGCTCGCCAAGGCCTACGTCCCCGGCAAGCCCGTGCTGTCCGGCATCACGCTGGACATCGCGGCCGATGGCATTACCGCCATCATCGGCCCATCGGGCACGGGCAAATCCACGTTGATCCGCTGCATCAACCGTCTGGTCGAGCCGAGCGCCGGCGAAATTATTTTCGAGGGCCAGAATCTGGTGACGCTGAACCGTGCGGCGTTGCGTTCAGCGCGCCGCCAGATCGGCATGGTGTTTCAGGAATACAACCTCGTCGAACGCCTGACCGTGATGGAGAACGTGTTGTCAGGGCGCCTCGGTTACGTACCGCCATGGAAGGCCTGGCTGCGGCGCTTTCCGCCGGAAGACGTGCGCGAGGCGTTCGCGCTGCTCGACACCGTGGGGCTTGCCGCGCATGCGCACGCGCGGGCCGACGCGCTTTCAGGCGGGCAGCGCCAGCGCGTGGGCATCGCGCGCGCGTTGATGCAGCGGCCGCGTTTGTTGCTGGCGGATGAGCCGACCTCGTCGCTGGACCCCAAGACCTCGGTCGAAATCATGACGCTGCTGCGCGACCTCACCGCCGCGCGCGGCATACCGGCCATTGTCAACATCCACAACGTCGAGCTGGCCAAGCGCTTTGCCGCGCGTATCGTGGGCATGTCGGGCGGTGCGGTGGTGTTTGATGGCGCGCCCGCGTCGCTGACCGATGCGCATCTTAAACAGATTTACGGCGGCCACGGCGAAAAAGGCTGGCTTGATGGCGAGTGATGCGTTGACGGTCGTGCCGGTGCGCCGCGCCAATTGGCCGGTGCGCATCGCGTGGCTGTTGTTTGCCGTGTATTTTGCGTATGCCCTGACACATTTGCAGGTCACGCCCGCGCGTTTCATCACCGGGCTGGAACACGGGCAGAAATTTTTGTCGAAGCTCTTCCCGCCGGATTTTCACCGCTGGGAGTTGCTCACGAAAGGGCTGCGCGAAAGCCTGGAGATCGCCATTCTCGCCTCCGTGCTTGGCGTGCTGATCTCGCTGCCGGTAAGCGTGCTGGGCGCGCGCAATCTGATGCCGGCATGGGTGACCTGGCCCGCGCGCGTGGTGATGATCATTTGCCGCTCGTTTCACCCGGTGATTATCGCCATCCTGTTTGTGAAAGCGGTGGGTTTTGGCGCGCTGGCCGGCATACTTGCGCTGACCGTGGCGGCGGTGGGTTTTCTCGGCAAGCTTTTTACCGAGGCCATCGAGGAAATTTCCCTGAAACAGGTTGAAGCCATCCGCGCCACCGGCGCGCCGTTCATGAGCGTCATCGCGTTTGGCGTGCTGCCGCAGGTGTTTTCGCGCTTTGTCGGCTTTGCGTCGTACGAACTGGATTCCAATCTGCGCAATTCGACGTTGGTCGGCATTGTTGGCGCGGGCGGCATTGGCGGCACGCTTTTCGCTGCGTTCCAGCGCTTCGATTATGACTTCGTGTGCGCCATTATCATCGCCATCATTGTCATGATCGTCGCCGGCGAGCTGCTGACCAACGCGGTGAAGAAAGTGTTTCGCGCATGAGTGCGGCCGCCGAACCCGTGGCGCGCGAGTGGCAGCGCTATTCATGCGGCGAGCGCATCGCCCGCTTCGTGGTGTACCTCACCCTGGTGGCGGCCGTGGTGTTGTCGGTGCGCAGCGTCGAAGTGATTCCGGAGTTCATCCTCGACGCGCCGGAACAGGTGGCGGATCTGCTCAAGCGCATGTGGCCGCCCGACGCGGCCTCGTATCCGCAGGAAATTCACCAGGCATTGCTCGACTCCATGCACATCGCCACCGTGGGCACCGTGCTCGGCGTGCTGATGGCGCTGCCGTTCGGCTTTCTGGCTGCGCGCAATGTCACGCCATGGCCGTGGCTGAACTGGATGGCGCGTCTGGTGCTGATCGCCACGCGATCGGTCAACACACTGGTGTTCGCGCTTTTTTTTGTAGCGGTGTTTGGCCCCGGCGCGCTCGCCGGCACGCTGGCGATTGCGTTTCACTCCATCGGCTTTATCGGGCGGCTTTTCTCCGAGGCGCTTGAGAATACGAGCCCCGGCCCCATCGAGGCATTGCGCGCGGCGGGCGCGCCCGGTGTCAGTGTGATCAGTTTTGGCTACTGGCCGCAGGTGGTGCCCGCGTTCTGGTCGCTGGTGCTGTTTCGCTGGGACATCAACGTGCGCGAATCCATCGTGCTCGGCCTGGTCGGCGCGGGCGGTGTCGGCATGGTGCTCGACAATGCGATGAATCTCTTCCTGTGGGGACGCGTGGCGATGGTGTTGATCGCCATCCTCGCCGTGGTGGTGCTGGCGGAAGTTGCGGTGACTTATATCCGCAAGAAAATCCTCTAACCCGCCAACTCTGGTTTCATGGACTACGACGCCCTGATCGTTGGTTTCGGTCCGGTGGGGGCCACGATGGCCAATTTGCTCGCGTGCTGCGGTTTGCGAGTCGCGGTGATTGAAGCCGAGGCGTGCATTTACGACAGGCCCCGCGCCATCACCTTTGATCACGAGGTGATGCGGATTTTTCAGTTTTGCGGCCTCGCCAGCCACATTGCACCGTATACCGCCCCGCGCGGACCCACGCATTTTCTGGGGGTGGATGGTGGTGTGATCCGTAAACTTGACCCGATGCCGCCGCCGTATCCGCTGGCATGGCCGCCGACGCTGTCGTTCGTGCAGCCCGAAGTGGAAAGAGTATTGCGCGAAGGGGTTACCGCGCACGCGTCCGCCGATGTGTATTTGCAGCATCAGGCGCTGGAGTTTGCGCAGGACGAAGAGGGCGTCTCGCTATCGGTGCTTGACCTTGAGCGTGACAGAGGCGGCGGGCAGCGTATCTTGCGCGGGCGTGTGCTACTGGGCTGCGACGGCGCAAACAGTTTTGTGCGGCGGGCGATGGGCGTAATGCAGGACGACCTCGAATTCGACGAGTGCTGGATGGTGGTCGACGCGCGTATTACGCGTCCGGTTGAATTGCCGCCGCATGGAATCCAGTATTGCTGGCCATCACGGCCTTCGACCTTCGTGCCCGGCCCGGGCAATTTACGCCGCTGGGAAATTAAACTGCTGCCGGGCGAGGATCCGAAAGCCTTCGGCAGCCCCGATAACGTGTCGCGGCAGATCGCGCGATTTGCCGATCCCGGCTGTTTCGAGATTTGGCGTTCAGCGGTGTATCGCTTTCATGCACTGCTCGCGCGCGAGTGGCGGCAGGGCAACGTGTTTTTGCTGGGTGACGCGTGCCACCAGACGCCGCCGTTTCTTGGGCAGGGGTTGTGCGCCGGCATACGCGACGCGGCCAATCTCGCCTGGAAGCTGGCCATGGTATTGCGGGACGGTGCTTCGCCCGCGCTGCTGGACAGCTACGCAGCGGAACGGAAGCCCCATGTGCGCTCGACAGTCGCCACCGCGAAGGCGCTGGGTGTGGTCATCGGAGAACTCGATGCGGAAGCGGCACTCAGACGCGATGCGACGCTGCGCGCGCAATTGGTGAGCGGTGAAATGGAAACCATACGCCAGCGGCTGATCCCGAATCTCGAACACGGCGTCATTGATTCTGACGTGGCAGCGCGGGGGGCGGGCACGCTGTTTGTGCAACCGCGGGTGCGACGTGTCTCCGTTACCGGTGACACAGCGCCGGGCGAGCCGTTGATGCTTGATGATGTGCTGCCCTTCCGCTTTTTGATCGTGACGGCCAGCGCCCAAGCCCTGACATGGCTGGCCGCTGAATCACTGGCTGCGTGGCGCCGTCTGCACGGCGAAAGTGTCCTCATATGTCCATGCGGGGCTTCGCCGAACGCACCGCCGGACGGTGTGAGGCACTTCGAGGAAGCCGGCACGGTGTTCGCCGACTGGATGGCGCAAATGCCCTGCGCTGCCGCAGTGATTCGCCCAGATCGCTATGTATTCGGTACGGCTGCAAATGCGGACGAGCTAAACCGCCTGGTCATGGCGGTTGCGGCGCAGGTTTTCACCCTAGGCGCGGCGTAAAGCCGGAATTCCTGTGCCTACTTTAACGGCGCTTTGCCGTTGGAAATATCCATAATCATCCGCGTGGCAAGGTAAAGCTTGGGCACGATCGACGGGATCAGGATGTATTCCGCGTTGGTGGAATGCGAGCCGAATCCGCGCAGGCCAAAGCCTTCGATCACCGGCGCCTTAGTGTTCATCGCGGCGAATGCGGCGTCGGTGCCGCCGCCGCTGGGGCGCTCGAAGAGTTGCGCCTTTGCACCGATTTCGCCCGTAATCTAAATCGCGTAGCGGCCCAGCGCGCGCGAGCCGTCCGTCGCCTGCAACGGCGGGCGGCGGCGTTCGAATTCCAGTGTAATTTCGGATTCGGGCAGGAGCTTGTTCTTGATACGTTCGCGCAAGGTAGCTTCTAGCGCGTCAATATCTGCCAGGCGGTCTACGCGTATATCAGCCTGTGCCTGCGCGCCGGGTGGAATCATATTGCGCACGATGCCGGCACGGCCCATGGTCCAGTTCAAATGGGTACCCACCTTCGGATTGGACAAATCGCGCGCCTGCAACACTTGGTGCGCAAGTTCGTAGAACGCATTGACGCCGCGTTCTGGGGCAGACCCAGCGTGCGACGCGCGTCCGCGCACATTGATGGTGGCTGCGCCAATGCCGCTGGTGGCGAGCCGCAGGTTGTCGGACTGCGGATTGCCGCCGCCCTCGAAGGACATCACCGCATCGTGCTCCGCGCCGGCCTTGGCAATGTGATTGCGCGAGCCGGGTGAACTGATTTCCTCGTCACTGTTGATCAGCACCGTGAGCGTACCGTAGTCGCGATAATTCACTGCGCGCAGCATCGACAGCACGTGCAAGATCACTGCGATTCCCTGTTTGTCGTCGGCGATGCCCAAGCCATAGGCGCGGTCACCCTCGACCTTGAAGGGTTGGCCGGACAGCATGCCGCGCGGGTACACCGTATCCATGTGCGCGATGAGCAGGATTTTCTTTGTGCCTGTGCCGGTGAACGTGCCCTTGACCATGCGCCCGATTTTCTCCGGCGTATCGAACATTTTGTAGGTGTCTGGGCCTGGTTCGATCATTTCAACTTTCGCCCCGAGGTCCTTGAGGCGGCTCGCGATCAGTGCGGCGATTTTCTCCAGGCCTTCGAAATCCGCGCTGCCTGATTCGATCTCAACCAGTTCCTTCATAGTTTGGAGCAAGCCGGGTTGCTCCTTTTTTGCCAGCGCGAGCACGGCTTCATTGGCGGCAGCGCAAGCAACGCCCGCGCAAAACGCCAACAGAGAAATGACATAACCGAATGTTTTGAAGGTATTCTTCATGACTTTCTTTTGGGTCATTTCAACGGTGCCTTGCCCGACGAAATATCCATAATCATGCGCGTGGCGAGATAGAGCCGCGGCTCAATTGACGACACCAAGATGTACTCTGCGTTGGTCGTATGCGAGCCGAAACCGCGCAGACCGAAGCCTTCCACCACCGGCCCCGCAGCCTTCAGCGAAGCAAAGGCAGCGTCGGTCGCGCCGCCGGGCGCTGTTTCCATCACCACGAGTTTCCGCCCGATTTCCTGATAGATGGTTTGCGCATGGGCGCTCAAGGCGCGTGACTTCGGTGTGGGCTCCAGCGGCGGAAACTGCCGCTCAAATACCAGCTCAACAGACGAATCAGGAAGGAGCTTTTTCTTGATGCGTTCCTTGAGTGTTTGCTCGATGCCGTCAAAGTCGGCTACGCGTTCGACGCGCACGTCTCCCGTGGCTTGCGCGCCCGGTGGAATCATGTTGGAGACGATGCCCGCGCGTGCAAGCGTCCAGTTAACTTTCAGCCCGACCTTCGGATTGGACAGATCACGCATCTGCAGAATTTGGTGTGAAAGTTCGTCAAGTGCGTTGACCCCGCGTTCCGGAGCGGAACCTGCATGCGAGGCCCGGCCACGTACTGATAGCAGGGCCAATGCGCGCCCGCTGGTGGCAAGCCGCACCCCATCGCGTTCGGGGGAGCCGCCGCCTTCGAACGACATCACCGCGTCATGTTCCGAGCCGTTGCGCGTGTGCTGGTTGCGCGCACCGGGCGAACCAATTTCCTCGTCGCCATTGAAGAACACGGTGAGCGTGCCGTAGTCGCGGTAGTTCATCTGCTTCAGAATCGACAGCGTGTGCAGGATGGTCGCCAACCCGCCGCGTGCATCCGCGATGCCGAGGCCGTAGACGCGGTCGCCCTCGATCTTGAACGGCTGCCCGGCGGCCATGCCCTTCGGGTAGACCGTGTCCATGTACGCCATCAACAGAATTTTTTTCGTCCCCGTGCCGGTGAAGGTGCCTTTCACCATCTTGCCGATTTTTTCCGGCGTGTCGGACAAGCGCACGGTGTCGGCTTCATTCGGTTCGATCAGCTCGACCGCCGCACCGAGGTCTCGCAGGCGTTGGGCCAACACATCAGCGATCTTGTCGAGCTCCGCGCGCTCGCGGCTGCCCGATTCGATGGCGGTGAGTTGCTTCAGCGTTTCGATAAGCGCAGGTTGTTCCTTCTTTGCCAGCGCGCGTACCTGCTCGTTGGCGGCCGCAAACGCGTTGCTTGCTGCGAACAGCGTGAATATGCAAGTAATTGATTTAATTAAGTTTTTCATGTCGTCTCCTTAGGCAGTTTGAGCGGTCGCAGCCATTGCCGTCACCGCGCTATCGACGTCCGAGGCACTGATGTGCCGGTGTGTCACAAAGCGCAGCGAACGCGAATCGGCGGGCGCCACCGCGATGTTGTGTTTGGCCAGCAACTGCGACCACTGCTCGGCTGAGCGGCCAGTGAACGATACATCCACGCGCACGAGATTGGTTTCGACGTCGGCAGCGCGGCAAAAACGCGCGTCGATTTTTTCCAGCCCGGCGGCGAGTTTTTTCGCGTTGGCGTGATCTTCCTTCAACCGATCCACCATGGTGTTCAACGCCACTATGCCCGCCGCAGCGAGCGAACCGGCCTGCCGCATGTTGCCGCCGACCATGCGCCGGAACGTGCGAGCGCGTTCGATAAACGCCTTGGTGCCGCACAACACTGAACCCACCGGCGCGGATAAACCCTTCGACACACAAAAGCCCACCGAATCGGTGTACTGCGCGATCTCGCTCGCGTCCACGCCCAGCGCGACTGCTGCATTGAAGAGGCGCGCGCCATCGGTATGCACCGGCACGCCGTTCTCGTGCGCAAGTGCGTGCACCGCTTTCATGTGCGCCAGCGGCAGCACCGCGCCACCGGCCTGATTGTGCGAGGTTTCCATGCACACCAGCGTGGTGCCTAGGTTGTTGCGCGTCATGGGGCGGATTTTTTCGCGCAGCGCGTCGATATCCATTGCCCCGCGCTTGCCCGGCACCGCGCGGTGAAACATGCCCGCCAGCCCGGCGATACCGCCGATTTCGGACACCAAAATGTGCGCGCTTTGTTCGATCAGCACCTCGCCGCCGTGCCGCGCGTGCGCCAGCACCGCCACCAGATTGGTCATGGTGCCGCTGGGCATATAAGCGCCCGCTTCCTTGCCGGTGCGTTGGGCGGCGAGCGCTTCAAGCTGCATCACGGTTTCGTCGCCGTCGCGGGAGTCGTCGCCTTGGGTTGCTTCGGCCATGGCGGAAAGCATGGCTTCAGTGGGGCGGGTGATGGTGTCGGTGCGAAGATCGATCATGATAATTTTCTCAATAAAAACATATGGTTATAGTGTATTTTCGGATCAACCCATTTTCGCCTTCAGCAGGCATTCGGCCAGTTCAGCAAACCCCGCGCCGCATCGGGCCCGCGTAATGTACGCCGGCAGTTGTGCCACGCGCGCGCCAAAATCCGCGACATTCGCCACGCCCACCGCATGCGGAAAGTAGCCGAACATCGGCGCGTCGTTGGGCGAATCCCCGGCGAACACATAGTGCGCGCGCGTGGCATCGAGATCAACGCCGAAGGCTTCGCGCAGCAGCATTTTGCTCATGCCCAGTTTGTCGTACTCGCCGAACCAGCCGTTGACGTGTATGGAACTGACTTTTGCGGTGAGGCCGTGTTGCGCCATGCGCGCGGCAATTTCATCAACGGCGCTTTGGGGTAGCGGCGGCACGTCTTCACAAAAATCGATCGCCAGATCGGTCTCACGGTATTGCTGATCGGCGGCGATGGCCGCGCCCGGCACGGTGGCGATGATTTCGTGGCCGATAAGCGCCAGGCGTTCGCGGTTGGCTGTACGCGTGGCGGCATCGTGCACAAAGCGCCGCTGCATTTTGTGCGAGGCGGTGTCGTAGCGAAAATAAAACGCGCCGTTTTCACCCACCACGCCATCCACCGGCCACATGCGCGCGATGTGGTCACACCATCCGGCAGGGCGGCCCGTCACCGGAATCACCAGCAGCCCGGCGTCGCGCAAGCGTTGCATCGCGCTGTAGGCTTCGGCGGTGATGCGGCCTTCGGTGCTTAGTGTGTCGTCGATGTCGCACAACACGCCGCGTATGGCGCGCCGGGCTTCCGGCGGAAATTCTGCGAGCGATTTCATTCGCGTCGTAACGTTGGGGTTACTCCACGCCTTCGATCTCGACCATCGCCCACACGCGCTTGAATGGCCCTCGGCTTTTGATGAGTTCCTGTCGTGCAGACTCAGCCAGCGCTGCGTTGATCCATTGCGGCTGGCCCAGCGTGCACGACAGATACGCACGGTGCGCATTTTCTTCGAGGAAAAACGCACCCGTGACGGATTCTTCGATATCGCCGCCGGTGACGACACCGCCGTGCGCATAGAGCAGCGCGGCGCGGTGCGGTCCCAGCGCCTTTGCCATCGCCTGTCCGCGTTGCGCGTTGTTGATGAGACGCGGGTCATCGTAGATGGGCAGGCCATCGGCGAACAGCGTACCCATCAAATGAATGGGCTTGAGCTGGTGTGCACCGCTGGTGGTAAACGCGGTGGCGTGCATGCCGTGATAGTGAATCACACTGTGCACGTCGGGCCGCGCGCGGTAAATCTCGTGATGAATCGGCGCCTCACCCGGCGTGACACCCTTGCCCGCGAGCATGGCGCCGCTCATGTCGTACACCAGCATGTCATCGGGCGTAATAATCGGGCCGAGCGAGTGGCGCGTCAGCATGTAGTTGTCGGTGCCGGGAATGCGCACACTCAAGTGGCCGAAACCTTCAATGAAGCCGCGGCGGTATAAAAAGCGCCAAGCCTTCAGGCATTTTTCCATCAGGGCGGCTTCGGTGGAGGGCATGAGTGTTCCTGGTCTATTCAGGTTTGTTGACGAAGCCAAAGTGGGCAGGCACGTCGCGCGCGCGGATGACGCCGATTTTCACACGCGTGGCAGCTTGCTGAAACCACAGTGCACCATCTTCGCTTTCTACGGCGCCAGCGGCGTAGCCGTCAAGGCGCGCTTCCAGCGAGTCTTCGTCCAGCGGCCCGCCGTCGGCGCCGACAAACGACGGCAGCAGCCATTCGAGATCCTGGTCGTGCACATGCCCCACGCCGTGTTCGGTTTCCAGCAGCAGCGTGCCTTCATCGTCGATCCACGCCGCGTGCACGGTTTGCACGGACTTCCGAGTGTGCGTGAGTATGGCGTTTGACTGGGGGTAATCCGGCACGCCGTACACCATCGGCGTATAGGCCAGTTCGACAAACACGCGCTGCGGGCCGTTCTGGAAAAACCAGCGGCCCGCCTCGTCGTGCGTGTAGTTGCGCGCGATGAATTCGTTGATCTGCGCGTTGGAAATCGTTTCGCCCTTGATCAGCCAGTTACCGCGACGGTCGAGCGCAAGCCAGCCATGGACGGCGGGCACGTTGGGCCATTTGGCCATGGCCTGACGGACGATTTCATCCATGGCTCGTGCACCGCGTGGTTGGCGGTGAAACGGTTACTTCATGAACGTCTTGATCCATTCCTTGTATTGCGCGTTGTGGGTCATCTTGTCCATTTCTTCGTTGGACGCGATTTTCGACTTCAGCTCCGCCGGGTTGCCGCCGTTGTAGAGGTGAGAATAAATCTCGCGCAGCACTTTCACCGCGCCGGCGAGCGGCTGGTGTCCTTGCAGCACCACGCGCGCGCCAGCGGCAAGAAATTGCTCGCGGCTGATCGACGCCGGGGCGGAGCCGCAAATGATCGGCAGCTTGGCGGCGTCGTGGATGGCCTTGATCTGGTCGATGGATTCGGAGCCGACAACAAAAATGCAATCCACGCCGCAGGCGGCATAGGCCTTGGCGCGCGCGGCAGTGGCCGCAGTGCCTTCGACTTTTAGCGCCGCGGTGCGGCCCGCGATCACCGTCGTCGGGTCTTTCTTCGCGGCGACCGCCGCCTTTAACTTGCCGCACATTTCCTCGGTGGAAATCACCGCGTCCTTGGTCTGGCCGAAGGCGAGCGGCAGCGCGGTGTCTTCGATGCTCATGGCCGACACGCCGGCGTGTTCGCACTCGATCACCGTGCGCATCACGTTCAGCGCGTTGCCATAGCCGTGATCGGCATCGACCAGCAGTGAAATATCGGACGCGCGCATGATGCGGCGTATCTGATCGGCGAATTCGGTGAGCGTCAGAACAATCAAATCCGGCGCGGCGAGTGTCGAGTTCGACGACACCGAACCGGCGAGTATGCCGAGTGTGTAGCCGACGTCCTGCGCGATACGCGCCGACAAGCCGTCATACACGCTGGCGGGTGACAGCACCTGATTGCCGTTGAGAATGGCGCGCATGCGCTGGCGTTGTTCGGTGGGGCTTAACATGGAGTCTCCAAAAAAGTGAATTAAAACAGATGCTTAAGAATGACTGGCGACGGTGATTGGCGGCGTGCTCGCGGGCCGCGCCTACTCGATGCGGATGCCCGCCTTGCGGATCACGCCTTCCCACTTGCTGATTTCGCTACGCACGAGTTTCGCATATTCGTCAACGGTGCCGCCGGCCGCATCGTAACCGAGTTCCGCGAGCCGCGTGCGCAGTGGCGCATGGGCGAGCGCCTTGTTGAATTCCGCGTTGAGTTTTGTAATGGCTTCCGTCGGCGTGCCGGCGGGTGCCAATAGCCCGCGATAAGTGGTGGCGTCCAACCCCGGCAGACCGGCCTCGGCAAAAGTCGGCACCAGTGGCACGGCGTTGTTGCGTCGCGCACCGGTGATGCCAAGCGCGCGAAGCTTGCCGGTCTCAATAAAGCCACGAACTGCATTCACACCGGCGAACGTGATGGTGATCTGTCCGGCGAGTGTATCGGTGAGTGCGGGCGCGACACCTTTATAGGGGATATGAATCAAATTGATGCCCGCGGCGTTCTTTAACAATTCCCCGGCCAGGTGCGTGGAAGTGCCGTTGCCGCCTGAGGAATAATGCAACTCGCCCGGTCGCGCCTTGGCGAGTGCGATGAGTTCCTTAAGATTTTTCACGGGCACCGACGGGTGCACGACCAGTACCGAGGCACTGGACGCGAGACTCACCACCGGCGCGAAATCGCGCACGCTGTCGTACGGCAGTTTCGACACCAGCGACGGGTTCGAATAAAACGCCAGATCAACGATCAACGCGGTGTAGCCATCCGGCGCACTCTTGGCCGCGAGCTGCGTGCCGATGATGCTGCCGCCGCCTGAGCGGTTATCCATGATGAGCTGCTGGCCGATGGTTTCCGAAACGCGCGCGGCAATGGGGCGGATTAGCATGTCGCTGCCACCGCCCGGCGGATAGGGGATAACCACGCGGATGGCGCGCGTGGGATAGGACTGTGCCGCCGCGTTCAGCGCGACCGTCAGCGCGCCAGCGGCGAGCGCGCCACGCGTCACAGTGATTTATGCGTGCCGTCGCAAAACGGCGCGTTCTTGCTGTACTTGCAGCCGCACAGGCGTTTCGTTTCCGCCTGCGTGAGGGTGAACTTCTTGGGCGTGAATTCCGTGCCCTTGTGTGAACCGTCGCAGAAAGGCTGCTTTTTCGATTGCCCGCAGGCACACCACCAGTAGTCACCGGCGGCGAGTTCCACGGGGTAAGAAGCTTTTTGGGCGATGACGGGGTCTGCCATGATGAATCTCCTCGGTTAAGTTGTCTTATTGCGGAAACGTCGGGCCTTCGCCCGCGACAGTGGTTCGATGCAGCACGCGCGCATGTTCGGTGATGGCGTAAGGGCGCGCGCGGTGTAGCGCCGCGCGGTTGTCGTACATCACCAGATCGCCGACTTGCCAGTGGTGCATGTACGTCCATGGTTCCTGCGTGGCGAAGGTGAGCAGTTCCTGTAGCAGCGCGCGGCCTTCGGTTTCAGGCATGCCGTCGATATGCGAGGCGTGCGAGCCGACATACAGTGCCTTGCGGCCGTTTTTCGGATTGGCGCGGATGATGGCTTGCTTCACCGGCGGAAAGCGCTGATCTTCCTTCTCGTTGGTCAGCGTAATGCCGTCGTTGCGGCGCGAATAGGCGTAGTGGTGAATCGCGGCTTTGCCGTCAAGAAAGCGCTTTTTGTCTTCCGGCAGTGCGTCGTACGCTGCGCGCAGGCTGGCGAACTGCGTCTGGCCGCACTCGTTGCTGTTGGGCGGCAGAATGCGTGCGTGCAGCAGCGAGGCTTTCGCCGGCACTTTCTTGAACGAACTGTCGGAGTGCCAGTTGCGCTGCCCCAACCGGTAGACCACGCGCGGGTCGTCGGCCTTCATCAATTTGCCCTGCGGGTCGAGATTGGAGATTTCCGAGATCTGCTTTACTTGAAAATTGTTGGCGATGTGGCCCTGCGTGGTTTCCAGCGAACCGAAGCGGCTGCTGAAGGCGATCTGCGTTTCGTCAGTGAGCTTTTGCTTGGGAAACACCAGTATCGAATACGTCTCGAATGCGTTTTCGACTTCGGCAAAGGTGGCGTCGTCGAGCGGGCGCGTGAGATCGACATGGGTGACTTCCGCGCCGAAGAACGGCGTGAGTGGGCGGATGGTGATCGGCATGGGGGTCTCGCTGTGGTGAATCCGGGAAAATCTGGCGAAGCGTATTTCATTTATGATAGCACCGAGTCGCGGCTAGTCCATGCGGCGAGTCCACAGCGTTAAACCGGGGAGAATCGATGCGTTGGCTGTTGATGGGGTTACTGGCAGTAGTGTTTGTTCCGGCGAAGATTGCGCAGGCCGCGGCATGGAAGCCCAACAACCCGGTGGAAATTGTCGTACCCAATGCGCCCGGCGGTGGCAACGATACGGTGGGGCGTCTATTGCAGCGCATCTGGCAGGAAAAAAAGCTCGTTGTTACCCCCAGCATGGTGGTCAACAAAACGGGTGGCGGTGGCACGGTGGCGCTCAACTACCTTGCGCAAAAGCCCAACGATCCGCACGCATTGGTGGTGGTGTCGATCACTCAGCAGTTGAATTACATCACGGGGGCGAGCCCGCTGCGGCACCGCGATTTCACGCCACTCACGGCAATGATCGGCGATTACATCGGCTTCGCGGTGCGGGCCGATTCGCCGATCATGACCGGCCGTGATCTGATCGAGCGCCTGAAGAAGGATGCGTCGTCGCTGACAGCCGGTGTGACCGCCATCGGCGGCAACAACCACATCGCCTACGTAATGGCCGCGCGCGGCGGGCGCTGACACGCGCAAACTCAAAACGCCGGTGTTTCAGTCATCGGGCGAGTCGCTGACGGCGCTGCTGGGTGGCCACATCGATTTGCACATGGGCAGCGTGGGGCCGCTCACCAAACATCTGGAAGCGGGCCGCGTGCGTATTGTCGCGCTGACGTCCGATAGACGCCTGACCGGCCCATTCGCGGCGATTCCCACGTGGAAAGAGCAGGGCATCGCCGGCACCTTCAACACCTGGCGCGGCCTGTGGGCGCCGAAGGGGTTGAGCGCTGAGCAAATCGCCCATTGGGACGAGGTGCTGGAAAAAGTTTCGCGCGACGCGCTGTGGAAGGAAACGCTCGACAACAACCATTGGGATGGCGAATACCGCAACAGTCGCGACACCACGCGTTATCTTGACACCGTGCATGCGGAGTTGCGGGACGTGTTGAAGGAATTGGGGCTGGCAAAGCGGTTGGATTAGGCTCTATAAAACGTCAATCGAAACAAATACTTATGAAAGGCCGCTATGCGTATTCTTGGATTGTTGGCGGCGATGTTGTTGAGCGCGTGTGCCACCATGAGTGACAGCGCGCCGCCAACATCGGGCACAAAATGGGTGACGAGCTGGGGCGCTTCTGTTCAAGGGCCGTATCCCATCGGCAATCCGTCGGCGATGCCTGACATGAGCCGCGTATTCCCTGTGCCAGCCAACGGTGCGCGCGATCAATCGTTTCGCCTTATCGTGCGGCCGACCTTGTGGGGGCGCGAGACGCGCATCCGCATGACCAATGCGCTGGGCACGAGGCTCGTCACGTTTGAGGGCGTGCACGTGGGCCTGCAAAATTCCGGTGCGGAAATTACCGCCGGCACCAATCGCGCGATTACTTTCGGTGGCAAAAGCAGTGTGACCATTGCGCCGGGGCAAAGTGTCTGGAGCGATGCGGTTACGTTGCCATTCGTACGTGACGCGGCGTCGAATGAATTGGCCGGGCGCAAGCTCGCGGTGAGCTTTCATGTGGCGGGTGAAAGCGGGCCGATGACGTGGCACGCGAAGTCGTTGCAGTCCTCTTATGTCACCTGGCCGGGCGCGGGTGCGAAAGGCAATGAGGAAAGCGAGGCCTCGTTTCCGTTCGCCACGGCGGCGTGGTTTTTTGTCGATGCGCTGGATATGCGCGCCGGGGATGACGCCTACGCGGTGGTGGCGTTCGGTGATTCGATCACCGACGGCACAGCTTCCACCATCAATGGCGATGACCGTTGGCCCGATGTGCTGGATCGCCGTTTGCGTGCGGCGTACGGCAATCAGGTGGCAGTGGTCAGTGCGGGCATCGGAGGGAATCAGGTGGTGGGGCCAGCGGTGTATCCGCCGCCGAAACCCTTCCCCGGCGGGCCGTCGGCGTTGTCGCGGCTGGAGCGTGATGTGCTGTCGCTCTCCGGTGTAAAAGCGGTAATTTGGCTCGAAGGCACGAATGATTTTTCCCGCAACGGCAACGCGACATTTGAAGCCGTGGCCAACGGCATGCGCGAGGGTGTGGCGCGCATGCGCAAGGCCCTGCCGGGCGTGCGCGTGATCGGCGCGACGGTGGTTTCCGCGCTTGGTTCGACCAGCGCCGCGCACGGCTTCAAGGAGCAGGACGACAAGCGCCGGCAGTTAAACGAATTCATCCGCACGTCGGGCGTCTTCGATGGCGTGGCGGATTTCGATAAAGTCGTGACCGACACGCAAACCGGCGCCATGCGCGCTTAATTTGTGCCTGACAACACCGTCGGCGGGCCGGGCGACAAGCTGCATCCGAACCGGCTGGGCTACATGGCGATGGGTGGGGCGGTCGATTTGAAACTGCTCGCGCCGCGTTAAGGCCTGTCTTCGGGATGACGCGGCGCGGTTTGTAACTATCTGTTTTTATTCATTATTTTGAGGTGACCATGAAAGCCCTGATCACACTGTTCTGCGCCGGGTTGCTCACCGCCTGCGGCGCGCAAGTCGCCACCACCGCCGCCACCGGCGCCGCCATCAAAAAGCAGGAAATCGAAGCCGGCAAACAGACCAAGGACATGGTCGACAAGAAAATCGGCGAAGCCGCGCAGGCGATGCAGAAGCGGGATGAACAGCAAAGCGAGGCGGCGAAGTAAACAGTTTTGCCGCCACGAGATTGGCGATCAGTTCTTACTTCGCGGCTTACGTCGCCGCCATCAACCGTGCAAACCGCGTCAAATCACGCCCATCCACATCCGACACGGCGGCAAATCGCAGCCCATCTGCGGCCCACGTAACCACACTAAATCCGCGCTCGCTGGTGGCAGTGATCGCATCCGGTGTGCGGTCGGTGGATCGCCAAACGAACAAGTTGATGGTGTGCTGGCGGATTTGATAGACGATGGCCGCGGCGGGTTTGTCGGCCACCTGATCGAGCCGTCCGCCGCTCAACACGAAGCCTTCGCCCGCAAGGTCTTTCACCGGCGGCGCGAAATCCACCTTGCCCTGAAACCAGGGTTTGACGGTGTGGCGGTCGGTTGAGGCGATTTGTATCAGCTGTTTGCCGGAGGCGAGCGCCGTGACGTGAGCCGCCACGGCGGGTTCGCGCAGCGGGTGGTCGGGGCGCGGCTGCGCGAGCCAGTAGCCCGCCATAAGGCCCGCCAGCGCCGCCACGCAGGCGAATACCGCAGCGTGTAACCACGATGGCCTGTGGCCCGCCATTATTTCGCGCGCGCGTGGCGGCTTGCCCGCGCGGGCCAGCGAGCGGTGAATCGCGGTTGTTAACGCTGCCGGTGCGGCATGGCGTGGCGCATGCGCACGCACCGCGTCACGTAGCGCGCTGCGATTGGCATGCAGCGCGGCGCACGCGGCACAGCCCGCCAGATGCGCGCGGATTTCGCCGCTGGTGGCGCGGTCGAGTTCGCCGTCGATGTGTGCATCGAGCACTTGTTGCAGCCGGGCGCAGTTCAAGTTCGTTTCCTCTCGTGCATTTGCCGCGCCTGCGTGAGCCGCTGTTGCAGCAAATCGCGGCCGCGCGACAGCCGCGACATTACGGTGCCAATGGGCACTTCAACAATGGCACTGATTTCCTTGTACGACAGTTCTTCCAGGTCGCGCAGCACCAGCACCTCGCGGTATTCCCGTGGCAGTGCGGCAATGCCCTCGCGCACCCAGCGCGCGTCGGACTCGCGCACCGCCGTGGCTTCGAGGGATTCCGCGGCGCCTGCGGTGTGCAGCGTCTCATCGAAAGGTTCATCGCCCGCGCCCGCGCGCCGCTTCTGCAGCCAGTCGTAACAGGCATGGCGTACCACCGCCATGAACCACGCCTTGGCGCTGGGGCCTTGTAACTGGTCAAAAAAGCGGAACGCACGCAGGCAGGCGTCCTGCACCGCGTCCTCGGCGCCGGCGGGGTCGCGCGTGAGCCAGCGCGCGAGGTTGTACGCGGCGTCCAGATGCACCAGCACCACGGCTTCGAAACGTGGCAATTTGCCGTTGTCAGACAACTTGGGGGCTCCTGATTTCCCTATTTGAAATGAGACTCTACCGCGAGCTGATTTATTCCACGAATATCCACGAAAGCGAAATTTTCAAAGCAGGGAATAAATCGTCGCTCGCCGCGGTCTTCATGTCGAAGCAGTTCTATTGGGTTAAACCACCGAGGAGACGGACATGGACGACAAGCACTACAGCAGACGGGATTTTCTGGCGATGGCGGGCGTGGGCGGGCTGGTGTTCGCCTCGAGCCTGCCGGGGTGCGCCAGCACAGGTGCCAGCGCCGGTGCTGGTTATGGCGATTTCAGCTTTGTGCAGTTGACCGACATACACTGGGGCTACGGCAACCCGAAGGTGAACCCTGACACGCGCGGCACCCTGACGCGCGCGCTGGCGGCGGTGAACGCGTTGGAGCAAAAGCCGGATTTCGTGGTGTTTACCGGCGATCTCACGCAAACCACGGATGACCCCAAGGTGCGCCGCCAGCGTCTGCGTGAGTTTCAGGACATGTCGCGCAGCCTCAATGTGCCAGTGCGCTACTTCGCGGGTGAGCATGACGCCTCGCTCGACCGCGGCGAAGCGTATCTGGAAGTGTTCGGCGGTGCGTTGAACTACACCTTCGAGTACAAGGGTATTCACTTCATAGTGCTCGACAATATTTCCGACCCGGCGCCAATTCTGGGTGCGAAGCAGGTCGCGTGGCTGAAAGATGATCTCGCCAAACAGCGCGCCGATCAGCCGATTGTGGTGCTCACGCACCGGCCCCTGTTTGCTATGTATCCGCAGTGGGACTGGGCCACGCGTGACGGCCAACAAGCCATTGATTTGCTGATGCCGTTTAAAAACGTCACCGTGTTTTATGGCCACGTGCATCACGAGCACCACTTCAACACCGGGCACATTCAGCACCATGCGTCGAAGGCGGTGATGTTTCCGCTGTCGCCGGTGGGCACCATGAGCAACAAAACGCAGTTGCCGTGGAACGGAGCCAAGCCGTACGACGGGCTCGGCTGGCGCACCGTACGCGCCACCGCCAGCGGTGCGGCGCAGCAGATGCGCGAACACAACATCGGCTAAGTCATGAGATATTTGATAGGGCGCTGCGCCGCCGGCGTGCTGACAGTGGCAGGCGCTGCGGCGCTTTACATCAACGCGATGGCGGCGGATGTGCCCGGCGCGCCTGCCCAGCGCATCGAAATCACCGCCACCAAGTTCGCGTTCGAGCCGAAAGAAATCCGTGTCAAAAAAGGCACGCGCGTCACCATCGCGTTGAAATCACCGGATTTCGTACACGGGTTTTCGCTGCCGGATTTCAACGTGCGCGCTGATGGCATCCCCGGCAAAACCGTAGAAATCACTTTTGTCGCGGACAAGGCAGGCAAATTCATTTACCTGTGCGACAACTTCTGCGGCGAGGATCACGACAAGATGACGGCTTTTTTGATTGTTACTGAAAGCTGATTTTATTAAGTTTTATACGCGGTCGAGTGCTCGATGGGGCGCTGCAGGCAACACCACTTTGATGGCGTCGCCCGCACGCACCACGCCGCCCGCCAGCACCACGCTCATCACGCCCGCCTTGCGGATGAGCTTTCCCTCGGGCGTACGATCCAGCACCGCCGCCATCAGCCCCGGCTGAAATTTGTCGAGCTGGCCACACGGATTGCGCAGCCCCGTGAGCCGCAGCCGCGCAGTGGCGCCGATATGCAACACCGTATCGACGGGCAGCGCCAGAAGATTAATGCTGTCTGTAGTAATGTTTTCACCGAGTTGCCCTGGCGTTACCGAGTAACCTTTGGACGCGAGTTCGCTGAACAATTCGCAGTGGATCAGATGCACTTGGCGCAGGTTGGGTTGATCAGGGTTCTGCGCCACGCGTGAACGGTGCTTTACTGTGACGCCGCAATGCGCATCGCCTTCGACACCCAAGCCAGTGAGCAAGGTGATGCTGTCGCGGGTGGTCTTGGAGAACCCGTGCATTGCGCTGTCGCTTACGGCGAGTACCTGGCCTGGCATGAAGCGAGTGTCTCCGAGCAGATTCCCAGACTTGGATGCTATGCATTGTAGCGTTGTCTTGGCGTGGTGATACGAAAGGCTGTGAAGCATCAACAAAATAATTGAATGAAATCATATACTTATGGAATTTTCGCTATGAGGGCAGGGGCAGGCGCTTGCCCACTGCCGCCCGCGCCAGCGAATCGTCAAACAGTGAGCGCCAGATCCAGTACAGCCAAACGGGTGTCACGCCGCTCAAAAACCTTCATCGTAGGCAAATTCCAGCTCGCTTCCTGTGCATTGGGAATGCGCTTCACCTTGCGCGCCATGTTGTAGGGCGCCATGGCCTGCACGGCGGCATTGTCTGACTCCGGCAGGTGGGCTTCGCTGGTCAGGAACGCTCGGTTGCCGACGTGCACCTTGAAGTGTATGTGAATCGCGCGCTCGACGTAATACCCCGGATAGATGCTGCGGAATTCGGCGATGCCATCCGCGTCGGTGCGCAGCGCACCCCGGCAAAATCGCTCGCCGTTGACCGGTGGCGTGTGTTTGGGGCTCTTGACGGCTTCGTCCACCGCCAGGTTGTGGCCGGAGTAAAGCCCGCCGGTATCGCAATGCCAGATGTCGATGACCGCATCGCGAATCGGCTGGCAGTTGGCGGCGTCGACGGTGCGCAGCGCAATGGTCAGCGGCACGCCGGGCTTTCCCCGTGCGATGTCAGCAATGCCCGGATTGGTGCAGAAAAAGAACGGGCCTTCAGTGGTGTTCTTCAGCATCGTGCATTGCTGCGCGTTGCCGAAGTCGGCGAGGGTGGCGAGCCGCGTGCCGCGCTCCGACACCGGCACGGCGGCGCTGTCGCAGCTCAAGGCGTTGCCAAAGAAAGCCCGGTTCGTGACGCGGCGGTCTGGCGAGCCGGAAGGGTCGATGTCCGCAGCCCGGAGCAGGCCAGGCATTGCAAGGGCGGTTGTTGATAGCGCAGCGAGGTGCAGCAGACGGCGGCGATGGGTGTCCATGATGGCTCCTTCGTGGATGATTGGATGGTTTGTTGGAATTAAGTCATTACTGGCGGCCGAAGTGGCGTTCCGTCACCCACTGCGCAACGCGCTTGCCGAGTTCTTCGCCAGCGACGGTGGAAAACCGGAAGTGCATGCCGCCATGGAGGCGGGCGATGCCAGCATCGGCGTTGAATTCCTCAATGCCGATATAGGTGCGCGTGGTTTTGGTGACGGTGCTGTCCCAGGTGAATGTGATGTTCGGCGTGCCATAAAAGCTGCGCAGTGCCTCGCCCACGCTACCAGAGGTGCATGAATGGGCAGCGGGGTACTCGGGATGGTTGGGCGTAGGGAGCACCGGCTTCCACGCTGCATCGATTTGCGTCGCGTCATTATCGTCGGTGTCGGCTCTGTTGATGGCGTCCACCGGGCGCCAACTGTTGTAGTGATACTTGGCCTCGAAGCAGGCGGCGATGGCGTCGGCGAAAGAGACATAGATCATGGCCATCAAGCGTGCCGCGTCGGCGACGTTGGCCGTGCTGGAAGCGAAGCGGCCCAGATTGCGCGTAACCGAAGGCGGTGGCGGTTCCGTATGAAAACGTGCGGTTTCAAGCTGTTCGGCACTGCGTCTCGTACTATCCACACCACCTAGCACGCGAGTTTCGTTAAACGCCGCGGCATAGGCCCCGCTGTTCAGGGCCGGCGGAGCTGCTGGCCGGAATTGGTCGAGGCTTGCGAGTGCAAACGGTTTGATCGCGGGGAAATGCCGGAAGATCGGCGTCGGGTTGGCGCTGCGGAACTGGCCCGGCGCCGTGCCGGAGACAAACGGCGGCAGCGCTACGCTGCGGCCATCATTGGCGCGCAGGCGCACGACCCCGGCGGCGACTTCGCTGCCCAGCGCGATGCCGAGCGTCTTGGCCTGACCGTTGGGAATTGCTGCAAGCCGCTGGTCGTAGGCGGCTTGATAAACCTCGTTGCGATTGGGGAAAAGCGCTTTCAGCACGCCGTAGGCGGCCGCACTCACGGCAGCGTCCACCGACGCACCGGCGGCCGGCGCACCGGGTTTGATCGCAAATGGTTTGTAGCCACCTTCGATGGCGACCACGGCGACGTAGATCGCCACTTGCACGCTCGCCACATCGTGGAAGAACGCCGGGCGCTGTTCTTCCGGCGTGGTGCTGACTTTGGCGGTCGCCAGCACCGTTTTGTTGGCGATGTCGTTCCAGTAAGACACCACGTTGGGCTGGTTGGTGGCGACGGTCACGGCGGTGGGCGCACTGCCGGTCGTGGCACACGCCGAAAGGCCGAGAACGGCGGCGGCGAGCAGGGAGCGGGCAAAAGCCTGCTGCAGGTTGGAACGGGATTTCATGACGACTCCTTTGGGATGGATGAAGTTGGACGGGCTGGCTTGAACCATTTTGTGTGTCACCGGCGCCACCGTGGCGCCGGTGGAGCCATTACAATCGAGCGCACGGCGCAAATCCCGATGACGCGGCTAACAAGTGCCGATGAAATAACTAACAAGAAAACACTGTTTTAAAACAGATACTTAAGTGACTTCCGACGCATCGCCCCAGCGCGTAAACGCAAGCCCGGAAACGGCTGACGGGACGGCTTTGCTGGATTCAGCGTGGACGGTCGGCGCCTGGCATGTTGATGCGCGAACGGGTGAGCTGCGGCAGGGCAGCGAAATTCAGCGTCTCGAACCCAAGGTGCTCGAAGTGTTGATTTATCTGGCCGGGCGCGCAGGGCAGGTGGTCAGCCGCGACGAACTGCTGGCGGCGGTGTGGCCGCGCGTGGTGGTGGGCGACGACGCGCTTACCCAAGCCATCATCAAGTTGCGCAAGGCGCTGGGTGACGAACCGCGGCGGCCCACCTATATAGAAACGCTGGCCAAGCGTGGTTACCGGCTCATCGCAACCGTGGCGCCGGTGGCGCGGGAGAGCGAGCGGCAGGTGGTGGTGACCGTCCCCGCGGTGGCGCCTGAACCGCTTGTGCAAACCGCTGTCGCCCCGGTTGAAGTTGCGGCGGTACCACCTGCGGAAATTCAGCCACCGATTGCTTCGCCTGCTGAGTTACCCATTGGCGAGACAGCATCACCGCCCGCTGAAGCCGCGTCATCCCCGGCTGCGCCACCCATGGAACTAAAGCCGTGGCGAAAGGTGGCCTTTGGTGCCGTCGGTGCCATTGGCGCCGTTCTGGCCGTGCTCGTTGTCGCGGCCGGCGTTCGCTGGCTCTGGCCGGCTGGGAATGACGGCAAGTCGAACGCTGGTGGGGATACCTTGCCGGTGATCGCGGTGTTGCCACTGAGCAACCAGAGCGGCGACGCGGCGCGGGAGTTTTTCAGCGACGGCGTCACCGACGACATCATCCACGCGCTGGGCCGCTATTCCGGCGTGCGCGTGATCTCGCGCAATTCCGTCCAACAGTTCAAGCAGCGCGACGCGACGCCGCAGATGGTGCGCGACAAACTCGGCGCGCGCTATGTGGTGACCGGCAGCGTGCGTGAGGCCGGCGGCCAGGTGCGCGTGGCGGTGGAACTGAGCGACGCGCAGACCGCGCGCGTGCTTTGGTCGGAGCGCTTTGACCGGAAAGGCGGCGAGGTTTTCCAGATTCAGGACAGCATCGTGCAGAACATCGTAGGCGCGCTGGCCGTGAAGGTGAGCAAGCTCGAAAGCGAGCGCGCCGCCACGCGGCCCCCGAGCCAGCGCGAGGCCTACGACCTGGTGTTGTTGGCCCGCGCGCATCTGGCGAAGGCTGACCGTGCCGCCAATCGCCAGGGCCGTGCACTCGTCGCGCAGGCGCGCGAGCTGGCGCCCGACTACGCGATGGCCTACGTCGTCGAGAGCGAACTCGAAGACCAACGTAACGCACTGGGCTGGATCGAAGACCCGGCGCGGGGCCTGATGCTGACCGAACGCGCGGCCCGGCAGGCCCTCACCTTCAACGACCCGGGCGCCAACGCACGCGCCCACGCCCAGCTCGGCCGCATTCATGCCTTCCGTGGCGAATACCAACTGGCGCTGGCAGAATCGGAACGCGCCCGAGCGCTCAATCCCAGCGACACTTTCATCGCCGAAGTGCATGCCGACACGCTGCTGTGGGCCGGCAAGAGCCAGGAAGCCATCGAGCTGATGGAAAGCGCTCTACGTCTGGATCCGGCCGGCCGCCGTTCGCCGATACGCCAAGCCATCGTTATTGCCTACTTTGCCGCTGCGCGCTACCCCGAAGGCCTCGCCGCCTGCGACCGCGCGCTGGCGGAATACCCGGAGTTGCCCATGCTGCACGGCATGCGTGCGGCCATTCTGGCTCAGACGAACCGGCTTGACGAGGCGCGCGAATCCGCTGCGAAAGTGCGGCAGCTACAACCCAACTTTCCGGTGGCGGATTTCGGCAATCGCTTTGCCGACGCCGCGGTTCGGGATCGCTTTCAGGCTGCGCTGCGCAAGGCGGGGCTTTAAGTTCGGGTTACTTGCGTGCCGCCCAGTTTTTATGGGCGCGGGCGAGGGTGGTGGGATCGTCGTCGCCCTTCGCACGCACGGCGTCGGAATAGTACAGATATAACTTGCCATCGACGACCTTCCACGAATTCGCATCGCCCTTGAGTTGCTTGCCGACCGAGACGCCGGTCGCGCACAGGCCGCTGAACTGCGGCAGATAGCGATCGGGGTCGGCCACAAACGCCGCCCGGTTCTGCGCACTTGAAAACAGATAACGCGCGCCATCGAAATCCGCGCGATGCGCTGACTGCCCCTTTACCGGGCCACCGTCTTTGAAATAGCTGACGACATCCATGCCTTGCAGTGCCACCGCAGGCTCCGCGGTGTTTTGCGCGTGCGCGGGCACGGCGGTGAGCAGGGCTAGCAAGAAAAAGGCGAGGCAGCGGCGGGCTGGTGACATCAGGTGTTCCTTGATTTTGGCGGTGCGATAAGTGCCCGCATCATCGGCCATCAGACTTGGAAAGGCAAGGCAGTCACCGCGTGGTGTGCGGCGTGCCGGACTGACTTGTCGGACTGACGTGCCGGGGTGGCTTGGCGCAGCCACGCGATGTCCATGCGCCTTAACCCCATTTCCCATGCCACGCCGTTTACAGCTCCAGCATCGCAGCGATGCGAAACCTTCAAAGGAGCGAAAATGAAAATTTTCAATAAAATCCACTATTTATCGATGATCTCTGCAGTAAGCGCCATGGGTGCCATCGGCGCCATTAGTCCCACAGCCAGCGCCATCGGCCACATCGCCGATGTCACGGTGTACGACCGCGTGGAAAATCGCACGTTGCCGATACACCAGCACAACGGCCGCTATTACGTGGTCGGCAAGCCAGGAAATGAGTATCAAATCCGCATCGCCAATCGCGGGCGGCAGGAGATTCTGTCAGTAGTGTCGGTGGATGGCGTTAATGCAGTGTCGGGCGAAACCGCGGATTGGGGCCAGACGGGCTACGTGCTGGGCAATCACCAGGCGTTCGATATTCGCGGTTGGCGCAAGAGTATGGATCGCATCGCGGCGTTTTACTTTACCGAGCATCAGAATTCCTACGCCGCACGCACCGGGCGGCCCACTAACGTGGGCGTGATCGGCGTGGCGATGTTCCGCAAGAAGTACGAACCACCGGTGCGCATTGATCCGCCGCCTCCGGTACGCCCGTGGCCGCGGCCACGTTCGGAATCGCCGTTTCCGTCGGGGGGTGAGGATGCAATGAGCGGCGCGCCGCGTGACAGCTCGCGCTCGGCGGAAAGCGCGCCGTCCGCCGCCGCGCAGGCCGAAGCACCCGCCAGTGCCATGGATAGTCGTGCCGGTGCTGGGGTGGGTTCCAGAGGCGACGTGGCACGCGCCCCGCAAAAATCCACGACGCTCGGCACCGGCCATGGGCGCAGTGAGGAATCGCAGGTGACGTATACGAATTTCGAGCGCGCCAGCAGCTCGCCGGCGGAAGTCGTCACCATTTATTACGATACGTATGAAAACCTGCTGGCGCAGGGCGTGATTCACCAGCCGCCAGTGTATGCGCGGCCCACGCCGGTGCCGTTTCCGGGGCAGTTTGTGCCTGACCCCCGGTAAATGGCGAACAGTAAACAGTGAACAGATTTCCGTGGCATGCCGCTTCCTGCTGTTCACGGTTTACGGTTCACTGTTTACGCTACGCGGCAGTTATACTGGTGTCCCATATGGATGCCAGCGCCGCCGCCAGCGACGAACAACTCATGCTTGCCTACCGCGACGGCGATGCCGGGGCGTTCGACACGCTCTACCTGCGGCACAAGGGGCCGGTTTACCGCTACATGCTGCGGCAATGCCGCGACGCGGGTGTCGCCGATGAGCTTTTCCAGGATGTGTGGATGAATCTCATACGTGCGCGCGACAGCTACACCGTGCAGGCCAAGTTCACCACCTATATCTATACACTCGCGCACAACCGGTTGATCGATCACTATCGCAAGGCCGGGCAGGCGCAGTGGATGTCGCTGGATGTTGAGCCTGACGAGGCGGATTCCGCACCCGTGGTGGCCGAACCTGCCGCCGCGCCGCGCGATGAGCCGGAAAAGCATCTGGATATCAAGCAACAGGCGGCGCAATTGCTGCACGTGCTGGGCGAATTGCCGCCGCCGCAGCGCGAGGCGTTCGTGATGCAATACGAGGGCGGTATGAGTGTGGAGGAAATTGCCGACGCAACGGGCGTCACGCGGGAAACGGCAAAAAGCCGCCTGCGCTATGCGCTCGCGAAAATCCGGCAGGGGCTCTCGGCGTGGCAATAAACGATATAAAACAACCGGTTGGCGGTGCGGATGATCCCGCGCGCGACCCGCATCTCACGCGCCTCATGGCAGAGGCGGGTGGCGAAGCGCCGCCGGCCGCGCTGGATGACGCCATCCTCGCGGCGGCTCGGCGCGCTGTGCATGCCGGGCCGCAGGCAGTAACCACGGCAGCGGGCGGCGGCGGCAGCACGGTGGTAAGCGCACCTCTGGTTCGCGCCAAACGCAATTGGTACGTGCCGGTATCGATCGCCGCCGTGGTGGTGATGAGTGCCAGTCTGGTTACGCTGGTGCATTATGAAAAAGGCGATGATCTCGCCCAGCCGCCGCGCGGCATCTCTGCACCGGCGTCCGCCCCCGCGCCCGCGAGCGCCCCGGCGCCAGCGGAACCCGCGCGCGCCAAGGTCGCGGACGCTGTGGATGCCACCCGCGAGCCGCCACGCTCGCAAACCGCGCCCACCACGACTTTGCCGGAGGCGCAGCGGCCAAAGCGGACGGCGGAATCCAGCGGTGGCGAAATGGAAAATCAGCGCAAGCAAGCCGCGTTGCAGGACCGGCAAGTGGCGGACGCACGCAAAACCGATGCCGCCGCCAGCAAAGCGGTGGCGTCCGCCGATGAATCGCGGCGCAACCTGCCGCCTGCCGCGCCGTCTCAACCAGCGGTGGAACTGTCATCGCGGCAGGCGGCGGGTGCCGCCGTGGCGGGTGATTCATCCGCGCCCGGCAGCCGGGGGTTTACGGGTGCTTTGGGCGGAGCTGTGCCCGGCGTGCCGGCGGTGACCGCCAAGCGCGAAGCACGGCCAGAGCCGTTCCCGGCGGTTGGCGAGACCCCCCCCGCGCCGGCCCGCGCGCGCGCCGAGGCCGACATCAGCGCGCGTCGCGATGCCGCGCTGGAACCTGCCGCACCGCCTGCCGCGCCCCCCGCATCGCAGGCCTCCCGGGCAGCAGCGCCGCCTCCGCCACCGGTGGTGAGCGCGACCCCCGCTGCCAGCGACGATGGCATGGTGCGCACGCCGGCTTTGGCCGAAGGGCGCGCGATGGCCGTGCCGCAGCCGAAGCTGGCTGCAAAACCCGTTGAGAAGCCCGCCGAGAGACCCGCCGCAGGTGTGCCCATGCAACGCAGTGCGGCCGCCGCCGCGCCTCGCCCGGTCTGGCTGAGTGAGCTTGATGATCAGCCGCCGGAGAAGTGGCTCGCGCGTCTGGCGGAGTTCAAACGGGATGGGCGCATGGCCGATGCCGATGTATTAATGGCGGAATTCCGCCGGCGCTTCCCCGATCATCCGGCGAGCGCGCGTTAAAAACTGCCTAGGTTCGCCGCACGGCCGCGTGATGACAACGTGCTGGCCGCGCGGCTTTCGTCCTTCCAGCAGTGGGTTTTTTAACCTATTGAAATAAAAAGACTTTTTTATAACTGTCTGATCCATAAGCGCTTTATTTTCGCGCCGCGAAATACATTATTGCAAATTCGTTAACACAGGATTTTTGACACAAAGCAATAAATTTTCTTATTTTTTTACAAATAATTTTAAAAGTATAATTAAAACAATTAGTTACATTATATTGCAAAGCAACAATTTATCAGGCAGAATGCATTCCGCTCGTGACGGGATACATTTTTGGGGTTGCACGCCCGAAATCACGACAATAGAATGGCCCCCTCTTTGAAGCACCCCGTCCTATACCGCAACTAATTTTGGTTTTGGGGGCCTGAAACCACAAGGGAGCATAGCCGCTCGCGATTGAGCCTCAACAGGGGCTCCAGCAAATTTTCGCGGCGGCTAACGGCCTGCGACAGAAGGCGAAGAACCCTCTGCGCGTTGTGCCGAAACCATGGAGGTTTTGCATGTACGCAAAATCGATGTTGGCGTATGCGCGCGCGCAAGTGGTTGCCGGCGCTTATGAAAAGCAGTTCCGATTTGTTCCGGTCATCCTGGCATGGCTGGTGGCGGCGTTGCCGTTCACCATGGAGTTGCGGGTGGCGCGGTTTTCCAATAGCCCCTCGATGGTCGAGCCGGAGGTATCCAGCAAGCCGCGCGGCGAACCGCTGGCGATTCTGGAAAACCCGTTCCGGGCGTTGATGCAGGCACACGCGGTGGTAGAGCCGCCCAAGCGAGCGGCCATGCCGCTGGACTCGCAGCAGCGCGCGGTCACCAGCCATATCACCCGCAAGTATGGCGTGTCGACCGAAGTGGTCGGCGAACTGGTGCGCACCGCCTACGCGGCGGGCAAGGAATTCGGCATCGACCCGCTGCTGGTGGTGGCGATCATGGCGGTGGAATCGAGCTTTAACCCCATCGCCGAAAGCGTCGCCGGCGCCAAGGGGCTGATGCAGATTATCCCCAAATACCATCTGGAAAAATTGGCCGACTACGGCGGCGAACAGGCGGCATTCGACCCGCGCGTCAACATTCTGGTCGGCGCGCGCATCATTCGTGAGTACCTGCTGATGGCGTCGGGTGATCTTTTCACAGCGCTGCAAACCTACGCCGGTGCATTGGGTGACCGCGATGCGGCTTATACCCACCGCGTGCTGAATGAAAAAGACCTGCTCGACGGTCTGACGGGCCGGCCCAAAACCGAACGCGGCGGCCGCGTGGCCATGAGTCCGGGCGTGCCGCGCCCCGGCTCGCTGGTGGTGCCGCGCGTTGAGGCGCCGGAACCGCTGCCGGGCCCGGTGCTTTTAACCCCAGCGCAACCCGCAACACCAGCCGCCGCGCCGCTGCCTTCGCCTGCGGCTTCGCTGCCGCAACCGCCGGCACTGCCGTCGCCCGCCACGCCCAAGGCCGTGCCAGCGCTGCCCGCTTCAATCAGGCCGCTGGAAGAAGCGCGGCCCGCACCGGCCCACACTCCCCCTACAGTGCCGAGTGCGCACGGCGTACCGGCTTCGCCGCCGGCTGTGACTATGGCTCCCGCTGGCGCTACTGCGCCGCAAGCGCCGCTGTAAGATGTAAGTCGCTTTTGGCGTGTGTTGTAGACAATGCTTTTGAGGGCGGGTACTGGCGGGATGTCTCTTTGCAAAGATAAGTTCGACTTTGCTTGTCATCGCCACTGAGGCCCTACCGCCCTCCGCCACGCACTGTGCTATATAGTAGCGCCTTGCGCCGCCCTGTCCTTTAACTGACCTCTTTATCCTGCGGCGCGGGAGCCAGCCATAAGCACCACCGATCCGCCGCCAGATTTCATGGCGTTCATGCAGAAAATGTGGAACCCGATGTCGTTTCCGATGCCGGGCATGTTCATGCCAACGGCCAATGTCGAGGATATCGAGAAAAAAATCGCTGAGTTGAAGGGCGTGGAAAACTGGCTGCAAATGAACATCGGCTTTTTGCAGATGACAGTGAAAACGCTGGAAATGCAGAAGAGCGCGTTGTCTTCTTTTGCCAGTGCGGTGAAGGATGACCCGCCGGCCGACGCCGCGGACGATGCTCCCGAAGACGCAACCGACAGTGCGCCGGAAGAACCCAAAAAACCTCGCAAACACAAACGCGTATAGGAACGCGCATGGCTTATGGCTGGAGAAATGTAGTGAAGCTGCCTGGAATGTTGTCTATTAAGTATTTGTTTTTATTGATATTTTTTTGCTCTTCAGTTATCGCGCAGCCGTATCCGAACAAAGCCATCCGCGTGATCGTGCCGGCCGCGCCGGGCGATTCGTGCGACACGCTGGCGCGGTTGGTCGGGCAGAAGGTTTCGGAAAAGCTCGGCCAGGCGCTGACGGTTGATAATCGCGTGGGCGCGGGCGGCGCGCTGGGGTTGGAGATGATCGCGCGCGCGCCCACGGACGGTTACACCATCGGCTGCGGGCAGGGTGGCAATATGGTGGTGTTGCCGCTGGCGCAAAAGAAACTGCCGTACGACACGTTCAAGGATTTCGCGCCAATCGCGCTGATGGCGTCGAACTTTGTCGCGCTCACCGTGCATCCGTCAGTGCCGTTTAAAAACACGCGAGATCTCATCACCTACGCCAAGGCCCATCCGGGCAAGCTGTCGTTCGGCACCATCGGCGAGGGTACATTTTTGCACTTCTCGACGGAGCTGCTGGCCAAGGAGGCGGGCTTCACCTACCTGCATGTGCCGTTCAAGGGCGTGTCGTTTATTTTCACCGATATCATCGGCGGGCGCATCGACGCCACCATCAATTCCTTCGTGTCGGTTTATCCGCACTATATGAACAAGCGCCTGAAGGTGCTGGGCATCGCGCGCGCACAGCGCCTGCCATCGATGCCCGACATGCCGACCATTGCCGAATCGGTGCCGGGTTATGTCTCCGGCGGCTGGTTTGGCTTTATTGCGCCGGCGGGCATGGCGAAAGATCAGATCGCGCTGCTTAACCGCGAAACGAACGCTGCGATGAAGCTGCCGGACGTGCGCGAAAAAATGACCAACTTCGGTCTGGAAATTCATATCGAGTCGCCCGAGTATTTCACCCAGACCATACGCAGCGATTTCGACAAATGGGGTAAGCTCGCGCGCGATATCGGCTTCAAGGCGCAGTGAGCGGTTTGGCACGCCTGCCGTGCGGAGTGCCAAGCGCTGCTGTCTGGAATCTCTGGGGGGAGAAGACCATGCAACACAAGTTATATAAGTATTTGTTTTTATTGATATTTTTTGTGTTCGGTTCAGCGCTGGCGCAGGCACAGCCCCAAGCCTACCCGCAACGCAATATCCGCGTCATCATTCCGGGCGCCGCGGGTGATACCTGCGACATGATGCTGCGCCTGATCGGCACGAAGTTTCTGGAAAAAACCGGCATGTCCTTCATCATGGACAACCGTGTTGGCGCGTCCGGCCAACTCGGCCTGCAGCTCATCGCGCAGGCGCCGACCGACGGCTACACCATCGGTTGCGGGCAGGGCGGCAACATGGTGATCATTCCGCTGGCCTACAAAAAAGTGGCGTACGACAGCTTCAAGGATTACGCGCCAATTGCGATGATGGCAACGAATTTTCTGGCGCTGGCGGTGCACCCCAGCGCGCCGTTCAGCAACGCGCGCGATCTCATCAACTACGGGAAAAAAAATCCCGGCAAGCTCGCGTTCGGCACCAACGGCGAAGGCGCGTTTCTGCATTTCGCCACCGAGTTGTTTCGCAAGGAAGCGGGTTTCACCTATCACCACGTGCCGTTCAAGACCGCCGCGACCATCGTCACCGATTTGATCGGCGGGCGCATTGACGCGGTGATGGCGGCGTTCATCACCGTGCAGCCGCACGCGGTATCGAAGCGCGTGCGCATCCTCGGCGTGGCACGCGAGACACGCGCACCCAACTATCCGCAATTTCCGCCGCTTAATGAAACCGTGCCGGGCTACACCTCCGGCGGCTGGTTTGGCGCGATTGCGCCGGCCGGCATGTCAAAAGAACACATCGCGTTTCTCAATCGCGAAATGAATGCCGCCATGAAAATGCCCGATATCCGCGAGAAAGCGGCGTTGGTGGGGCTGGAGCTGCACACGCAGCCGCCAGAATATTTCACGCAAATGCTGAAAGACGATTTCGAGAAGTGGGGCAAGCTCGCGCGCGAAATCAATTTCAAGCCACAGTAGCTCACCGAATACCCTTCCCCGCGCGCGGGGAAAGGTCTGGTTGGGGGCGCCGCGCAGGCGTCAGATAACGCCCTCCGTTTTCATCGTCTTGATCTCATCCTTACTGTAACCCAGCTGCCCCAGCACTTCATCGTTGTGCTGGCCGAAGGCCGGCGGCGGCGAAGTGACTTCCGGGCCACCGTGCGCGAATTTGAACGCCATCACCGGCACGGTGAGATCCTTGCTGTAGCCGGGCGCGTTTTTATGGGTGTGAAACATGTTGCGCGTGGCGAGCTGCGGGTCTTTTACGGATTCTGATATCTTGCGCGTGCGCGTGGCGGGCACGTGGCGGCTCTGCAGAAAATCTTCCCATTCCTGAGCGGTTTTGGTTTTGATGATGTCTTCGACAATCTTGGTTTGCGCGGCGTAATTTTCGCGGCGCTCCTTGTGTGAAGACTGCTTGGCGATATCCGGGCGGCCGAGCGCGGTAAACAAACGCTCGTGCTGGCCTTTGTTGCTGGCGGCGATCATGATCAAGCTGTCCGAAGCCATGTAACCCTGGCTGCTGGCAAATTCCATGCGATTGCCCTTGGGCGAGGGTTCGCTGCCGGTATAAAGATAATTGGTGAGGTGCGAGCCCATCAGCATCAGCGCGACATCGAGCATGGCGCTGTCGATGTACTGCCCCTTGCCGGTTTTCTCGCGCTGAAACAGCGCCGCCGACAGCGCAAAGGCGTTCATGGTGCCGCAGGCGTAGTCGATTACCGGCGAGCCGACTTTGATCGGGTTGACTTCCGGCGTGCCGGTGGTGCGCATCATGCCGGAGGTGGACTGGATGGCGTGATCGTACGCTGTCATGTGGCCGCGCGGACCATCCTGACCGAACGCGGTCATCGAGCAGTAGATCAGCTTCGGGTTGATTTTCGACAGCACATCGTAGCCTAAGCCGAGTTTCTTGAATGCGCCGGCGCGATAGTTTTCGACGAACACGTCGGCGTCCTTCGCCAGCCGTTTGATGATTTCCTGGCCCTTGGCGGTTTTGAGATTCACCGTGATGGCCCGCTTGTTCGAGGCCTGCGTGGCGAAGCCCAGTCCCATTTTCGCATCGGACAGCGCATGATCGGAGCCGCTCTCGCGGCTTTGGTCGCACTCGTGCGGGTCTTCCACCTTGATTACGTCGGCGCCGAGCAACGCCAATTGATACGCGGCGAACGGGCCAGCCAGCACGTGGGTGACGTCGATGACTTTAATGCCTTCAAAGGGTCTCATGAAATTTCCTCGTGGAGTGTGAACAGTGGATGATGAGCGAAGCGGAGCGAGTGGCGCGTGGCAGCCCCGGCGTGGTGGCTGCCATGCGGAGTGCCTGCTATTCTATCCGCACTGAGGCGCGGCACGCGCAAAAACACCACGCACTGACCACGTTATGAGCATGGCTCGAAAAGCATTGATGGTTTTGCCGGCGCTATTTTCCGTGGCGGCGGTGGCAGCGGATTACCCCGACCGGCCGGTGCGGCTGGTGGTGCCGTTTCCGCCCGGCGGCGGCACGGACTACCTGGCGCGCACCGTCGGCCAAAAACTGGGTGAGCGGCTGGGACAGCAATTCGTTATCGATAACCGTCCGGGCGGAGGCGGCATAGCCGCCACGGAAATGATCGCACGCGCCAATGCCGATGGCTATACGCTGCTGCTGTCGTTCAATGGTCAACTGGCGGCCAGTCCGCATCTGGAAAAGGTCACCTACGACGCCGCGCGCGATTTCGCGGCAGTAAGCATGATCGGCGCGTCGTACCACATGCTGGTGGCGCACCCGTCGCTGGCGGTAAAAAACGTGCGGCAGTTGATTGATCTTGCGCAGGCCAAATCGGGGGCGTTCAATTTTGCGTCAAGCGGGCTCGGCACCAATCCGCATCTGGTGGGTGAAATGTTCAAACTGGCGGCGAAAATCGACATGGTGCATGTGCCGTACAAGGGCACCGGGCCAGCGGCTGTTGCCGTGCTTGCCGGCGAATCGCAACTCATGTTCAGCAATTTAACGGCGGTGTTGCAGCCGGTACGCACGAGCCGGCTGACGGGGCTGGCGGTAACTCGGCCGCGGCGCTCGCCGCTCGCGCCCGATGTGCCGACCATGAACGAGTCTGGTGTGGTGGGGCTGGAGGTTGAGTCTTGGTTCGTGCTGCTCGCCCCTGCCGCGACGCCACGCGCGGTGACGGCAAAGCTAAACGCTGAAGTAGCGCGCATCGCCGCCACCCCGGATTACCGCGCGCTGCTGGAGAAAAACGGCTTTGACGTGCTGACCAGTAAACCCGAAGCGTTTCCGCCGTTTGTGCGTGCGGAGTACGAGAAATGGGGCAGGATTATTCGTGCGGCGGGGATCAGAAGTCAGTGAGTCGAAAAAATCCTTATAAAACAATATGATAGAATAGCGCTGCTTGGCTTGCCATTGCTCCGTGTGGGGCAATGATGTTGCAGGGCAACGTGCTGCGACTTTCACACGGATTTCCTTGTTACGAATTACCTGACGGCATATGAAACGGCTTATCGTCGGCATCACCGGCGCCTCCGGCGTAATCTACGGCATCCGCGCGCTGGAAATTTTGCGCAGGGTGAAGGATGTAGAGTCGCACGTGATTCTGTCGCCTGCCGCTGCGCGCACCATCGCCGAGGAAACCGATTACAGCGTCGACACGGTGAAAAAACTCGCCGATGTGATGTACAGCCACAAAGACATTGGCGCGGCGATTTCCAGTGGTTCGTTCAAGACCGAAGGCATGCTGGTGGCGCCATGTTCGATCAAAACCTTGTCGGGCATTGCCAATAGCTATAACGAAGACCTCATTGTGCGCGCCGCCGACGTGTGCCTGAAGGAACGCCGCCGCGTGGTGCTGATGCTGCGTGAAACGCCGCTACACGCCGGCCACATCCGGCTGATGGCGCAGGCCACCGAAAACGGCGCCCTCATCATGCCGCCGGTGCCGGGGTTTTACAGCCGCCCGCAGTCCATAGACGACATGGTGACGCAAAGCGTGGGGCGCGCGCTGGATTTGCTCGGGATTGATGCCGGGGTGGTGAAGCGGTGGAAGGATGATGCCCCGACGCGCAAAACCACGACCAAATCAACCCGTAAATAAGACAATGAAGGATAGCAACGATAGCGATTCTGCATTCTGGCAGTTTTCGTTGCGATTCTATGAGCGTCCTGGTGTGCCAGACCTCTGTCTGGCGTTGCAGGATCGGCACGGGGTTGATATTAACTTATTGTTTTTATTGATTTTTTTGGCAATACACGGACGGCGCGTGACCGCAGATGAAATTCGGCAAATGGATCGCGCCATTGAGCCGTGGCGAGTTGCTGTAGTGCATCCACTGCGGGCGCTGCGGCGGCAACTAAAAAACGGTGTCTCGCCCATGGCAACGAGTGAGTCGGACGAGCTTCGTAACGCGATCAAACGTTGTGAATTGTGGGCTGAACAATTGCAGCAAATGGAAATGGAGCGGCAGTTTGCGACTGAAATGCCTGCGGAGGCGCCCAATGAAGTCCTCGATTTGGCTAAGGTAAACATCAATGCATACGATATAGTAATTAGCGCCTCTCGCGGGGCATTGCCGTGCAAGCTGGTGCAGCAATTGTTGGAAGAATTTGAACGCTTGCGCGCGGCGGGCTCGGAGCGGGCGTAAGCGGACAATTTCCCGCATTTGACCCTCAAATTGCTCAGGGATGTCACTGCAACTATCGGCATAAGTGTAGTACGTGGTTTCGCATTACCATTGCGACGATTATCTATTCTACGACAAGCGCTATTTGTGAAACTATGCCGTTTGTTCCGGAATCTTCGACGTTTGTCGGGTATTTTTGCAACGTACTGGCAAGGTCAAATATTATTAACTCGCTCAAAAAGGATAGTCGATCATGGTGCAAGGTTCAATTCCACATCATAAGCTGCGCCTCGGTGCAATTGGATTTACACTGGCTGAACTTGCGATCGTGGTGGCGATCGTGGGAATACTTGCGGCAATTGCCATTCCATCCTATTCGAAGCATGTCAAAAGCGCCAAGCGGGCACAAGCTCAACAAGTGATGTTGAAGATCGCAAGTCGTGAAGAGCAATATGTTCTTGACGCGCGCAGCTATGGTACGACGCTAACCGGTTCAGGCAGCATTGGCCTGAAGACTACGGAAGATACGTTTACCTGTACTGCAGGTCAGTGTGCAAACGCAGATTACACAATTGCGGTAACCGTATCGGCTGGCCCGCCGCCGGGGTACACGATTACCGCCACGGCAATTGGGACCCAGGCAAGTGACGGCAATCTTACGCTTGACAATTTGGGCACCAAGACCCCGGCGGATAAGTGGAAATAATGACTTCAAGCTTTCCATTGGAAATGAGCCGCCGAGGCTTACGATCTCGCGAGTCGGGTTTTACTGCGACCGAGATGATGGTGGCGCTGGCAGTGGCGGCAATTATTACTGCTGTTGCCTTTCCGTCGTTTCAAAACACCATCAGCGACCAGCGAGTGCAGTCTGCAAGTAGCGATCTATATGCGAGCATGATTTATGCGCGCAGCGAGGCCATCAAGCGTAATCAGTACGTCGCGGTTTGTGCCAAGACCGACGATGGGTCTGGTTGCCAGAACTCAACTGATTGGGCGCGGGGATGGATAGTATTCGTGGATAGCGATGGCGATGGTTACCCTGCCGCTGTTTCCGATATCCTCAAGCGGCAAGATACCATTCCAAGTGTGACATTGACCGGCACTGGATCCAATGTGAGCTATCAGCGGGATGGCCGACTGAGGGCGTCCGTGACGAGCTTTGTCGCGAGTCCCTCACCGGCTAATACAAGCGTGAGGGCGCGCTGCATAAATCTTGACCTGAGTGGCCGTCCCAAATCCGTAACAGATACGGATGGTAATGTTGCCAACGGTTGCCAGTAATGCCCATGAAACGTCCTGACGTCATGAACGTGTTCGCTCATTATTCTCCTGCCCGAGGATTCACGCTTCTGGAGGTGCTTATCAGCCTGCTGGTTATCGCGCTGGGCCTGCTTGGCCTTGCTGGGTTGCAGGCACGCCTGCAACAGGCTGAATTTGAGTCTTATCAGCGTTCGCAGGCCATCGTCTTGCTGTATGACATGGTTGATCGCATCCGCGCGAACAAGGCTACGGCGTCCTGTTTTGCCATTACCACAAACACGACAAACGGCACACCGTATTTGGGCACGGGTGCGACGGCGAGTACGGGTTGTGCGGCAAGTACTGCCGCCTACAATACCATGGCAGATGCTGGTCTGGCAGAGTGGGATGGTTTGTTGGATGGTGCAGCTGAAAAAAGCAGCGGCAACTCCGTGGGCGCAATGATTGGAGCACGGGGCTGCGTAAGTTATGGAGGCAGCGCAACCGAAATCGTATCAGGTGGCGTCACTGTCGCCGGCACTGGCATTTATACGGTGTCGGTTTCCTGGCAGGGCACCAGTGATTCCGCGATTCCAAGTGCCAATTGCGCCAATGGACTGTATGGTGATGAAACCCGGCGACGCACGATTTCCACCACTTTTCGCATTGCCACGCTCAATTAGTACAGGGCATGACCATGAAATCGCGCATATCGATGGCCAGGAATTTGGGGTTTTCACTAATCGAACTAATGATTGCGCTGACAATCGGTTTGATTTTGCTTACCGTGCTGTCGCTGATTCTCGTCAACTCCTATGAATCGAATCGCGAATTGCAAAAGACTTCCCAGCAAATCGAGAATGGTAGATTTGCCATTGATGTGCTTTCCCAGAATATTCGGCATGCGGGATTCTACGGACACCTTTTTGCCTTGCCCGCCGCCCCTGGGTCGCTGCCTGACCCCTGTGAGCTGTCCAGTCTGACCGCATTGCGCGATGCGTTGGCATTGCCTGTTCAGGGTTACCGCGCCGCAGATTTGACTACTCGTGCGGATGTGTCTTCGACCACTTGCATCAGCAAGGGTTTGTTGACCAACGCCAATCTAAAGCCAGGTTCGGATGTGGTAGTGGTTCGGCGAGCTTCCACGCAGTCAGTGACCGTTGGAGCGGTACCCAATCTGAACGATGTCTACATTATTGCCACGGGTTTAGGCTTGGGCGTTCAGGCCGGCACTACTTCAGCCATTACGTCCACCAGCCAGGTAGATGGTACCACCGCCTGTACCGCGACATCGACATCGGCCCCATTGGGGCTGTGCCGTCAAAATGGCACGGCGGCACCCATCCGGAAATATGTGGTGCAGATATATTTTGTCGCGCCTTGCAGTTCCGGGAGTGGCACGAATGGTGTATGCACTACTGGTGATGACACGATTCCTACGCTCAAGCGTCTTGATCTCACTGCAGTTGGCGGCACTCGAAAATTTGAGATCGTACCGCTGGTGGAGGGTATAGAGTATCTCAAAGCCGAATTTGGACTGGATACCGTACCTTCAACAGCCTCCGTTACCGGCTTAATTGGAGATGGCATTGTAGATACCTATTCGGCGGCGCCAGCCACTGTCGCCGATTGGACGAACGTCATCGCCGCCAAGGTGTTTGTTTTGGCGCGCAATACTGATCCGACCACAGGGTACGCGGACATCAAGACTTACGCGTTGGGATCTATTTCGCCAGTGCTTATGACTACGGCGACGAATGATACGTACAAACGCCACGCCTACTCCACCACTATACGGCTGGTAAATCCTGCGGGCCGGAGGGAGATTCCATGAGATATACATGCGCGGTACGCCAATGCGGAGCCACATTACTGATCAGCCTTGTCATGCTGGTCGTGCTCACGTTGTTTGCGTTGACGGGTTTTAATCTGTCGAGCGTGAACCTTAAGATAGCGGGTAATTTTCAGCAGCAGCGCTTTGTAGAGGCGACTATTCAACAAGCTATCGAGCAGTTTGTGAGCTTACCCAATGGATTCAGCGCGACACCCGCGGGACAGACCTATACTGTGAACGGGCTGACTGTCACCGTATCCGCACCACAATGTAATTACTATACGACCTCTGCCGGAGATTCTGCGGTGATTCTTCCCGGCGGAGCTACGATTGGCACTGAAGACACCCAGTGGCAAGTCAGGGCAATTGCTACCGATTCATTCGGCGGCGCGGCTACTGCTATCGTGCAGGGTGTCCAACTAAAACTGCTGCTTGGAAATTGCGCTCCGCTGACTTGACCGGGGCGTTTACTGAACTTGGAGAAAGACCATGACTCGACGAATTCATAGTCTATTGAATGTGGTACTCGCGATACTGGCTGTGGCACTGTTTTCCGCACCTGCGGCGATGTCGGCATTCGATCCCGTCAACGACGATACCGATATTTTTCTGGCTAATCCCAGTATTGCCGCGGAAAGGCCTAATGTATTGATTGTATTGGATAATACGGCAAACTGGAATCAGCCGTTTGTGAATGAAAAGGCCGCCCTGGTGCAGGTGGTTAACGGCCTAACCTCCCAGTTCAACGTCGGGTTGATGATGATGGTGGAAACGGGTGGCGGCAACGACAACGTCGATGGCGCGTATGTGCGTTACCACGTGCGCCAGATGACTGACACCAACAAGGTCGCCTTGTCGACGATGGTGAACAACCTTGACATACTGGGTGACAAGAGCAACAACAACATGGCAGGTTTTGCATTGCATGAAGCTTATTTGTACTATGCCGGAAAGGCGTCACGCGCTAGCTATGGTAAGAAGAAAACCGACTTTGTGGGGAATACAACTAACAATCCGCTGGCGGCGCCGCTGACTGGACATGCTTTGCCGGCGAATCCGACTTCCACTAGCCTGTATACATCTCCGATAGTTGACGGTTGCCAAAAGAACTTCATCATCTATATCAGCAACGGCCCAGCAAATGAAAATGCTGCCGCTCGAAGCGAACTGGAAGGTTACCTGGGTACGCTTACAGGGACTTCGCCACCGGCAACGATTTCGATAAATCCCAATGGTCAGCAGGGCAATTGGGCCGATGAGATGGCCAAGTACATGGCCAACGCAGACGTCAATACCAACGTGACGGGCGTGCAAAATGTCGTGACTTACACAGTGGAAGTCAATCCCAGTAACACAGGGCAAGGCCCCGCCATGACTGCATTGTTAAACAGCATCGCTAGCAATGGCAAGGGCAAGTATTTTGGTGTTACCGATGATGCGAGCGGTGCCTCCATCGTCAGCGCGCTCAATACGATATTTTCGGAAGTGCAGGCGGTCAACAGCGTGTTCGCCGCTACCACGCTGCCGGTATCAGTCAACGTGCGTGGCACCAACTTGAATCAGGTTTATATCGGCGTATTCCGTCCGGATGCAAACAAGGCCCCATCTTGGCTGGGTAATCTCAAAATGTATAACCTGGCGCTGTCAACATCAGGCGATGTATTCCTCGCCGATGCGCAGGCTAATCCCGCGCAGAACCCCAATACCGGTTTTATTACCGGCTCTGCACCCAGCTTTTGGACAACACCCACCAGTTTTTGGGGATTCCGACCTGCAGACCAGAATGGCGCTGGCGGCATATCAGACTTTCCGGATGGCGACTTGGTGGAAAAGGGAGGGGCTGCCGAGCAACTGCGCATCGCGTATGCGGCGGCGGAATTAGCTGTGCCGCTGAGAAATCTGTACACCTGCACTACTGGGTCATTTGCCAATTGCGTGGCAAACAGTTCCCTATCCAATACACCTTTTAGCACGGATAACACAGACATTACGACTGCTGTGCTAGAACTTGATACCCGGCCGGTGTCGCCGCTCACGGCCTATGTGGCGCAAACGGTAACAGCACTTACCGACAGGAAGTCCGTGACGTTGGATAACGCCGGTGGTGTTTCCCGAAGCATTACAAGCCTTAGCAACGGGGGCACAACCGTCTAGCTCAGTGCGCTAAATACCAACGTTTCGACGGCCATTCAATCGCTGACAGGTACGCAGACGGGTACGGCAGTGAGTGGCGCTTCGGGCAATAACGTTACCAAGTCGGGCAGCACCTGTACGGTTACGCTGGGCGCTACGCCGAATGCCACACAGTTTGTGGTTGGCTCGACTTTTCAGCTTTCCGCAAGCGGGTGGGGAGGTCAAAATGGCGTGTCAGGGACCATCGCTACAACGCCTTCTTCAACTTCATTTACCTATAGTTGCACTGGTAATGCCAATAGCGTTACTGGCAATGGAACGGTGAGCATTCTTACTTTTCCTTCCACGACTGCAGAAGCCACGTTTGCCGCAGCGCACAGTTTTACCAATGGCCAAACCGTGGTTATTTCCGGTGCGGCTCCATCACAGTTCAACGCCACTGCAGGCATTACCGTTGTGAGTGCAACCAAGATTCGCTACACCATCAGTACGGCTTCTGGTGCGGCAACTACAGCGGGTACGGCGTCAGCAACAAGTACAACTGCACAGGCAACCACCTCCTCCAACCATGGTTTGCCGGTGGGCAGCTCTACTGCCATCATCACAGGTGCTACGCCATCGGGCTACAATTGCCCGAGCGGTTGCACAGTAACGAATACAGGCGCCAATACCTTTACTTATACGTTGGGTAGCGCCCTGACGCCGGCGACGACGTTACCGCAGTTGGTGCGCGGAGGCAGTACCACGGTAACCGCGACGACCTCGGTTGCACACGGGTTCGCCGCGGGGGCGACGGTGAATATTCAGGGGGCGACGCCTTCGGGGTACAACGGGTCGGTCACGATACTGTCTTCGCCTGCCCCAACTTCCACCACTTTTGCGTATACCACATCGAGCATACTGCCTGCCGCGAGTGGCACAATTACCGTGTCCAGCGCCAATAGCGCCACGGTGACTGCGACCGCTACGAATCATGGTTTTGCCGTGAATGATTCCGTAATTATAGAAAGCGTCGGTGGAGTAGACACCGTGCATCCGGGACCTTACACGGTTTTGTCGGTAGGCACGCCAACTGCGAACAGTTTTACGTATTCAACCGGCTCGGCATTGGCGACGCCGACGGGCACATTTACAGTACGCCCTGCCAGTGCCAAAGCTTACGCTACGTTAACAGGCCATGGGTACTCTACCAATGACCAGATTTTGATTGCGGGCGCGGTACCGGCCGGATACAACGGTATCAAGACCATCACCGTGGTGGATGCAAACAGCTTCACCTATTCACTCTCATCCGCGCTGGGCGCCAATACCAACAATTCCACGCCAGTCACAGCGTCGAAGAAATCCACCACTGCCATAGCTACGTCGACCGCACACGGGTTTACCACGGGAACGCAGGTGGATATTGCTGGCGCGACGCCAGCGGCCTTTAACGGCACCTTTACCATTACCGCTCTTGATACCAACCGATTCAGTTATACGCTACCCAGCGCGGAAGGTGACGCAACCGGAACGATTACAGCTGTTCAGGGGGTTAGCGGTGGCCGGGGCCGTCTGATTCGGTGGGTTAGAGGGCAGGACAATTTCTCTGACGAGAATGCCAATGGCTCCACGACAGATATCCGAGCCTATGTGCATGGCGACGTGTTGCACTCGCGGCCGGCGGTGATCAACTATAACCGCTATGGGTCGGACAACGATGTCTACGTGTACTATGGTTCGAACGATGGTATTTTTCATGCCGTCAAAGGCGGGTTCGCCACAGATGCTACCGCTGCGGTGCAGATCGCACCAGGGAATGAGGCTTGGGGCTTTGTGCCCCCGGAATTCTTCCCCGCTCTCAATCGGCTTCGCAAGAACTCTCCCATTATTTCCAGTTCTTTCAAGAAGCCTTACTTCGCGGACGGTTCAATCGGTGTGTATACCAAGGATGCCAATAACAACGGCAAGCTGGGTGACTCTGGAGACAAGGTGAATCTGTACCTGTCCATGCGGCGCGGTGGCCGGCTCATTTACGCACTGGACGTGAATAATCCGCATGATCCCAAGTTCCTGTGGAAGATTGACAATTCCACAACCGGGTTTGGTGAATTGGGACAGACTTGGTCGCAACCGACCGTGATCAACAATCTTGCGGGCTATCCCAACCCGGTGCTTGTGTTTGGCGCAGGCTATGATCCGACGGTTGAAGATCTGGATCCAGCTACCATTACCGCGTCGACGACTACCACCGTTACCACGGGTACTGGCGCAAGCTCCGTAACGTATACCCGTAGTATGGGACGCGGCATTTATGTGGTTGACGCTTTGACGGGAGCTTTGCTGTGGCGAGCCATTCGCACAGGCACTGCGGCGTCGGATACGACCATTGTCTCGGGCATGGATTATTCAATTCCCGCTAACGTGAGCATGGTCAAGAGTGATTCAGGAGCCACGGTTCGTGGATATGTTGGCGACACTGGTGGCAATATGTGGCGCGTGGATTTTCGCTATGACTCCACCAACGGGTGGGCTAATACCATTGTGACAAAACTTGCTTCGGTGGGTGGCTCGGGTGCGGTGAAACGCAAGTTTTTGGGTGGCCCCGATGTGGTGCGCTATCCGTCCAAAGGGTTTGACGCGATTTTGGCAGGTTCAGGTGATCGAGAACACCCCTTCGATACCAGTGTCACTAACCGCTTTTACATGTTCAAGGATTTTGGCAGTGACAGCGGGCCGCTGACTGGCACGACCGGCGCCAGCGGGGCCAATCCCACCTTACTGGAAAGCAACTTGTTTGACGTTACCAACAACTGTATCCAGGAGGCTTCGGCATGTACAACAGGTGTAACGCCGGCGACAGCCACGGCATCGCTCAATGCCTCGGCCGGCTATTTCCTCACTTTGGGCACCGGGGAAAAGGTGATCAGCACTTCAATCTCGGTGGGCGGCACGACTTTCTTCAATACCAATCAGCCATCGGCCAGTGCGGGCGGCGGCACTTGTGGTAGCAATCTGGGCATATCGCGTGCTTACGAGATCAGCACCCTCGATGCTACGGCAACAAGGGATCTGAATATATCCGGCGTACTGACAGTAGCGGATCGCGCGCGGCAGCTGCCTGGTGGTGGATATACTCCCGACCCTGTTCGGGCGATCGTCAATATCGACGGGAAACTGATTGATGCGGTGATTCGGGGCCCGGACGTCACAAGCCCAGGCACGTTGAAACTCAACAGCCGGCTGCATCGTTACTGGTATAAAGAAATTGATTAACCAGTTTCAATGCGCAATGCTTACATGGGACAGCGTGCCCGTAATCTTAGGGCATTTTCCGATGACGTGAAGTATCAGTAGCGTATTAGCTGATTTACCGATGACAGTATTGGAAACATCGGCGTTTATCAGCCGGTTTTGGCATGATCGGCACGCGCGCCGGATGGGCGCGTTCGTTGTCACTTCGATTGCCGTGCATTTGGCGGTAATCGGAGCGACTGGCCGTGATGCATTGCGTTATCTGCACATCGCACCGGTCATGCAGGTTCAAATCCGTTCGGCGTCACCGGAAAAACCCGTAACGCTGGCTGTCGAAAGCGATATGGCGCAGTTGGAAGTATCCGACGCGACGGTGGAAAAAAATACTCCGGAAATTCAGTCAGTGGATGTGCGCCAGCCAGTTGATACCCAACGCCTGCTAAATCTTCCTGCGGACATTTATTTTGCCAATAGCGAAGTCGACGTTCGCGCGGAGCCATTGGAGGAGGTCAATCTGGTCTACCCATTAATTGCTTTTCAGGAGCGGCAATCTGGTCTGGTGACGATTGCCATTTATGTGAATGAGCGTGGCGGCGTCGACAAGACAACCATCGTGGACGCGCGGCCGGTCGGTGTTTTTGAAGAGGCAGCGTTGCAGGCCGTTGCGAAGCTGAAATTTTCCCCGGCGATAAGAAATGGCAAGCCAGTCAAGAACCGCAAAACCATTGCGATTAATTTCGACCCCTACGAAAAAATCTACATGCCTTAGTCAGGCAACGCCAGACTCTTGGGTAGTGGAAAGGTGACCCGCTCTTCAATGCCCTCGACATCGCTGACGCGGTCGGCCCCCAATGCTTTTAACCGATCGATAACGTCTTTCACCAGTACTTCCGGTGCTGATGCGCCCGCTGTGACGCCCACGCGGGCTTTGCCCGCCAGCCATTCGGGTTTGAGTTCGCCAGCGTTATCGACCATGTAGGCATCTACGCCCTGATTGCGCGCCACTTCGCGCAGCCGGTTGGAGTTTGAACTGTTGGGCGAGCCGACGACGATAACGAGGTCACATTGCGGGGCCAGTGTTTTAACCGCATCCTGGCGGTTTTGCGTGGCGTAGCAGATGTCATCACGCTTGGGGCCGACAATGGCCGGGAATCGCGCTTCAAGTGCGTCGATGGTGACTTGCGCGTCGTCCACGGACAGCGTGGTTTGCGTGACGAACGCAAGATTGCTCTCGTCCTTGACCTTGAGCTTCGCCACGTCTTCCGGGCCTTCGACAAGGTACATGCCGCCATCGCTTTGCCCCATGGTGCCTTGAACTTCGGGATGGCCCTTATGGCCGATCATGATGATTTCCCGTTGCTGGCCGCGCATCTTGGCGACTTCGACATGCACTTTGGTAACCAGCGGGCAGGTGGCGTCGAAAACGCGCAGGCCGCGTGCCTCGGCATCGCGGCGCACCGCCTGAGATACACCATGCGCGCTGAAAATCAGCGTCGCGCCGGCAGGAACTTCGTCGAGATCTTCGACAAAAACCGCGCCTTTTTTGCGCAAATTGTCGACCACAAATTTGTTGTGCACGACTTCGTGCCGCACATAAATGGGAGCGCCGTGCAGCGTGATGGCACGTTCGACGATTTCGATGGCGCGGTCTACACCGGCGCAAAAACCGCGAGGATTGGCGAGTAGGACTTGCATGGCGCGATTATAGCGGTGAATCCAGCTGCGACTCGTCTAAAATAATTTAATAAAATCAAATACTTATAAAATCAAGTCGTGGTGCCCTGCCCGGATTGCTGCGGCCTTAGCGCATCCCAGATCAGCAACCCGGCGCCAACGGTTATGGCGGAATCCGCCACGTTAAACGCGGGGAAATACCAGCCAGCGTAATGCACCTGCACGAAATCCACCACCGAGCCGAACAGCGCCCGGTCAATCAGGTTGCCGACTGCGCCCCCGAGTATCAAGCCCAGCGCAAGACAAAACAGCTTCTGCTCCGGGTGACGCCGCAGCAGCCACAACACCCAAGCCGACGCCACCACCGCGACGGCAACAAAGAATATACGTTGCCAGCCGCCGGCGTCTGCCAGCATACTGAACGCCGCGCCGGTATTGCGCACGTACACCAGGTTGAAGAACGAAGTGACCGGCACGGTCTCGTGCAGGGTAAACCGCTGCACCACAAAAAACTTGGTGATCTGGTCAGCAAGCACAATGACCAGCGCCAGCGAGACCCACTTGCGCATGGGGGAGTTTGCGCCTTTTGCCATCACGCGAGGCTTATTCGCGCTTGCGGGTGGTTACGCATGGCTGCGTGGTTCGCCCGCACCGAAAAGATTGTTGACGCAACGGCCGCACAGCAACGGGTGTTCCGCATTCGTACCCACGTCCGGCCGATAATGCCAGCAGCGCTCGCACTTCTTGTGCGCGCTTGCGGCCACAGCGATGCCCACATCCGGTAATCCGCTTGAAGACACGCCGCCCGCGCCGGCATGCAACGTCGCGCGCGAGGTAATCATCACAAAGCGCACGTCGTCCTTTAATGAAGCAAGCAACGCGTGCGCTTCGCCTTGAGCGTACAAATCCACCTCGCCCTGCAGTGACGAGCCGATCTTGCCGGCGGCGCGCAGGGTTTCGAGTTCCTTTTGCACGTCCGAGCGCAGCGCGCGCAACCGGCTCCAGCGCGTGCGCAACGCGTCTGCATCCGCAGGCAGCGCCAGCTGATACCACGTCTGTTCAAACACGCTGCTTTCGCCTTTTTGCAGTGTTTCCCAAACTTCCTGCGCCGTGAATGACAGGATTGGCGCCATCAAGCGCGTCAGCGCATGGGTAATGTGGTAAAGCGCATTCTGTGCCGCGCGCCGCGCAAGCCCCCTGGCTGGCGCGGTGTACAAGCGATCCTTGAGGATGTCGAGGTAAAAGCCGCCAAGGTCTTCCGAGCAAAACGATTGCAGCCGCTGTGCGACCTGATGGAATTCATAGTTGCCATAGCAACCGGGCGACCGGGGGTCCCGCACGCCCTGTTCGGACGGAATGAGCGTCGCCTGCATGTCGTGCGTCATCACCCAGGCGTAGCGGTCGATTTCCAGCCATTGGTCGATGGGTAGGGCATCGCGCGTGATGTCAAAATCCGCCAGATTCGACAGCAGAAAGCGCAGCGTGTTGCGTATGCGGCGGTAGGATTCCACCACCCTTTTCAGAATCTCTTTTGAGATCGACAGCTCGCCCGAGTAATCCGTCGCCGCCACCCACAGCCGCAGCACGTCCGCGCCCAGTTCGCCCATGACCTGTTGCGGCACGATGACGTTGCCGAGCGACTTGCTCATTTTGCGGCCATTGCCGTCGACCACGAAACCGTGGGTGAGCAGCGCGCGGTAAGGCGCGTGGCCGTCGGTCATGCAGCTGACCAGCAGCGAAGAGTGAAACCAGCCACGATGCTGGTCCGAGCCTTCGAGATACAGATCCGCCGGATAGTACGAATCCTGCGGATTGGTGCTGTCACTCTTATGCGAATTGCGCAGCACGGTGAAATGCGTCGAGCCGGAATCGAACCACACATCCAGCGTATCCTTGATTTTTTCGTAGTGCGCGGCCTCACTGCCGAGCAGGTCTTCGGCGGTTACCGCCTGCCACGCTTCGATGCCGGATTTCTCGACACGCTGGGCGACCTGTTCCAGCAACTCCAGCGTGCGTGGATGCAGCGTGCCGGTTTCCTTCGAGATAAAAAACGGCATCGGCACGCCCCATTGCCGTTGGCGCGACAGCGTCCAGTCCGGACGATTGGCGATCATGCCGTGCAGCCGCGCCTGCCCCCACGCAGGGAAAAACCTTGTATTTTCCACGCCACGCAACGCAGTGGTGCGTAGCGATTCTTGGGGCTTGATGTGGTTCCAGCCCTGGGACTCATCCATGCCCGCAAACCACTGCACCGTCGCGCGCAGAATCACCGGCGTCTTGTGCCGCCAGCAGTGCATATAACTGTGCACATGCTGCGCCTGATGGAACAGCGCACCTTTTTCTTCGAGGTGCGCGACGATTTTCGGATTGGCCTTCCAGATCATCTCGCCGCCAAACAACGGCAGCGTCGATACATATTTGCCGTCGCCCATCACCGGCGTGAGGATATCCACATCCTTCATGCCGTAGCGGCGGCACGACTGGAAGTCTTCCACGCCGTATGCCGGCGCGGAGTGCACGATGCCGGTGCCGGTGTCGAGCGTGACGTAATCGCCGAGGTACACCGGCGACAGCCGGTCGTAAAAGGGATGTCTGAATGCAATCAGCTCCAGCGCCGCACCTTTGCACGTGGCAATGGTTTTGCCCGTGAGCTTGTAACGCGCAAGGCATGTCTCCTGCAATGCCGCCGCCAGAATCAACAGGCCGCGTTCGGTCTCCACCAGGTTGTAATCGAAATCGGCGTGCGCGTTCAGCGCCTGATTGCCCGGCAGCGTCCACGGCGTTGTGGTCCAGATCACGATGTAGCCGGGCTTGTTCGGCAGCGCGGGCATGCCAAATGCCTTCGCGATTTTCTCGTGTTCGGTAAACGCAAAGCCCACATCGATTGCCACGTCCTTGCGGTCTTCGTATTCGACTTCTGCTTCGGCCAGCGCCGAGCCGCAATCGAAACACCAGTTCACCGGCTTCAGGCCGCGATACACATAGCCTTTTTCCAGCAACTTGCCGAGCGTGCGTATCTCGTCAGCTTCGTTGCCATAGGCCATTGTCAGGTAGGGGTTTTCCCAATCTCCCAACACGCCGAGCCGGATGAAATCCTGCTTTTGCCGCGCGATTTGCTCAGTGGCATAGGCGCGGCAGAGCTTTTGCGTTTCCGCCGTCGGCAAATGTTTGCCGTGCTTTTTCTCGATCTGCACTTCAATCGGCATGCCGTGGCAATCCCAGCCGGGCACATACGGCGCGTCAAATCCTGACAGTGATTTTGACTTGACGATCATGTCTTTCAGAATCTTGTTGACCGCGTGGCCAATGTGAATGTCACCATTCGCGTACGGCGGCCCGTCGTGCAGCACGAAACGCGGACGGCCCTTCGACGCCGCGCGGATGCGCTCGTAAAATTTGCGCTCCTGCCATTGCTTCAACATCAACGGCTCGCGCTTGGCCAGATCGCCGCGCATCGGGAATGGCGTGTCGGGCAGATTCAGGGTGTGTTTGTAATCAGTCATGGTGTTTGCTTGCGAACAGGGTTCGCACAACCGTCACCCGGTCTTGCGCGTGCCGGAAGTTTGGAAATACCGTTGCGCATTTTCGACGTCCAGCGCGATCTGGCGTTTCAAGGTTTCGAGGTCGGCGTATTTTTCTTCGTCGCGCAGCTTGTGCAAAAAATCCACGCGCAAAGGGTGCCCATAAATTTCTTCTTTAAAATCAAATAGATATACTTCAAGCACGGCGGCGGCGCCTTGTGCTTTGACAGTGGGCCGAACGCCGAGGCTGGCCGCGCCGCGCACCACGCCGCCCGACTTTCCGCGGGCGCCGTGTACTTCCACCGCGAAGATGCCGCACAGCGGTGCACGGTTGTGTTTCATGTGTACGTTGGCGGTGGGATAGCCGAGTTTGCGGCCCAGCTGATCGCCGCGCACCACGCGCCCGCTGATGCTGTAAGTGCGGCCCAACAGACGCGCCGCGCGCGCGCAGTCGCCGGCGGCCAGCGCATCGCGCACCGCCGTGCTGGAAACACGGATGCCTTCGACCATTACGCTGGGTAGCGCCTGTACTTCGTAGCCCAGTCGCGGTGCTTCCTGTTTCAGCATCACAAAATCACCGGCGCGGCGCGAGCCAAAACGAAAATCATCGCCCACCTGCAGCCAGCGCACGCCGAGGCCGCGCACCAGCACGCGCTCGATGAAATCGTGCGCGGCAATCTGTGCAAACGCATAATTGAAGCGGCACACGTGTACGTGATTTACGCCGCAGGCTTCAAGCTGTTCAAGTTTTTCGCGCAGCGAGGTCAGTCGTGTCGGCGCCTTGTCCGGCGCGAAAAATTCGCGCGGCTGCGGTTCGAAAATCATCACGCATGACGGAACGCCCAGCCGCTTTGAGGCGCGCGCGAGCTCGTCCAGCATGGCGCGGTGGCCCAGGTGAACGCCATCGAAATTTCCGATGGTTAAGGCCACCGGTGACTTTGCAGCGGCGGGAATGCCGCGAGTAACGCGCATGAACGTAGTAAATAGTCGAAATGGGCCGAACTTGAGCGAACCAGAGATTGGGACAATAAGACGCCGGTCGCGACGCGAGATGCAGCGCTGCATTCACCGCCAGAATGTGTCTGGGGCACTGGCGCCGATATCTATCCTAACGGCTTGAATTATAGCGTGTTTCCACCTACGCGATTACTGAGTTTCGCGCCGCGCAAAATCGCGCAGCCGGAAGCCCATCGCCCACAAGGCAGCGAAATAAACCCCCGCGCCCAAAGCGACTGTGCCAGTTAGCCACAGCACGCGGATTTTCGCGGGCGCTGCAATCCAGCGCTGTGGGTCGCCCGCGACGAACCACAACGCCGCCGCCATCAACCCCACCGCCACCACGAGTTTGCCCAGAAACACGCCCCAGCCCGGCGAGGGCAGATGAATCGCGCGCTTGTGTAGCAGGGAATACAGAATCGCGGCGTTCAGGCACGACCCCAACCCCGTCGCCAGCGCCAGCCCGGCGTGTGCCAGCGGGCCGATCAACAGGAGATTCATCAATTGCGTGACGGCCAGCGTTGCGACGGCGATTTTCACCGGTGTTCGAATGTCCTGCCGTGCGTAAAACGCGGGCGCCAGCACTTTGACCAGTATCAGGCCCAGCAAACCCGCGCTGTAAGCCATCACCGCCAAGCGCGTGGCGTGCGCGTCTGCGGTCGAGAACGCGCCGTACATGAAGAGCGTGACAATCAGTGGCAAGGCCAGCATGGCAAGGCCCACGGCGGCAGGCACTGTCAACAAAAACGTCACGCGCAGCCCCCAATCGAGCAGCGCGGAGTATTCCGCCGGGGATTTATTGGCGTGGTGCTTCGATAAACTCGGCAGCAAAATCGTGCCCAGTGCGACGCCCAGCATGCCCGCCGGAAACTCCATCAGGCGGTCGGCGTAATACAACCAGGATACGCTACCGGTCACCAGAAACGAGGCAAATATCACATTCAACAACAGGCTGATTTGTGCAACGGAAACGCCAAACAGCGCCGGCCCCATCTGGCGCAGTACGCGTCGCACGCCTTCGTGCTGAAAATTGAGCCGAAAGCGCGGCATCATGTTAATGCGCAACAGGAACGGCGCCTGAAACGCCAGTTGGAGCACGCCGCCCGTGAACACCGCCCACGCCAGCACTTTGGCCGGTGGGTCGAAGTAAGGCGTCAGCCACAGTGTGAAGCCGATGAACGACAGATTCAGCAGCACCGGCGTAAACGCTGGCGCTGCAAATCGGCCAAAGGTATTGAGAATGCCGCCCGCCAGGCCGGTGAGGGCGATGAACAAAATGTACGGAAACGTGATGCGCAGCAGATCGACCGTGAGATCAAACTTGGCCGGGTCTTTGATGAACCCTGGGGCACTGACGTAAATAATCCACGGCGCCGCGATCACTCCCACCACCGTCACCGCGAACAGCGTCAGCGCCAGCAGGCCGGAAACGCTGTCGAGCAGATCGCGCAACTCGGGTTCGCCGCGGCGGTTTTTGTACTCGCCCATGATCGGCACAAAGGCCTGCGAAAACGCGCCTTCGGCAAACAACCGGCGCAGAAAGTTCGGTATTTTGAACGCCACAAAAAAGGCATCGGTGGCCATCCCCGCGCCGAAAGCCCGCGCAATAACGGTGTCGCGCACGAAACCCAGGATGCGCGACAAAAGCGTCATGCTGCTTACAGTGGCCAGAGCCTTCAGTAAGTTCATGTATTTATTGAGAAATTTTCTATCAGGCTGCCGGTGGGGCAGCGATTGTGGGAAATGCCAGGCGGGCCGGAGCCTTGAGGAATTTCTTGCAAAACCCGTGAAAAATCCGTATCATCACGCCCTTTTTGTTTCCCGGATTTTCTCCCGGATCGGAGTGTAACAGATGGCCAATATTGCATCCGCGCGTAAAGCCGCGCGGCAGAGTGAAAAACGCCGCCAGCACAACGCCAGCCTGCGCTCCCGTTTGCGCACGGCGATCAAGGATGTGGTCAAGGCGATCGAAGCTGGCGACAAAACCGCCGCCCGCGCGGTTTACCAGCGCGCGACCAGCACCATAGACAGCATCGCCGACAAAAATATCATCCACAAAAACAAGGCCGCCCGCCACAAGAGCCGGCTCGCAGCGGCTGTCAAGGCGCTGGCGTAACACCGGCGGCTGTCGAGGCGTGGCGTAACTGCAGCCTCTGCTTTTAGAATGGTGGCGTAACGCCGGTGCCGTCAAAGTGACGATGTCGTTTCGGCGCTGGGTGGTGTTTGAGAAGTTTCCGGCTCCGGACGCGGTTCCTGCCGGCCGGGCCGTAGTTGCAGTTCGTTGTCCTGCGCGAAGGCCATCAGAAATTTGTAAGCTGCCGCATCCAGTTGCGCCAGTTTGCAATCAACCACAACGCAGGAAGTGCCTGCCACAATGACCGGCTTGAGATAGGGCGAATAGCTCAGTTGCCGGTCTTCGCCAAATACCGACATCATGCCGCACAGACGGTCGGCCCAATCGCCGGGCCGGAATTTTTCACCGGACGCGGTAACGCCTTGAATCACGATTTCGGCAGCGCCTTCGAACATGGTGTTGCGAGTGTAGCAGACCCCCCGCAGGGTCAAACCGCGAATAAGCGGGATCCCTCTTGCGTTTCAAGACCTTGTAGGTAAAATGCTTCTTTGAATCCGGCATTCGCGCTTGTAACTTTTAGCTGCGGCGGCATTAGGGAATTTTGGGTATTCAAAAATTCACTAAGCCGCCGTTTGTATTTTTATGTTCGACGCATCGACACTTGCTGCCCTGACCTGCTAACCGAAAGGAGACCCACCATGGCCATGCCACATATCATGGAAACCTACGGCAGATTGCCCATCGCGTTCACGCGCGGCGAAGGCGTGTGGCTTTGGGACCGTGACGGCAAGCGATACCTCGACGCCATCGCGGGCGTGGCGGTCAACGCCATCGGCCATTGTCACCCCAAGTTGGTGGCAGCGTTGCGCGAGCAAGTGGGTACGCTGATACACACCTCCAATCTTTATGAAGTGGAGTTGCAGGAAAAGCTTGCCGCGAAACTTTGCGAACTCTCCGGCATGGACAAGGTGTTCTTCTGCAATTCTGGCGCCGAAGCCAATGAGTGCGCGATCAAGCTCGCGCGCTATTACGGCCACAAAAAGAACATCGACAACCCTGCGGTGGTGGTACTCGAAAAATCTTTCCACGGCCGCACGCTCGCCACGCTTTCGGCCACTGGCAGCCGCAAGGTGCAGGCCGGGTTCGAGCCGCTGGTATCAGGCTTTGTGCGCGTGCCGTTTGACGATCTTGAAGCCGTACGCAAAGTTGCCGCGTCGAACAAGAATGTGGTCGCCATTCTTGCCGAATTGGTGCAGGGTGAAGGCGGCGTTTGCGTGTGCGCTCCCGGCTATCTCAAGGGGTTGCGCGAGATTTGCGATGCCAATGACTGGCTGTTGATGCTCGACGAGGTGCAGACCGGCATTGGCCGTACCGGAAAAATGTTTGGCTTCCAGCACTACGGTGTCACGCCTGATGTCATGGCGCTCGCCAAGGGGTTGGGTGGCGGTGTGCCCATTGGCGCCTGTGTGGCCAAGGGCAAGGCTGCCTCACTATTCACGCCGGGCACGCATGGGTCCACTTTCGGCGGCACGCCGCTCGCGTGTTCGGCGGCGCTGGCTACGCTGGATGTCATGGTGAATGAAAAGGTGTGTGAAAACGCTACCGAAGTTGGCGAACATATCCGCACCACGTTGCGCCGCCAGTTGGCCGAAACGCCGGGCGTCAAGGAAGTGCGCGGTCAGGGTATGCTGAACGGCATAGAACTCGACCGCCCCTGCGGCGATCTGGTGAAAGCTGCGATGGACAAGGGCATGCTGATCAATGTTACGGCTGATAACGTGGTGCGCTTTGCGCCGCCGCTGGTGATGAACAAGGGTGAGGCCGACACGCTGGTTAACAGCATGGTGCCACTCATCCGCGAGTTTTTGCAGAAGCCCGCGCCGGCCGCCGCCAAGGCATAGCAGAGAACCCAGAACGAGGCGCGGCCCGAGCCGATTTTCCGGCCCGGGCCGTAAACCATTATGCAAGTCAGACACTATTTGCAGTTCAAGGATTTTACCCGCGAGGAATACGATTACCTCTTCGGGCGCGCGCGCTGGATCAAAGACCAATTCAAGCGCTACATCCCGCATATGCCGCTGCACGACCGCACGCTGGCGATGATTTTCGAGAAACACTCGACACGCACACGCGTGTCGTTCGAGGCCGGCATGCTGCAAATGGGGGGCACGGTGATCAACCTCACCTCGCGCGACACGCAGCTTTCGCGCGGCGAGCCCATTGAGGATGTCGCGCGTGTCATCACGCGCATGGTCGATGTTGTGATGATTCGCACCTATGAGCAAACCATCATCGAAAAGTTTTCCGAGTATTCACGCGTGCCGGTGATCAACGGCCTCACCAACGAGTATCACCCGTGCCAGATCCTTGCTGACATCCTCACCTACATCGAACATCGCGGCAGCATTCAGGGCAAGACGGTGGCGTGGATTGGTGATTCGAACAATGTGTGCAACACCTGGTTGCAGGCGGCAGAGGTGCTCGATTTTAATGTGCATGTGTCCACGCCACCGGGCTACGAGGTGGAGCCGGAACGCGCAGGGCTTTTCAGCCATGCGCACTACGAAGAATTCCCCGACCCCATGGACGCGGCAAAAGGCGCCGATCTCATTACCACCGATGTGTGGACCAGCATGGGGCAGGAAGCGGAGAACGAGAAGCGAAAGAAGGCGTTTGCCGATTGGTGCGTGGATGCCGACATGATGCGCGCGGCCCAAAAAGACGCGCTGTTCATGCACTGCCTGCCCGCACATCGCGGCGAGGAAGTCACGGCGGAAGTCATTGATGGTCCGCACAGCGTGGTGTGGGACGAAGCTGAAAACCGTCTGCACGCGCAAAAGGCACTGCTGGAATTTTTGTTGATGCCGCGTAATCAGGAAGCGGAGACGTCGCGTAAACTGTTTTGAGAGCTTTAATATAAGTATCTGTTTTTTATTGAGTTTTTACTATGACGCAAAAAATCAAAAAAGTGGTTCTCGCCTATTCCGGCGGGTTAGATACCTCGGTCATCCTGAAATGGTTGCAGGATGTTTATGACTGCGAAGTGGTCACCTTTACCGCCGATATTGGCCAGGGTGAGGAAGTCGCGCCCGCGCGCGCCAAGGCGATCAAGATGGGCATCAAGCGCGAGAATATTTTCATTGATGACCTGCGAGAAGAATTCGTGCGCGATTTTGTGTTTCCGATGTTTCGCGCCAACGCGGTCTATGAAGGAGAGTATCTTCTTGGCACCTCCATTGCCCGTCCGCTAATAGCCAAGCGGTTGATCGACATCGCGCGCAAGACCAACGCCGATGCCATCTCGCACGGCGCCACTGGCAAGGGCAACGACCAAGTGCGTTTTGAACTGGGTGCATACGCACTGATGCCGAACGTAAAGGTGATCGCACCGTGGCGTGAATGGGATCTGTTATCGCGTGAAAAGCTGCTTGCTTACGCCGATAAAAACGGCATCCCGGTTGATTATAAGAAGCGCAAAGGCGGTGGCGCGCCGTATTCGATGGACGCCAACCTGCTGCATATTTCGTACGAAGGTGGCGTGCTGGAAGACCCGGCGTATCAGCCCGAGGACTCCATGTGGCGTATCACCGTATCCCCGGAAAAGGCGCCTAACAAGGCGGAAGTGGTAACGTTGACCTATCAGCGTGGCGACATCGTGGCGATCAACGGCAAAAAATTGTCGCCCGCCAAAGTGCTGGAAACGCTCAATCAGCTTGGCGGCAAACACGGCATTGGCCGGCTTGATCTGGTGGAAAACCGCTATGTCGGCATGAAATCGCGCGGTTGCTACGAAACGCCCGGCGGCACGATCATGTTGAAGGCGCATCGCGCAATGGAGTCGATTACGCTCGACCGTGAAGTGCTGGCGTTGAAAGACGACCTGATGCCGCGCTATGCGCGCATGGTCTACAACGGGTACTGGTTCAGCCCGGAACGGCTGCTGCTGCAATCGCTGATCGATCAATCACAATCGGCGGTCAACGGCACGGTCAAGGTCAAGCTCTACAAAGGCACGGTGATGACGGTGAGCCGCACCTCGCCCAATTCGTTGTTTGATCCTGCGATTTCCACGTTCGAAGATGACCGCGGCGCTTACGATCAAAAGGATGCTGCCGGATTTATCCGTCTGAATGCCTTGCGGCTGCGCATTGCCGCGAAATTGAACAAGCGCAAAAAGTAGCTTTCGCTCACTCGCCCGCCAATGGGGAGTGAAACCCTTGGAATCAAACTGATCACAACAAGTCCTATGGCTCAAACTACACAATTCGAGAACGTCAGCGTCGTCAAAAAAGCCAATGTCTATTTCGATGGCAAATGCGTCAGTCACACCGTGCTTTTTGCCGACGGCACGCGTAAGAGCGTGGGCGTCATTTTCCCCAGCAAGCTCACCTTTAACACCGGTGCGCCGGAAGTGATGGAAATCAACGCCGGCGTGTGCAAGGTCAAGCTGCCCGGCGCGGCTGATTGGCGCACCGTTCGCGCTGGCGAACAATTCGAGGTGCCGGGCAATGCCGCCTTCGACATCGAGACGCTGGAAATGCTTGATTACGTTTGCCACTTCAAATAGCAGGCCATGACCACCATCGCGGTCGTCCGTAAAAATGGCTATGTCGCGATAGCCGCCGACACCATGACCAAATGGGGTTCGGGCAAGGAAACGGCGGACTACGTTGTCAACAACCACAAGACATTCAAGGTGCGTGATACGGTGATCGCAATCACCGGCAACACCACCTTCAAGGCAATACTTGCGGATTATTTCGCGCGGCCCAAAGTCGAGGCGCGCTTTGACAACGTGCATAATATTTTTCGCACCTGGCAAGCCATGCATGCCGTGTTGAAGGAAGAGTATTTTCTGAATGCCGGCGCGGGCGGCGACGACCCGGTGGAATCCACGCGCGTCGACGTGCTGCTCGCCAACAAGCACGGTATTTTCGGCGTGGCCGCGCATCGCACGGTGCAGGAGTTTTCGCGTTTTTACGCCTTTGGTAGCGGCGCCGATTACGCGATGGGCTCGATGTACGCGACCTACAACGATAAACAGCGTGACGCCGAAGCCATTGCCCGTCTGGCCGTCGAGGCCGCGGCGGAGTTCAACGACGGCACGGGCCTGCCGTTAACGGCCTATCGCATCAAGCTCGCCAAGCCTTGAGTGATATTCAATAAGTATCTGATTTTAAAATATAATTAATAGAAGCCGCTCAAGTTCCTCGCGCCGCGTCCGATAAGGATCGGGAGACACCTTCCTCGGAACGCTATTCAGCGATCCGTGTCTTGGCAAGGACGCAGCGATGTACGATTCCGGCATAGACTTCCATTCCGCTGGCGCGCCGGCATCGCTGGCTCCCGTGCCGGCACTGCCGGAACGGCGTGTGGCACCGGCAGCCAACGATGGCGGGAGTTGGCCTTTTCCGCTGCAATGTGTGCCGGGCGATGGCGCTGAACGCATCGTCGCCGAATTCTGCGAAATGGACCTGCGCGATGAACGGAAAATAGCCGGTACGCTGGTCAGTTTTTCTCCCTCCGAACGCAAGCTCACGCTGCTTGCGGCGCATTCGGTCAGTCTGGAAACGGTTGGATTCGACGATATTTTATCTTTGCGTTTGACACGCCCGGTGGCGATCCAACGCCCGCAAAAGCGATTAAATGGCGATGTCGAAAAGCTGCTCACTCAATCCTATCGCGTCACGTTAATTGACGGTGTGTCAGTGTCCGGCGAAACCATGGGGTCGGTGGAGGATGAAGCCGGGCTTTACCTCTTTTTGCCCAGGGAAGCCGATACCGTTGAACGGCGCTTTTGCCCTCACGGTGCAATGCGCAGCCATCAGGTGGGCGGCCTGCTGGGCGAAATTCTGCTGGAAACACAGGCCGTATCCCGCGTCGACATTGAATCAGCGCTGCGGGAGCAGCACGCCAGCCGAGGGCAAAAGCTCGGCGAGCTCCTCGAAAAGACCAAGGCCATCAGTCGCGAAGATCTGACGGCGGCGCTTAAGCGGCAGGAAAACATGCCGGTCATGCGACTGGGCGAAGCGCTGTTGCAAATGAATTACATTACCCAGGAACAACTCGATGCCGCATTGCGCCAGCAAAAATCTGACCGCAAGACACCCCTAGGTCAGATTTTGGTGAATTCCGGCGTGATTGATGAACATCGTTTGAAGCAAGCGCTTGCGGAAAAGCTTGGCATCCCCTTTGTTGATCTGAGCGTATTTGTTCCAGAGCTTTCCGCCACGTCGCGCATCAGTGAAGACGTGGCGCGCAAGTGTGACGCCGTGCCACTTTACGTTGAAAACAGCGTCATGGTCGTGGCCATGAACGATCCGCTCAACACCGCTCACATTGAGTCGCTGCGTTTTCACGCCCAGATGCGCGTGGCGCCGGTGATGGCGGCGAGGGACGCCGTCGCCAAGGCCATCCAGAACAGCTACGGCGCGTCCATTTCCATCTCCGCATGGGATGCACCTGCAGAAAAGGAAAATCCGGCGCAGGCGATCAATTTTTCCAGCAACGCCGACGAGAAATCCAAAACCGAGGAACTGCTGACGCAGCTGAATTTGTCCAGCGCGGAGTCCAACGAAGCCGATGAGCCGCAGGTTGCCGAATCCGACAACAGTCTGGTGAAGCTGGTGAACAAGGTGCTGATCGACGCCTACCTGCAAAAGGCGACGGACATTCACATCGAAAACTATCCCGGTAAACAGGACAGCTGCGTGCGCTTCCGGCGCGATGGCGCGTTGTACGATTATCTGACGATACCGTATCGCTTTCGCAATGCGATTATTTCGCGCCTTAAAATCATGTCGAGTCTGGACATCTCGGAAAAGCGCCGGCCGCAAGACGGCAAACTGGAGTTTGCGTTGCCCGGCGCACCCAAGCTCGAATTTCGTATTGCCACCATTCCCACTGCCAATGGGCTGGAGGACATCGTGATGCGTCTGCTGGCGGGCGCCACACTGCGTTCGCTGGCGCACATCGGCATGGACGAGCGGCTGACCAATGAGCTGACGCGCATGGTGGGCAAACCCTACGGCATGATTCTGGTGTGTGGCCCCACTGGATCGGGTAAGACTACTACGCTGCATTCGCTGCTGGGGCAGATTAATACGCGTGAGCGCAAGATTTGGACCGCCGAAGACCCAGTGGAAATCACCCATCCTGGTCTGCGCCAGGTGCAGGTCAATACCAAAATCGGCTGGACGTTCGCCGCTACCCTGCGTGCATTTTTGCGGGGCGACCCGGACGTCATCATGGTTGGCGAAATGCGTGATCTCGAAACCGCGCGCATTGCCATGGAAGCGTCGCTCACCGGGCACCTGGTGCTCTCGACGCTGCATACCAATAGCGCGGTGGACAGCATTGTGAGGCTGCTGGACATGGGGCTCGACCCGTTTAACTTTGCTGATGCGCTGCTCGGCGTGATTTCTCAGCGGCTGGCGCGCCGGGTGTGCGAATCGTGTGGCCGGATGGAAGCTGCGGGCGGAGACGAACTCGAGGCGTTGGCGGCAGAATACTGCGCTGAGACCGACACCTCGCCACATGCAGTATTGGCGGAGTGGCGCCAGCAATACGCGAAGGATGGCGAAATTCTGCTGCGCAGACCAGCGGGCTGCGCAGAATGCGGCCAAACCGGCTATCGTGGCCGCGTGGGGCTTTATGAACTGTATGCGCTGGACCGCAAGGCGCGGGCATTGATACAGCAACGTGCCAGCATGGAAGAGTTGTTGCAGACCGCCAGAAGCAATGGCATGACGACACTCAAGCAAAACGGCATCGAGCGTATTGTCGAGGGGCTCACGGATCTGAAGCAGGTGCGGGCGGTGTGCGGCTGATCTTGCGGCGGGTATAATCGGTGCCTCGCTCAACCACCGCTCCGGGGAGCCGTCCATGCCCAGCTTCGACATCGCTTCCGAAGTCAATCAAATGGAAGTGCGCAACGCGGTCGACCAGTGCAACAAGGAAGTCACCAACCGTTTCGATTTCAAGGGATCTGATGCGCGCGTCGAAATCAACGAAAAAGAAAAGATGCTGACAGTCTTCGGCGATGATGAATTCAAGCTGGGTCAGGTGCGGGATGTACTCACTGGACGCCTCGCCAAACGCGGCATAGACGTGCGCTGCCTGCAGCTCGAAAAAATCGAGACCATCAGCGGTGGTAAGGTCAAGCAGGCGATCAAGGTGCGCGAGGGTGTCGATCAGGAACTGGGCAAGAAAATCATCAAGCTGATCAAGGACAGCAAGATGAAGGTGCAAGGTAGCATTCAGGGCGACGTGGTGCGAGTGTCGGGTGCAAAAAAGGATTTGTTGCAGGACGCGATCGCGCTGGTGCGTAAATCGATTACGGATTTCCCGTTGCAGTACAAAAATTTTCGCGACTGATTTTCACGGCGGCGCCGCGACCAGTCTTGTGTGCCGCCGCCAGCTTTAGCGCGCCAGCCCGGCGATCCATTGCGTGTAAATCCGCTCTGATATGCGGTGTAACGCCGCCACTTTCCCTTCGACGTTTTCCAGCATGGCCGTTGGCGTTTGCACCGACGGCGAATGCAGCGTGAGTGGTGGTGTTTCCCTGTTCTCGCCGGTCCATTCCGCGCACCACGCGGCAATCATCTCTGGCATGATTTCGACGTGGCACTGCATGCCGATATTCTTATTCAATGAAAACAATTGGTTGGCGCAATGCTTGCTGAACGCAAGCCGTGTTGCGCCCGGCGGGATGCTGAAGGTTTCGTTGTGCCAGTGAAACGATTCGAACGCCGCGATATCGCCCAGCCAGCGGCGTGCCTCATCGCCCGGGATCACGTCAACGCGGCCCCAGCCAATTTCTTTTACTGGATTCTCTGATACCACGCCACCCAGCGCCTTGGACAGCAATTGCCCGCCGAGACAATGGCCGATGACCGGCACGTCGATTCCGACTGCATGGCGTATCAGCGCCAGCATCGGCGTGATCCACGGTAATCCGCCGTTGACGCTCATCGGCCCACCCATGAAACCCAACCCCGAAAACGCCCGCGGGTCGTCCGGAACAGGGGCGCCGGCATCGAGCGGGATCAACTGCCAAGGGATGCGATGGCTATCGAGAAACGTGGCAAAATGGCCCGGCCCATCCGAAACCGAATGTCTGAAAACAGCGACGGGGTTCATGCATGTGCTCTCAGTGCGGCGTATATCATGTTCTGTTTCGTGCGTTGCTTCGCGCGGTCCTGCCAATAATTCTAGCGCTGGCAGTACCCTCGCGCGCGGCCGACATCAATCTCGTCGGCATTTTCGGTAATAAGGCCACTTTAATCGTCGATGGCGGCAAGCCGCGCACGCTGGCGGCGGGGGAATCCACGCCAGAGAAAATTCGTCTGCTCAGCGTCGGCTCCGACAGCGCGGTGATTGAAATCGAAGGGCAGCGCGAAACCATACGTCTCGGCAATCAGCGTATTGCGGCCGCGCGCGCCAATAGCGACGCGCAGCGCGTCTTGCTGTCGGGCGATTCCAAAGGCCACTACGTCACCTCTGCGCAAATCAACGGCGTGCCGATGCAGTTTCTGGTCGACACCGGCGCCACCAGCGTCACCATCAGCGCGGAAGACGCGAGGCGTGCCAATGTTCGCTATTCCGCTGCCGACCGAGGCTTGATGCAAACGGCCAACGGCCTGGTTGGCGCCTATCGCGTCAAGTTCGATACCGTAAAGCTGGGTGACATTGTGCTGAACAATGTTGACGGCGTGGTGCTGGAAGGTAACGCGCTGGGCGGGCGTTTCGGTCTGCTGGGCATGAGTTTTCTGAGCCGCATGGAAATGCGCCGTGAAGGCGACCAGCTCATGCTCATCAAGCGCTTCTAAAAACGCAATTAAAACAAATACTTACAATCTGTCTGGCCAGCAGAAGTGCAAGGCTATTCGGGTTTGTCAGCAATGCCCGTCATAGATAGCAAATGGCCGAACTTGGTGCGCTTGGTCTGCAAATAGTTGCGATTGGCCGCGCGCGGTGGCACTTCCACCGCGACGCGCTCCACCACATCCAACCCGTATTTCTCCAACGCTGCAACCTTGTCCGGGTTGTTGGTCATCAGGCGGATCTTGCGCACGCCCAGATCGAACAATATGTGTGCGCCCGCTTTGTAGTCACGCATGTCTGCCGCAAACCCCAGTGCGTGATTGGCTTCGACCGTGTCGTGGCCTTGATCCTGCAGCGCGTAGGCTCGGATTTTGTTGAGTAAACCGATGCCGCGGCCTTCGTCGAACATGTAGACGATAACGCCCGAACCGGCTTTTTCGATGTTGTTCATCGCCGCTTCGAGCTGCTCGCCGCAATCGCAGCGTTCACTGCCGAACACGTCCCCGGTCAGACATTGGGAATGCAACCGTACCAGCGCAGGTGTGTCGCCATCGACCTTGCCTTTTACCAGCGCGACAAACAGCGTGGCTTCAAGATTGTCGCTGTAAACCATCAGTTCAAAATCGCCCGCCTTGCGCGTGGGCATGATGGTGGCCGCCCGGCGGCTGATCACGCGTTCGTTTTCGCGGTATGCCGCAAGATCGTCGATGCGCAAAATGGGAATGCCGTGGAGCGCGGAAAAGGCTTCCAGTTGCGGCATGCGCGCCATGGTGCCATCGTCGTTCATGATTTCGCAAATCACGCCAGCGGGCGCCAGCCCCGCCATGCGAGCAAGATCAACCGCCGCTTCGGTGTGTCCGCGGCGCGCCAGTACGCCGCCTTCCACCGCGCGCAGCGTTTGCAGCCGGCCCGGCCGGATCAGATCGGTGGGTTTGGCGTTGTCCGCAATCGCTACGGCGATAGTGCGTGCGCGATCATGCGCTGACATGCCCGACCCCACGCCTTCGCGGGCATCGATGGGCGTGGCGAACGCGGTGCCGAACTTGGTCTGGTTACCCGTGTCATCGGTAATCAGCGCCAGGCCCAGTTGCCGCAGGCGTGCTTCGGTCAAGGCCAGCGAAATCAGGCCGCGCGCGTGCGACGCCATGAAGTTGATGGTCTCAGGCGTTGCCTTGGCGGCGGCAACGAACAAATCGCCCTCGTTCTCGCGCCGCTCGTCGTCCACGAGGATTACCATCTCGCCACGGCGCACGCCGGGCAGAATGCGCTCGACGATGTACTCGCTGGTTTTTTGCGTGTCGCGCGTCACTGGATCAGCCGCAGGAATTCGGCGCGGGTCTTTTCGACGTTGAACTCGCCGGTAAACGCCGAGGTGGTGGTTGTGGAGTTTTGCTTCTGTATGCCGCGCATGATCATGCACAGGTGTTTGGCTTCAATCACCACGGCGACGCCCAGCGGATTGAGTGTGTCCTGTATGCAGTTGCGGATTTCCATGGTGAGCCGCTCTTGCACCTGAAGGCGCCTCGCAAAGGCGTCCACTACCCGCGGGATTTTTGACAGGCCGACTATGTGCCCATTTGGAATATAGGCGATGTGGGCCTTGCCCAAAAACGGTAGCATGTGATGCTCGCACATCGAATACACTTCGATGTCTTTCACGATCACCATTTGCGAATATTCCTCTGCGAACATCGCCGACTTCAGAATTTCCGCCGGGTCGAGATCGTAGCCGTGCGTGAGGTAGTGCAGCGCCTTGGAGACACGATCCGGCGTTTTCAGCAAGCCCTCGCGCTCCGGGTTTTCGCCGAGATCCTTCAGGATGGTGCGGTACTTGTCGGCGACGCGTTTGACTGTTACCGGGTGATAATTGTCGGTCTTGGAATAGCCTTCGACATCGTCATCGTCGACCATTTTGCGTTTGACGCTCATGTTTCTTCCATGCGTTGTTTGATCGAACGTATCAATCCATCCTTGTCCAGAGCACAGGCCTTGAGTTGCAGGGCCGGATCACCCTGATCGATGAATCGGTCAGGCAAGCCCAACTGCAACACCGCCACGATGCGCCGATTCTGCTGCAAAAGCTCCAGAACCGCGCTGCCCGCGCCGCCCATCACCACGTTTTCTTCCACCGTGACCAGCAACTCGTGCGTGGCGGCCAGTGACAATATCAGTTCTGTATCCAGCGGTTTGACAAAACGCATGTTGGCGACGCTGGCGTTAAGTTCTTCCGCTGCCGCCAGCGCCGGCGTCAGCATCGAGCCGAACGCCAGTATCGCAATTTTCTCGCCTTGGCGGCGCAATTCGCCTTTGCCCACGGGCAGCGTTTTGAAGTCGCGCTCAATTGCCACCCCCGGCCCCGTGCCGCGCGGGTAACGTACTGCCGCCGGCGTGTCCATATAGAACGCGGTGCTTAGCATGTGCCAGCATTCGTTTTCATCCGACGGCGTCATCACCGTCATGTTGGGCAGGCAGCGCAGATACGAAAGATCAAAACTGCCGTGGTGAGTAGCGCCGTCCGCACCCACCAGCCCGGCGCGGTCCAGCGCAAACATCACCGGCAAATTCTGGATTTGCACATCGTGAATCAATTGGTCGAATCCACGCTGCAGGAACGTGGAGTAAATAGCCACCACCGGTTTTGCACCATCGCAGGCAAGACCGGCTGCGAAGGTTACTGAGTGTTGCTCGGCAATGCCAACATCGAAATAGCGGTCGGGAAATTTTTCCGCGAATTGCACCATGCCGGAGCCTTCGCGCATGGCGGGCGTGATGCCTACCAAACGCTTGTCGTGTGCCGCCATCGCGCACAACCACTCGCCGAATACCTGAAAGTAAGCAGGTTTGCCGCCCGATTTGGCGCCGACAATGCCATTGCTGGAATCAAACTTGGATACGCCGTGATACAGCACGGGGTCGGCCTCGGCGAGCTTGTAGCCCTGGCCTTTGCGGGTGACCACGTGCAGGAACTGTGGCCCCTGCAACTGCTTGATGTTGTTCAGCGTGGGCAGCAGCGCGTCAAGATCATGTCCATCGATCGGCCCGATGTAGTTAAAGCCGAACTCCTCAAACATGGTGCTGGGCGTCACCATGCCCTTGACGTGTTCCTCGGCGCGGCGTGCAATCGGGCCGAGCACCTTTTGCCCCAAGCCTTTTGCCCTGGAATAAAAACGTCCCGACATCAGCTTGGCGAGATACTTGTTGAGCGCCCCCACCGGCGGCGAGATCGACATGTCGTTGTCGTTCAAGATGACCAACAGATTGACGTCCATGTCGCCAGCGTTGTTCATCGCTTCAAACGCCATGCCCGCCGTCATCGCGCCATCGCCTATGATGGCGATGCATTGCCGCTCCTCGCCGCGCAGCTTGGAAGCCACTGCCATGCCGAGCGCCGCGCTGATCGAGGTCGACGAATGCGCGGTGCCAAAGGTATCGTATTCAGATTCCGTGCGCTGCGGAAACCCGGACAGCCCTTCCCACATGCGCAGCCGGTTCATGCGTTCGCGCCGGCCGGTGAGGATTTTGTGGCCGTAGGTTTGATGCCCTACGTCCCACACCAGCCGGTCATTGGGCGTGTCGAACACATAGTGCAGCGCAATGGTCAATTCCCCCGTGCCGAGATTCGACGACAAGTGCCCGCCAGTCTGGCTCACCGAATCGATCAGGTACTGGCGCAGTTCGCCTGCCAGGCGGTGCAACTGGCTGCGTTCCAGTTCGCGCAGAGCCGCTGGCGTGTTAACCATTTCCAGCAGCGGGTATTTCGTTCGCGGCGCCTTTGACATTTGCGGCATCAAAACTTGCGTAGCACGATAAAGTCTGCCAACTGTCTCAGACGCAAGGCGCGCTCACCGAAACTTTCCAGCGATTTCATTGCCTCCACGCGCAACTCCTCGGCAAATGCCTTGGCGCGCGCAAGGCCCATCGCGCTGACGTAAGTCGGCTTGCCCTGCTCGGCGTCCTTTCCCGCAGTCTTGCCCAAGTCGGCGGTCGATGCATCGACATCCAGCACATCATCGACCACCTGAAAGGCAAGACCAATCACGCGAGCGAAAGTGTCGACTTGCGCATACTGCACCTCGCTCACCGGCGTGCCGCACATCAGCCCAAGCAGCGCCGCCGCACGGATGATCGCGCCGGTTTTATGCACGTGCATGAATTCGAGTTCCGGCACGGTGAGCACCTTGCCCACCGCCGCGAGATCAATCGCCTGCCCGCCTGCCATGCCGCGCGAGCCGGAGGCCGCCGCCAACAGTTTCGCCATGCGCAGTTGTACGCCAGCGTCGTCATTGAGCTTATTCTCGGTAATCACCTGAAACGCAAGGCTTTGCAGCGCATCGCCCACCAGCAACGCGGTGGGTTCGTCATATTCGACATGACAGGTGGGCTTGCCGCGGCGCAGCACGTCGTCGTCCATGCACGGCAAGTCGTCGTGCACCAGTGAATAGGCGTGAATGATCTCCACCGCCGCACCGGCGATGGCCGCACGCGCCGGATCCGCGCCCGACAACTCACCGGCGGCGAAAGCGAGCAGTGGCCGCACGCGCTTGCCGCCGCCCAGCACCGCGTAGCGCATGGCGTGATGTAACCGCTGCGGAGCGGTCTCCGGTGGCGGCAGCAATTGATGCAACACGGCTTCGACGCGGCTTTGGCCCGCGGCCGCCCACGTCTGAAAATCGGATGAAGAACTCACAGGGTTATTGTCCGGCGGCGCCAAAATTTTTTAACACGCCGTCTTCCAGAATCTTGATTTGTTGTTGCGCATCCTGCAAAGCGCCTTGGCAAAATTTCATGAGCTCCGCGCCCCGCTTGTAGGCTGCAAGTGACTTTTCCAGCGGTAGCTGGCCCGCTTCCATTTCCGCCACGATGTCTTCCAGCTCCGCCAGAGCGGATTCAAAGGTTGGCGGTTTGGCGGTTTTGGACATGGGCCGGAAATCAATGCTATGAAATTCAAAACGCGGCGATAAGCCGCAAAGCAGACTACGCAGGAATTAATAAGGAATCAGGGGAAGCTGAAAGGGTAGCGCAATCCGTGCTTGCGGGTCAACGAAGCGCAGCGTGGGAAATCTCGGGCAAACGCAGGGCAGGGGCGCCCGGACTGAAACGCGTAGCCGCTTTGCCAACAAGGTCAATTTTTGTGGTGTGATGATTTTCAGGCCATCAGCAACGGTCGCACGGCAGCCGCGGTTTGCCGCTGGCCCCCGCACGGCGCTGCTCGTGCATCGCCAGCACGTAAATCGCGAAGTAGACCGCGAACACCAGCCCGGCGAGCAGCCAGCCCCAGTTTCTTATCAGCCAGTCCATGACGACAGCCTAAAGGGATCGATTTGAAAATCATTCTAAAACAAATACTTACATGTTGCCGCAGGTAGGCGATTCAAATGTGAAAGGTTCTACAACCTTGCGCGACGAAGTAAAATACGCAAACGCCTGAAAACAGGTTTAAGCGGTAACAGGTAATAGCATCAGGCATTGTCCCGGCATTGAACGTACGGCGCGAGTAGTGTTTTTTCCGGCTGCCTCCGGATAGCGCGCTGAAAGCTGCACCTGGCGCCACCAACAATAACAAGTCATTGGAGTCTTAACCATGCATGCCACGTTGCCGCTGATGGAAGTCAGCGATTTTCCCGCGATTCGCCGCAGGCGGCTTGATACTCTGCAGGTCAATCTGGGTTACAAGTGCAATCAAAGCTGTTTGCATTGCCACGTCAACGCTGGCCCCACACGCACGGAAGCGATGAGTCGCGAAACGGTGTTTGAGGTGATTGCGTTCCTCAAAGCGGCGGGCATTACGACGTTGGATCTCACCGGCGGCGCGCCGGAGTTGAATCCGCATTTCCGGCTGCTGGTAAAGGCCGCGCGCGATATCGGCGTGCGGGTAATGGATCGTTGCAATCTGACGATTCTGCATGAGCCGGGTCAGGAAGACCTCGCGGATTTTTTGCGCGAGCACGCGGTGGATATTGTCGCTTCGCTGCCGTGTTACCTCGAAGAAAACGTCGATAAGCAGCGCGGCAAGGGCGTGTTCGACGGTAGCGTGCGCGCGCTGAAACTGCTGAACGACAAAGGTTACGGCAAGGCGGGTTCAACGCTTAAACTGAGCCTCGTCTACAACCCGCAAGGCCCCGTGTTGCCACCGGCGCAGGGGCCGCTGGAAAACGATTACCGCAAGCATTTGCAGACGCATTTCGGCATCGAGTTTACCGAACTTTACGTGCTGACCAATATGCCGATCCAGCGTTTTGGCAGTACGCTGATTTCACGCGGGCAGTTCGCACACTACATGGACGTGCTGAAAAATTCGTACCAGCCGGCGAATCTGGAATCGGTGATGTGCCGCTCGCTGCTGTCGGTGGATTACAAGGGCTACGTTTACGATTGCGACTTTAATCAAATGCTTGGCCTGCCGCTCGCGTGGAAGAATAAGCCGCGCACGCATCTGCGCGAGCTGATGGGCGCGGACATCACCAACAACCCCATCGTGGTGAAAGACCATTGCTACGGCTGCACCGCCGGGCAGGGTTCCAGTTGCGGCGGCGCGCTAGCCGCCTGAACCCCGCACAGCCGCGAGCCGATGATCAACAGCCCGCAGCCCGGCCGTAGTTGCCCGCTGCATTACCGTTATGCGCCCGCCGATTTTGCGCGCGCGGCGGATTTCAGCGCGCAAACGCTCTATGTCATCGGAGGTCTTTATGGCAACGTGCCCGCGCTGGAGGCTATCCACGCGCTTGCCGCGCGCGAAACCACGCCGGTGACTTGCGTTTTTAATGGCGATTTCAACTGGTTCAACGTTGACGACGCGGCGTTTCAGGCCATCAACAGCGAAGTGCTGCGCCACCACGCCAATCACGCCATCCGCGGCAATGTCGAAACCGAACTCGCGGACGATGACGAAAGTGCTGGTTGCGGCTGCGCGTATCCCGATTACGTGAGCGAGGACGACGTTGCGCGTTCCAACCGCATCATCGTGCGGCTGCGCGAGACAGCGCGGCGGCACGCGCTGCTGCGCGAGCGGCTTGGGGCGTTGCCGATGAACCGAGTGGCGGACGTAGGCGGGGTGCGCGTTGCCATCGTGCATGGCGACCTCGAATCGCTCGCTGGCTGGTCGTTGGCGGAGGACTTTCTTGCGCAAGCGGTTGTAAAAGAAACTGTTTTAAAACAAATGCTTAAGGCAAGATGCCAAGTCATCGCCAGCAGCCACACCTGTTTGCCGGTGGCACTGACTTTGGGTTCGCCGGACTCGCTGGAATCATCGAATGCCGCCGCAGGTAGTGGCGCGATAAATGCTGCGATATTCAACAACGGCGCGGCGGGCATGCCGAATTTTCGTGGCGCGCCGTTTGGCGTGATCACGCGCATTGCCACGACGCCGGCCGCGCTGGGTGCGTCTCTGTACGGCACGCGCATTGAAAGTAGCGCCGGCAGTGTTTACGCAGACGCCTTGCCCGTGCACTATGATCACGCGCGCTGGCAGCGGGAGTTTCTCGCCAACTGGCCGCCGGGCAGCGCCGCGCACAAGTCGTATTTTCAGCGCATCACGCACGGCCCCAACTATGCCATTGCGCGGGCGAATCGCCTGAGTGATTTCACGGCAAATAGTAATAGCCCAAGTGTAAGCAACAACGCAGTAGCTCGACCAACAGCCGTCGTCTGACATTTCACCGAAAAATCCCATGAAAAAAAGCAAGCTGCTGGTGTTTGGGCTGATCGCCGCTGCGATAGCGGTGTTTTTCATTTTCGACTTGAAACAGTATTTCAGTCTCGAATACTTCAAATCGCAACGCGAGGTCATCGATGCCTATGTGGCCGGCAAGCCTTTGCAGGCTGGCCTGATTTTCTTTGCGATTTACGTCGTGGTCACCGGCCTGTCATTGCCGGGCGCCGCCATCATGACGCTGGGGGGCGGCGCGGTATTTGGTCTGCTGTGGGGCACGGTTCTGGTGTCGTTTGCCTCCAGTGTGGGCGCGACGCTGGCGTTTCTCGCCTCACGCTTTTTGCTGCGCGATTGGGTGCAGGGCAAGTTCGGAGACAAACTTAAACCCATTAACGACGGCGTGGCGAAAGAGGGCGCGTTTTACCTCTTCGCGCTGCGGCTGGTGCCGGCGTTTCCGTTTTTCGCGGTCAACCTGCTGATGGGGCTGACCACGATCAAAACGCTGACCTACTACTGGGTGAGTCAGCTAGGGATGCTCGCGGGCACCATTGTGTTTGTCTACGCGGGCACGCAGTTGGGTGCGTTCAAGGTGGGCGCGGGTTTGATTTTCGCCTTTGTATTGCTCGGCATCTTTCCGTTGGTGGCAAAAAAATTTCTCGATGCGTTAAAGGCGAAAAAGATCTACGCCAAATGGCAACGCCCGGCCTCGTATGACCGCAACGTGGTAGTGATCGGCGGCGGCTCGGCGGGCTTGGTGACTTCTTACATTGCCGCGGCAGTGAAGGCCAAGGTGACGCTGGTTGAACGTCACAAAATGGGCGGCGATTGCCTCAACACCGGCTGCGTGCCGTCGAAGGCGCTGATCCGCTCGGCAAAACTCTTGTCACACGTGAAGCGCTCGAAGGAGTTCGGCATTCGTTCCGCCAGCGCGGATTTTGATTTCGCCGAAGTGATGGAGCGCGTGCAACAAGTCATCAAGGACATCGAGCCGCATGACTCGGTGGCACGCTACAGCGGTCTGGGCGTGGATTGCGTGGAAGGTGAAGCGAAGATCGTGTCGCCGTGGGAAGTAAAAATCAAGACTGCCGCGGGTGAGAAGACTCTGACGACTAAAAACATCGTCATCGCTGCGGGTGCGCGGCCCTTTGTGCCGCCGATTCCCGGGCTGGCCGAAGCCAATCCGCTGACCTCCGACAATGTGTGGAATCTGCGCAAGCTGCCCAGGCGCCTGGTGGTGCTGGGCGGCGGGCCCATCGGCAGCGAACTCACGCAGTGTTTTGCACGCTTTGGTTCGCAGGTCACGCAAGTGGAAATGGCGCCGCGTATTCTGATCCGCGAAGACCCGGAAGTTTCCGCGCTGGTCACCAAACGCTTTGAAGCCGAAGGCATCAACGTGCTGGTGAATCACAAAGCGAAACAGGTAGTAGTTGAGAACGGTGAAAAATTCCTCGTTGTCGAAAACAATGGTGCCGACAAACGCATCGCCTTCGATGAAATATTGTGTGCCGTGGGCCGAGTAGCCAACCTTAAAGGGTACGGGTTGGAGGAACTCGGTATTCCCGCGCAGCGCGTCGTCGAGGTGAATGAGTATCTCGAGACCATCTACCCGAATATTTTTGCCTGCGGCGACGTGGCGGGGCCGTATCAATTTACGCACACGGCGGCGCACATGGCGTGGTACTGCGCTGTGAATGCCCTCTTCGGCAATTTCAAGAAATTCAAGGTCGATTATTCGGTGGTGCCGTGGTGCACGTTTACCGACCCGGAGGTCGCGCGCGTCGGCATCAATGAAACGGAAGCGAAGGAGCACGGCATCGCGCACGAGGTGTACACCTACGGCATCGATGATTTGGATCGCGCCATCGCCGACGGTGAAGCGCATGGGTTCGTGAAAGTCATCACGCCGCCGGGCAGCGACAAGATTCTGGGCGTGACCATCGCCGGGGAACACGCGGGCGACTTGCTGGTCGAATACGTCGCGGCGATGAAACACGGGTTTGGACTGAACAAAATACTGGGCACCATTCACACCTACCCGACGCTGGGCGAAGCCAACAAATACGCGGCGGGCGTATGGAAGAAGGCGCAGACGACCGAGCAGCAGTTGCGGTTTGCGGCGGCGTTTAACGAGTGGCGCCGTGGCGCGGGCGGTGTCGGCGCGGTAGTGAGTGCGGCGTTTGGATTGTTGGGGCAGGGCACCAGAGCGGCGCCGCAGCCGGAACATCATTAACTTCAAATAAACATCCTCGGAGAAATTATGTTTATAAAACAAATACTTATGGTATTTTCCCTGTGGCTGTTGTCAGCCACAGCAGCGCTGGCCCAGTTCGACCAAAGCCACGGTCAGTGGAACGCGCTGCTGAAAAAGCATGTGGTCGTGCTTGAAGGCGGAAAGGCGTCGCAACTGCGTTATGCCGGCATGGCTGCGGACCGCGCGCAGTTAAAAACGTATCTTGATGCCCTTGCCGGCGTGAGCGAGGCAGACTTCAAAAGCTGGAACAAGAACCAGCAACTGGCATTTTTGATCAACGCTTATAACGCCAACATGGTGGAAAAGATTTTGCTGCGCTACCCCAACATCAAGTCGGTGTGGGATTACGGCAAGCTGATCGGCAACCCGTTCAAAGATAATTTCATCAACCTGTTCGGCCGCAAGATGACGCTCGACAACATCGAGCACGACACCATCCGCGCGGCGGGCGCGTATGACGATCCGCGCATCCACTTTGCGGTGAATTGCGCCTCCATAGGCTGCCCGATGCTACGCGAGGAAGCCTACGTTGGCGACCGTATCGACGCACAACTGGAAGAGCAAACCGTGCGCTTTCTCTCGGACCGCTCGCGCAATCGCGCTGCTGCCGACGGCAAGCTGGAGGTGTCGAAAATCTTTGATACGCCGCCATGGTACGGCAACGATTTCCGCAAGGGCCACAAAGGCTTCAAAACGCTGGAAAGCCTGTTCGCCAAATACGCAAACTTGCTGACCGACAATGCTGCGCATCAGCAGGCCATTCGCGACGGCAAGGCTGCCATTTCGCATCTGGACTACGATTGGGGCTTGAACGACGCCAGAAGATAAATGCAACAATAGGCCGCAATAAGGGCAACCACAAAGGAAACCAACCCGCTTGTTATCCATCATCATTCCCTGTCTGAACGAGGCCGCAGGCATAGCCGGAAGCCTCGACGCGCTGGCGCCGCTGCGCACGCGCGGCGTGGAAGTGGTGGTGGTGGATGGTGGCAGCAGCGACAACACCGTGGAGTTCGCGCGGCCATTGGCCGATCAGGTGATCACCTCGGCGCGTGGGCGGGCCATGCAAATGAACGCAGGCGCGGCGCAGGCACGCGGTGATGTGCTGCTGTTTTTGCACGCGGATTGCCGGTTGCCGGCACGCGCGGACGATCTGATTGTCGATGGGCTGAACCGTGCGCAGAAAACCTGGGGCCGCTTTGACGTGACGCTGACCGGACGTCATCCGCTGCTGCATGTGATCGCTGCGATGATGAACCTGCGTTCGCGCGTGACCGGCGTTTCCACCGGTGATCAGGGCCTGTTCATCACGCGCTCGCTGTTCGAGGCAGTGGGGCGTTTTCCACAGTTGCCGCTGATGGAGGACGTTGCGTTGACCAAAGCGTTAAAGCATTACGGCGCGCCGCTGAATTTGCGCCACCGCATGACGGTGTCGGGCCGCCGTTGGGAAAAGCACGGCGTGTTGCGCACCGTGCTGCTGATGTGGCGGCTACGTTTGCAATATTGGGCCGGCGCCGACCCCGGTAAGCTCGCGCGGGCGTATCAACCGCATCGTCAGTGAGATCGTGATGAGCAGTACCACTTGTGACGCGCTGACCATCGTATTCGCCAAGGCGCCGCGTGAAGGCGAGGTGAAGACGCGGCTAATCCCACTGCTGGGTGCGGCAGGCGCGACGGCGTTACACCGCAAACTGGTGCAGCAGACGCTGGCAACGGCGGCTGACGCGGGCTTGGGCCCAGTGGAGTTGCACGCGGCGCCCGACACCAGCGACGCGTTCCTGCAAGCAAACGCCTTGCGTCACGGTATGGCGCTGCTGCCGCAATATGGCGCCGACTTGGGTGCAAGGATGTGTAATGCATTTGACGAAGGGCTCGCACGCCACTCTCGCGTTATCATCATCGGCACCGACTGCCCGGTGCTGACGCCGCAACATTTGCGCGATGCGAGCGCGGCACTGGCTGCCCGCAACGACGCCGTGCTGATTCCGGCGGAAGACGGCGGCTATGCGTTGATTGGCCTGGCGCGTTGCGATGCGCGGCTGTTTGAAAACATTGCGTGGGGCGGCGACACCGTGCTGGCCGACACGCGCGAGCGCCTGCGCCAGCTCAAATGGCGCTGGCACGAACTGGAAACGTTGTGGGATATCGATCGGCCGGACGATTATCGCCGTTGGTCCGAATTAATTATTCTCAATGAAAACAAATACTTGGCATAAGGGGTGGCTGGCGCTGCTCGCCGCGCTGCTGCCATTTGTGGCTGCAGTGGCGTGGAGCCAGCCGGACAGGTTGGATAAGCCGGAAGGGCTGGCCGTCGCGGCGTTCTCGGCGCTGAAGGCGGGTGCGCAGCTGCCGGAAAACTGGAAGCCGCTTGGTGTGTCGAATAGTGTCCCGCGCACGCGCTACACGCTGGCGAGCGACGGCGGCGTGACGGTGATAAAGGCGGAGGCTAACGCGTCCGCATCGGGTTTAAGCCGAGACATCCGCGTGAATCTCGCCGAGTATCCGGTGTTCAAATGGCGCTGGAAGGTGTCCAACGTGTTAAAGGCCAGCGATATCAACACGAAGGAAGGCGACGATTACCCTGCACGCGTTTATGTGATGTTTGATTACCCGCTGGAAAAACTGTCGTTTGGCGACCGCACCAAGTTGCGCATGGCGCGCGCATTGCATGATCCGAATCTGCCGGCAGCGACACTCTGTTACGTGTGGGACGGAAAGGCTGCCGCAGGCACCATCGTGCCCAGCAGCTACACAAATTTGATGCGCATGATCGTTGTCGAAAGCGGCGTGTCGCGCGTTAACCGCTGGCTCGAAGTCGAGCGCGACGTGGCGGCGGATTTCAGGGCGGCCTTTGGACTGCAAAGTAGTGACGACATCCCGCCGGTTTCCGCAGTGGCCATTGCCACCGACATGGACAATACCGGCGAAGTGGCCACGGCGTTTTTCGGCGATATTTCGTTTAATAAACAGAAGGTTAGCAAGTAGCGGCCAAAAAGGCTGGATTTGGCGGTTGCCTTTTCCCGGTACATGGGGAAAAATACGCCCCTCTTTTCGTCCTAAAAGTCTTGAAAATCAGTCCCTTAGACCATATGTCCAGGCCATGCATTATGATGCTTGATTATGGGGGCTTGATGGCGTCACGCAGGACGCCGAAGTCCTCCTGCACGGCGGTTCCTGATCGCTGATTTTCGGCCTTTCGTCTCTTACCCTTGTTTTCGTTTCGCACGCCCCTGCATGTCTGATCTCTCACAAGTCGCGGCACTGCAAAAATCGGCCACGCCGCAACTGCCCGCCGCGTGGTACTTTGATCCGGAAATTTACGCGCTGGAAAAACGCCTGTTGTTCGACGCGGGCGCAAACTACGCCGGCCACGAACTGTTGACGCCGGAGGCTGGCGACTTTCACGCCCTGTCGTGGGCGGGCGACGCGCGGGCACTGGTTCGCGATCACGCAGGCGATGGCGGCGTGCGGTTGCTCGGTAACATCTGCCGCCACCGGCAGGCAGTGATGCTGCGCGGGCGCGGTAACGCCAAACACATCTTGTGTCCGCTGCACCGCTGGACCTACGCGCTCGACGGCAAACTGATGGGTGCGCCGCAGTTCTCAAGCAATCCCTGCCTGGACCTCAAGCAGACCTCGCTGGCCAACTGGAATGGCCTGCTCTTCGAGGGCCCGCGCGATGTGGCCGCTGATCTGGCCGCGCTCGGTGTCGCGCGCGATCTGGATTTCAGCGGTTTCATGTTCGACCGCGTGGAAATTGAAGAATACGCCTGCAACTGGAAAACCTTTATCGAGGTGTATCTCGAGGATTACCATGTCGAGCCGTTTCATCCGGGCCTTGCCGGTTTTGTTAACGTAGCTGACCTCAAATGGGAATTCGGCGCCTGGCACAACGTGCAAACCTGCGGCGTAAAGCATGGGCTTGCGCGGCCGGGCAGCGATGTCTATCGACGCTGGCACGAGCATGTCAACCGCCAGAGCGAAGGTAAAACGCCTGCGCACGGCGCGATCTGGCTGACCTACTTCCCGGGCTTGATGGTCGAGTGGTATCCGCACGTGCTGGTGGTCAGCAACATCATTCCGCGCGGGCCGCGGGCCTGCACCAACGTGGTCGAGTTTTATTATCCCGAAGACATCGTGCTGTTCGAGCGCGAATTCATCGAAGCCGAGCAGGCGGCGTATCGCGAAACCGCCATCGAAGACCGCGAAATCTGTGAACGCATGACTGCCGGCCGTCTGGCGCTCTACGAGCAGGGCGTGACGGATGCCGGCCCCTACCAGTCACCGCTCGAAGACGGCATGCGGCATTTCCACGAATTCCTGCGGCGGGAAATCGGCCCGCATGTGAAGCCTTGAACTTGTGTTTACGCCTGTGGTAACGCTATAAGCCGTTCCACCACGCGCCCAGCGTTTCATAAAAATAGCCGGCGCTGGCGTTCAGGCCCGCGAGGCTCGGCAAAAACCCCCGCCACGAGAAGTAGACGTTCCCGCGAAACGCCGTACCGGCGGGGATGACCTGCAAACCAGCTTGCTCGAACAGTTGCCTGGCGCGCGGCATGTGCACCGCGTGCGTCACCAGCACGATGGTGCGCACACCTTCCGGTTGCAGGATTTTGGCGCTATAAAGCGCATTTTCGCGCGTGTTACGTGATGCCGTCTCGCGCCATTTCACGGGCACGGAAAACTCCTGTTCCAGCACCTGCTTCATGTGCGCCGCGACCGGCGAACCGCCGGCCCAACCAGCGCCGCCCGTCACCAGCACCGGCAAATTCGTCTTGCGAGCGATCGTTGCCGCATAACGAAGGCGTTCCAGCGTCGAACCGCCCACCGTATCGCCACCGTATTCCGGTGTGTCGAAATATAAACCGCCGCCAAGCACCACGATGGCTTGCGCTGACTTCATCTGTCCGATCGGTGTGTGCGCGCCGCGCTCGATCCGTCCCAAGAGCGAACCGCCCACGATGTGCATCGAAAAAATCCACAGCAGCAACAACGAGATGCCGAGTATCCATCTGCCCAGCACCGGCTTGCGCTTGAGCAGCAGGAAGCCGGTTAACGCCGCGATCAGAAAGTTCAAAGGCGGCAACAGCCATAATGCTAGGACTTTGGTGTTGAACACGATGGCGTTTTCCCGGGAGGGCTGTATGTGATGGAAAAATAATCAATAAAAACATATAGTTATAAGGGTATCGCAAACCACCTTGCTGAGCCACTTTGATCATCATTTATTGCCATTGGCTTTGCAAGGCAAATTTTTTCGATTACCTTTGCTTCCCCGCGCAACTTCCCGGCAGGCCACTCAATGAGTTTCACCACGCTGATTTCCGTTTCCGAGCTCGCCGCGCACGCACAGGATGCCAACTGGGTCATCTGCGATTGCCGCCACGACCTCGCCAATTATGAAGCGGGCCGCCGCGCGTATGCCGAAGCCCATGTGCCGGGCGCGCGGTTTTTGCATCTGGATGAAGATTTGTCCGGCCCGAAAACCGGGCTCAATGGCCGCCATCCGTTGCCGCACCCGATCACCTTCACGCTGCGGCTTGCCGCGTTGGGCGTCGACAACCACACGCAAGTCGTCGCGTATGACGCGATGGGTGGCGTATTCGCCGCGCGCCTGTGGTGGATGCTGCGCTGGGTGGGGCATCGCAATGCGGCCGTGCTCGACGGCGGTATTGGCGCCTGGGTGGCGGCTGGAAATCCGGTGACTGCCGAGCCGCCGGTGGTGAAGCCCGCGCGCTTTAATCCCAGCCCGAGTCCGCAACTCACGGTCAGTGCGAATGAAGTGGCGGCGAATCTCGATCACCAGTCGTTGCTCGTTGTCGATGCGCGCAGCCCCGACCGTTTTCGCGGCGAGAACGAAACGCTCGATCCGGTGGCGGGTCATATTCCGGGCGCTGCCAACCGTTTTTTCAGGGACAATCTTGCGGCTGATGGCTGTTTCAAGCCTTCGCAAACGTTGCGGCAGGAATATGTCACCCTGCTGGGTGCGCGGGCACCGAAAGACATCGTGCACCAGTGTGGCTCTGGGGTCACGGCCTGCCACAATCTGCTGGCGATGGAAGCCGCCGGGCTGGCCGGCTCGCGGCTTTACCCCGGCTCATGGAGTGAGTGGGTGAGTGATCGCAAGCGGCCGGTAGCCACCGCAAGCGCGTAGCCGAAGCTCGCAAGGTATCGAGCGCTCCATGCTCGAGCTGGCCGCCGACGCGATACTGCTGATTCACTTTCTGTTCGTGCTTTTCATCGTTGGCGGACTGGCGCTGACGTGGATCGGCGCGTGGCACGGCTGGCTTTGGGTGCGCAGCATCGCGTTTCGCCTTGCGCATCTGGCCGCCATGGTTTTTGTCGCGAGCGAATCGCTGATGGGCATGGCGTGTCCGCTCACGCTGTGGGAGGACGCCTTACGAGGAATGAATGGCGGGGCTGCCAGCGAAAAAAGTTTTATAGCGCGCTGGGTGCACCAACTGCTGTTTTACAGTGCGCCCGAATGGGTGTTCACTGTGCTGTATGTGGCCTTCGCACTGATCGTCGCCGTGACGTTTTGGTTTGTGCCGCTGCAGCGCGCGGCACGCAATGCGGCGCGTAACGCGGCCCACAAAAATTAAGCGGCGCCCCAATCCCGCGAGCGCCGCCTAAAATATCAATAAAAACAGATGCTTATATATTTTTGCCAATTAAGCCAGCGAATCCGCCCAGATGTTGCGCGCCCAACCCCAAGCGTAGTTGCCTTCCAGTTCGCTGGGCTTGTCGGACAGGCCGCCAGAGCCTTTCACCACGGTCATGGTTTTTTCCGCCGCGTTGTAGGCGTGCACCGAAGCGACGTGGATCACGTTCTTCGCATCGACGAAGCTGTAGCAGGTGTTCATCATCATCGGCTCCGGGTTCACCGGGCGGCCTTTGATTAAATCGACCACTGCCGCCGCGCAAACCTTCGCGTGCTGGTTTGCCATGCTCGCAGACTTGGGCATCAGATTGGCCGACAACGTGGCATCACCCAGCACATGCACACCGGGCACCTTGATCGATTCGCAGGTCAGCCAATCAATGCCGCACCAGCGGTTGTTCGCGGTGATCAGCCCGGCCTGACGCGCGATGTCGCTGGCGCGTTGCGGCGGCACCACGTTCAGCACATCACCTTTCACATCGCCGAATTGCAGCTTGATGGTGCTGCCTTTCACGTCGACATCGGCGATTTCACTGTTGGGCCGGTAATCGATCATGCCTTTATACTGGCCGTTCCACACCGCCTTGAAGAGGCCCGCCTTTGACACCACGTCGGGGTTGCTGTCGAGCACGATGATTTTGGATTTCGGCTTCGAGCGCTTGAAATAATCCGCCACCTGGCACACGCGCTCATACGGCCCCGGCGGGCAGCGGTACGGCGCCAGCGGAATGTGCAGCACGTACACACCGCCATCGCGCATGGATTCCAGCTGTTTGCGCAGCGCCAGCGTCTGCGGGCCTGCCTTCCACGCGTGCAATACTTGTGCTTGCGCAGCGGCGTTGTTCAGACCGGGAATGGTGTCGTACATGAGGTCAACGCCGGGCGACACAATCAGCCGGTCGTAGGCCAGCGTTTCGCCGCCGGCAAGCCGCACGGTTTTCGCAGCGGCGTCGACCGCGGTCGCGTTATCACGCACCACGCGAATGCCGCGGCTGCTCAACCCGCTGTAGCCGCGCGTGATTTGGTCCAGCGTGGTGTTGCCCGCCAGCACCAGATTGCTGATGGGGCATGAAATAAAACTCGATTCGCGTTCCACCACGGTAACGTCGATATCCGGCCCCCACATCTTGACGTACTTCGCCGCCGTGCCGCCGCCGATGCCGCCACCGATAACGACAACGCGCCCGGCGCTGCCGCCGGTTGACCCGGTTGTACCGCAACCCGCCAGCGTGCCCGCGCCCGCCGCTGCCGTCCACTGCATGAATTCACGTCTGCTGATAGCCATCATGTTCTCCTTTAGTAGCCGCGGCCTTGCGGAGCGGACGCGCCCGCGGGTGCAGCCTGCACACCGGCGAAATAAGCCGCGATCAACGCAAACTGCGCGTCGGTATAGCCCTTGGCGTGCTGATGCATGATGGTGGCGGGCCGCTTGCCATCCCGAAAATCGCGCAACTGCTGCACCATGGTGTCACGGTTCATCCCGGCCAGACTTGGCGGCACACCGCCCACGCTGCGCCCCTCTGTGCCGTGACAGGTAAAGCAGGTGGCAGCCAATGCGCGACCGGCATTGGGGTTGGGATTGGCGGATTGCGCGAGCGCCGCGCCTGCGCTGGTGAGCAACAAGGCGGCGAGCCCTGCGGTAAACCATGGCCTGGCCATTGAAATCTCCTTATTAAAATTGTCATGGCTAGTATAACAATGGTCGCTAGCAATGCGGGTTCATGGCTGCGGGCAATGGGTCCAATTGACTATGTAGTCAAAGCTGACAGGCATTTCTCTCTGACGGCTAGCAGAAGCGAGGGCAGGGCTGCATAAGCTATTGTTTTAATTGAATTAATTTTAACGCTTGCGTTAACTAGCTCTTGATATTCGAAATCGGCGCGATCCCCTTTCCAAACTTCTGCGGCGGCGAAATCTTTCCAATGTAACGGCTAGTCCAAACGGGCTATATACCCTGACCAACAACGTGTATAGACTCATGAAATCCGGTAGCTAGTCTCGACAAATGGTCAGCGAACGGGCTGCTGTGTGCCCTCGTATTACCTGCCATTGAGGTCCTTGGGAATACTTAGAGAGCCAACTTAGTCCATGACCAACACCCTCATCCTCATCGATGCCCGT
>OMIN01000068.1 GCA_900299145.1 Betaproteobacteria bacterium | reverse complement strand
GCTGATACAGGCCATCGCTGACGGGATTGGATCGCGGCGAGCACAGGCCCTCGACCGCATGATCAACTGCGCGCACGCCGGTCGACAGCCACACCCACAACGGTGTATGCACTGTCGGCGCCGGATCAAAAATGACCGTGCGCGGAATCGCCTGCGGATTGCCATGACTGAATTTGCGTTTGACGCGCTCGTCAGTCGCGCCGCCGCCCGTGGTCAACTCGCCCGCCGACAGCGTGGTCGGTATCGCGATCTGGCCGATGCTCGCGCCTTCATATTTTGGCTTGACGGGCTTTCCGACCGGGCTTGTCATCAGCCGAAAACGGTCAAAGCCATCGACGTCAGTGATGTTGTGCTGCAAACACAGCCGCACCATCTTGCCACCCTCGGTCACCGAGCCGCCACCAAAGGTCACGACCAAATCGGTGCCCACATCGCGCGCCTGTTGCGCTGCCTGCAGCACCGCCGAACGCGGCGTGAAAGGCGGAATGCTGTCGTAAGTGCCCGCATGGCGGCTGCCGAGCACGGCCTGCACCTTCGCCACCTCGTCTGTCGTGCGGTTCATTGTGCCACTGACCACCAGAAACACGCGCTTCGCGCCGATGCGCTCGACCTCGGCCATCAGCGCCTGTGCGGCAGGTTTGCCGTAGATCAGGCGTTCCAGTGCGGGAAAGTCGAATGTGTCTTGGCGCATAGGGTTTATACCTTTGGGTGGCTGAAACTCAATCCCGCTCCAGTTCGCACTGGTCGCTCACCTCCACCCCAACATCCCTTCCTCAATCGCCTTGATCTGCATCGCCAGATAACGTGAGTACTGCCGACAATTGTTAAACCCGCCCCCCGCGAACCACAAACCGCGTTGCGGGGTGCGCTTCCACATATTATTCATTTCACCGTCGGGACCAAAGCCCCACACCGGGCCGACTTTGCCGCCGATGTCGTCGCCCAGCAGTTTGCGTACCACCATTTCCTGCGGCACGAAGCCCGTCGCCAACACGATGAGGTCGGCCTGCTTGACGGTGCCATCCTTCATCAGCGCGCCGTTGGCGACAAAGCGATCGATGTTCTCATAATGCAGCAGGCCAATCTCGCCGTCGATGATGAGTTGCGAGCAGCCGCCGTCGAGATAGTAGCCGCCGTAACGGGTGCGTACCATCCACTGGTGCCCGGCGCCGTCTTCGCCATCGGTGAACTTGAAACCGCGCGCGATCAGGCCTTCGATGATTTTCTTGTCGTTCTCCAGCATGCGCTTGGTGATGGTTTGCAGGTTCTTTTTCACCATCGGCTTGGTGTTGGTGGCGGCGAGTAAATCGCCGTCTTCAATCGGAAGGCCGTTGTAGATGCCGTAGGTCAGCTTCGCCGACGGGTCGATGCTGAGCACCATGGTCGCGCCGCGCTGTACGATGGTGGTGTCAACGCCATTGGCGTGCAAATCCTGCGCAACGTCGTGGCCGCTGGTGCCGGTGCCGATGACCAGCGCTTTCTTGCCCCGCCAGTTCGCGCCATTGGTAAACGCAGTGGTGTGCATCGCGTCGCCCTTGAAATCCTTGAGGCCCGGCAGTTCAGGGATGTGCGCCTCGCCCACCAGCCCGTTGGCAAATACCAAATGGCGCGGATGCAGCGTGCGTTCCGACCCATCTCCGCGGCGTACCACCGCGTTCCACACGCCTTTAGCTTCGTCGTAACTGCCGCGCACAAATTCCGTGCTGGTCCAGAAATTGATTTCCATTGCCCACGAATAGGCTTCAAACCAGTCAGCCACCATGTCTTTCGGCAGATACGTCGGCCACGAAATGGGGAACGGCATGTACGGCAGGTGGTTTAACTTGGTGTCGTTATGCAGCGCCAGCGAGTGATAACGCTGCCGCCAGCAATCGCCCACGCGCGGAAATTTATCGACCACCAGGTTATCAACACCGATGCGCCCCAGCGTCGCCGCCAACGACAAACCACCTTGCCCGCCGCCGACGATCAGCACCGTGGGTTCGCGATCCGTATACTGTTGAATCGCCTCGCGCTGCTCCTTCCAGTTGGTGCCGCCAAAGTTACGCGAAAAGGCTTCGCCGGTCGGGCAGCGGTTGCCGATGGTTTCTTCGAAGCCTTTGAGTTCGTGCAGGCTGGTCATCAACTGAAACGCTTTTGTGGGATCGCTCACCAGCAATCGCAACACGCCAAAACCGCGGCCAACCTTGGTCTCGAACTGAAAAATCGCTTCGATCACATCGAAGCCTGCACGCGCGACTTTGCGTGGCGGCGTGCGCCCCGACGCGATGGCAAACCCGCGGGCCTGCGTGGCCGGCTGTTTAGCCGCCAGCAGCGCGGCGATGGCATCACCGCCTTCGCTCGGCGTGATCGACCAGGTAAACGCCAGCAAATCGCGCCAATGACTGTCGGCGGCGAACAAGGCCGCAAGGGATGCGCGATTCGCACTTTGCAGAGCCGTATCGAACTTTGTGAGCCACTGCGAAACCTGCGCGGCTTCGGATTGAACGGCGGCTTTCTCTCTGACCTCTACGGTATCCATATATTGATCCCAATTTCGTATTCAGTGAACGTAAACATTGCACCACTGGCTAGATCGCAAGGCGCTCAGCCATTTGCTGGCCAACTATACTCCCGTTTATCCGCGCGCCAGCCGGTGATGCCACATCGTGTAAGTTCAGTTGCGAAGCCGCAAAGCTAGTTTGTATCGAGTATCACGTGCCCGATTTTTTCGCCCCGCTCCACCGCCTGATGCGCCGAGATCACGTCCGCCAGCTTGAAGCGTTCGGCAATCGCAAAAATCGGTTGGGTTTCGTTCACCCAGCGCGCGATGTCGGCATGTGACTGGCTCTTGGCGGCATCCGGCATGGTGTAGACGAACACCTGCCGCACGACAGGGTTGCGCCACAACAATTCGGGATACGGATATTGCGGGCGCGGAATACCCGTCGAGGCGTAACACGCAATCACGCCGCTGTCTTTAAGCACTTCAACGCTGACTGGCAGGTTCTTGCCGAAATCCACTTCAACGATGCGGTCCACGCCACCAGAGGCCGACTTGATGCGTGCGGCCACGTCTTCGCTGCGATAATTGATGACGATATCAGCCCCTGCCGCGCTTGCATGGGCGGCCTTTGCGTCGGAGCTCACTGTCGTCACCACGCGCGCACCAGCCCATTTCGCCAGTTGTATCGCGTAATGCCCCACCACGCCTGCGCCACCGGTGACCAGCACCGTTTTGCCCGCGATCGGCCCGTCGGCGAACAGCGCGCGGTGCGCGGTCATCACCGGTATCCCAAGACATGCACCCTGTTCGAAACCCACCTGATCGGGCAGCGGCACTGCAAGCGCAGCGGGCAGCGTAATCATTTGTGCGCTGGTACCAAACGGGCGATCCCACTGCCCGTTAAACACCCACACCCGTTCACCCACTTTGCGATAAACGCCGGCACCTACTTTGTCGATCACGCCCGCACCATCGCTGTTAGGAATCAATTTGGGCCAGCGTATCGGCCGGCTTCCGCCACGCGCCTTCACGTCGGATGGATTTACCGCTGACGCGTACAACCGCACACGTACTTCACCCGCCGCGGGTTCGATATCCGGCAGCTCGCCAGTTTTCATCACCTCGGCGGCCACGCCATTTTTTTCATACCACGCTGCGTACATAAAAAATCCTTTCAAAACAAACTCTTATAAATCTTCATAGGAATATTCCCACCACGGCGCCCGCGCACATCGTCGCCAGCGTGCCAGAGACAATCGAGCGCATGCCGAGCGCCACGACATCGTCGCGCCGCGACGGCGCCATTGTCGCCAGCCCGCCGATCATGATGCCGACGCTGCCGAAATTGGCAAAGCCGCACAGCGCATACGTCATGATGACGCGGCTGCGTTCCGACAGCGCCTCGGCGGGCAAGTGCGCCATTTCGTTGTATGCAATAAATTCATTGAGGATGGTTTTACTGCCCATCAGCGCGCCGGCTTGCGTGGCCTCGGCCCACGGAATACCCATCAGCCACACCAGCGGCGCCATGCTCGCGCCGAGCACGCGCTGCATCGTAATCGCCGCGCCATTCACGTGCGGCAACGCCGCCAACGCCAGATTCGCCAATGTCACCAGCGCGATCAGCACCACCAGCATGGCAACTATGTTCATCAGCAGTGCAAGGCCATCCACCGTGCCACGCGTGATCGCGTCCATCGCGCTTTTTGATTCCTGCACAGCGTCGAGCGTACCGGCCGTCGGCGGACCCACCGGTGGCACCATCAGCGCTGCGACAATAATCGCCGACGGCGCGGTGATGAGTGAGGCCGACAAAATATGCCCCATCGCCTCCGGCACCACCGGGCCGAGGATGCTGGCGTAGAGGACCATCATCGTGCCCGCGATGCCCGCCATGCCGACCGACATCACAATAAACAGTTCGCTGCGGCTCATGTGTTGCAGATACGGGCGGATGATGAGCGGCGCTTCCACCATGCCGACAAACACGTTGGCCGCCGTGGACAGCCCCACCGCGCCGCCCACACCCTTGGTCTTTTCCAGAAACGCGGACATCGCGCGCACGATAAACGGCAAAACACGCCAGTAAAACAGCAGCGACGACAGCGCGCTCACCACCAGCAGGAGCGGCAGCGCACGAAACGCGAGGATGAAACTGGAAGTTTGCGGCAGTTCGGCAAACGGCCGCGTGCCGCCGCCGAGATAGCCAAACACAAAAGATGTGCCCGCCTGCGTGGCTTTTTCCAGCGCGGCGAGGCCATCGTTCAGTGACAGAAAAAACTGCTTGGCCAGCGGCACTTTTAGCAGCAACAACGCCAGCACAATCATCAGCAACACGCCGGAAATTACAATGCGCCACGGCACGGCGCGGCGGTTTTCGCTGATGACCCAGGCGAGGGTTAACAGTGCGAGGAAGCCGAGGGTGCTTTGAAGAGCTAAGGGCATTGATGGTCAAATTAAGATGTCGAATGGGTCATTCTAAATCACCACGCTCAATCGCCCTTGACGCTTTAACACCCCCACCGTCATTCCAGCGAAAGCTGGAATCCAGAACGCTTCGTGTCGCGAAGCAACTGAAAGAATTTAGATCCTGCGCATCGGGTTACGCATTGGATTCCAGCCTTTGCTGGAAAGACGGCTCTGGGAAATCACCTGCCCTAAATACCGAAACAACCGCAAACCAAAACTAACTACGTCGCCAAACCGTCCCCTTAGCCGTATCCTCCAGCACCACGCCAGCATCGACCAGCTCCTTGCGGATGCGGTCCGCCTCCGCGTAGTTTTTGGCTTTCTTGGCAGCAGCGCGTGCGGTGATCTGCGCTTCGATTTGTACGGTCGAAATGCCGCCCACAGCCGGCGAGCCCGCCTGCAAAAACCCATTCGCATCGCGCTGCAACAACCCTAGCATTCCCGCCAGCGAGCGCAACAACTGCGCCAGCTCATTAGATCGTAACTTATTGATTTCATTTACAATTTCAAATAATACCGCCACAGCTTCCGGCGTATTGAAATCGTCATCCATGGCCTCGCGGAATTTCGCGGCTTGCGGGTTGGCCCAATCCACCGCACCCGCTTTCACATCATCAAAATCCTTCAGCGCGGTGTATAGCCGCGTCAAGCCCTGCTTCGCATCATCCAGGTGTTGATCGGAGTAATTCAGCGGGCTGCGATACTGCGCGCGAATGATAAAAAAGCGCACGACCTCAGGATCGTACTTCGAGAGAATCTCGCGCACGGTGAAAAAATTGCCCAACGACTTGGACATTTTTTCATTGTCCACACGCACAAAACCGTTGTGCATCCACGTGTTCACAAACGTGCACTGATGTGCGCCTTCGGACTGCGCGATTTCGTTTTCGTGGTGCGGGAACTGCAAATCCTGCCCGCCGCCGTGAATATCGAAATGCTTGCCGAGCAGCGAGCCGGACATCACCGAGCATTCAATATGCCAGCCCGGCCGGCCATCGCCCCAGGGAGACGGCCACGACGGCTCACCCGCCTTTGCGCGCTTCCACAACACAAAGTCGAGCGGATCCTGCTTGGCCATATCGACTTCCACGCGCTCGCCGGCGCGCAGATCGTCAAGCGATTTGCCGGAAAGTTTGCCGTAACCTTCAAATTTACGCACGGCGTAATTTACGTCACCGTCGCTTGCCTGATAGGCAAGACCGTTCTTGCGCAGCACCTCAATCATGTCGAGCATGCCTTGCACGTATTGGGTGGCGCGCGGCTCGTGATCAGGCTTTTCGATACCCAGCGCGGCAGCGTCTTCGTCCATCGCTGTGATAAACCGCTCGGTCAGCGCCCCCATGGGTTCGTTGTTTTCCTGCGCGCGCTTTATGATTTTGTCGTCGATGTCGGTGATGTTGCGCACATAATTCACGGCGTAGCCGCTGGCACGCAGCCAGCGCCGCACCACGTCGAACACTACCATCACGCGTGCGTGGCCAAGGTGGCAAAAATCGTAGACCGTCATACCACACACGTACATATTCACCTTGCCGGGCGTGATTGGCACGAACGTCTGTTTGTCACGTGTGAGGGTGTTGTATATTTTGAGCATGGTTATTGCCGCGCGGCGAACCTGACTTTGCAAGCCCGACACCGGTTATCTTGAACGGCTTCTGGTATAAAATGCGGACGGCGCCGAATTCGCGTTGGAACGCGCCGTTCCGTTGACCTGAAGTCGACTGTGGCCAACCTTGGTCAACTCTAACAACGCAAATATTCGACGCTAAGTCCCTGAAATTCAGTAAAAATTATAACATGCGCGCCGCCGTGACCTCCCCGCACCCGACGCCCGCTTGCAGGGCACGCCAGCGCTGGTTTGCACGCGTGGTGCGTTTGGCGAGCACAGTGTGTGCAATGGGCGTAATGGGCGTAATGGGCACGATGGGTCTGTTGGCCGGTGGAGGCCCAAAACTTTTTCTGGCGCAACCGGCGTTCGCACAAGGTACGGTAGTCCTTCCCTCGGTCCCGAACAATGATTTTCAGGAAGCCACCATTCTTTATCGGGCGGGCAAAAGCGATGCCGCGATGGAACGCATCGATGCCTGGCTCAAGGCTCGCCCGAAAGATGCACGCGGGCGCTTTTTGCGCGGCATGATTTTCACCCAGCAAAAAAGGCTCGAAGACGCGGCGCGCATGTACACGGAACTTTCACAGGATTATCCCGAATTGCCTGAGCCGTACAACAACCTTGCAGTGATCCACGCTGACCGCGGCGAATTCGACAAGGCGCGCACGCTACTCGAATCCGCGATACGCGCCAACGCGGCGTTTTCGGCGGCACACGAAAACCTTGGCGACATCCACGCGCGTCTGGCCGCGCAGTCGTATGAAAACGCCCTCAAGCTAGATGCCGGCAACAAAACACTTTCGGCTAAACTCAGAGCGGTGAACGATGTGATCCCGGCGCGTAAGCCGGCGGCGACAGCGCCCTCGGCACCCGCTGCAACGCCGGGGAGGCCTGTGTTTCAACTGGCCCCGCTGCTCACACCCGGCGACAAATTACCTGCCCCGTAAACCGTGTACGCCAGCCAGCCTTTAGCGCGTTTATTCCCTAGTCCTGGCACCCGCCAGTCTTTTTAACTTTTTTCAATTAAATCAATATGTTAAGAATATTTTTTTCCAGCATCCTCCTCGCCCTTAGCCTTAGCGCGCAAGCTCAAAACCCGCGCGTGGAAATGCGTACTAACCTCGGCGTGATCACGCTCGAACTGCAGCCGGAAAACGCGCCAGAGACAGTAAAGAACTTTCTGCAGTATGTGAAAGACGGTTTCTACAACGGCACGATTTTCCACCGCGTCATCGCCGATTTCATGGTTCAGGGCGGCGGCTTCACGCCCGACATGCAGCAAAAGAAAACCCGCGATCCGATCAAACACGAGGGCGGCAATGGCCTGAAAAACCAGGTCGGCACCATTGCCATGGCGCGCACGGCGGAACCGCATACCGCAACCTCGCAGTTTTTCATCAATGTGGTGGATAACCAGATGCTCGACTTCCGCGGCCCCGGCCCGCAGGAAGTCGGCTACACTGTATTCGGCAAAGTCGTGACCGGGCTGGATGTCGTCAACAAAATCCGTAACGTACAAACGACCAGCAAGGGTGGCCATCAAAACGTGCCGGTGCAAACTGTGCTGATCGAGCGTGTCACTCTGCTCGAAGCCGCCGCAGCCAAACCCGCTGCAAAGTCCGACACCAAAGGCAAGTAGCCCGATTCATTTTCCCCACGCAGCACCCACTGAAAGTCCGACATGATCAAACTGCAAACCACCCACGGCGATATCACCATTGAACTGGATGCCGCCAAAGCGCCGAAAACCGCCGCCAACTTTGAACAATATGTGAAAGACGGCCACTACGACGGCACGATTTTTCACCGCGTTATCGACGGCTTCATGATTCAGGGCGGCGGCTTCGCGCCGGGCATGAAACAAAAAGATACGCGCGATCCGGTCGAAAACGAAGCGAAGAACGGCCTTAAAAACGACCACTACACCATCGCAATGGCCCGCACCTCCGATCCGCATTCGGCCAGCGCGCAGTTTTTTATCAACACCGCAAACAACGATTTTCTGAACCACAGCGCGCCCACGCCGCAAGGCTGGGGCTACTGCGTGTTCGGCAAAGTCACCGCCGGTATGGAAGTGGTCGACAAAATCGGCAAAGTGCGCACCGGCAGCAGCGGCTTTCACCAGGACGTGCCGGTGGAAGACGTGGTCATCCAAAAAGCCACCGTCGTCTAGGCAAGGCAGTGCGGATCGCACGCGGCGGCACGCTGTTTTACCTTTGGTAGGATCGGCACGCCGCCATCCGCATGCCGCATACGCTGTTCATCTCCGATTTGCATCTGGCCGCCGAGCGGCCGGATACCCATCGTCAATTCTTTGATTTTATTGAGAAAACAGCCCCGGCGGCGGAAGCACTTTATGTCCTCGGCGATCTGTTTGAATACTGGGCCGGCGACGACGATTTTGACGACCCGCTGAACGCGGCGGTTGCCGACGCACTGTCCGGCCTTGCAAGCAAAAGCGTGCGCGTGTATTTCATGCACGGCAACCGCGATCTGCTGCTTGGCGCAGCCTACGCCGCGCGTTGCAGCATGCAAATCATTCCCGATCCCACCGTGATCGATCTCTACGGTACACGCACCCTGCTGATGCACGGCGACACGCTTTGCACCGGCGACATCGAATATCAGAAATTCCGCGCCTACGCCCGGAACCCGGCAACGCAGAAACAGTTTCTCGCGCAACCGCTCGCCGTGCGCCACCAGCAACTGCGCGGCATGCGCGCGCAAAGCGAAGCCAGCAAGAGCTTCAAGTCCATGGACATTATGGATGTCACGCCTGATGCTGTCGAACAAACCCTGCGCGAGCAGGGTTATGCGAGAATGATCCACGGTCACACGCACCGACCGGCGCGACATGAAATCCTTATCGATGGCCATGCGTGCGAGCGCTGGGTGCTCAGCGACTGGAACAGCGAGGCGCGTTTTCTGCACTGTGACGAAACCGGCTGCGCGGCGAATTAACGCATGAAATATCGCATGATTCCCGGTATGAATCTCGCTCGCTCTACAAGCGTGGCTGCCCTTTGCTCGCAGCCGCACAGGCGGGCTACGCCGCCACACCGGGCGGCGCTAACGAAAATGCCGGTCTCGGTGACAAAAACACGGTAGAAAACGCCATCGCACGACCGCGCGCGGCTGAAATGCGCGATCAGGATCGCGTGCGACTTGCGTTGGACCGCAACCTTCCGCGTGCTCAGTACAGTGTTTCGGATTCTGAGCGGCAGATTCCCAACTCACCTGGACTGGCGACTACGGACAATCCGGCGCACTATTATCTACTGAATGAGCTGACCCAGGCGCTGCAGCAGGCCAATCGCGCGGGAGATGCCCAGGTGCCGGAAAAAGCACCCCAGGCGCCAAGGGCAATCGCGGAACCGCCTGAACCGGTTTCAGCGGGGCGCGTGGCAAACGACTTCGTCAACGCCGGGCGCATTGCGCTCGATACCAACTGGCTACGGCTAGGCGCGGTCGCCACTGGAACGGTACTGGCCAGCAGTGCACTCGACAAACGGGCCTTTCGTTTTGCCAAAGATCATCAAAACAGCAGCGTTATCAGGAACGAATCCAAAATCGGCAATGCCTTGCCTTGGATTGGCTTGCTGGGTTCCGGGCTGGTCATGTTGACCGGAGGGCCATCAGGCTCAAGCACGGGCTTCGCCTCCGTCGAGGCCGGCACGTCGGCACTGTTGTTAAGCACCGGTCTCAAATATGCCTTTGGCCGCGCGCGCCCCGAAGATGGACTGGGCACCCACAATTTCAAGCCGTTCAGTAGCGACAACAATAACAGTTCCTTCCCTTCACGCCACGCCGCGGTAGCTTGGGCAGTCGCCACGCCGTTTGCAATGGAATACGATAAACCGTGGCTTTACTTATTGCCCGCATTGACGACGCTGGGCCGCGTCGGCAACCGCGAACACTGGGTCTCAGACGCGGTCGCGGGGAGTCTGCTTGGCTACGGCGCGGGACTGCTGTTTTGGGAGGCATCGCGTTCCAACAGCAGAAATGCGCCTCGCGTGGCTGTTAGCCACAACGGCATTAAGCTGACGTGGAACACGGAATAGCCATTTGTCTTCCATCAATTTTAGTATCTGCTTCGGACAATGAATTTGCTGATCACCGCCGCGCGCCACTTGTGGCGCGCCATGCGTTACGGGCTGCCACTGGTGGCGCTATGCGCCAACGCTGCAGCGCAGCCCGAGCCAGCTTGCAAGGTGCTTGATCCCGAACTGCAAGGCAGTTACCGGGGCGGCTGCGTCAACGGGCTGGCGGAAGGCGCCGGGCAGGCAAGCGGTACGGCTCACTACAGCGGCGAATTCAGGGCCGGCAAGAAACACGGCAAGGGCGCCAAGGTCTGGCCGGTCAGCGGCGACCGTTACGTTGGCGAATTCGCCGATGACCGCAAGGAAGGGGCCGGCATGTACACATGGGGAGCGAATTCCCAGTGGGCGGGCGAAAGATACACCGGCCGATACGTCAATGACATGCGCCAGGGGATGGGCGTCTATGTCTGGCCCACGGGTGACCGCTACAACGGCCCGTGGGAAGCCGACCAGCCCGTCGGTCCGGCCACACCGGCGATGCGCGCCAGCGCCCGCGCCTATACCGAAGCTCGGGCGGCCATTGCACGCCCCGGCAGCGCCGTATGCCGAGAAATGAAAGTTGGCATTGCCATCACCGAAAACATCCGCGGCACCGTCCTTGCCGCCAGTGACGACGGCATCGAAATCCGCATCGACAATCCTGGAAACATGGGACACCTGATACGCGGCGTGGACGTGGTCAAAGGCGCCGTGATCAAGGACGATTTTCCGAACTGGATGCCGTGTTGAGATGTTAGACCCGGCAACCTTCCAGTATCTGCTGGCCAAGCTCTACGCAGCAGTATTTCTATTTACCAAGGCCATTCTGTTTTTTTTGCAGCGTGACTCCTTTCTCTACTGGCCGTTCTTACTTTCCACCGTGGTAATCGGCGCGCTGGCCTGGCGCTTTGGTTATGCGCAGTTGCACGCAGCTGGCGCCGCAACGTGGCGTGAGTTTCAGAAACGCTTTCTCGGCAAGGCGCTATGGTGGCACCCTTCGGCGCGGCTGGACTACAGCTTTTATTTCGTCAACGCCGTGCTGTTCCCGATGCTGCTGGGGCCGCTGCTGTTCAACGACAATACCGTGGCCCGCTTTCTGGATGCGATTACGGGCGTCAGCGCTGGCGGCATCACCTCACATGACATCACGATCAAGGTGCTCTATACACTGCTGTTTTTCATCGCCTATGACTTTGGCCGCTTTGTCTCACACAGCCTGCTGCACGATGTGCCGCTGCTGTGGGAATTTCACAAAGTACATCATTCAGCGGAAGTGTTAACGCCGTTCACCAGCTTTCGCGCGCACCCGGTTGATCTTGCCATAATGGCATGGGGGCCAGCAGTGACCACTGGCATCATGGCTTGGCTGTTTCATCGCTTCATCGACAACAGTATCGGCGTCTACACCTTTCTCGGTCTGCATGTCATTTTCTGGATCGGCAATCTCATCGGCAATTTGCGCCACTGGCAGGGTTGGCTGTCGTACGGCGAAAAACTCAACTATTGGCTTATCAGCCCTGCGCATCACCAATTGCATCACAGCGCTGAGCCGCAAGATCGCGGCTGCAATCGCGGTTTTGAAATCGCCGTGTGGGACCGGCTCTACGGTACGCTGCGCATCCCCGCCAACCAACCAGAAACCTTTCGCATGGGGCTCGGTGACGGCACCGACGGCCAATGGAACAGTGTAAGCCGGCTTTACTTCTGGCCGTTCCTGTTGGCCTTAAAGAAGCCCGAGGAAAGCGGAAAACGCGCGATCAGATCCGTAAAGAAGTGAATTAAAACAAATAGTTATAGAACGATCGGCATTGATACATCAATCGATTTTCAAGCCAATCGCACGCACGATTTTGCTGTATTTGTCGATTTCACTTTTGAGATAAGCCGCCATTTGCGCGGCATTTTTTTGCGCAGGCTCCACGCCGATGGCGGCAAAGCGTTCACGCAAGTCGGGGGCCGCAACCACTTTGGAAAGTTCGCTATCCAGCCGCGCAATGGCGTCCTTCGGTGTGGCTGCCGGCACGAGCACCGCGTTCCACAACAAATGTTCGTAGCCCGGCACGCCAGCTTCGATCATCGTGGGCAGTTGCGGCGCAATATCCGACCGCTTGCTACCAGTCACCGCCAGCGCACGCACACGCCCGGCGCGCACGTGTGGCAGCGCCTGCGCCATGCCGGAAAAATACGCCGCCATCTGCCCGCTGATCAAATCCACCGTCGCCTGCCCGCCGCCTTTGTAGGCAATATGCGTCATTTCCGCCCCCGTCATCGAGCGGAAGAGTTCATAAGCGAAGTGATCGGAGTTACCCGCGCCGGACGAGGCCACGTTCATTTCGCGCGGCCGCGCTTTCGCAAGCGCAATCAAATCCTTCACCGATTTCACCGGCAGCGCCGGGTTCACAATCAGCATGTGCGGCCCCGCCGCGGCCATGCCCACGGGCGTCAGATCGCGCAGCACGTCATACCCCAACTTGGCGTACGCGGAATGAGCCACCGCAATGCCGGTGTTTGCATAGAGCAGCGTGTAACCGTCTGCTGGCGATTTGGCGACGGCCTCAGCCGCAATGTTCGCACCTGCGCCGGGGCGGTTTTCAAACACCACGTTTTGCGCGAGACCATCACCCAGCTTTTGCGCCACGATGCGCCCCACCACGTCGCTGGAACTGCCCGCAGGAAAACCAATGAGCATGCGCAACGGTTTCGATGGAAATGTTTGCGCACAAACACCCGTCACAAAAAAAGGCGCGGCGAAAATGGCCGCGCCCTGGAAGAATGATTTCAACATGCTGTCAATCCATCATTCCTTCAATTCTTCAATCCATGTCCACCACTTTCGGCCCGGCCACCAACGGCATTTCGGTCATGGCAATGATTTCATCAGCCGTAAAGCCCGGCGCCACCGCGTCGATCACGAATTGTTTCCCGTCCCAGCGCATCACCGCGAGGTCGGTCACCACGTAACTCACGCAATTGGCGCCCGTCAGAGGGTACGTGCACTTTTTGCGTAGCTTGGGCCGGCCCTTGCTGTCAGTGTGCTCCATCACGATGATGAGGTCGCCCTTGCCCGACAGCAGATCCATCGCACCGCCGATGCCACCGCGAATCGCATCCGCAGTGCTCCAGTTGGCGACACTGGCGGTGCCATCCACTTCATAGGCGCCAAGAATCACCGTGTCGATATGCCCGCCGCGAGCCATCTCGAACGACGTGACGCTATCGAAGAACGACGCGCCCGGCTGCAATGCCACAAACTGCCCTGCCGCGTTGTAAACATCCGGATCGATGTCTTTCTCTTCCGACACCATTTCGCCGTACCCCAGCACGCCGTTTTCCGCGTGCAGAATCACATCGCGGCCCTTGAGGTAATTCGACACCATCGTGGGGATGCCCACGCCAAGATTGCAATAGGTGTGCTCGCGCACCAGCTTAGCGGCGTTCTTGGCGATTTGCTGGCGTGTCACTGCCGGTTTGTTGTTGTACAGGCGCGGCTTGTCTGAGGGCCGCCGTTCCGGCCGGCGATACGCCTTGGTGTCCATGGTTTCCTTGGTCAGCATCACGCGCTCGACAAAAATCCCCGGCAAATCGATCAGTTCCGGCGGAATCACGCCCGGCTCGACGATTTCATCAACCTCAACAATCGCGATGCGCGCGGCCTTACCAAATGCCGGATTGAAATTCTGGCTGCCGCCACGGAATTGCACATTGCCCAGCCGATCCGCGCGATAGCCACGCAGCAGCGCGTAGTCAAGATGGATCGCCTTTTCCAATACGTATTGCTTGCCGTCGAACTCACGTAGTTCGCGGCCCTTCACCAGATCGGTGCCTACGCTGGTCGGCGAATAAAACGCCGCCAGACCCGCACCGCCCGCGCGGCAACGCTCAACCAGTATGCCCTGCGGCACCAACTCCACTTCCATCTTGCCTTCGTTGATCTGCTGCTCGCTCGCCGTGGGTGTGCCGGGGCGCACCGAAAACGCCACGACGATTTTCCTGACCTGATTGTTCTCCGCCAGAATCTGCCCGCGCGTCGCGCCCGCATCGCCCAGCGAATTGGCGACGATGGTGAGATTTTTCGTACCCTTGTCACGCAGCGCCATGATCAACGTGGTGGCGAAACGATGCGCCACGCCAAAGCCGGCGATGGCAACCGTTGCGCCGTCTTGAATATCCGCCAGCGCTTCTTCGGCTGAGTTAACGATCTTGTTCATTGTGTTCTCTCGTATCCTGAAAAATTCAATAAAAACAAATACTTAAATTGCGACTATCTAAAGGCTATCCAACGACAATCCAACGCCCAATTATTCCCCCTCCAACTGATGCGCCCACCATACGGTCAAGGTGTAATAACAAGTGCGCGTGACCATAACAGTCTGGTTTTATGCCGTCAACGCAGCGTCCACGGCAACGCTACTGCGGCGGAATTTTCGCGTCGCGTATCACCTTTGCCCATTTGGGGATTTCCGCCATGACGTACCTGCGAAACGGCTCGCTGCCCGCAGTGTTGCCGCCTGCCGGCACGATGCCCTGACTTACCAGACGTTCCTTGACTTCGGGAAATTCCAGCGCCTTCACCATGTCGCCGCTCAATCGGTTGAGTATCGCCGGTGGCGTGGCGGCGGGCACAATTAATCCGTACCACGAACTCGCATCGTAGCCCGGTAAGCCGGCCTCACTGACCGTCGGCACCTGCGGCAAGGCCGCGCTGCGTAGCGGCGTCGACACTGCGATCGCGCGCAGGCGGCCCTGCTCAATGGGCGACAACGTGGTCGCCAGCGAACTGAACATGAGCTGCGCTTCGCCGCTCACCGTGGCAATCGTCGATGGTGCCCCCCCCTTGTAGGGCACATGCACCATGGTGAGCTTTGCCACGAATACAAACAGTTCCATTTGCAAATGCGTGATGTTGCCAGTACCGCCGGAGGCGTAATTCAATTTGCCGGGATGCGCCCGCGCTAGCGCGATCAACTCCTTGACACTTTTCGCCGGAACCGAGGGATGCACCACCAGCGCCGACGCCCCCATGCCGATCAGCGACACAAAGCCGAAGTCCTTCGCAATATCAAAAGGTAACTTGGCAAACAAAGCGGGCGCGCCCAGCGTGGCGTTCGCCAGATACATCGCATGCCCATCAGGCGCCGAGCGCGCCACCATCTCGGCGGCAATGATGCCCGCCGCGCCCGGCCGGTTTTCCACCACCACGGGCTGGCCGAGCGATTCGGACAGCCGCTGCGACACCGCGCGCGCAGCCACGTCCGTCGCGCCGCCGGGCGCAAAGCCCGACACAATGCGCACGGGGCGCGAAGGAAATACGTTCTGCGCCTGCGCGGACGAAATGAAAACGAATGCAGCGCAGACAACAACTACGGCAATTGTGCTTTGGCCAGCCGCCGTTACCGGCAGATACTTTGAAATTGAGAATTTTTGTGTGGTAAACATGGTGCGCCGAATTTACCAGCACGCGGCAAGCACTGCCAGCCGCGCGTCAATGCCGCGATGATCTGCGGTATAGTTGGGACTTCCGGTTTTGCCGCTACTGTCCTTAGCTCTCGTGGATTTTCCGCATCGCGCCGTGTTACTTTCAATCCCGTATTACCCATGCCACAACCTTTGCTGAATTCACGTGCGTTTCGAAGCATCGCCGTGGCGCTTGCAGCTTTTGTCATGGCACTGTGTGCTGCCATCACCCAGGCAGCCTACCCCGCGAAGCCGATCCGCATGATCGTCCCCTTTGCGCCCGGCGGCGGTACCGACCTCATGGCGCGCGCCATCGCGGTGCGTTACACCGAAACCTGGGGTCAGCCGGTGATTGTCGACAACCGCGCTGGCGGCGGCGGCAATATCGGCACCGACATTGTGGCCAAGGCGCCGGGCGACGGGCACACGCTGCTGTTCAACACCAATGCCACCATTGTCATTAATCCGCACCTGGGCAAGATCAGCTTTGATCCCATCAGCGATTTCGCGCCGGTAACGCAGGCGGCAGTCCTGCCTTTCGCTCTGCTGCTGCATCCGTCCGTGCCCGCCAAATCCGTGGCCGAACTGGTGACGCTGATCCGTGCAAAACCGGGCGAATTCAATTATGGCTCATCCGGCAGCGGCGGCGGCGCGCATCTCGCCGGCGAAAGCCTGCGCACCATGGCCAAGCTCAGCATGACGCATATCCCGTACAAGGGCGCTTCGCCCGCACTGGTGGCGCTGCTGGGTGGCGAGGTCAAATTCATGTTTGTCAGCATTCTCGCAGCGACCCCGCTGATCGAAAGCGGCAAGGTGCGCGTGATTGGTGTCAGCAGCCGGTCGCGTTCTCCCTCGCTGCCGAACGTACCGGCCGTTGCCGAAACACCGGGATTGGCGGGGTTTGAATCGGATTTGTGGTACGGCCTGCTCGCTCCGTCGAAAACACCGCCGGCCATTGTCGACAAGCTGTATCAGGAAACCCGCCGCATTCTGCTGTTGCCGGAAGTGCGCAACCGCTTTGAGCCGTCGGGCACCAATATCGTCGGCAACTCTCCGGCGGAATTTGCGAAAATCATCAAAGACGATTACGCACGCTGGGGCAGCGTGATCAAGACAGCGGGCGTCAAAGGCGAATAACTCAAGTCACTACAGGAGGTTTCATTTTGAAAGCAGCAAAAAAACCAGCTACGCCACAATCTGCGACCTGGCCGCTGGATATCTACAAGGTCTTCAAGCAGGTTGGCATTCGCCAAATCGCCTACGTGCCCGATGCCGGCCACACACAGCTCATCAAGAGCTGCCATGCCGACAAAACCATGCGTGCGGTTTCCCTCACCACCGAAGAAGAAGGGGTGGCCATGATGGCCGGCGCGTGGCTGGGCGGTGACCGCGGTGCGCTGCTGATGCAATCATCGGGGGTAGGCAACTGCATCAATATGTTCGGCACCATCCGCGAGTGCCGCTTTCCGCTGCTGACGCTGGTGACCATGCGCGGCGAGTGGGGTGAATTCAACCCATGGCAATTGCCGATGGGACAGAGCACGCCGGCGGCGCTGCAAAACGCGGGCCTCGTGGTGCAGCGCGTGGACGATAAAGCGCTGGTAGGTGAAACCGTGTTCGCCGCCGCCAACATGGCATTTCAAACCAACCGCGCGGTGGCGGTGCTGATCGGCCAGCGCGTGGTCGGTTTCAAGGACTGGAGCAAATAATGGCAAACCAAAAATCCAACCTCGACCGCCGCGTGGCGGTCAAATCCATTCTCACGAATCGCGGCGATGCACTGGTAGTCACAGGTCTCGGTTCGTCGAGCTACGACGTCGGCACCATGGATCACCCGAACACTTATTACCTGTGGGGTGGCATGGGCGGTGCGGCGATGATCGGCTTGGGCCTTGCCATTGCGCAACCCAAACGCCGCGTGCTGGTGATCACGGGCGACGGCGAAATGTTGATGGGCCTCGGTTCGCTCGCCACCATCGGCGCGGAAAAAATCCGCAATCTCTCGATTATCGTGCTCGACAACGAGCTTTACTCTGAAACCGGCATGCAGCCCACGCATACCAGCCGCGGCGTCAATCTGGCGGGCATCGCCAGCGCGGCGGGCTTCGCCGCAACGGACACGGTGACATCGCTACCCGCATTGAAAACGTGGATACCCAAACTCTACAACACACCGGGGCCGCTGTTTCTCGATGTCAAGGTCAACGCCAACCGTTATCCCTTGTCGATACGGCTGCGCGACGGCGCACATATCAAGAACCGCTTTCGCGAATCACTGCTGGGCGCGAAAGCCTTCGATTGAGCCACTGAATGGGAGTGCATCATGAGTCAGGCCCCGCAACCCTTTGAAGTCATCGTACTCGACGGTCCGTTGGGCGCGGAAATCCGGGGCGTCGATCTGCGCACCCTCACCGATGCCACGTTCGACCAGCTGCACAAACTGTGGCAGCATCATCTGCTGCTGCTGTTTCGCGGGCAATCGATTACGCCACCGGATCTGGTGTCACTGATCAAGCGCTTTGGCACACCGGTCTCCTCGTCCAACCTGCATCAGCGCGACCTGAAGGAACGCACGGCCAACGCGGTGTTCAACCTGCCGCCGGAAGTCACCGCCGTCACCAACATCAAGCAGGACGGCAAGGCCGTGGGCATTTTGGGTGATGGCGAGTTGTCCTGGCACTCCGACTTTTCGTTCAAGGACAGGCCCACCGCGGCACGCATGCTGGTGGCCATTGATGTGCCGCCACAGGAAAAAGGCGGCAACACCATGTTTCTGAACGCCTACGCCGCTTATGACGCGCTGCCGGCGGACTATAAGCGCAAGCTCTCCGGCAAGACCGTCAAGCAGGGCAATATTGTCGACACCGCGATGAAGCTGCGCCCCGGGGCATCGCTCGACGACGACATCCGCACCGCACCCGGCCCCAGTCATCCGGTGATTTGCACGCACCCGCTCACCGGCTGCAACTATCTTTATCTCGGCCGCCGCCACGCGGCGTACGTGAATGGCCTGCCGCTGGAAGAATCTGAAGCCTTTCTCGATGATTTATGGGCGCGGGGCATCCAGCAACGGTTTTGTTACACGCACCGCTGGCAGAAAGGCGACGTCATCGTATGGGACAACCATGCCACCCTGCACCGGCGCGATGCCTTCGATCCCACCATTCAACGCCTGCTCTACGCCGCACAGGTTGAAGGGCATAAGCCGTTTGAAGCGCCGGACGCACTGTCACGCCCGGCCCATGGGCGGGCACCTCAGTAGATAATTCATTAAAAATGAATTAAATCAAATACTTATATACCGCCATGGATACCTCCCCCGCGCTCGCTAAATACCAGATGTCCATCGGCGGCCAGTGGACTGACGCCGTGTCCGCGCAGTGCTTTGAGACCGACAACCCTTTCCTCGGCAAGCCCTGGGCGCTGATTCCACGCGGCAATGCGGAGGATGCAAACCGCGCAGTGCAGGCCGCGCACAACGCTTTCACCGGGGGCGAATGGCCCAAGATGAACGCCAGCAGGCGTGGCGCGTTGCTGCGCAAGCTGGGCGACCTCATCACGGAAAAATCGAAATTCCTCGCTGAAATTGAAGTACGCGACAACGGCAAGCTCTACGCCGAGATGAGTGCGCAGACAGCCTATATGGCGCAGTGGTATTACTACTTCGGTGGTCTGGCGGACAAGATCGAAGGCGCGGTGATTCCCATCGACAAGCCCGACACCTTCAACTTCACGCGCCACGAGCCGCTGGGCGTGATCGCGATGATCGTGCCGTGGAACTCGCCACTGCTGCTGCTGGCGTGGAAACTCGCGCCCGCACTGGCGGCGGGCAATACCGTGGTGGTGAAACCGTCGTAGTTCACCTCGGCATCCACACTGGAATTCATGAAACTCATCGAAGCCGCGGGCTTTCCGCCGGGCGTGGTAAACATCTTGACCGGCTACGGCGCGGAAGTCGGCACGCCGCTGGTTGAACATCCGCTGGTAGCCAAGGTGGCATTTACCGGCTCTGACACCACCGGGCAAAAGATATACGAAACCGCCGCGCGCGGCTTGAAGCGTGTTTCGATGGAACTGGGCGGCAAATCCCCCAACATCGTGTTCGACGACGCCCATCTCGACAACGCTGTGAAAGGCGTGATCTCCGGCATCTTCGCCGCCACCGGGCAGACCTGCATCGCCGGCTCCCGCCTGCTGGTGCAACAGTCTATTCACGATCAGTTCGTCGACAAGCTCGTGGCCTTCGCCAAAACCGCACGCATGGGCGACCCGATGAGCCTCGACACGCAAGTCGGCCCCGTGACCAACCGCCCGCAGTTCGACAAGATATTGCGCTACCTCGACATCGCCAAAGGAGAAGGCGCGAAAACACTGTTGGGCGGTGCAAAAGCCACCCGTCCCGAATGCGGCAACGGCTGGTTTGTCGAACCGACCATTTTTGGCGGCGTGAGTAACGCCATGCGTATCGCGCAGGAAGAAGTGTTCGGCCCGGTACTCTCCGTCATTCCGTTCAAGGACGAGGAAGAAGCCATCGCCATTGGTAACGACGTGGTATTTGGCCTCGCCGCCGGCGTGTGGACGCAAAACATGCGGCGCGCCTTTTTGATGAGTGAAAAACTTCAGGCAGGAACAGTCTGGGTCAACACCTATCGTGCCGTGAGCTACATGTCGCCGTTCGGCGGCTGCAAGCGCTCCGGCCTCGGCCGCGAAAGCGGACAGGAAATGATCTACGAATACCTGCAAACCAAGAGCGTGTGGATTTCGACGGCAACCGAAGTGCCGAATCCGTTCATTTTGCGCTAGGAGTCAACCATGTACTTTGCAAGCAGCAGGCGCCTCACCCTCGCCGGCGCACGCAGGATGATGTCCACCGCCATGGGCATTGCGGAAAAGGAAAACATTCCGATCACGGTGGCCATCGCCGACGCCGGTGGCCACCTGATGGCGCTGGAGCGCTCCGATGGAGGACGCTTTCATACCGTGCACTCCTCCACCACCAAGGCGGTGTGCGCGGCTTCAAACAAGCGCCCCACCACGGCCAAGGGCGCGCAGGCGCAAGTGCTCGACACCACGCACGCCATCGGCCTGGCACTTGCTGCCGGCCCCGAACGCTGGACCGCAATGGAAGGCGGCTATCCGATCATCGTCGACGGCGAGTGCATCGGCGGCATTGGCGTCAGCGGCGGCAACTGGGAATTCGATGACCGCGTGGCGCGTGCGGCGGTGGAAAGCATCGGCGCGGGCTTTCAGATCGATAACAAGTAGTCAAAATATTAAATAAAAACAGATAGTTATAAAACCCCCGCCATGGCCACAGCAACCCCTGATTTCAAACCCATCAACGTTGCCTGCCTCGGCATGGGCTGGTGGTCGGACGTGCTCGCCGACGCCATCAAAAAGTCCCGCAAGATCAATATCGTGTCTTGCTATACGCGCTCGCAGGACAAGCGCGAGGCCTTTGCAAAAAAATACCACTGCGCCGCCGCGCCCAGTTACGAGGCCATACTCGCCGACAAGAACATCGACGCCATCATCAACACTACGCCCAATAGCGTGCACGCCGAGACCACCATTGCTGCCGCGCGTGCAGGCAAGCATGTATTTCTCGACAAGCCGATTGCCAATACCGTGGCCGATGGCCGTGCATTGACTGAGGCCTGCCGCAAGGCCGGTGTGGTGCTTGGCATGGGCTACCAGCGCCGGCGCGAAGGCCATTTCCGCTGGATCAAGCAACAAATCGACGCGGGCGTGTTCGGCAAACTGGTGAACGCGGAAGCCAACATCAGCCGAGACCGGCTGGGCAAAATCGATTTGAGTTCGTGGCGCTATCAGGCGGCGGGTATGCCCGGCGGCGTGATGCTGCAAATTGGCATTCACTACGTCGACGTGCTCACCTACCTTATCGGCCCGATCAAGGCTGTGCAGGGCCGTTTCGCACAACTGGTGTTGCCCGGCGACAACCCCGATGTGGCCAGCTTGATCCTCGAACATGAGAATGGTGCGCTCTCCACCGTGAACGCGAGTTACGCCTCGGCCTCCGAGTACTACCTGATGAATGTCTACGGCAAGGACGCCAGTGCCTACTACGAACTGTTTACCGGGCTGCGCTGGCTGAAGCGCGGCGAAGACAGGCCCACGCTGGTGACCCCATCCAAAGTCGACACCTTCGTCGATGAACTCGAAGAATGGGCCGCCGCCGTACGCGGCCACGGTGCGCCGGAAGTCGATGGCGAACAGGCCGTCGTGTCGCTGGCCGTGATGCGCGCGGGGATACGCTCGGCGCAGGAGGGAAGGCGTGTGGAGATAGCCGAGATACTTAACGATCCGGCCGCCTGATTCCATCGGAGCATCATTAGTGAGATTCGTTGATTTACCCATATCGTCATTCCAGCGAGAGCTGGAATCCAGTTTGTTACGTTTCGGCGCGAAGCGCCGCACAAATGCGCTACGCGCACGTTACAACCTGGGTTCCAGCTTTCGCTGGAACGACGGTTTGGTTTGGAGGCTTCCTCTTGCCTTGGCCGCACTTGTGGCAACCGCCCTACCCGCCAAAGCCCAAGACTTCCCCCGCCGCACCAACCTCGACATGACCGTGCTCTTCGCCGCCGGCGCATCGGCCGACGTCACCGCGCGGCTGCTGGCTCAGGGCATGACGCGGGAACTCAGCGCCAACGTGATTGTGGTCAACCGCCCCGGCGCGGGCGGCGCCATCGGCTACAAGTATGTGGCGGGCCGCAATCCCGATGGTTACGCAATGGTGTGGAACTCCAACTCGGTCTCCACCGCCTACCATTCCGGCCAGATGGCCATCGACTACCGCGCGTTTGAACCCGTCGCGCGCGTGCTGGTGGAGACACCGTTGATCGCCGTGCGCGGCGTGGCCAAGTGGAAAACCTTCAAGGAACTCGTCGCCGATATGAAGGCGCAGCCCGGCAAAATCACCGTCGGCAATTCTGGCATCGGCAGCCACACGCATATCACCAGCGCGGCGCTCTTCAAGAGTGCGGGCGTCGACGTGAACGACATCCCTTACGCTGCGGGGCAAGTCGTTCCTGCGCTGCTTGGCGGCCATGTGGATGTGCTGGTGCTGCTGCCAGCGGCCATTGCGGGGCAGCTCAAATCCGGCGCAGTGCGCGTGCTCACCGCGGTGTCAGCGCAGCGCGATTCCCTGCTACCCGATGTGCCGACCGCGCAGGAACTCGGCTTCAGTGTGGCACTCGATGCGTGGCGCGGCGTGGCCGTGCCGAAAGGCACGCCGAAAAACGCCATCGCCATTCTGGAAAAGGCGATACGCCAGACCGTGCAAAGCGCGGAGTTTCAGGGCGGTGCGGAGCGCGTCTATGTGAAGCCGGCATTCATGCCGGCGAGCGAATTCGGCGCACTGATCGCAAAGGAAGATGCCGAGTTGGCGAAGCTCATGCAGTCGATTGGCCTCAAAAAATAATTCCAAAAAATCAAATACTTATGAATTCCCCCACGTGGCGTTGGCCCAACAATAAACAAATCGCCGTCTGCTTTAACGTCTGTCTCGAAGCATGGTCCGACGGCAAGGCGCCCGGCATCAGCCCGATGGGCAACCCGCTGCCGCCGGGCGTGCTCGACAACACCGCGATTTCGTGGGCGGAGTATGGCCCGCGGCGCGGCATTTACCGTCTGCTGGATGGCTTTGCGAAACAAGGCGTTAAAGCCAGCGTGATGACCAACGCCATCATCGCCGAGCGCCACCCGGCTGCTGTCAAAGCCGCTGCCGCCGCCGGGCACGAAGTAGTCTCGCACTCTTACGCGATGGACGTGATGCCGGTAATGATGAAAGAAGACGAAGAGCGCGCGAACATCCGGCGCTGCACTGATTTGCTGCAAAGCGTTTCAGGGCAGGCCGTCAAAGGTTGGCTTTCCCCACGCGCGACACCCAGCGCCAGCAGTTCGCGGCTGCTCACCGAAGCGGGCTTCATATGGTACGGCGATACGCTTGCCGATGATTTGCCGTATGTGGAAACCCATGGCGTCGGGAAAATCGTGGCAATTCCGCTGTCGACTGAAGTCAACGACATGCGCTCGATGAAGGACGGCGCGCCGATTCCTTCGATCGTCAGCACGTTCGAGGAACAACTGGCGCGCGTGCGGGCTGGTGAAACCGCGCCGGTGCAAATTGACTGCACGGTGCACGCACACATTTTCGGGCGGCCGCATGGCGCGTACTATTTCGAAAAAGTGGTGGAAATCGCCAGCAAAGCGTCCGATGTGTGGGTGGCAACGCGGATGGAGATTGCTAATGCCGTGCTGGCCCTCTGAATGGTGAGCAGTTAACAGTGAACCGTGAACCGCAAACCGTAGCATGCCACCATTACTGTTCACCGTTCACTGTTCACCTTTCACCGAGTACGTCTCAATCATGAAACCACGATACTTTGTGCTGGCACTGTTAGCTGCAAGCGCCGCCCACTCACAGCCCTACCCCGCCAAACCCGTCCGTCTCGTAGTGCCCGTGCCGCCCGGCGGCATCGTCGACGTGGTAGGCCGCCTGTTCGCGCAAAAAGTGACGGAACAAACGGGGCACAATGTCATCGTCGACAACCGCCCCGGCGGGCTGACCAATGTCGGCAGCGAATTCGTCGCGCGCAGCCCCGGCGATGGTTACACGCTGTTGCTGCAATCACTGCCGATGGTGGTGAACCCGGTGGTTTTGACGAAAATGTCTTACGACTACGAAAAAGACCTTGCGCCGGTGTCGCTGCTGATTACTTCACCGTATCTTTTCGTGGTGCATCCGTCGGTTCCGGCGAAAAGCATCCGTGAGCTGGTCGCGGTGGCCAAAGCGCAACCCAACAAGATTACTTATGCCTCGGCGGGCAACGCCAGCAATCTGCACATCGCCGTGGAATTGTTCAATGTGCTGGCCGGCGTCAAAACGCTGCACATTCCCTACAAGGGTGGCGGGCCCGCGCTCACCGCGGTGCTGGGCGGCGAATCTGATCTTTCCGTGCTGTCGTCGAGCGCGGTGATGCCCTATGTCAACACCGGGCGCATGCGCGCGCTGGCCATCACCAGCCCCAGGCGCATGAACATGCTGGCGCAGATTCCCACTGTCGCAGAATCAGGCGTGCCCGGTTATGAATTCGCCAGTTGGGTGGGCGTGCTGGTGCCGGCATCCACACCGCCCGCCACGATCAACGCGGTCAACGCCGTCGCGGTCAAGGCCTCGCGTGCACCCGACCTTGTCGAACGCTATACCAAAGACGCCACCGACGTGGTGGCCAATTCCCCGGCGGAGTTCAGGGCGTTTATCCAAAGCGAAGCCAAACGCTGGACGAAAGTCGTCAAAGATAGCGGCATGCGCGCAGATTGATTCCGCAACCAACAAGTTAAGGAGATCCCAATGCTCACCATCGACTGCCAGGTTCACCCCTATCAAGCCAATACCCCGGCGCGCCCGTGGGCAAATCCGCACGACGCCCAGCGCGCCCACGTCACCGCCGATGAAATGGTGATGGCGATGGATGCCGTCGGCGTCGACGGCGCCATTGCGGTGTCGCCGCGCGGCATGTATGCCTTCGACCCGAGCTACGCGATTGAAGTGCAGAAGTCCTACCCTGATCGCTTTGCCATTGTGCGCCCCTGTGATCCGGAAAACCCGGCGGTGGGCGAAACTATTGCCGAATGGCGGCGCGTGGCCGGCGCGGTGGGCGTGCGCCTCATGCTCGGACGGCACCTCGGCATCGCAACGGGCCTGCCCGGCGCCGACATCATCGCCAAGGAAGCCGCGCGGCAAGGCTTTCCGGTCAACTTTCAGTGCGGCGGCAATCTCGATGCGGCGATGGCGCTGATCAACAAACACCCGGAAACGCGCTTCGTGCTCGACCATCTGGCCCTGTATCAGCCGCGCAAAATGCCCGCGCCGCCCGATGCGTGGACCGACCTGCCGAAAATCCTCGCGCTCGCCAAACGGCCCAACGCCGTGATCAAAGTCAGCGGTGCGTGCACCATGTCCACGCAACCCTACCCGCACGACGACATCTGGGACAATCTGCTGCGTATCTTCGACGCGTGGGGCTTCGACCGCTGCCTGTGGGGCACCGACTGGACACGCACCTATCCGCTATTCCCCTACATTAACGGTGTCGATCCGTTTCGCCTGACCCAACGGCTGAGTGAAAGCGACAAGACGAAGCTGATGGGCGAGACTTGCGCCAAGGTGTATGGCTGGCGGCCAACAAGCCGCTTTGCGCAGCGGCATCGGAACGGATTGGGGGAGTAGGTGTAGCCCCCGTAGG
>OMIN01000067.1 GCA_900299145.1 Betaproteobacteria bacterium | reverse complement strand
GGGCGTGGGCGCCTGCCACCCAGACCAAACTGGACACGGCGGCGATGACTACAAAACACTGGCGTAGCGAAATCATGAAGTCTCCCACTACAATGGGCGTAACGAGTTGGATGGGAATGATTATATACTTCCGGGCGTATTCGCAAAAAAGGTTTCTGTGACACTTCGCACCGCAACATTCGCCATGATTTCCCCTCGGGAACCGTCATGAACGCCGCCAAGCGCCGCACCATTTTTGAGCGATTTCACGCCGCCAACCCGGAGCCGCGTGGTGAATTGCACTTCAAAACCCCGTTTGAACTGCTGATTGCGGTGATTCTGTCGGCGCAGGCCACCGACAAGAGCGTCAATCTCGCCACGGATCAGCTTTACCAGCGTGCCAACACGCCGGAAGGTTTGGTCAAATTGGGGCAAAAGGGGCTGGAGCGCTACGTCAAATCTATCGGCTTGTATCGAACCAAGGCCAAAAACATTATCGCGACGTGCAAGATTTTGCTGGCAGAGCACGGCGGCGACGTCCCGCAAACTCGCGAGGCCTTGGAAGCTCTGCCCGGCGTGGGCCGCAAAACCGCCAACGTGGTGCTGAATATTGCGTTTGGCCAGCCAACCATTGCGGTGGATACGCACCTGTTTCGTCTCGGCAACCGCACCGGCATTGCGCCGGGAAAAACGCCGCTGGAAGTGGAGCAGCGCTTACTGAAATTCGTGCCGTCAGAATATCTGCAGCATGCGCACCACTGGCTGATTCTGCACGGGCGCTATGTATGCGTTGCGCGCGCGCCCAAGTGCGGCGAATGTTTGATACGGGATTTGCGCGAGTACCGCGCCAAATCTGGCGCGGCGTGAGGCGTGAAATGCAAGGCGTGGGGCCGAAGTAGCGAATACGCGCAACTGGTGTTACGCGTCACCTCTCACGCCTGATGACTCACGATCAACGAAACGTTTCCAGCCCCTGCTGCGACGAAAAGTAGGCAGCGAGGTCTTCCATGTCGCGCTGCGACAGATTGGCGCCCATGGGGGCCATGATCGGGTTCTTGCGCGCGCCTGATTTATACCCTTGGAGCGATTTCACCAGATAGTCGTATTGCTGCCCGGCGAGTTTGGGGAAATCGGCGCTGGCGCTGTTGCCATCTGCACCATGACAGGCGGCGCAGGTCTTGGATTTTTCCTTGCCCGCCGCGGCATTGCCGGCAAGCGCCGAACCGCTGATGGTCAAAGCCGCACTGAATGCCACGCTGGCCAGAATCGAGAGTTTGTTCATGTTGTTGTCTCCGAATTATTTGCTGGCGACTTTGCCGGGGCCGGCACTGTAGTAGGCCGCAAGATCGGCCATATCCTTGTCCGACAGCGAGGCGGCAACACCCACCATGCTGGGGTGTTTGCGCTCTCCCGACTTGTAGGCTTGCAGCGCCTTGACGATGTACGCCGCGTGCTGGCCGCCAATTTTCGGCACGCTATAGACTTCCGGAAACGCGGTTTTGTAACCGACGATGCCGTGACAGCCGATACACATGGAATTTAGTTTTGCGCCATTGGCTGCGTCGCCCGCCGGCGCGCCCTGCGCCCACGCCGCGCCACCGCCTGACGCCAGAAGCGCTGCTGTCACACCTGATATTGCCTTCAGCTTTGTCATTTTTGTCATCATGTTCCCTGCCGTTGTTTCCTGCCGTGTTTCCCTGCTTTTGTTCCCTACCTGCCCTACCCAAAAACCGGAGAAACAGGCTTCGCCACCAGAGGTTGAAAGTGTTGAATTAATTGCTTTTCTTCGCGCGGGATTATACCCGAAAAAGTGCGTTCGTTGCCGCGCCCGGCGCGATCACAGATAATGGACACGCCTTTCAAGTACGAGCTGTCCTGCGTTTCGCCGAAGGGGCCGGGAGGTTCGTGATTGATGCCGTGACCGTTTTTTCCCGTTTTCTGAGCGATTCCAGAGCTTTGCCACAACCCACTTGCCGCCGCCTGCCTCGACCTCTCCCGCCACCGTATCGAGCAACGCCTGGCTGCCGCGCCTGTTTCCGTTTTTGCGCTGGTGGCCGATGGTCAATCGCGAGACGCTGCGCGCGGACGGCATGGCGGCGCTCGCCGGCGCGGTGATTGTGCTGCCGCAGGGCGTGGCGTTTGCCACACTGGCTGGGATGCCGCCGCAGTACGGTCTTTATGCGGCCATGGTGCCAGCAATCATCGACGCGCTTTTCGGGTCAAGCTGGCATCTGGTGTCCGGCCCGACCAACGTGATTTCGATTTTTCTTTTTGCGAGTCTGAGCGTGCTGGCAGAGCCCGCGGGTGCGGAATATGTCAAGCTGGCGCTGACGATTGCGTTCCTCGCGGGCGTCATGCAACTCGCGATGGGGCTCGCGCGCATGGGCGCGCTGGTGAATTTCATTTCGCACACGGTCGTGATCAGCTTTACCGCTGGTGCCGCGTGCCTGATTTTCTCGGCGCAGCTGAAAAACTTTTTCGGACTGGACATTCCGCGCGGCCTGTCGTTTCTGGATACGCTGCTGACGTTCTTTACCAAGCTGGTGGCTGTCAATCCGTATGTGACGTTGGTCGGCGCGGTGACACTGGCGGCAGGCGTTGTGTCGCGCAAGCGCTTTCCGAAGTTTCCGTACATGATCACCGCCATGCTGGCGGGCAGCGTGTTTGCGTTTGTCGTCAATCTGATCTTTGGCGCCGGCAAAACCGGCATTGCCATGGTGGGCGATCTGCCGGGCAGCCTGCCGCAACTGTCGCATCCTGATTTGTCGCCCGACACGCTGAAGAAAACCCTCCCGGTGGCGTTCGCCGTGATGATACTCGCGCTGACCGAGGCGGTGTCGATCGCGCGCGCCATCGCCGCCAAGACGGGGCAGCGTATCGATGGCAATCAGGAATTCGTTGGGCAGGGGTTGTCCAACATCGCAGGCGCATTCTTTTCCGGATACCCCAGCAGCGGATCTTTTAACCGCAGCGGCGCGAATTTCGAGGCTGGCGCGCGCACGCCGCTTGCCGCTGTGGGATCGGCGCTGATCCTGATCTTCCTGCTGACAGTGGTGGCGCCACTGTCCAACCATCTGCCGCTGGCGGTGATGGGGGCGATTCTATTCATGGTGGCGTGGGGGCTGATCGACATCCCGCAGATGCGCGCCATTGTACGCACCTCGCGGCGCGAAACCGTGGTCATGCTGGTCACGTTCTTTTCGGCATTGCTGGTGCATCTGGAATTTGCGATTTACGCCGGCGTGCTGCTGTCTCTGATTTTGTATCTGATGCAGACCGCGCGGCCGCGCATTCTGGATGTGAAGCCCGACCCGGCGCCCGGCAGTTACCATTTCACCGCGGACACCGGCTTGCCCGATTGTCCGCAGGTGAAAATGCTGCGCATCAACGGCGAGGCCTTTTTCGGTGCGGTGGATCACATCCAAAGCCATGTCGAAGATGTTGACGCGCGCGTACCCACACAAAAACATCTGCTGATCGTCGCCAGCGGTATTAACTTTGTCGATCTTGCTGGCGCGGAAATGATTGCGCATGAAGTCGAACGGCGCCGGCGCATGGGCGGCGGGTTATATTTTTACCGCATGAAGGATTCCGCGCGGCAGTTTCTCGAGCATGGCGGATACATGGATCTGATTGGGCGCGATAATGTGTTCGACGTGCGCGATGCGCCGATGGACAGGATCTATCCGAAGCTCGATCCTGCCATCTGCGCTGGTTGCGCGTTGCGCATTTTCAATCAGTGCAAAGCACGATTGCCGGACGGCACATTGCGCGAGCAACCCGCAGCTTCCCCGGTGAGCGAGCCGAAGCAGGAAGTGTTGACGCTGACACCGCCGCCTTCGCCTCCCTCTGTGCCTCCCTCTGCGCCTTCAGCGGGATAAGCGGCATGGCAAACCGTCTGACGAAAATCTACACCCGCACCGGCGACGGCGGCGAAACAGGGCTCGCCGACGGTTCGCGCGTGGCAAAGGATGCCCCGCGCATCGAGGCCATGGGCGATATCGATGAATTGAATAGTTGCATCGGTGTGCTGCTGTGCGAAGCGATGCCGGATGAATTGCGTGCGTGTCTGGCCGATGTGCAAAACGATTTGTTCGATCTCGGCGGCGAACTGAGCGTGCCGGGCCACTCGATTTTGGCCGAGTCGCACGTGGCGCGGCTTGAAGCGGCGCTCGATGAATTTAACGCGACGCTGCCGCCGCTCAAGGATTTTATTTTGCCTGGCGGCACGCGCTCGGCGGCGCTGGCGCACCTCGCGCGCACGGTGTGCCGGCGCGCCGAACGGCGCGTCGTGACATTAAGCAAGGGGCAAACGGTCCCCGCGCTGGCCGGCTCGTATCTCAACCGGCTGTCGGACCTGCTGTTTGTCGCCAGCCGCGTGTTGAATCGCTTCGCGAATCATCCTGGTGATGTGGCCGGTGGTGGTGATGTGCTGTGGCAGCCAGGCAAGAATCGCGCACCGAAGGCTGGTAATTCATAAGTATCTGATTTATTTGATAATTTCGGTATCCTCGTGCGCGTAAGCCGGCGTGCAGGCGCAGAGGATTTTCAGCGGCAGATCACTGGTGCAGGTGATGCAATGCGGCGTGCCGGGCGGGATGCAAATGGTATCGCCGGGTACCACGTCGAATTGATCGGCGCCAAGTGTCATGCGGCCCGCGCCTTGCGTGATGTGATAAATCTCTTCCGCGCGGTGGTGTTTGTGCAACTCGGTTTGCGCGCCGGGCACGATGGTGGCTTCGGCCAAGCTTTGCGCGCGGCTGCCGAATGCGGCGTGTTGTGCCGGATGCATCAGCTCGCGGATTTGCGAACCGTCCTTGGTGACGAAGGGAGTGATGCTGGCGTATGTGGTTTTCGCGGGTTGCACAATATTTTGCCGGGCGGGCTGTAGAATGATCGCGCATTCATTTTACGGTACAACATGAAAAAGATTTTGGGCGTACTCGGCGGCATGGGCCCGTTGGCGACGGTGGATTTCCTGCAAAAGCTGATCGAGGAAACACCCGCCACGCGTGATCAGGAGCACGTGCCCGTGGTGGCGTACTCGGTGCCGCAGATGCCGGAGCGCCCGCCTGCGATTGTCGGCAACGGTGAATCGCCGTTGCCGCACATGCTCGAGGGCGTGCTGACGTTAAAGCGCGCCGGCGCAAAAGCCGTCGCGATTGCCTGCAATACTGCGCACTTTTGGTACGACGATCTTGTGCGCGATGGCGGCCTGCCGATCTTGCATATTGCCGACGCGGCTTGCGCTAGCCTGGGAGATGCGCGCCGGGTCGGGCTGCTGGCCACCGAGGGCACGGTGGCGGCCGGGTTTTTTCAGCGCCGGCTTGCGTCGCGTGGCATTGACTGTCTATTAAGCACCCCGGAGGAACAGCGTACGATGGTGCTGCCCGCCATTGAGCACGTCAAACGCAACGAACTCGCACAGGCGCACGCGCTGGCAGTGCGGGCGGCACGGCGGCTGCTCGAAAATGGTGCGCAGGCGGTGGTGATGGGCTGCACGGAAATTCCGCTGGCGCTCGAATTTGAGGTGTCGGACGTGTCACCGCATTGCATCGACGCCACGCGTGCGCTGGCGCGAGCTAGTGTGGCATGGTGGCGCGCTGCCTGATGTAGCGTGGTGTGCGTCATCCGGCACCGGCGCTGTGCGTTGATTGCGGGCAGTCCAAAGCGTTAAGGATTGTGTAAGTAATTGTTTTTTAATTGTTTTTTAAAAGCCCCTCTGGACAATCCCATCATGAACGGATAGATTTGCGGGCAGCTTCACATCCGTCGTGATGGTATTCCAGACCCGCCGTTTTTTCACAGTAACCCACAGGCATTTACCAGCCAAAGTACCCAGGAGGAGTTCCCATGAAACGTTTCACCCGTATGTTTACCGCGCTGATCGCGAGCGTTGCGCTGACCAGCTTCGGCGGCACAGTGTTCGCTCAGGACGGCGGCACGCTCAAGAAAATCCGTGATACCGGCACTATCAAAATCGGCCATCGCGATGCGTCGATTCCGTTTTCGTATCTGGACGACAAGCAGCAACCGGTGGGCTACGGCGTCGACATCTGCATGAAGGTCGCTGATGCGGTGAAGGCGCAGTTGAAATTGCCGAACCTGAAAGTGGAGTTCGTGCCCGTGACATCGCAAACGCGTATTCCCGTTCTGACCGGCGGCAACATTGATCTGGAGTGCGGCTCTACCACCAACAGCGTGGAGCGTCAGAAGCAGGTCGCCTTTGCCCCGACGTACTTCATGACCGGCACCAAGATCGTGGTGAAAAAATCCTCCGGCATCAAAGGTTACGATGATCTGAAAGGCAAGACCGTCGTCTTTACGCAGGGCACCACCAACGAGCGCGCGATGAAGGCCTATAACGACGAGAAGAAACTCGGCATCAATTTCATCCCCGCCAAAGACCACGCCGAGTCCTTCCTCACGGTGGATACCGGCCGAGCGGTGGCGTTCCCGATGGACGACATCATTCTCTACGGCCTGATCGCCAATGCGCGCAATCCCGGCGACTTCGTGGTGGTGGGCGACTTCATTTCGGACGACCCGTACGGCATCATGATGCGCAAGGACGACGCCGAGTTCAAAAAGCTGGTGGATGGCGTGGTCAGTGGCCTTTACAAGAGCGGTGAGATCAACAAAATCTATACCAAGTGGTTCCAGTCAAAAATTCCGCCCAAGGGCGTTAACCTGAACTTCCCGATGTCCGACAGCCTGAAAGAAGCGATCAAGAGCCCGAACGACACTGGGGTGGGCGCCTGCGGCAGGATGAAGTGCTGATCGGTCATGCGACCGATGCGCGCGATTTCTGCGTGCACTGGACTCGTTAAAAAAAGGGGGGCTTCGGCCCCCTGTTTTTTTGCCCCGGAATTCTTTTGCCAGAAATCGCTTGGCGAGCCAGTTTTTAGGGAAAACCTGTAGCGCACGAATGATGGACTGGGCACCGCCGGGTGTTTTGGCCGGAAATGTTGCGCGCATGCACGAAAACCGGGCGCTTCGGGCCGGTAAATGCATGAATATGGCAAAATAACTCGCTGGATTAGCCGCACGGAGTATAGTGGCGCCTTATGTTTTTACCGGCCGGAAGCCCATGAAATTCTTTGTCGTCGACGATGATCCCGATGCGCTGTCACTGGTGGAATGCCTGCTAGTGAAGGCGGGGCACGCGGTTGTCACCTGCGGCTCCAGCACCGACGCCTTGCGTGATATTCCCAGTGAAATGCCGGATTGCGTCATCACCGATCTGATGATGCCGGGGATGGACGGCTTCGAGTTGACGCGCAGCCTGCGCGGACGTGCCGAGCTGGCTTCCACAAAAATCATGATTTTGTCGGCCAAGAGTTATGAT
>OMIN01000066.1 GCA_900299145.1 Betaproteobacteria bacterium | reverse complement strand
GCACGCCGCAGCAGATGCAGCGCGCGCACTTCGTGTTTGTCGTCGATGCCCTGCCGCGTGGCGTCGTCGCCCAAATCGTGCAGCATGTGGCCCAAATCGTGCAGCAACGCCGCGATCACCAATTCGTCCGGCGACTGCTCGGCTTCCGCCTGCTGTGCGCATTGCAGAGCATGTTCCAGTTGGCTGACGGGTTCGCCGCCATAGCGATGCGCGGCGGATTTTTCCAGCAGTTCAATCACGGCTTCAATAATGTCTTCAGTTGTCATGGCGAGTTAGATAAATACCCGGCGAATGCGTGCCGATATCACATCAATCAGGCTAACGGTACCCACGATCATCAACATCACCGCACAGGTTTGTGCGTATTGAAAGCCGCGAATGATTTCCCATAACACGACGCCGATGCCGCCCGCACCCACCATGCCCACCACGGCGGCCGAGCGCACATTGGATTCGAAGCGGTATAGGGTGTAAGAAATCCACAGCGGCAACACCTGGGGTATCACGCCATAGACGATTTCTTCCAGCGGATGGGCGCCAGTGGAACGGATGCCTTCGACCGGCTTGGGGTCAATGGCTTCCACCGCTTCGGAAAAAAGCTTGGCGAGGATGCCGGTGGTATGCACAAAAATCGCCAGCACGCCAGCGAACGGCCCCAGCCCCACCGCGACCACGAACAGCATCGCGAACACCATTTCATTGATTGCGCGCGCAGCATCCATCAAACGCCGCATTGGCTGATGAATCCACCACGGCGCGATATTGCTGGAGCACAGCAACCCACATGGAATCGCGCACACAATCGCCAGCGCCGTTCCCCACATTGCAATATGCAGTGTTATCACCATTTCCTTCATGTAGCCGCGCCATTCGGTGAAATCCGGCGGGAAGAACCCCGCGGCATAGGCGCCCATATTTGACGCGTCGCGCACCAGCGCCAGCGGACGCATGTCAGCGCCCTGCCATGCCCACGCCAGCAGCGCCAGCGCAATGCCCCAGCCGAACAACACCACCAGTGACTGTTTCGGCGGCTGCGGAATATCCAACGGCACTGTCATGCCGTTCGGCGGCGCCATTACCGTGGGGGTATTCATCGGAGCAAATTACTTGCTGGCCGCCAGTTGCGTGTTGAGCTGTGCCAGCTTGCGGTTGATTTCCTCGAGTTTGGCTGTTTTATCAGCCGCGCTCATCGCAGTATCGTTTTCGATTTTGGTTTTGTCCTTGAAGAGTTCGAGCTGACGGATCGGTAGTAACTGGCGATCATCCGACGCTTGAAAGCCCGCGGTGGTGATTTTCAGCATGATGGCTCTTTCGCGCGCCGCGTCGGCGCCGGTGCCGTACGCCAATACGAAGTCACGCACTTTTTTCTTGAGCTCAGGGGACAAGTCTTTACGCCATACCAGCGGATCGTTCGGAATCAGCGGCGACTTCCAGATCACCCGCACGTCCGCCGCCTTGTCCGGAAATTTCGTTTTGAATCGCTCAAGGTTTTCCGTATTATTGGTAGCCACATCCACTTGCTTGTTGACCACTGCCAGCAGGTTGGTTTCATGGCTCGCGCCACGCGCGGTCTTGAAGTGCGTCTTGGGATCTATCTTGTTCAGCGCGAACACATAATAGGACGGCACGAGAAAGCCCGAAGTGGAGTTGGGGTCGCCGTTCCCGAAGTTGAGGTTCTTGCCGTTTTTGAGCATATCGTCAAGGCTGCGAAGCGGGCTGTCCTTATGTACGACCAGCAACGAGTAATAACCTTGGCTGCCGTCCGGCGCGACCATTTTCGCGAACACTTCGCCGTTGGAGCGATCCACCGCCTCCATGGCAGCCTTGTTGCCGTACCACGCCACCTGCACCTTGTTAAAGCGCATCGCTTCGATAATGCCCGCGTAGTCCGACGCGAAAAAAGCATTGATTTTCAGGCCCGTGCGCTTTTGCATGTCGTCGATCAGCGGCTGCCAGTTCTCCTTCAAATTGCTTGAGGACTCGGTGGAAATAATGCCAAAGTTGATTTCATTGGTAATTTGCGCGTACGCCTGAAACACAGTCGCTGCCGCACACAACAGCAAGGTTCTGAGCAAATGAATCATAGGTAACCCCTTATTTTATTTAACTAATTTACTTTTCACTTTATGCAGCCACCGGCTGCGGAAACGGGAAGGGCATCACTACGGCCGCTTCATGCGCGGCGGCGGCAGATTCCGGCGACGCGAACAGTTCATGCACCTCTGCGCCGTAAATGTCCGCAAGCAGGTTGTTGGTCAGCGCTGCGGATGGCCCGTCGTACACCACTTTGCCTTGGCGCAGGGCGACAATGCGCGGGCAGTACAGCCGGGCGAATTCCACCTGATGCAGAGACACCACCACGGTGCAGCCGTCTTCGCGATTGATCGTGGCAAGAATGTCCATCACGCGCCGCGATGACTCCGGGTCCAGCGAGGCTATCGGCTCATCGGCCAGTATCGTGCGTGCCCCCTGCACCAGCGTGCGCGCGATAGCGCCGCGCTGCTGTTGCCCGCCCGACAACGTAGACGCGCGTTGCCACGCATATTCGAGCATGCCGACGCGGTTCAGCGCCTCCATACCAATGCGAATTTCCTCGCGCGTAAAGCGTCCGGTAAGACTGCGCCATAGGGGCACGCGGTGAAGCAAGCCGGTCAGCACATTGGTGATCAGCGGCAAACGTGCCACCAGATTGAATTGCTGGAACACAAAACCGGTACGCGAACGCAATTCGCGTATGCCGCGTGCCGCACGGCCGGCCTGCTGAACGGGAATGCCATCCAGCGTGACACTGCCGCCTTCGGCGAGTGTCAGCGCCGATACATGCCGAAGCAGGGTGGATTTGCCCGATCCGGACGCGCCGATCAGTGCGACCATTTCGCCGGATTTTATTTCGAGCGATATGTCGTCGAGCGCCTGACGCGCGCCGAATTGCTTGCTCAAACGATGGATGCGAATGACAGACATGCGGCCTCCGGAACAAAGTGGGCACATCATGAACAGGCTTTGTGACACGCCGATGAACGTTTGATTACAACCCACGTTCGTCCCTGCATTCGAGACGCGCGCGTGTCATAAGCTTGCAACAGGCGCGCGCTAGGATAGGTCCAATAAAACAGTCATTTATTGGTGATACTTGAGGCTATTCAAGAATGCGATGAGCGGCTTCGTGGGCGCCGGTTTCAACGGGTCGGCACCGCCGCCACCAGCGGCGCCGAGTCTCACCGGGCCGGCGTCTTTGATGGATGCCACGTCAGCGCGGCCCATGGTTCCCGTTGAGCCCAAAGAACCCAAGCGGCACAACAGCGTAAAACGCGTGCGTGCCGTGTTCCTGTCGGATATTCACCTCGGTACACGAGCCTGTCAGGCCGAACGGCTGCTCGCCTTCCTGCGCGACTACGAGAGTGAATATCTGTATCTGGTGGGCGATATCATCGATTTGTGGGCGATGAAGCGCACGGTGTACTGGCCGCCGGCGCATAACACCATTGTGCAGAAAATCCTGCGCATGGCGCGCCACCACACTAAAGTATATTTCGTTCCTGGCAACCACGACGAAGCGCTGCGCGAATATATTGGCATGTCTTTCGGCGCAGTGGACATAGTGGCTGATCATGTGCATGCCACCGCAGGCGGCAAGCGCCTGTGGGTAATGCACGGCGACCAGTACGATCAGGTGACCACCTGCCACCGCTGGATTTCCGTGCTGGGCGATGTGTCGTACACCGTACTGGTACACATTAATCGTTTACTGTCGCTAAGCCGCCGCAAGCTCGGTATCGGCGGCCACTGGTCGCTGGCGGACTACGCCAAGCGCAACGTTTTGAAAGCGGTGGCGTATATCGGCGATTTCGAGACCGTGGCGGTACGTGCCGCCGCACACAAGAAGATGGATGGCGTGGTGTGCGGGCACATTCACACGGCGGCGCTGAAATCCATCGAAAACATCGCGTACTATAACTGCGGCGACTGGGTGGACAGCTGCACCGCGCTGGTTGAGCACATGGACGGGCGCATGGAATTAGTACGCAGCACGCCCGACTACGCGCTTGCCCCACTATTGCCCCAGCCGCAGCCGCAGGAACACGCGAAAGCCGCGCCGGCAGAACGCCTGCGCGCCTAGCCTCCTACAGTCCTACACAATTCCTGCCCATTCCCGGCCCGTGCCGCGGACGCCAGACGCCCCGGCGGCGCCACGCGTTGTAACACAACCCCCACAAAAGCCGTCACGGAGCCGTCATGTATTGCCTCTACACTACAACTCAGTGATATCCCCGTGTATTTTTTATAAGGAGCCCTAATGTCTGTGATCTCCGAATTCTTCAGGCAATTGCAAATTCAACGCTGGGATGACCATCGCTATTACCATCACAGCCGCATCAATCAAACGCTGCATCTGGTGAGCGCGATCAGTTTCGTGTGCGCCTATGCGTGGCTGTTCAAGGATCCGGCAACAGCCGCCCTGATCGCATGGCTGATTTCGATGACGAGCCGTCAGGCAGGCCACTTTTTCTTCGAGCCCAAGGGCTACGATGAAGTCAATCAGGCCACGCACGAGTATAAGGAAGACATCAAGGTCGGTTACAACCTCAAGCGCAAGGTAGTGTTGATGGTGATCTGGGCGCTGTCGCCGCTGGTGCTGATGGTGGAGCCGAGTCTCTTCGGGCTGCTGGAGCCGCACACCAACTCTCAAGGCTTTCTTCACAACACCGGGCTAATATGGCTTGCCATCGGCGTTGGCGGGTTGCTGCTTCGCACCATCCATCTGTTTTTCATCAAGGACGTCATGTCGGGCCTCGTATGGATGAGCAAAATCCTCACCGACCCGTTTCACGACATCAAGCTGTATTACAAGGCACCGTTTGCCTTGATGCGCGGTGAGCTAATAGAGCCACGCAAGGCACACTAAATAGGCACGCGTGACACAATCTTTCGTGAGAAAAATTCGCGCGCTATTTCCCGTAGCAACCGGCGCTTGATCGAATTATTGGTCAGCGCCGGGTTGTGCCACCACCAGCCGTCCCGCTGCATGGCCAGCGCCGCGCGCACGATGCGGTTCGCCACGGCGTCAAAATCCGCCGCGCTGTAATTGAGGCTGAATATCAGGCGTCCGCTACCCACCCAGCTCAAAGCCAGCCCTTCCAGGCGAAGATAGTGCTGAAACAACCAGTTGTAGCAGGCGGGCTGTGTGTAAGTCACCGTCCAGATGGTCGAGAAATTCGCGACCTGCACCGGGACGCCAGCTTCAGTCAATCGTTGATTCAGTGCTCTCGCACGACCGTTCCAGATATCTTCCAACCCGTCGTAGAGCGCACGCACCGGCGCGGTGTCGAGCCGCCGCAGGAAGGCGTTCATCGCGCCCATCACGTACGGGTGCGAATTGAAAGTACCGCGCGCGAAGCAAATGTCCGCCGGCGCATTATCCCGGAAACGTTTCATCCAAGCGTGTTTGCCGCACACCACGCCAATGGGCAGGCCGCCACCCAGCGTTTTGCCGTACGTCACCAGATCGGCGTGGACGCCGAAGTATTCCTGCGCGCCGCCGGGCGCAAGACGGAATCCCACGAACACTTCATCAAAGATCAGCGCGATGCCTCGCTCGTCACAGATTTTGCGCAGCTGTATCAACCAGCGGGTATAGGACTCACGCGAGTACGCCGCGCGGCGAGAGCTGTCCACCAACGACGAATCACCCGGCGCATTCACATTCGGATGCAGCGCCTGCAGCGGATTCACCAGCACGCACGCGATGTCGCGGCGGCGGCGCAGCACGCGCAGCGTGGCCTCGTCCATTTCCTTCAGCGTATGGGTGTCGCGCGCGCGTACCGGGTTGCCGATGCCCGGCTGCACGTCGCCCCACCAGCCGTGATACGCGCCACAAAAACGTACCAGATGCGTACGCCGCGTGTGATAGCGCGCCAGACGCACGGCCTGCATCACGGCTTCGGTGCCGGACATGTGAAACGACACTTCGTCCATGCCAGAAATTTCCTTCAGGCGAAACACATTGTCCGCCACGACCGGGTGATACGCGCCGAGCACGGGACCCAGTTCGCCCACCAGCGCGCTGCCATCGGCGATGCACTGCTTGTAAAAATCGTTACCGAAAAGATTGACGCCGTACGAGCCGGTCAGATCATAAAACGTATTGCCATCGAGATCGGTGACGGTGACACCGCGCGTGGCCTGCACGAACGACCCACCTTTCAATTGCGATGCCAGCGTGCGAAACTGGAACGGCACGCGGTAAGCGCTGACAAATCGCATGTCCGAGATGCCACTCTCGGCTTCGGCGGACAGCGCTGCGCTGCGCGCGAAGCGTGTGCAGAATTGCTCACTCAGTTGCGTGAAGGCGGCACGGCGCCGGGCCACGATGTCTGCTGGCGCGCCATCAATGCCGAACGCCTCGTCCTCGCGATAACGATATTCGGGCATCAGCGCCGCGATACGCCGCGCCATGCGCGGATGACCTGCGAGCGAACGGTGTTTGGCGAGAGACAACTCCAGCCGCGTCTTCGCACTCGCCAGCGCATACCACGCAACGGGCAGCGCGCCACCGAGTGCCACCAGGCCAAGGGTTTCGTTCATGGGCAAGGTCTTTCCTGAAAAATATTCATAAAAACAAATAGTTATGAGCATTCAACAATTAATTCAACATCTGTTGCGTCATGAGGATTTGAACTTTTTGCTCACCAACCGCCTGCCGCGCAACACGCTGACGCGATTCATGGGCTGGTTCAGTAAGATCGAGCATCCGCTGGTGCGTGACGCTTCTATTGCAGTGTGGCGTTTTTTTTCGGGACTGGATGTCAGCGAGGCGCGCAAGACGCAATTCAGCAGCCTGCACGATTGCTTTATCCGCGAACTGAAGCCGGGCGTGCGGCCGGTGGAAGCCGACCCGGCAGTGCTGGCTAGCCCATGCGACGGAATCATTGGTGCACACGGCAGAATCGAAGGCACACGTATGTTTCAAACCTTTCACGCGAAGGGATTTCGCTACACGCTGCAAGATTTGCTGGGCGAGGACGCTGCCAGTGACGAATGGCGCGACGGCTACTTCGCGACGCTGCGGCTGACCTCCAGCATGTATCACCGTTATCACGCACCGCACCATTTGCGGGTGGAACACGTAAGCTATTTTTCCGGCGACACCTGGAACGTGAACCCGATTGCGCTGAAACGCGTTGAAAAACTCTTTTGCAAAAACGAACGGGCGTTCATCAAAGCGCGTGTCTTGGGTAGCGGTCCGTGTACGGGCCAGCCGGTCGCGCTGGTGCCGGTGGCGGCAATATTGGTGGCAAGCATCCATCTGCATTTTCTCAACGTATTGCTGCACCTGAAGTACCGAGGGCCGCGCCGCATCGCGTGCAACGCGGCGTTCGGCAAAGGGCAGGAAATGGGGTGGTTTCAGCACGGCTCCACCATCATCGTGCTGGCGCCCAAGGGCTTTGTGCTGGCTGACCATCTACGCGAAGGAGCTGTCATGCGTATGGGGCAGGCCCTCATGCGTTGGGTGGGGTAGGAACGTTGGGGGCGCTACGTGAGCGCCCGGTCTCACCCCTTGCCGCGGGCAATGAATACAGGCTCGCGGTCAACTGATTGTCGTGGCGCGCCATCACGCCACGTAGCGTGGTGATAAAGCTGTCGGTGACAGCCAGCCAGCTCATGTGCTCGACGCTGGCAGGCGCCTCGCGGCACAGGCTTGCGCGCAGTCCGTCATCGGCCGCCAGCGCCACTGCCGCGTGGATGAATTCGAGTTCTTCGCCAGGTTGAATCAATCTGCCGTTTTTACGGTCGGTGATGACATTGCCCGCCGCCGCCACGGCGTAAGACAGTACTGCCAGTCCGCTGGCCAGCGCTTCAGGCACGACGTTGCCAAAAGTTTCGGTCAAGCTGGGAAACAAAAACAAGTCGCCCGACGCATAGTGCGCCGCAAGCTCGCGTCCGGTTTTCATGCCGGCAAAAATCGCCTGCGGGCAGGCCTGCTGTAACGCGGCGCGCAAAGGCCCGTCACCGACGAACACCAGCTTCGCTGACGGCAGGCGCGCCTGAATCTCGGCAAAGGCGGCAACCACCACATCGACGTTCTTTTCTTTGGCTAGTCGCCCGACGTGCAACACCACGACATCGGTATCAATGGCGCCCCAACTCGCGCGAAGTTGCACCGAGCGCAATGCCGGCGTGAATTGTTCCAGCGCCACGCCGCGCGACAGTACCGACACGTTGCGATAGCCGTGGTCTCGCAGCAAGTGTGCCGCATCCTGCGTCGGCGCCAGTGTCGCCAGCGTGCGGTTATGCAGCTTTCTGAGATAGGCCTCGATGGGCACTTTCAGCAGACCCATGCCATAGTGGCTCGAGTAGTGATGAAAATTGGTGTGAAACGAACTGGTCACCGGCAATTGTAGTTTGCGCGCGGCGGTCACAGCCGACCAGCCCAACGGCCCTTCGGTCGCCACATGCACGATGTCCGGTCGCCGTTGCCGCCACAGCTGCATCAGCCGGTTTTCCGACAACAGGCCAAAGCGCAGATCGGGATAGTTCGGTATCGGGATGCCCTTAGCCAGAATCTCGTCAAAGCCCGCGCGCGGCGTTTGCGCCGCCTCGCGCGCCTGGCGCGGGCGCACGACTTGCACCGCATGCCCGCGTTTGAGCAAGCCCTTCACCAGATTGCCGAGCGTCATTGCTACGCCGTTGATTTCCGGTGGAAACGTTTCCGTCACCAACGCCAGCCGCAGGCTGTCGGGATAAGCCAGAAACGACTCGACAATAAACTCTTCCGCGCTTTTCACGCGTTACAGCATAGCGATCATATGTAGCAAGATGATGACGATTTGATTACGGTTATACGACACGTGACGCAAGATGTTCAAATGGGCGCTACATCAGCCAGCAGGCGCACAAATTTATTGCTAACGAGCTTTAGTCAATTATCCGCATCCATGCAAAAAAAGTATACGGATGGCAGATTGCGAGAACTGTAATTGGTGAGCAGAGTCAGGATCAACGGCTAGGGTTCGTCTTGGCCCATTTGTCTGCCGACGCCATGGTATGCATTTCTCGATTTCGTTTGTGAGCAATTGACAGATTCTTCTGTATTTTCATGCTTGTGCCATTTGGCTAATACACCAACATTATTTTCAGAAAAGTCTCGCTCTTGCGAATGAATCCGTTGAAACTTTTTTTCTGGCGCAAAGTCACATCCGGCAATAGAGGATTTACGCTGGCTGAGTCAGCCCGCCTGATGCGCGTTAAGCATCGCCCTGCTCGCAAGAGCGCCCGAAACCGGCGAGTCTCCTGAGAACCGGTGGCCGCGAGGTCTGGAGACAATCGTAAGTGTAGTAAATCAGTAAGTCCCATCGACTGCCCCACGTGCGGTTTCGCGTGCGGCGGGTAGTACCGTCATCGAGTATCTGCCGCGTATGTCAGCGCGGATTCATGGCATCAGCTCAATCCGCTTGAGTTCATGCCTGTCTAACCATAGCTGCGCCAGCTTGCGGCAACGGCTTCAGCCGTTACGCCCTGCGCCAGCCTCCGTCTGCCCTTCTGCGCCAGCCCCGTAAGTCTGTTCACTGGGCCAGCGCGTCGTAACTAGCCAGCGCCAGCTGCTAGTGACGACGCGTGAAATCTCTGCGCCATCAAGTCATTGCGTCATGATTTTTGAAGTGACCACCCGTAGTGACGGGCCGTTCTGGCCCATCACATCGTCTGAACCGTGCAACGCGGTTCATCTGCTGCTCGTCTTAACGAGCGTCTGGTAGCGCGCCACTCTGGCGCAACCCGAGAGTCCGGGTAATGACTCAGCGATGGCGACACTCTCCACCAGGAGAAACCATCGCCGCCAATGCCGTGTCGGGCAGGCAAGCAGCAAAACAACGACACAAACCGGGCGTGGTGTCCCGAGGTCCCGTGTAGCGCTCTCATGCCAAGGCATGGAAGCCGGACAGTAACACTAACCTGAATGGCAGCACACACCCAATATTGCAGGCATAGCAGACATGGCAAACATTTTGAACAGAAAGGATTTACGCGATGAATAGCAGGCTCCGCGTAGAGCTGCAAAGTGGACGCACAGGGCAGCAGGGGATCTACAAATTGGTTGCAAATCGACTGCATTCCAGCGTCCAAAGACTGCATCTGGGCTGCATACCGATAGCACGCCGGCAGCGTGTTGTTCGCAATCAATCTGCGCTGCAACGGCAGCGCTGCCGCGACGATCAGTGGAACATCATGACCACCGGCTCCCATAAAAATCGCCCTTTTCCGGGTCAACCCCCCGCATTTATGTGGGGGTTTGCCGCACTTTGCCTGCTTGACGAACGGCAGAATCTGTAAGGTGAATTCACGAGCGGAGGCATTAATGAAAGACCTGAACTACGAGCTAAAACAACTGTGCCGTCGCAATCACGACGGTAGCTACGCCACCCAGCATGCACGGGAAGCTATTCTGACGCAGATCGCCAATCAGCTGCATCAGCTGGGTTTCAAGGACATGAAGGCGGCAAGCCTCAAACCCAAGCATGTGACGACGCTGGTGGAACACTGGAAAGCCCAATCGCTCTCTGCCGGCACCATCAAGAACCGCATGACAGAGCTGCGCTGGTGGGCGGAGAAAGTCAACAAGATGAATGTGATGGCGCGCGACAACGGCCATTACGGTATTGCACGCCGCAACTATGTCACCAACGTGAGTCAGGCCAGAACGCTGTCCGATGGCGATCTGGGCAAGGTTACCGATCCCTATACCCGTACCTCATTGAAGTTGCAGGCGGCTTTTGGCTTGCGGCGGGAGGAGTCGATCAAGTTCCGCCCTGAGTGGGCCGACGGCGGCGACCGGCTCACGCTCAAGGCGAGCTGGACCAAGGGTGGGCGGGCGCGTGAAATCCCGATTCGTAATGAGCAGCAGCGGACGGTATTGGACGAAGCCCGGCAACTGGCTGGAAAGGGCAGTCTGATTCCCGCCGGGAAGAGCTATGTACAACAGCTACAGCGCTTCAAGGCGCAATGTCAGGCCGCCGGTATCTATCACGTGCATGGGCATCGTCACCACTACGCCCAGACGCGATACCGCGAATTGACGGGTTGGCTGTGCCCTGCGCTGGGCGGGCCGAAGTCGAGGGAACTGACGCTGGAACAGAAGGGCTTGGATCGCCGGGTGCGGCTGGTCATCAGTGAGGAGCTGGGCCATGGCAGGGAACGCATAGTTGCAACTTACATCGGCCGCTGATTCGGGGAAACAGCAGCAAAGCAGAATGCTTTAACAATACAAGTATCTGATTTTTATAGATATATCAAATGGAACTCGAATCTGCCCTGATGCAGCTTTCCGCCGGGCGCAAAGCACCGCGCCTGTATCGCATGTTTCCCGCCATCGAGAAGAAGCTGGCCGAGGGCGTTACCCATGCCGAGATTCTGGCGCTGCTGAACGCCAACGGCTTTGAGCTTACGGAGCGTACTTACAAGAGCTATCTCTACCGGTTTCGCAAGCGGCGGCGATCTTCCGCGCCCGCAGCTAATCCGGTGCCGTTTTCTGCACAGACTACGCCGGCAGGGTTGCGGGCAACCGCCGGATCACAACTGAGCGCGGGCACAACAGAGCTTGACTCCGGCCTTGGACCCAAAAAGTTTGAATTTAACGCAGGCGGGCTTCCGCCTGAACTTCTGAAATGAGGGATTTATGCAAAACACGGTTCACTTTGTACTTCAGGCCAAGGGCGGTATCGGCAAGTCTTTTGTCGCCACGCTGCTGGCGCAGCATATGATGAACGAAACCGGAGCGGTACGCTGTTTCGATACCGATCAGGAGAATACGACCTTTGCCCATTACGCGGCTTTGGCGGTACGGCACATACCACTGGCCGATCAATCCCGGGTAATCAATCCCAAGCGTTTCGACACGCTGATGGAGACGTTGCTGACGGATGAAGGTAATTTCGTGGTGGATACCGGGGCCAATACCTTTGCGAATCTGCTGGCTTATATGGTGGAGAACGAGGTGTTTGCGCTGATGCGCGATGCGGGCAAGACCACGTATATCCATACCATCGTGGGTGGCGGCGATATGTTAGCGGATACGGCAAACGGCTTTTACGCCATTGCGCAGAAAGTTATCGGTACGGGGGTTGTGCTTTGGCTCAACGAGCACTTTGGCGAGATCGAAACGGCGGAAGGCAAGCCGTTCATGGAAACCCAGGCTTACAAGCTTTGTGAAGCCAGATTGACGGGCCGGGTAACCTTGTACCGGCACAACCCGCTGACCTTCGGCGAAGATATCCGCAAGCTCAACACCAAGCGGCACACGATCCTGCAGGCGCTGGCTTCTCCCGATTATTCGTTGATGGAGAAGCAACGCTTGCGCACTTTCGCTCGCGAGGTGTTTGGGCAATTGCGGGCGATGAGGTTTTGATGAAGCTGCGGACATGCATGTTAACGGTGACGAGCCAGTCTCTACTCGAATGTCGCAGTTGGATTCAACTGGATACGAGGTGAGATTTGATTGACGAAACGCAGGATAAAGCGCAGTTGCCGCTGCCGGTGCGCCGCTGCCTTACCAAGGAACAGGCCGCCAAATATTTGGCCATCGGCGTAACGCTATTGCTCCAAATAGGCCCGCCACCTATCAAAATTGGGCGGCGCTCGGTATGGGACATAGTTGACTTGGACACGTGGCTGAACGAATATAAAGGCCGAGGGTGGGCCGGAAAGGAAAGGACAAAATGGCCCGAGAAAGAGGAGTCTACCGGCGCGGAGATTCTACGTACTGGTGGATCGACGTTGTATTACCAAACGGCGTCCGCGTACGCCAAAGCGCTAAAACCGAAAGCAGGCAACAAGCCTTAATGCTAGTTGCCAAGCTCAAGGCTGAAGCGTTTAAGCAGTCGGCGTTCGGCGTTAAATTAAGGCATTCTTGGCAGCATGCTGTTGTAAGGTACCTCGCGGTAAAGTCGAGTTTAAGGAGTATCGAGGACGTAAGGCGAATTTGCCGTAAGCTGGATACATACTTTGGCTCGTTGATGTTGGACGAAATTACCGGGGATATTATCTGGGGCGTCGTCCAAGGCGAGCTAAAGAAGGGAAACAAACCGGCGACCGTCAATCGCTACCTTGCCTTGATTCGCTGCCTGCTTAGGATGGCACGTGATGAATGGCAATGGCTCGATGCATTTCCAAAAATCCGGCTCTTGCAAGGTGAAGTAGAGCGTGACCGCTGGTTAACGCGAGAGGAGGCAAGTCGTTTGATTTCTGTGTGTCCCAATCACTTGGCGGCAATCGTGCGGTTTGCGTTGGCTACAGGGTGTCGTGCGCGTGAGATTACAGGCTTGGAATGGCGGCGCGTCGATCTGGAACGTCAGACGGCATGGCTCGATCAGACGAAGAATGGCACGCCGAGAGGCGTTCCGCTAAATGCTGATGCTGTAGCTGTATTGCAAGGTGAAGCCGGAAAGCATGACCGTTATTGTTTCACTTATAACGGCGAGCCTATCCGGTGGGAATTAACCAATTCGGCTTGGCATACCGCATTAGGGAAGACAGGAATCAAGAATTTCCGGTTTCATGATCTCCGGCATACATGGGCATCATGGCATCGTCAGGCGGGAACGTCTTGCGATGAACTGAAAGACTTAGGCGGCTGGAAATCACGCGTGATGGTGGATCGTTACGCGAAGTATGCGACGGAACATCTAGCGGCTGCAGCATCGCGTATCGAAAATGGCAGGGGCGGCAATGTAATTCCGTTTCCCACGTTTTCCCCACGCCAAAAGGACCAAAGGGCTAGCGCATAACGCTAACCCTTTGATTTAACTGGTAGGAGGTGCGAGATTCGAACTCGCGACCAACGGATTAAAAG
>OMIN01000065.1 GCA_900299145.1 Betaproteobacteria bacterium | reverse complement strand
GCCGCCGTCGGCCTTGCCCCGGAATTCGTGTTTGACCGGCCCCGCGCCCAAATCGGCGGCAAAGCTGAAACTCAACTCGTCACCGTTCAGTTTGACGTTTTGCAGCGGGATCGCGCGGCCATTGACCGTAACCGTCCCACTCACCACCTGAAACGTCTGATTCAACGTCACGGTATAGGCCTGAACGGCGACCTGCGCGGCGCCGCCACGCGGCGACAACTCCCAACGCCACGTTCCCGCTACCTTTGCCGGCACCACCCAGAAGTAAACGTCGCTTTCGCCGCCGGAGCCGTTGTATTTCTCGCGGGAATACACCTGCACATGAGCATCGGGTTTCCATTCCTCCATCGAAAAATCATGCGACACAATGCGCGTGCCAGGTTTGAGCTCCAGCAACTTCGGCCGCAATTCTAAATTCACGCGCGGCAGCAGATACATGCTGATCACCGTAGCCTGCGACAGATCTGTCTGGAACAGATCACGCTGATAAAAAGCCACCTTGTCGGTGACGCCATTTTTTTGTGCGTTTGCCAGCGCTTCCTCGATGCGCGTGGGGTTGATGTCAACGCCAAAGCCGCGCGTGCCATATTTCCTGGCGGCGGTCACCACGATGCGCCCATCGCCCGAACCCAGATCAATCAGATAGTCGCTACCAACGACGCGCGCCATTTGCAACATTTTATCCACGACATCCTGCGGCGTGGGCACGTAGGGCACGCGCGGCTCCTGCGCGTACACGGTCGCGGCAAACGCCATCAGCCCCGCCAAAAACCATCGCGCGAAAATCCCCATCCCCATCATGTGTGTCACCCTCATCAACAGCCGCATACCAACCCCATACCCGCGAAGCCGTGCTAAATTTGCGGCAGCGCATTATACCCGACGCCCCACGGGCGCCCCTCACGCCCCACACCCCACACCTTACAGCTCACGACCCACACCCATGCTGCCGCAAATCATTCTCTTCATCTCCGGCGGCGCGATTCTCGCGCTGGAACTGCTCGCCTCGCGCATCATGACGCCTTACTTTGGCGTAAGTCTGTACATCTGGACGGGCATCCTGTCGATCACGCTGATCGCACTCGCCGCGGGCTATTGGACAGGCGGCAAGCTAGCGAATTCCCGCAAAGTCGACAGCAGCCGGCTGCAGGAACTTTACAGTGTGCTGCCGGCGGTGGCCTCACTGTGCATCTTCGCGGCCTGCCTGATTTATCCGGGCCTGTTTCCCTCGCTGGCGAGCTGGAGCCTCGTGAGCGGCGCGTTTGTTGCCTGTGTCATTCTGCTGGCAGCGCCGTTGATCGCCACCTCGGCAATGAATCCGCTGCTGGTCGCCATTCAGAAGAGCGGTGATGGCCAAAGTGGCGATAGCGGCTCTGGCCAGGTATTTTTTGTCAGCACCGTGGGCTCGGTGGCTGGCGTGCTGGTCACCGCGTTCGGGCTGATTCCCTATGTGAGCAATTACGACGCAGTACTGATTATTGCCGCGGCGCTGGCGGCGCTGAGTCTCGCGGCGGGGCTTGCCGCGCCCAAGGCCTTGAAACGCCGCGTGGCGATTGTCGTCACCGCCGTGGCCGGCCTCATCGCGTCGCTGCTGCTGTTGTGGCAAGCCGACGCCTACACCGGCCGCGCCGGCATGGTGAACTATCAGGGAGCACAGTGGCGCGTCGAGGGCACGTTTCGTTCGCTGTTCGGCACGGTAAAAATTCTGCGGCAGGGTGTCGATGCCGGCGGCGGCCCCGCCAATCGCATGTATTTTCAGGACGGACTCACGCAAAACGGCATTGAGGCCAGCGGTCGATCCAGTTCGTTTTACACCTACGCACTGGAAGCGCTGGCCATGGCCTACCGCCCTGATGCGATAAATGCGCTGGCGCTCGGCTTGGGCGCGGGCATGACGCCGGCGCGACTGGCGGCGCGAAGTCTGCGCACCGAAGTGGTCGAAATCGATCCAGCCTCGCTACAGGCGGCGCGGAAGTTTTTCGCACTTGATGAAAAGAAGACGCTGGTGCATCAAGCCGATGCACGCACCTTCGTGCGAGCCTGTCCGCGCACCTACGACGTGGTGATTGTCGATCTGTTTCACGGCGACGGCACTCCGGACTACCTGATTACCCGCGATTTTTTCCGCGATCTGCGCCGCTGCCTGGGCAAAGGCGGCATCGCGGTGTTCAACACCTTTGCTGATTTGCACAACCCGGTCAGTTACGCCCATCTGCTGGTGACGCTGCGGAGCGAACTGCCGCATCTGGCGCTTTACCGCCCCGCGCACGAAGGCGCCACGCACACCAACAGTTTTATTGTCGCCAGCGCGAATGCGCTGCGCACACCCGAACGCGTCACCATGGATTACGTGCCGCCGGCCAAAGAAACGCTGCTGTGGGACATGCTGGCGGCGCCGATGCCGCTCGTGGACAAATTGTTCGAGGGCGGCAAAATCATTACCGACGCACACAACCGCGCCGCGCTGGATCTCGCGCATGCGCAGAGCGTGTACCGCCATTCTGTGATTGGATTTACGCCGCCGGAGCTTTTGGTGAACTAACGCCCGGCCCTGGGGCTAAATCGCTGAAAAATTGACAAGTATTTGATTTAATTTGATTTTTTTGTAAGGCTATTTTGCCCGTTCGGCCTGCCATTTCGCCTCGCGGCCGTCCAGATTCACCATGCCGCCCATCACGTTGCCTTTGACCTGCCCGCGGTAGTGATGGCGCACCGAGCCGCGCCAGATCGAAAACGTAATCGCTTCGCCCTTTACCGAAACGTCGGAAATACCCACGCCGCGCGCATTGGGGAGCGTACCGTTGGTAACATGAAAGTTCTGGCTGAATTCAGCGGTCGTGGGCTGCGCGACCCCATCGACCTTGATATTCCACGTGCCGCCAATCTTGGCGGGAATGGTCCACAAATACACCGTGGCGCTGGGCACGCCATTGATGAATTCCTTTTCCGGCACGTCGAAGGTGATGCGGTCGTCCGCTTCCCAATCGCCAAAGTGATAATCGTGCGAAACCACGCGCGCGCCGGGGCGCAGTTCGTCATAAATCTTTTTGCGCAGGTTCATCATCATGCCGGGCAGCAGGTACAGCGTGACCACGCTGGCCTTGGATAAATCGGCTTTAAACACATCCATGACCTGAAAGTTTGCGCGCGCCGCAACCCCCTGTTTTTGAGCGAGGTCATTGGCACGCTTCACCAGATCAGGATCAATTTCGATGCCCAGCCCCGAGGCTTTCATTTGCGTTGCGGCGGTGCGCACCAGCACGCCGTCGCCGGAGCCCAAATCCATCACGAAATCGCTGTCCTTGACATTGGCAAAACGCAGCATCTGATCAACCACGATTTGCGGCGTCGGCACATAGGGACCGCCGGTGCGCTCGATTTCCTTGGTCTGCGCGAACGCCGGACCTTGCGTCAAGGCGAACAGGGCAAACACAACGGCAAAAATATCGCGAAAAAAAACCATCACACGGGCTCCTGGTTAAGTTGGCGTTTCACGTTTCACGCCTCACGGCTTGGGCTTGGGGATGCCAAGACTACCGGCAACGCAGGCTTCATGCACTTCGCGGGGTGAATATTCGCTGGTAAAGCTGATGCGCACGATCTGGCGCAACAGGTTGATTTCCTGAGCGTTCAGATTGGCGCGCATCTCGGCAGTTTCGACCTCGGCCAGCACTGCCGATAGCGACATGCCCTGATCACGCAGGCCCAGCGTCGACTGGGCTATCGCAACCAATTGCGCACAATCCAAGGCCGCCCGCGCCTCGGGCACAAAAAACCCTTGAAAAACAAATACTAACAACACCATGGCTGGGGTAATCGCCCGCTTCATGGCGGGGTATTTTACCTTACCCACTTGGGCTTGCCGAAGTAGTAAAATGTGCCGTTATTGTCATCACGAAAACCAGACCCCGGCTCGAGTTGTTCCCGCCGATGAAACCGCGATGAAATCTATCCGACTAGCAAAATCCGCTGTTTGCACCGCGTTCGCCGCGGCAACATTTACGCTGGCGAGCCTGCCCGCCACTGCCGATATCTGGGGCTATGTGGACGCACAAGGCATCGCCCACTTGGCTGACCACCAGGTGCACGAAGGCTACCTGCTGTTCAAAAAAGAGGCGCCCCGGCCGGAACCGGAAAGTTTCAACCCGCCACCGCTTTATGAACGCTCGGCGGGCAGCGGCGGCGTAATTCAGGTCAATGCCGCGATGCGCGCGGCCATGGCCCCGATGATCGCGCAGGTGGCGCGCGAGCACGAGTTGGATGTGGCGCTGCTGCACGCCATCATCACCGTCGAATCGGGTTACAACCCGCAAGCCAAGTCCCCCGCCGGCGCCATCGGCCTGATGCAGCTGATGCCGGAAACTGCCGCGCGTTACGGCGTCAGAAATATCTGGGACCCGATGGAAAACCTGCACGGCGGCGCACGCTATTTGCGCTTTTTGCTGGGCATGTTCAAGAACAACCTTGACCTCGCGCTCGCGGGTTACAACGCCGGCGAAAACGCAGTGGTGCGCGCCGGCAACAAAATTCCGCAATACGCCGAAACTCAGGCCTATGTGCCCAGTGTGCTCACGCAGTATGATCGCCTGCTGTCTCTTATACACATCTGACGCTGCCGACGAAGGCT
>OMIN01000064.1 GCA_900299145.1 Betaproteobacteria bacterium | reverse complement strand
TCTTTTTGGTTGCGCCGCACCAGCGCCGCCGAAGCCGCCGGCGCCCGCCGGTTCGTCGCTAACGTTTACCGAATCCGGCCGGTTTCTGGATGAGACCCATCACGTCGCGCCCGGGTATAAAGTGAACGTGCTGCTGCGCTGGGGTGACCCATTGCATGCCGACGCCCCGGCCTTCAATCCCAAACAACAAACGGCGGCTGCGCAGGAGCGGCAATTTGGCGCCAACAACGATTACATCGCGTTCATGCCACTGCCGCGCGGCTCGAACAATTCCACGCGCGGGCTATTGTGTGTGAATCATGAATACGTGCTGGCGTCCTTGATGTGGCCGGGCTACAACGCCGCCGAGTACAACAAAAACGCAACCCGCGAGCAGTGTGAAACAGAGATGGCAGCTGTCGGCCATTCCATTGTCGAAGTCGAAAATCGCGGCGGGCAATGGATGGTGAATACCGCCAGCCCCTACAATCGGCGCATCTCGGCACGCAGTACAGCCATGCGCATAGCCGGGCCGGCGTCGGGGCATCCGCGCATGTCCACCCGCGCCGACGTCAGCGGCCGGCGCGTGATCGGCACGCTGGCGAATTGCGCGGGCGGCACTACGCCGTGGGGCACCGTGCTTACCGCAGAGGAGAACATACACAATAGTTTTATTGGCGACGCCAGCACCGGCCGCGAGGCCGCCGCTTGGCAACGCATGGGTATTGAAGGCAATGGCCGCAACCCGTGGGGCCGTTACTTCGACCGCTTCCATCTAAATAAGGAGCCCAACGAAGTCAACCGCTTTGGCTGGGTCGTGGAAATCGATCCCTATGATCCAAAATCCGTGCCGGTGAAACGCACAGCGCTGGGCCGCTGCAATCAGGAATGCGCGAACACCGTCGTAAGCCACGACGGCCGGGTTGCCCTGTATAAGGGTGACGACAAACGCATGGAGTACGTTTATAAATTCGTTACCCGCGATGCGTATGATCCGGCGCGGCCGGAAAGCGGGCGTGATCTGCTCGACGACGGTACGCTGTATGTCGCACGCTTCACGGTGGACAAGGAGCAGTGGCTGCCGCTGGTATTCGGGCAGGGGCCGCTCACCAAAGCCAACGGTTTCGAGAATCAGGGCGATGTGGTTATTGATGCGCGCCGGGCCGCTGATCTGCTGGGTGCAACGCCGATGGATCGGCCGGAGGACGTGGAAGTCAATCCTGCGACGGGCCGCGTCTATGTCGTGTGCACGTTTAACGAGAACCGCAAACCCGAACAAGTCGATGCTGCCAACCCGCGCGGCCCCAACAAATTTGGCCACATCATCGAAATCATTCCACCCATGGTGAACGGCAAGCCCGATCACGAAGCCACCGATTGTGCGTGGGAGTTTTTTGTCCTCGGCGGCGATCCGAAAAACGCCGACCACGGCGCGCGCTACCTTGGCCCGGTTTCGGCCACCGGCTGGATAGCGGCACCCGACAACATTGCCTTCGATCAAAGGGGGCGCGCGTGGATCGCCACCGATGGGCAAGACGATTTTGCCGGCTTCGCCGACAGCCTCTACGCTGCCGAAACCAGCGGCCAGTACCGCGGTATCACCCGCAATTTCTTCAGTTGTCCGCGCGGCGCGGAAGTCACCGGCCCGGCGTTCACCCCCGACGGCAAGACACTATTCCTGTCGGTACAGCACCCGGCGGATGAAAAAGGTTCGACCTTCGACAAGCCGTCAACGCGCTGGCCGGAATTTAAACCAGACATGCCACCCCGGCCCTCGGTGGTTGCGATTACCAAAACGGACGGCGGAGAGATCGGCTCGTGAAAAAGCCGATGCGCACGCTTGCGTGGGTGGCGGGCGCCGCCGCGCTGTGCTCGGCCACGCTGTCGGCCGCGCAAACCTATCCCGTCAAGCCCATTCGCATTGTCGTGCCGGTGCAGCCGGGCGGCGGCCTTGATCCGCAGGCACGGCTGCTCGGCCGCAACTTTCACGAAAGCATGGGCCAGCCGGTCGTCGTCGAAAACCGGCCCGGCGCCAACGGCATGCTGGGCACGGAATACGTGGCAAAGTCGCCCGCGGACGGCCACACCCTGCTATGCGCGGCGGCCTCGCTGGCCAGCGCGGTGACGCTCTACAGGAATCTGCCGTTTGACGTTCAGCGCGATCTGGCGCCGGTGAGCCAGCTTTCATCCAACGCACAGTTCCTGATCGTGCATCCCAGCCTGCCAGTTGGGTCACTCAGGGATTTCATCGCGCTGGCAAAAAAGCATGGCGGGAAGCTGAATGCCGCCTCCGGCGGCACCGGCACGGCCAATCACCTTGTGCTGGAAATGTTCAAGCAGCGCGCGGGATTTCAGGCGACGCACATTCCGTACAAAGGCTCCGGCCCGGCGACCATTGCACTGATGAGCGGCGAAGTCGATTTCAGTTTCGCCGGCGCGATCAGCATGATTCCGCATATGCGATCGGGCAAGGTAAAGGCGCTCGCCGTTAGTTCGCCCTCGCCCTACCGGCTCGCGCCCGCGCTACCGACGCTGGCATCGCTGTATCCGGGTTTCGAGTCAGTGAACTGGTACGCCATTTTTGCGCCGGCGGCAACCCCTGCGGCACTGATCGACAAACTCGGCTTGGAAATCATCGCAGCCTTAAAATCCCCGGAAATGCGCGACTTCATGCTGAAGGAAGGCGCTGACGCGGTGGGCAGCACGCCGCGCGAATTTACCGCGTACTTCAAGCGCGAAATCGAGCGCTACGCGAACGTGATACAAGCGGCGAATATTCGCGTGGAGTAATTTCTGCCGTCCCAAAAAACAAAACGCAAGCCGAGGCTTGCGTTTTGTTGTTGCGAAATCAGCGATCAGCGGCTGACAACAATCTCGCCCTTCATGCCCGGATGCAGGCCGCAGATGTAGCCGTAGGTGCCTTCGTTGTTGAACTGGATCGATGTGCTTTGACCCTTCAACATCACCGGCGAACGGAATTCGCTCGACGCCTGCAACGTCACTTGATGCGGCGAGGCGTCGATGTTGGTCCAGGTGATCGTCTGGCCGACCTTGACGTTGACTTTCTCCGGCCCGAACAGGAACTCGGCAATCGCCACAGTGCCCGGCCCGCTCGGCCGTTGCGCCGCGCCGAGCGCCGTGCCTTTTAGGCCGGCCAGCGAAATCACGAAATCCTGTCCGGCATGCGGCAGATGGCAGTCAAAGCAGGCTTTGGTATTGGCGTTGGCCTTGGCGTTGGGCTTTTTGTCCGCCGTGAACGCAGCGTATTCCCAATCGCCATTGCGCCACGCGGCGGGAATGCTCGCGCCCCAGCCTGCACGTTTTTCCATCACCGCGTAGCCGACAATGTTGCCCTTGACGAAATTACCATCCGCGCCCTTGACGGGGTTGCCTGCCTTGTCGACCTGCGCGGCATATTGCACCAGCGTCAGCACGGTGCCGCTGGGTGCATCCTTGCCCGAACGCACGGCATCCACCGCTGCCATCATGCCATAACCGGCCAAAGTTTTGTCGATGCTGGCACGAAATCCTTACAATTCTTAAAAAATTCAATAAAAACAGATACTTATACAACTTCGGCTGTTGCTTCGCCGATTTCCACTAATAGCCCAGATTTGGGGCCAGCCAACGCTCGGTCCCATCAATCGACATACCTTTGCGCGCAGCGTAGCTTTCGACCTGATCCTTCGCCATCTTGCCTACAGCAAAATACTGCGCCTGCGGATGCGCGAGATAAAAACCGCTGACCGATGCGGCGGGCAGCATGGCCATGCTTTCGGTGAGCGTAATGCCCGCACGCTTGCAATCGAGCAACTCAAACAGCGCCGCCTTTTCCGTGTGATCCGGGCACGCGGGATAGCCGGGCGCGGGGCGGATGCCGCGATACTTTTCTGAAATCAGCGCATCGTTGTCGAGCGTCTCGTCCTTCGCATAACCCCAGAACTCGCGCCGCACGCGCTTGTGCAGTAATTCGGCGAAGGCTTCCGCCAGACGATCCGCCAGCGCTTTCAATACGATGGCGCTGTAGTCGTCATGGTTCTTCTCAAACTCGGCGAGCTTCTTTTCGATGCCTGCACCCGCCGTGACCGCGAACGCACCGGCGTAGTCTTTCACACCGCTCTCTTTGGGAGCGACAAAATCGCCGAGACACAAGTTCGGGTTGCCCGTGGGCTTTTTGTTTTGTTGACGCAGGTTGTGCCAGGTCATCACCGGCGCGTCACGTTTTTCATTGCCGTAGATTTCAATATCCTCGCCGTCGTTCACACTGTTGGCCGGGAACAGGCCCAGCACGCCGTGCGCCTGCAGCCACTGCCCAGCAATGATTTTCTTCAACATGGCCTGCGCGTCTGCCAGCACCTTTCGCGCTTCCGTACCGACCACCTTGTCGTCGAGAATTTTGGGGTAGGAACCGGCGAGGTCCCACGTCTGAAAATACGGCCCCCAGTCGATGTACTCGGCGATTTCCGCAAGATCGTAATTTTTCAGGAGCTTCAACCCCGGAAACGCAGGCGCCACCGGCTGCGCCTTCGCCCAATCCGTCTTGAACCGGTTTGCACGCGCCTCGGCAATGGGAATCAGCTCCGGCCCTTTCTTGCCTGCATGCTGCTCACGCACCTTGTCGTAATCGGCGTGCAGTTCGTCCAGATATTTTCGGCGCACAGCCTCGTCGTCCGCCAGCAAGCTGCCGCACACCGTGACGCTGCGAGAGGCATCGGGCACCCACACGGTCGGGCCGCTGGTGTAGCCCGGCGCAATCTTCACCGCCGTGTGCACGCGCGACGTGGTCGCCCCGCCAATGAGCAACGGCTGCGTGAATCCCTGGCGCTGCATCTCTTTCGCCACATGCGCCATTTCTTCCAGCGACGGCGTGATGAGACCCGAAAGCCCGATGATGTCGGCGTTCTCCTTGCGCGCCATGTCCAGCACCTGCTGGCACGGCACCATCACACCCATGTTGATGACTTCATAGTTGTTACATTGAAGCACCACGGCCACGATGTTCTTGCCAATGTCGTGCACGTCGCCCTTGACGGTGGCGATGACGATCTTGCCTTTGGCTTTCACATCGCCGAGCTTGGCTTTCTCCGCCTCGATAAACGGCACGAGATGCGCCACCGCCTGCTTCATCACCCGCGCAGATTTCACCACCTGCGGCAGAAACATCTTGCCCGCGCCGAAAAGGTCGCCGACGATGTTCATGCCATCCATCAGCGGGCCTTCGATTACCTCAATGGGCCGTCCGCCACGCGCCTCGATGGCCGCGCGCATTTCCTCGGTGTCTTCCGTGATCCACTGTGTAACCCCATGCACCAGTGCATGCGCCAGGCGTTTCTCCACTGCCTCCTCACGCCATGCCAGCGTCTGTTCTTCCTTTGCCGCGCCGGCCTTCAGGGTGCTGGCGAATTCAATCATGCGTTCCGTCGCATCCGGCCTACGGTTCAGCACCACGTCTTCCACACGCTCGCGCAATTCCGGCGCGAGGTCGTCGTACACGCCCACCATGCCGGCGTTGACAATGCCCATCGTCATGCCGGCTTTGATGGCGTGGTACAAAAACACCGTGTGGATGGCCTCGCGCGCCGGGTCGTTGCCGCGGAAGGAAAAGCTCACGTTCGACACGCCGCCGCTCACCTTGGCGTACGGCAGGTTCTGGCGTATCCAGCGCGTGGCCTCGATAAAATCCACCGCGTAGTTGTTGTGTTCCTCAATGCCGGTGGCGATGGCGAAGATGTTGGGGTCGAAGATGATGTCTTCCGGCGGAAACTCGACCTTTTCGGTCAGCAGGTCATAGGCGCGCTTACAAATTTCGATTTTGCGCTCGTAAGTGTCGGCCTGGCCCTTTTCGTCAAATGCCATCACGATCACCGCCGCGCCATAGCGCTTGCACAGCCGCGCCTGCCGCAGGAATTCGGCCTCGCCTTCTTTCATGCTGATGGAGTTGACGATGGCCTTGCCCTGCACACACTTCAGCCCCGCTTCGATGACCTCCCACTTCGACGAATCGATCATGATCGGCACGCGCGCGATGTCCGGTTCGCTGGCGACAAGGTTCAAAAAGCGCGTCATTGCCGCCTTGGAGTCGAGCATGGCCTCGTCCATGTTGACGTCGATCACCTGTGCGCCGTTCTCCACCTGCTGGCGGGCAACGGCCAATGCTTCGTCGTACTGCCCGTTCAGGATCATGCGTGCAAACGCGCGCGAGCCGGTGACGTTGGTGCGCTCGCCGACGTTGACGAACAGGGATTGCTCGTCGATGTTGGCGGGCTCAAGTCCGGAAAGGCGCAGCTTGTGGTCTGACACGGGAACGGCGCGGGGTGGCACGGCCTTGATGGCCTCAGCCACCGCCCGGATGTGATCCGGCGTGGTGCCGCAGCAGCCGCCTGCGACATTGACAAAGCCCGCTTCGGCGAACTCCTTCAGCAAGCCCGATGTAATGGGTGGCGTCTCATCAAAACCCGTTTCCGCCATCGGATTGGGCAGACCCGCATTGGGGTACACGCAAATGGGGGCCTCGCAGATTTTGGCCAGTTCGGCGATATACGGCCGCATCAATGTCGCGCCCAGCGCGCAGTTGAGCCCGATGGTGATGGGCTTGATGTGCCGCACCGAGTTCCAGAACGCTTCCACGGTTTGCCCCGAAAGGATACGCCCGGAGGCATCGGTCACCGTGCCCGACACCATCACAGGATAACGCTCGCCAGACTCCTCGAAAAACTGCTCGATTGCGAACAGCGCTGCCTTGGCATTCAATGTATCGAAAATGGTTTCCACCAAAAACAGATCCACGCCGCCTTCGTGCAGCGCGCGCGCCTGTTCCAGATATGCCGCCACCAGCTCATCAAACGTGATGTTGCGTGCGCCAGGATCGTTGACGCTGGGCGAAATCGAGGCCGTCTTCGGCGTGGGGCCGAACGCACCGGCGGCAAAGCGTGGCTTGCCGGGCGTGGAATACTTCGCACACGCCGCGCGCGCGAGTTTGGCCGCCGCCACGTTCATCTCGTAAGACAGCGACTCCATGTGGTAGTCGGCCTGTGCAATGCGCTGCGCGCCAAACGTGTTGGTCTCTATGATGTCGGAGCCCGCGGCGAGATACTGCTCGTGAATTTCCTGAATGACGTGCGGGCGTGTCAGCACCAGCAACTCATTGTTGCCCTTCACATCATGCGCAAAATCCTTGAAGCGCTCGCCGCGATACTCGGCTTCACCAAGCTTGTAGCGCTGGATCATGGTGCCCATGGCGCCATCCAGTATCAGGATGCGCGAGGCAAGGGCTTGCTGCAGGGCGGTGAAATGGTCGGCTTTCATCACGTCCTCCTTTCATAGCGAAAAAAGTTCGTGAGCGCCGTTGCGGGGGTGGTTCACCGAGCCTGGCGGATTTCATTCCGGGGGAATGAACCGTCGCAACGCTCCTCGGCAAGGCGCGGATTATACCTGAGCACGCAATTGAATTTCGCCGTTCGTAAGTGGTTGTCGTGGCTGGCTTCCGTTGGATGCCTCGTCGCGCCAGACTCGCCTAACAGATTTATAACTATCTGTTTTAAAACAATAATTTGGAACCGCATCGCTAGCAAACTATAATCACTTTCCCGCGCTGCCTGCCACGCGCGTTATCTGCATATGAAAAATCTCGAACCCAAAGCTGCGTTTGATTTCCTGCAGCAGAACCCCGGTGCAATTCTTGTCGACATCCGCAGTGAGATCGAACACTATTTTGTCGGCCATCCACCGGGCGCGATACACATTGCCTGGAGCGACGGCCCCAACTGGGAGGTTGATCCACAGCGCTTCGTGCCCCAGGTAAAAAGCGCTACGGGCGGCGAAGACCGGCCAGTGGTTTTAATTTGCCGTAGCGGCAACCGTACTGTCGATGCCGGCCGTGCGCTCGAAGCCGCCGGCTTCACGCAGGTATACCACGTCGAGCATGGTTTCGAAGGGGACTTGGGTGAAAACCATCACCGCAATGAAATCAACGGCTGGCGTCACGACGGTCTGCCGTGGGAACAAAGTTAATGCCTCAGGTTAACGCCACACCCAGCGACTTGCCTATCAGGTAGGTTACGGCGCCGGCGGCGCAGCCGATACCCAGCATGCGCACGCCGCTCCACCACGCATTGCGCCCGGTGAACAGCGACAACGCGGCCCCCACGCCAAACAACGCGAGCACGGTTATCCCAATCGCGGCGGACAGGCTGTTGGTTCCGTGGGCAATATTTCCGACGAGAAATGGCAGCAACGGCACAGCAGCGCCGGCAGCAAAGGCGGCAAATGAAAAGAGCGCGGCGCCCCACGGCGATCCAAGATCATCCGGGTTAAGGCCCAGTTCCTCCCGCGCCAGTGTGTCCAGCGCCAGCGCCGGGTTGGACGTCATTTGCGAGGCAAGGCGTGCCGCATCGTCCCTCGGCAAGCCGCGTGCCTGATAGATCAGCGCCAGTTCTTCGGCTTCTTCTTCCGGATACTGATCGAGTTCTTCCTTCTCCAGTCCGATCTGGTACTCGAACATTTCACGCTGCGAGCGCACGGACACGTATTCACCCGCCGCCATCGAGAAGGCCCCGGCGATCAACCCCGCCGCACCGGAAAGCAGAACCAGTTTGCTGTCCGCCATCGTACTTGTGGCGCCCGCCATGCCCATGATCAAGCTGGCATTGGAAATCAAGCCATCATTCACGCCGAACACTGCCGCGCGCAGATTGCCCCCACTGCCCATGCCGCGATGCCGCTTACCCATTTCACCGCCCGGTGCCGACGACTCATGCCCCTGCGTTCCTTGTGTAGCCTGAGCCCCGTGCGTGTAAATTGACATGCCGCGCACCTTCATCGCGGACAAAGCCGTGCGCATGGCACGCGCGCCAAAACGGCGCGTCAAAGCCGCCACGCATCGCGTGCGCAAGTCGGGCACGTAATTCAAAGTTGCAGATGCGGGCGATCCCGCCTCGCGGGCCAGCGTCATCCAGATCGCCGCCTGCTTTTCCGCTTCGCCGGCCAGTTCGGTAAACAGGGCAGCCCGCGGCGTGCCCGCTTCAATATCGGCCACCACGCGGTAGAGATAGGCAGCCTGCATTTCCTCACGCCACCCGGATAGTGGTGCTGTGTTGCTCATGCATGCCTCCTTGCACTGACTTCCCGCGATGCCGGCTGCCCGGCAACCCGAAATTGCGTGACTACGCTGGCTTTCCCGCCACCATGCGCCCGCAACAATCGCCAAAACCAATGGGCACGCAGCCGGCGCGCTTGCCGTGCGCGCGCAAATAAATATCGTCGCCGTCGTTCACCCAGCGGCGGATTTCGCCGGAGGCCAACGTAATGTCGCGCGTGCCGTCATAGGTCAGCTCGGCGATGCTGCCATAGTTTTCCGGCGTGGGGCCGCTGATGGTGCCAGAGCCAAAAATATCGCCCGGCTCCAGTGAGCAGCCGCCGCAGGTGTGGTGTGCCACCATCTGCGCCACCGTCCAGTACAAATGTTTGGTGTTGGAAACCGCGATGCGTTGCGGTGGCAGTCCTTTCGCGCGCATGGCTTCGGTGCGGATCAGCACTTCCAGTTCCAGATCGAACTGGCCCTCACGCTGATCCTTGTCGTCCCACAAATACGGCAGCGGCTTGGGGTCGCCTTCGGGACGCGGCGGCTGCGCGATCTGAAACGGCGCCAGCGCCTCGGGCGTGATGATCCACGGCGAAATCGTGGTACCCAGATTCTTCGACAAAAACGGGCCCAGCGGCTGCGACTCCCAGCGCTGAATGTCGCGCGCCGACCAGTCGTTCAGCATGCAGTAGCCGAAGATGTGATCGGCGGCCTTACCGGTTGGAATCGGCTCGCCCCACGCATTGCCCTGGCCGATCCAGACGCCAAACTCAAGCTCGAAATCCATTTTCAGACACGGGCCAAACGTCGGCAGCTTCTCGCCATCGACGACGCGTTGGCCGTTCGGGCGGCGCACTTCGACGCCGGTGGGGCGCACCGTGGAGGCACGGCTGTGATAGGCCACCGGCACGTATTTGTAGTTGGGACTCAACGGCGGATTAGAGCCACGGCGCTTGCCGCCGTTCTCGGCGTGCGTGATGCCCGCGAAAAAATCCGTGAACGCGCCAATTTTTGCGGGCAGGTGCAGCGTGCACGCTGATGCTTTGTGCAACAGCTTAGCCGCCAGCGGCTGTGCCTTTTTCGATTCCACCGTCCCTTCGGCAAGCAACGCCGACAGTTGCTTGCGCAATGCCGCGCGCGGGCCGCCTCCCATGGCCATCAGGTCGTTTAGCGTATTGTTGCTGGCGGCGCGCGCGGCCTTTTCGGCGTCGCCGGAAAAGAGTTTTGCTTCGCACGCGGCCTTCAGATCAAACACTTCGTCGCCAATCGCGACACCGCCGCGCGGCGTGTCACCGTTGATACTAAATATGCCCAGCGGCAGGTTCTGGATCGGAAAAACGCCGTGGCCGTTGGCGCTGGCAATCCAGCTTTTGCGTTGGGCGTCGTGGGTTTCGTCGAGTTGAATGGCCATAGTGTTAACCGAACCTTTCACAAGTAATTGTTTTAATTGAATATTTTTGACAAGCCTTATTGCACTTCAGTATCAATCACCACCGTGAGATTCTTGCCATTGTTGCTCACCGGCTTGGTCGCGCCCTGCAGGTCGCCAGGCTGCGGCATGGCGTTGCCGCTCTTGGAAATGCGTGCGCCGACGATCACCTGCTTCGCGCTCGACAGATTTGACGCGGGATTCATCGCCATGCTGTCGTCGAGCGCAAACTTGATCGGCAATTCGCCCGCTTTCTTGCGCTGAATCGCCAGCGGCATGCGCGGTCCTTCAGCGGCGCGTGCAAAAATGAATACGGTGTCGTTCGGTGAGACTTTCGCTGCGAGTGCGGGCGCCAGCGTTACGGTGCCGCTGATGCCGTTACCAGCCGTGGTCGCCGTAGATTTTTCCGGCATGGATTTTTCGGGTGCAGCTTTTTCAGGCGCAGTCTTTTCCGGCCCTTTGGCCATGGGCGGCGGCGCACCCCCACCCGCGCGCGAGCGCGCCTCGGCGATGCTGCCTTGCACGTTACGAAACATCTCGGTATCCGGCGGCACCAGCGTCGCCATTTTTTCCCAATGCTTGATGGCGCCGTTGAAATCCTTTTTGTCGAAGGCAATAGTGCCCGCCAGCGCCAGCGACTTCACGTGATTCGGATCGATTTTCAGCGCGCGCATGATGAGCTTTTCCGGCTCGCCGATGAGGCTTTGTCCTTGCGACATCGCCAGCGCATCGGCGTAATCAGCGAGCAGATGCGGGTTGTCGGGCACGCGCTCGACAGCCTTGGCGTAGGCGGCGGCCGAATCGTCATAGCGATTCATTACCGCGTACGAACGGCCCAGCATGGCCCAACCCTGTGCGTCGTCCGGGTTCTGCTTCATGCGCTCGGCGAGTTTCGCCACCATGGCCTCGACTTGCTCTGCGCTGGGCGGTTTGCCTGCGCCGGCGCCGTGCGGTGAGGCTGCAGGCAACGGCGCCAGCGCGCGCGGCGTGCCCACCGCAAAATACAGGCCCACTGCCAGCACCGGCACGGCAATGCCCACCACCACGGCGGGCGCGCGGCTGGTACTGCGTGCGGTTTCAGGCGCGGCGGCGGCAACATCTTCAAGCAGCCGCCGCTCCAGCTCCAGACGCGCTCGCTCGTACTGTTCGTCACTTAGCGTGCCGGCGCGGCGGTCAGCTTCGAGTTCGGTGAGTTGATCGCGATACACCGCAACATTCAGCGTGCGGTTCGCATCGCCTTCTCCGGCTCCAGCACTCTTGCGCCACAGCGGCGGCAAAACAAACAACAAGGCAACAACAATCAGAATCGCCGCCACTATCCAGAATACCGTCATCGACGCCTCGCCTTGCCGCCGCTCTTTTTATCGTCAGAACCGTTGTCCATTTTCCCCTCCAGCAGCGCGGCCGCGCGCGCGCGATCGTCGGCGCTTAATTCAGGGTCCGTTACAGCCGCCACGCGCGCGCGCAAGCGGCGATACAACATGATCAGCCCGCCTATCAGCAACAACGCCGGGCCGAACCACAACAGCATGGTGGTCGCTTTCAGCGGCGGGCGGTACAACACAAAGTCGCCGTAGCGTTCGGTCATGAAATTGATGACTTCTTTTTCGCTCGCGCCCTGCTTGAGTTTTTCACGCACCTGATTTTTCAGGTCTATGGCGAGGTCGGCGTTTGAATCGGCGAGCGACTGGTTCTGGCACACCAGACAGCGCAGTTCCTCGGCGATGCGCTGCACGCGTTGATCGAGATTGCCCTCTGGCGTACCTTGTGCGGTCGGTGCGGCTTGCAATGGCGCAATCAGCGTCAACAAAAAAATCAATAAAAACAAATAGTTACGCAAGACAATCAACCGTTCATTACCCGTTCAATTTGGCCACCAGCGGCAGGATTTTTTCGTTTAGCACTTCCGGTGTCACCGGCCCAATCTGCTTGAAGCGGATCACGCCTGCTTTATCGATGACGTAGGTTTCCGGTACGCCATATACACCATAGTCGATGCCGATACGGCCTTGCACATCGTACGCCGACAACACATACGGATCGCCAAAGCGGTTCAGCCACGCAATGCCGTCGGGCCGCTTGTCCTTGTAATTCAAACCGTAAATTGGCACCTTGCCGCTTTTCGCGAGTTCGATCAGCACCGGGTGTTCATCGCGGCACGACGCACACCACGACGCCCAAACGTTGAGCAGCCATACCTTGCCGGCCATGTCCTTCTGCGAAAAGGTTTTGTCCTGCGCGTGCAACTGCGGCAGCTCAAACGGCGGCGCCGGTTTGTTAATGAGCGGCGAGGGCACCTCGCGCGGATTGAGCGTCAAGCCCACGCCGAGGAACACCACGATGACCGTGAAAATACCGAGGGGCCAAATCCACACACTCCAGCGACTCATGACGTTACCTCACCACCGCCACGCCCGACGGAACGGCTTCGTCGCGCCGGCGCGAAGCCAGCCGATAACGCCGGTCCAGCACGGCGAGGAATCCGCCCAACGCCATCAGCACGCAGCCGCCCCAGATCCAGTCTACAAACGGCTTCACCTGCACGCGCACGACCCATGCATCCACCTTGCCCGTGCCCACCGGCTCGCCAAGCGAAACATACAGATCGCGCGTGAAACCGGTGTTGATCGCCGCCTCGGTCATGGGGTTTTTCTGCACGTTGTAAATGCGTTTTTCCGGGTACATCGTGGTCAGCGGCGCCCCATTTTGCGTAACACTAAAGGTGCCGCGTGCGGCGACATAGTTGGGGCCCTTGATGTCGTTCAGTGCGTCGAACCTGAACGTATAACCACCCAGTTCCACCGATTCACCCACGGCAAGACGCACGTCTTTTTCCGCCTCGTAACTCTTCACCATGGTAACGCCCACCACGAATACCGCCACGCCAACGTGCGCCAGCAACATGCCGTAGTAACTGCGCGATTGCATACGCAGCCGCGCCCACAGGCCCGCACCAGGCGACTGCTTCAGCCGCGACGCCAGATTCACCAAACTGCTGGTGGCGATCCACAACGCGAGCAGCAACCCAAAACTGGCGAGTGGCGTCCACTGGCCCATGGTCAACGGCAGCATGATAGCGCCCGCCAGTGCCACGGCGAACGCCCATTTGAGCCGCGCCGCGAGCTCCGGCAGTTGCGCCTGCTTCCAGCGCGCCATCGGCCCCACGCCCATCAGGAACAGCGCGGGCGCCAGTACCGGCACGAAAACGGTCTCAAAATAGGGCGGCCCTACCGACAGCTTGCCCATGCCCAGCGCGTCAATTATCAGCGGATACAGCGTGCCAAGCAGCACAGAGGCGGCCGCCACCGCCAGCAGCACGTTATTGGTCAACAGCATCGATTCACGCGACACCACCTCAAATCGCCCGCCGAGGCCCACCTTGTGCGCGCGCCACGCGAACAGCGCCAGCGAGCCGCCGATCACAATGGTCAGAAACGCCAGAATGTAAATACCGCGCTTGGGATCAGTCGCAAACGCATGCACGCTGGTCAACACGCCCGAGCGCACGAGAAAGGTACCTAGCAGCGACAACGCAAACGCAAAAATCGCCAGCAGCACCGTCCAGCTTTTAAACGAGCCTCGCTTTTCGGTCACCGCCAGTGAATGAATCAGCGCGGTGCCCACCAGCCACGGCATAAACGAGGCGTTTTCGACCGGATCCCAGAACCACCAGCCGCCCCAGCCGAGTTCGTAATAGGCCCACCAACTGCCGAGTGCAATGCCCATGGTCAGGAAGGACCACGCCACCGTCGTCCACGGCCGCGACCAGCGCGCCCAAGTGGCATCCAGCCGGCCCGACAGCAGCGCCGCAATCGCAAACGCAAACGCCACTGAAAAACCGACGTAGCCCATGTAGAGCATCGGCGGATGAATGACCATGCCGGGATCCTGCAGCAACGGATTCAAATCGCGCCCGTCCATTGCCGCCGGCAGCAGGCGGTCGAACGGGTTCGAGGTAAACAGCATGAACCTCAGGAAACCCACGCTGACCAGCCCCAACACACCCAGCACGCGCGCCACAATGTCTTCCGGCAGGTGACTGCTGAACACGCTTACCGCCATGGTCCAAAGCGACAGCATCAGCACCCAAAGCAGCAACGAGCCTTCGTGCCCGCCCCACACGCCCGCCACGCGATATTGCAGCGGCAGCGCGGAATTCGAGTTCGACGCCACATACAGCACCGAAAAATCGTTTTGCACAAACGAATAGGTGAGACAGCCGAAGGCAATCGCCACAAACACTGCCTGCCCCTGCGCCGCCGGGCGAGCGAGGTTCATCCATGACGCTACACGGCGTTGTGCACCCACCAGCGGCAGCGTGCCTTGCGCGAGCGCGATGATCAGTGCGAGGACGAGTGCGAAATTACCGAGTTCGGGGATCATTCCATTGCCGCCTGGTTATTTTGGGTTGACGACGGTGTTGACTGCCTTTTGGTTTGTCGCCTGCGCCTTTTTCATGGCTTCGGCGGCTTCCGGCGGCATGTAGTTCTCATCGTGCTTGGCCAACACTTCGCTCGCCACGAACAGGCCGTTTTCGAGACGGCCCTGCGTCACCACCCCCTTGCCTTCGCGAAACAAGTCGGGCAGCACACCCTTATAAGCCACGTTAAGGCGCTTCGCGGTATCTGTCACCACGAAATGCACTGTCACGCCATCGGGCTGGCGCTTGACACTGCCGGTTTCCACCATGCCGCCCACGCGAAACGCGCGGTTCTGCGGCGCTTCGTTGGCCGCCACCTGCGTGGGCGTATAAAAAAAGGCCAGATTTTCATTGAGCGCGCGAAGCACCAGTCCGGCCGCCAGCGCCAGCCCGGCGACCCCGGCAGTGATCAACGCAATGCGGCGATGGCGCGGCTTCATTGGTCTTTACCTGCCGCGTGGCGGCGCATGACCAGCAGGCCTATCTCCAGTGCAATCACGGCGAACGCCACGCCGTACGAGCCCCATACATAAAGCCCCTTGCCGCCCATGGCCAGAAATTCACTCACACTGCCCCAGTTCATCGCGCCGTTCCCAAGTAAGCACGCACCCAATCACTGCGCCGTTCGCGCTCCAGAATTATGCAGCGCACGCGCCACAGCGCCGCTGCAATCGCGTATGCCCACGCTGCGAACACCATCACCAGCATGCCTGTCAACATGGTCATCGCCATGGTCGGCGCGCTCTTTAAACTGACCGATGAACCCTGATGCAGCGTGTTCCACCATTGCACCGAAAAATAGATGATCGGAATGTTGATCACCCCGACCAGCGCCAGCACCGCGCCAGCCTTGTCCGCGCGGCGCGGATCGTCAATCGCCGCCTGCAACGCCATGAACCCAAAATACAAAAACAGCAGCAGCAACTCTGAAGTCAAACGCGCGTCCCATACCCACCACGTGCCCCAAGTGGGTTTTCCCCACAGCGCGCCTGTCCACAGTGCAATAAAGGTGAACCACGCGCCCGTGGGCGCGAGCGCGGTCGCCATCATGCCTGACAGCCGCGTGTTAAACGCGAGCCCCACGCCCGCCCAAAAAGCCATGGCCAGATAAATCAGCATGGACATCCAGGCCGCAGGCACATGGATGAAAATGATGCGGTAAGACTCGCCCTGTTGTGCATCGGTTGGCGCGACAAAAAATCCAATGTAGAGGCCTGCCACGCACAGCACAGCGGCAATGGCGGCAAACCACGGCGCAAGCGCGCCCGCCAACGGGAAAAACGTTTGCGGCGAGGCATACTTGAACCAGTTAAAAACGGGCACTGCGGCTTGCGGGGAGGCGCTCGACATGGCGCGGGTTGGATTCTTTTTTGAGGCGTAAGTTTAATGCAATTTTGCAGCGCGCGAATTATATCGTAAGTATTTGATTATTCGTAAGAAATTCTAAGCGCTGCCGCCGCAGCCCAAGGCGCTAGCGACAACGCCGCCACTGACAGCGCCGCCAGCAGCAGCAGATACGGCTGCGCCGACAAGCCCGCACCCACTGCCTCCACCGCCAATGAACCGAGAATCAAGACCGGCGCGTAGAGCGGCAACACCAGCAACGCCAGCAGCACGCCGCCGCCGCGCAGCCCCAAAGTGAGCGCCGCGCCTATCGCGCCAATCAGACTCAGACTGGGTGTGCCCAGCGCCAGCGCCAACGCCAGCACCAGCAGCGCGTCGGCCGGCAGGCCGTACTGCAAGCCCAGCAACGGCGCGATCAGCACCAGCGGCAGATTCGCCGCGATCCAGTGTGCTATGACTTTGGCGATGACCACCACCGGTAATGGCGCGGCGCCGATCAGCATTTGCTCCAGTGTGCCGTCGGCGTAATCCGCCGCGAACAGGCGCGACAACGCCAGCATCGAGGCCAGCAGCGCCGCCACCCAGACCACGCCGGGGCCGATGGCGAGCAGCAGTTTCCCCTCTGGCCCAATCCCCAACGGGAACAGACTCGCAACGATGACAAAAAAAATGACCGAGGTAAACACGTCGCTGCGCCGCCGCCACGCCAGCGTGAGATCGCGCATGATAACGCTTTGCAGAATACTCAGCACACGGCCCCCACGCCGGGTTCAAAGGCGTCCAGATCAATGCGCTGCGTAATGCGGCCGCTGATCGACGCCGGTTGATGCGTGGTGAAGATGACACTGCCGCCGCCATCCACGTGGCCAAGCAGCCGTTGTTCAAGATCCGCGACGGCAGCCACGTCCAGCGCTGCAAAAGGTTCATCCAGTATCCACAGCGGCATCGCGCCGGCCAGTGCCAACCGCGCCAGCGCCGAGCGGCGCTTTTGCCCCTGCGACAGCGCGCGCACCGGCAGATTCAGACACGCTTCAAGGCCAAAAGCGGCAAGGGCATCGCGCGCCGCCGCGCGCGTTACCGGCCGACCCGCCAGCGCATTAGCCACTTGCAGATTTTCGGTGGCGGTCAGGTCGTCCTTTAGCGCGTGGGCGTGGCCGAGGTACAGCACCTCGCGCCAGTACGCCTCGCGCAACGTGCGCGTGGCCTCGCCTCCCCAGCGTACCTCGCCGGAATCCGCCAAGCCAAGGCCGCACACGATGCGCAGCAAACTGGTCTTGCCGCTGCCGTTAGCGCCTGCAACGTGCAGCAACCCGCGTGCCGCTAGCGTGAACGACACGCCGCGAAACAACGTGCGCTCGCCACGCATGCAGGCGAGATCGATTACTTCCAGCATGTGCTGTTCATCGCTAACCGATTTCCCGATGGATGACGCTCTTTATCGCGTCGTAACACCGGCGGTCGATGGCGTTGTCGACCATGTTATGCATGATTTCCAGCGTGCGCTCGGGCGAATTTGCTCCGTGGTACGGCCGTGCCGCGCTAATGGCGTCGAAAATATCCGCCACCGTGACAATACGGGTTTCGATACGAATGTCCGGCGCACTGAGGCGCCGGGGATAGCCGTTACCGTCGAGCCGCTCGTGATGGGCGCCGGCGACTTTCGACAGGTCGTCGAACTGCGCGATTTTCGCGAGAATTTCCTCGGTCAGGCGCGCGTGTTCCTTCACGGCGCCGAATTCGTCATGCGTTAACTTGCCCGGCTTTTCGAGTATGGCGCTGCTCACGCCAAGCTTGCCGACGTCGTGCAGCAGGCCCACGCGCTTGATCCAGTGAGCTTGCGCCTTTGGCAGGGAAAGCTCCTGCGCAATCATCTCGGCGTAAAACCCCACCCGTTCGCTATGACCCGCGGTAAACGGGCTTTTGGCATCCACCACCTGCCCGAACGCCGAGGCGATGTCATCCATGTAGGCTTCGTCAAGCGGCCGTGTGAAGCGCGCGGGTTCCAGCACCTGCACGGCCTGCGCGATCTGCGGATCGCGCAGCGTCTCCCAGAAGCCGCCATCCTGCGCCACGGCCTCGAATGCGGCTACCAGTTGCGGGTCGAACCAGTGCCCGGCGCGCTGGCGGATCTCGCGCATGGCCGCCGCCTGACCGTGCGAAAAGTGAAATACATCAATCACTTGCGACAGCAGGGCAATGCGCGCGTTCAGCGGAATCGCTTCGCCACCCAACCCCTCGGGGCGGCCTCCGCCATCCCAGTGCTCATCCAGCGAATGGATGCCCAGCGCCACCGATTCCGGAAAACGCAATTGCCGCGCGATGCGCGCGCCGCGGTCGCAGCGCGTCTGGATCAGCTCCTGCGCGATGGCGTCACCGTTGCGCATGATGTTAAGAATCGAGGTCAGCCGCTTGGTCCAGCTTTCATTGCGGCCCGTGTGCTGGAACACAAAGCCCAGCACCTGCGACACGTTGGTGCCAACGAGTTTGTAGTCGTGCTTGAAATTCTGATCGTCGGTCAGATACAGCTCGCAGATGCGCGCCGCGTTGCTGCTGCAACCCAGATCCTTCAGCAGCAGCGTGTAGTACAGCGCCCAGATTGCCTCCTCATCCAGCCCGATGCGCCGGCCGATGTGCACGCCGATCCAGCAGCAGCGTACGCAATGGCCCTCCGGCTGGCCCTCGGTCATATCGAGGGCGTAGCTCAGGGAGCCCAACAGTTCGGCGAGTTTCAGCGCTTCGGGCATTGCGGGGAGCCGGCGTGTCTGACGTGCATCAGGCCGGCGCCGCGCCGCGCACGCAGGTTCGCTGCAGCACCCGTGGAAAACGCGCCGCGTCGAAATTGGCATTCGCGCGATGCAGCAGGCAACGGTTGTCCCACATCAATACGTCGCCCAGGCGCCACGGGTGGCGGTAGACAAAACGTTCCTCGATCGCGTGCGCGGTCAATTGTTCAAGCCGAGCGCGGCCCGCTTCCATCGGCTGACCCTCCAGGTAAGCGGCGTGTTCCCCCATGAACAAGGCTTTCCTGCCGGTTTCAGGAATCGTTCGTACCAGGGGATGCGGCATCGGCGGTGCATCAGCAATTTCTTCCGGTGTGGCCTTGCCGCCCGCGCGCTCGCGCGAAATCTCCCAACTGTGCACCACGCGCACGCCTTCGAGCGCAGCTTTGTCCGCCGCGGGCAACGCCTCGTAGGCGGCAATCATATTGGCAAAGCAGGTCTCCCCGCCGTCGGGCGGCATCACCAGTGCGTGCAGCATGGTCGCCAGCGACGGCAACGGACGAAACGACTTGTCGGTGTGCCAGCGTGTGGAGGAGAGCTTGCCACTGGGCTTGCCGTCCGGCCCCAGATTGCTGACGATATTTACCAGCGGGTTCGCACCGGTGCGGTTGCGCGCAATGTGGCGTTCGAGCGTGCCAAACTGTTCGGTAAAAGCGATTTGCTGCGCTTCGTCGAGGTGCTGATCGCGAAAACACAACACGTGATATTTCAGGAAGGCTTCGTAAACCGCGTGCTTGACATCGGCTTGCAGCGGTTCACGCAGATCAAGACCGGTGATCGATGCCCCCAGCACCGGCGATAACGGCTCCAGGGCAAACGTGCGGTGAGATTCGACGGCGAGTGTCATGGCGGCCATCCCGTAATGAGGGGTTGCGAGAATCGAATCCAAGGATTTTACTCCGAAGCCATTTCGAGTAGCCTTCAGCTTTCGCCTCAAACGGAAAAATTCCCGATTCAAATCATGATTTTCACAGAACTCTGCTACCGGGTCCCGGCGCTGCGTGCGGCAATGGCGATGATATCGATATCGTGTTTGCTCTGCCTTTCACCGGTGGCAGCGCAGCCTGCCGATACACCGGCCCCCCGCGCCGATTACCCCAACCGGCCGCTGCGTTTTGTGGTGCCGTTTCCGCCGGGCGGCTCCAACGACATCATCGCGCGCGCGGTGGTGGGCCGGCTCGCCGAGGATTTGCGCCAGTCGGTGGTAGTGGACAACCGCGGCGGGGCCAACGGCATCATTGGCACTGACCTCACGGCGAAATCGCCGCCCGACGGCCACACCTTTTTGATCGTGGGCAACGGCTTTGCCATCAATCCGCACGTGTATCGCAAACTGCCTTACCATGCCGAACGCGATTTCGCGCCGGTGTCACTGGTGGGGTATGGCGGATTCGTGCTGGTGGTGCATCCATCGATAGCAGCGCGCAACGTCAATGACCTGATTGCGCTCGCCAAGGCCTCGCCCGGCAAATTCACCATGGCCTCGGCCGGTGTCGGCAACATGGCACATCTGTCGGGCGAATTGTTCATGTCGCTCACCGGCACGCGCTTTGTGCATGTGCCGTACAAAGGCGGCGCGCCGGCGATGACGGAATTGCTGGGCGGACAGGTGGCGCTGTATTTCAGTACCGTGATCGTGGCACTGCCGCATATCCGTGCCGGTAAACTGCGCGCGCTGGCGGTGACCGGCTCGCGGCGCGCATCGGTTACACCTGAATTGCCCACCATCGCGGAGGCCGGCGTGCCGGGCTACGCGGTCGATGGCTGGTACGGCATGCTGATGCCCGCGCAAACGCCGCCGCGCATCATTACCCGCTTCGCCGGCGGATTGCACCGCGCCTTGCAGGCGGGCGACGTCAAACAGCGGCTGGCAACGCAGGGCATCGACACCGCGACCAGCACACCAGACGAACTGCGCAAAATCATTGCGGCGGATTTGGTCACCTGGAGTAAAGTGGTGCGCGATGCAGGGATACAGCCGGAGTAGTTGTAAGTATTTCTTTTAATTCACTTTTTTAAAGAGCCAGCTTTCAGCGCCCGGACATAGCCAATAGCGCTGGCAAAGAGAATCAGCGAAAGCGCAATTTCGACCAGGGCCAGTTGTGCGGACAAACCCCGGTCGCTCCACGCGCGCACCACGCCTTCGACAAAATACGCGATGATGAAAAGCGTAATCCAGCGATGCGTGTAAAGCCTGCCGCGCAAAATACCAAATAGCGGCAACAACAGCGGCAGCGTCTTTAACACCAGCCACGAGCCGCCCGCGCGCTGCGGCGCAAGCCACAGTTCCCAAGCCAGGCACAGCGCAATTAGCGCGATCAGGCTGGTAACGGTGAGTACGTTGAGCCAGCGGGCACTGTTGGCACTCAATTGGCTCAAGGATCGAATACCCCGGTTACGCCGCGCGCGCCTTTTGCGCCAGTGCGATCATCGCCGTACGCAGAGCTTCCGCACTCACGACCGGCTCGTCAAAATCAAAGCGCAGGTATTGGCCATCGGCATTCAGATCAAAACCGTCGCAATCCGCGCCAATCATTTCGGCGGCTTTCACATCGCGCAAATCGCGCAAGCGGCAATAGTCACGCAGCGTGTGCGCGTGATCGCTGTTCATGTGTTCGAGAATGCCGGCTTCGTCGTCAGCAAGAAGCAAGGCGCCAGGCGGCGGCGCATACGCTTCGCGGCTCAGCCAATGCACCTTGGCAAACCCGGCAATTACGCGCAGTGTCACCGGCGCGATGCGCCAGATTTCAAAATCCAGTTGCGCGCGGTAGCCACGCGTGGCGGGGAAATATCGCTGGTAACGTTCCTCGATGGCTTGCGGGTTGTCGATGCGCTCGGCGCGGCCTAGTAACGTGACACGCGCCTGCGCCTGCACGTCCGCGCCGGATTCGTTGATCAACAAGCTCACGCGCGCATCGCCTTCAAGATTTTTGGTGTGCTCGGCAAGCCTGCTGATCAGCAGCACCGGGCAGGCGTCATGGTCGAGCACATAGGGCACCACCGAGCCAAACGGATAGCCTTCCACCGCGCGCGAGTGCGTGGACAGCAGCCCGTGGCGATGGGCGCGCAACCACAGGCGGGCGTCACGGGCGATGCTCATGCTTACATCTTTTCCATCACCAGCCGCGAAAACCGCTCCATCACTTCGTAGCGTTTCGCGAATGGCGGATGAAACGTGATCTGGTTCAAGCCCTGCCTTTCCAGTTCGTGCAGCTGCTCGACCAGCGACGCCGGCTCGCCGATGATGCAGAAATTGCGCACGATTTCCGGCGTGAGAAAGCGCGCCTCCTCCGGCTGCAACGTGGCGTAGTGGCTGGCATGCATGGTGAGATGTGAATCGGCAGCGGCACGCTCGCGCAAGTAAGCGGTGTAATCGTTCCACACCGGGCGAATGTACACGGGCGGTTCCTTGCCGGTCTCGCGCACCCAATCCACCAGATAGTGAAAATTGGTCATCACCGCCGGGCCGATTTCGCTGATGACGCGCGGTGAGGTTAGCGATTCACCGGGTTCGAGCATCAGCATGTTCACCATGGCCGCGGTGAAAAAGTTCTTTGGCAACGTGCGCCCGGCGCGGGCGGCGCCGCGCTGCGCGTGCCCCAGCGCTTCAGGTATGGTGCCGCCGCGCGGATAGGTCGTGCACAACCCGTCGGCGATTTCGCCCGCGACGGCCTGCCCCAGCGGCCCATTGGAGGCGACGTGTATCGGCGGCGGCGGATCGAGCTTGATGTAGTTTTGTTCGAGCGCCGTGAAGCGCACCGGGTGGGTATCGCCCCCGGGCACGGGCGAATAGGCGGTCTCCTCACCGTGCAGCAGCGCGCGTACCGTGCGCACATATTCGCGCATCGCCTTCGCGCCCGTCGGACGCAAACCGAGCATGCGCATGGCAGTATTGCCCGCGCCGAAAATCGCGTAAATGCGCCCCGGCGCCAATGCATTGACCGTGGCAAGCCCGTTCGCGGCCTCGGGTGCAAGGCGCATGCCGCATACCGCGACGCCCGCGCCGATCTGGATTTTTTGGGTTTGCGCCGCCACTGCCGCCATGGTGACAAACAGGTTCGAGCGCAAGAGCGGGCTGTCCGTTACCCAGCAACGCGTAAAGCCCAGCCGCTCGCCATGCTGGGCGTAATCAAGGGCGGTGATGTGGCCGATACTGATGCCGAATTCCATGATGCAACCTTATGATTTTATTGAATATTTTATCGTGCCAACTTTAACGCGATGGTGGCGAGCCGCTTTCCCAGCGCGATACACAGCTTGCGTTCGTCGTCGGTGATGGGCTGATCGCCGGCCACACCGGCGACGTGGCTCGCGCCGTATGGCGTGCCGCCGCTGGTGGTATTCAGTAACGTTGCTTCGCTATAGGGCAAGCCGACGATCAGCATGCCGTGATGCAGCAGTGGCAACATCATCGAGGTAAGCGTGGTTTCCTGCCCGCCATGCATTGACGAACTTGACGTAAACACCGCCGCCGGTTTGCCCGCTAACGCGCCTTTCATCCACAGGCCGCCGGTGCCATCCCAAAAATATTTCATGGGTGCGGCCATGTTGCCAAAACGCGTGGGCGTGCCGACGGCCACGGCGATGCATTCTTCAAGGTCTTTCAGTTCCGCGTACGGCGCGCCGCTGTCGGGCACGGTGGGTTCAACCGCCTCCGCCACCGTCGACACGCGCGGCACGGTGCGCACGCGTGCACTGGCGCCCGCATCATTGATGCCGCGCGCGACGTATTGCGCCAACTGTTTCACCGCGCCGTGGTGGCTGTAGTAAAGGACGAGAATTTCATGCATGGGGAACCCGCCGCTGTATTATAGCGGCACTGCCTGGTATTCACGGATGACGCCCTTGCCCAAAATGCTGTCGCGGTTCGCCGAACTGGTGCGCGTGGTGTACCGGCGCTTCCAGGAAGATCACGGCCTGCAGGTGGCCTCGAGCCTCACCTTCACCACGCTGCTGTCGCTGGTGCCGATCGTCACGGTGGCGATGTCGCTGCTGGCGGCGTTTCCGGTTTTTCACGGCATGTCCGGCCTGATCGAGGATTGGGTGTTCGACAACATCGTGCCGGAATCAGTCGAGATTATCGAAAAATACGCGGACCAGTTTATCGACAACGCGGCCAAACTCACCGCCGTGGGCCTGGCGTTTCTGGCCGTCACCTCGATCATGCTGCTCATCACCATCGACGACGCGTTCAACGACATCTGGCGCGTGCGGCGGCCGCGGCCGATGCTGTAACGCGTGCTGATTTACTGGGCGCTGATTACCATCGGCCCGCTGTTGATGGGCGCGAGCCTCTCGCTGAGTTCATGGCTGATGGGCACGTCGGCGGGCTGGACCAAAGACATTCCATACGCCAACGCGGCGTTGATCAAGTTTTCGGCCATCGCGCTCACGTGCACCGCGCTGGCACTGCTGTATTACGCCATGCCCAACCGGCCCATGCGCGTGCGCGACGCGGTGACAGGAGGAATTCTCGCCGGTGTGGTGTTCGAGCTGACCAAGCATGGTTTCGGCTATTACGTCACCAACTTTCCGACCTATAAACTCGTCTATGGCGCGTTCGCCGCGATCCCGGTGTTTCTGCTGTGGCTGTATCTGTCGTGGCTGGTGGTGCTGCTGGGCGCGGTGGTGGTGGCGGCATTGCCGGAATGGCGCCAGCAGTCGGTGCAGGGCCGTGCCGCGCCCGGCAGCTATTTTGTGTATGCGCTGCAAGTGCTGCGGGCGCTGTGGCAGGCGCAGCAACGCGGCGAAGTGGTCACCGTGCCGCAGCTGCACAACACGCTGCATTTGCGTTATGAGCGCATCGAGGCCATTCTCGAAAGCATGCAGCAGGCGGCGTGGGTCAATCGTGCGCTGCCCTCGGGCTGGGTACTGCATCGCAATCCGTCCACGATTTCGCTGGCGGATGTCTACAAACGCTTTGTTTTCGACCCGCAGGTGCCGGTGCCCGCGCTGGAAGCGCAACCCGAACTGGTGTCGCTCGTGCGCGACTTCGGCGATCGCCTCGGCAGCGGCATGGAAAAGTCGGTGGCCGATGTATTTGAATCAGCAGGAACGGTGGGGCGGCAGCCGGTGGGGCAGGATTAGCCGCGCGCCTGTGCGCTAGCGCTCGCCGCCCGTCTTCACCACGCTCACGCCCGCCGGGCTGTATTCCCACTGCTTCCATGCCGCATGAACCATGTTCGGATACTCTGGCCGGCCGAGGCTGCCGTTGTAGCGGCCCAGCGCGCGATACAGATCGCCTTTTTCCATGTCGAGGTAGTGGCGCAGAATCACGCAGCCAAAGCGCAGGTTGGTGCGCAGATGAAACAGGTTGTCATCTACGCCACCGATGGCCTTCACCCAGAACGGCATCACCTGCATCAGGCCGCGCGCGCCCGCGCTGGAAATCGCGTATTTGCGAAACGCGCTTTCGACCTGAATCAGCCCCAGCACCAGTTGCGGATCAAGCCCGGCGCGCTTGGCTTCGTAATGCACGGTAACGAGAAAGTCTTCGCGCAACGCCTTGTCCGGCATGCGGCGTTCGAGTTTGCTCGACATGGCATCCAGCCACGCGCGTGCTTCGCCCACGGTGGCAAAGGCCAGAAACGGCGCGGATTGATCGGTAATGGCTTTATGCAGCGCGGCACGCACGCTTTCCGCCATTTTTTCTTCGAGCTGATTACCGGCGCGCGCGCCGGGGGCAATCAGTAAAGCGGCAATGAAAAGTCGTCGGATCAGTTCTCGCATGTATTTGATTTTACACGACTTTTACGCGGCATTTACATGGCCTTTACACGGCCGGCTACATCGCTCAAGGCAATCATGGTGGCGGCCTCATCACTGCGGCGCTGGTATTCCACCTGCGCGGTTTTAAGACCGCGCTCGCCGACGACAATGCGTTGCGGCACGCCGATCAGTTCAATGTCGGCGAGCATTGACCCGAGACGATCCTCGCGGTCATCGAGCAGCACATCCAGCCCGGCGGCCTGCAAATCGGCGTAGAGCTTTTCAGCGGCTTCTTTCACCGCCGCGCTTTTTTTCATGCCGATGGGCACAATGGCCACATCAAACGGCGCAATGCTCGCCGGGAAAATAATCCCGCGCGCGTCGTGATTCTGCTCAATCGCGGCGGCCACCACGCGCGTGACGCCGATGCCGTAGCAACCCATTTCCATGATCTGCGACTTGCCGCCCTCGTCGAGGAACGCGAGGTTGAGTGCCTTCGAGTATTTGGTGCGCAACTGGAAGATGTGGCCGACTTCAATGCCGCGGCACAGTTCCAGCGGGCCTTTGCCGTCGGCGCAGGCGTCGCCGCTGACCACGTTGCGCAAATCAGCCACCATCGGCTCGGCGAAATCGCGCGCGATGGTGGCGCCGGTGTAGTGCTGATCGTTTTCGTTGGCGCCGATCACAAAATCTGCCATCGCCGCCACCGTGCGGTCGGCTATCACCAGGCCCTTAAAGCCCACCGGCCCAAGCGAACCGGGGTCGGCGCCAAACGCCTCACGGATGGCCGCCGGTGATGCAAACGTAACTGGTTGTTTTAATTGCGAAAGTTTTCCGGCTTTAATGAGATTTAACTCGTGATCGCCGCGCACCATCAGCAACACCGGCTTGTCGTCAGCGCCATCGACCACCACCGCTTTCACGGTCTTAACAGCAGGGATTTTCAGAAACGCACACAACTCGGCGATGGTTTTCACGCCGGGCGTGTGTACCTTGGTCAGGGCCTGGCTGGCCGCCGCGCGTGGCGCGGCGGGCGCAACTGCTTCGGCCAACTCGACGTTCGCGGCGTAATCTGAATTTGGGCAATACGCAATGGCGTCTTCACCCGAATCGGCGAGCACGTGAAACTCATGCGAACCGGTGCCGCCGATGCTGCCGGTGTCGGCCGCCACTGCGCGAAACTTCAGCCCCAGCCGCGTAAAAATGCGCGAGTAGCAGTCGTACATTTCACGATACGTCGCCTGCAAATCTTCGTAGCTCGTGTGAAACGAGTAGGCATCCTTCATCACGAACTCGCGCCCGCGCATCACACCAAAGCGCGGGCGAATCTCGTCGCGAAACTTGGTTTGTATCTGGTAAAAATTCAGCGGCAACTGGCGGTAACTTTTCACTTCGCGCCGTACCACGTCGGAAATCACTTCCTCATGCGTGGGGCCGAAACAAAAATCGCGGTCGTGCCGGTCCTTGATGCGCAAGAGTTCCGGGCCGTACTGCTCCCAGCGTTTGGATTCGATCCACAACTCGGCGGGCTGCACCGCCGGCATCGACAATTCAATCGCGCCGCTGCGATTCAATTCCTCGCGGATGATGGTTTCGACCTTGCGCAGCACGCGCAGCCCCAGCGGCATCCACGTGTAAACGCCACTGGTCAGCCGCTTGATCAGCCCCGCGCGCAGCATCAGCTTGTGGCTGATGACTTCGGCCTCGGAAGGGGCTTCCTTCAACGTGGAAATAAAGAATTTTGATGCGCGCATGACGGCCGGTTCCGCAAGATCGAAAAAAAACGTATTCTACCGGACATGGAAAACGATCCTTCGGAAATCATGAACCTGTCGGGCAGTTGGCGCATTCGCAAGGCGGCCGACGACGCCGAGACCGTTTACATCAGCGAAAAATTCGGCGTGCGCTCGCTGCACATCGGCAGCGACACGGTACAGAGCGCCATGCGCATATCCGCGCCCAACGATCTGGAAATTTCCTATACGCGCACGATGATGGGCTTTTTGCTGTTCCTCGAAAAGCCGCAAAATATACAAAGCGTGCTGATGGTGGGGCTGGGCGGCGGCTCGGTGGGCAAATTCATTTATTACCGCATGCCGTGGACGAAAATCCGCGTGATTGAAATCAACGAGCGCGTACTCACCGTCGCGCGGCGCTATTTTGCCGTGCCCGAAAACGACGAACGATTTGAAGTCATCATCAGCGACGGGGCCGAATTCGTCTCGCGCCCGAAAGTGTGCACTGACCTGCTGGTGGTGGACGGCTACGACGGCGAGTCGCTGGTCGAAGCCCTAGCCACGCCGCAGTTCTACCGCGACTGCCACGACCGTTTGAACAAAGGCGGCATGCTGGTGGTCAACCTGTGGGGTGGTGACCGCCAATTCAACGACACGGTAAAGCGCATCGAAGCGGCATTCCCAGACGGCACGCTCTGTTTGCCTGCCGAACGGCCGGGCAACATCATCGTGTTCGGCTTTCGCAGCAAGCCCGCAAAACAGGAATGGCAGGAACTGTGGCGCCGCGCCACCGCGCTGGAAAAGGACTACGGTCTCGCGTTTCCGCGCTTTGTCGAAGGCTTGCGTAAGATGAACAAATACGACTCGAAGGAACTACTGTTCTGACCTTCCGCGCGGCAAGCGCAGGCTGTGCACCCGCCGCGTGGAAAGGGTGTGTCACAAGCGTTAAGTCGAGTGAGAAGAAAATGCCACCGTCCCCGCCCGCGCAGTATCGTCAGTCTTCACATTGACCAACGCCACCATGCCCTCATCCACTTTCTTCTGCGCACGCACCAGCGCCGGGCCGATGTCTTCCGGCTTTTCGACATACTCGCCGTAGCAACCCAGGCCCTCGGCCATTTTGTCGTAACGCGTGTAGCCGAGATCGCGCCCGGTTTTTTCGCGCTTGGGGTCGGCCGTCCAGCCGCCATTCAGGCTGATGACCACCAGGATCGGCAGCTTATGCCGTACCGCCGTGTCGAGTTCCATGGCGTTCAGCCCGAACGAGCCGTCGCCATGTACCACGATCACCTGCTTGTCGGGACAGGCGGCCTTGGCGCCTACGCCAAACGGCATGCCCACGCCCATCATGCCGAACGGGCCGGAGTTCAGGCGGTGCGCCGGTGCAAACGTCGGCATCGACTGGCGCCCATAGTTGAGAATCTCCTGCCCGTCAACGCACAGAATCGCATCGCGCTTCATGAAGTTCTTCACTTCTTCACAAAGGCGCAGCGGATGGATCGGCGTTTTGTTCATCGCCATGCCGCCGGCGGTTTCGCCCTTTTTCTTGGCTTCGCCCGCGCGCAGCATTTCGCGCCACGGCCCGTAGTTCGCGGCGTCCACGCGGCCCGGCAGCAAATCGATCAACTGCTGCAGCACGGCTTTGCAGTCGCCGACGATGCCGATGTCGACTTTGCGCGGTGAACTGGCGATTTCATCGGCATCAATGTCGATGCGCGCAATCGTCGCGCCGGCGGCGAATCTTGGCGGGGCCGCATGTCCAATGACGTAGTTCATGCGCGTGCCGACAATCAAAATCAGATCGGCATCCTTAAACGCCGACGAGCGCATGGTGAGGAACGACAGCGGATGGTCGTCGGGCAGCACGCCACGGCCCTGCGGCGTGGTGTAAAACGGGATGCCCGCCTTCTCGACAAACTGCGTGAGTTCCGGCCACGCTTGCGACCAGATCACGCCGGTGCCGGTGAGGATGATCGGATTTTTCGCCTTGGCGAGCGCCGCGATCAGTTTTTCGACTTGCGCTTTTTCGCCTTGTGGCCGCGGGCGAAGTATCGGCCGTCCCGACAAGCCCCATCGCACATCTTCTTCCGGAATCTCGCTGTAGATGATGTCGGCCGGGCAATCCAGATAGACCGGGCCGGGCTTGCCGCCCATTGCCTTTTGAAACGCGGTGTTGACCATTTCGGGGATGCGCCGCACATCGATGATCTGCTGCGTCCACTTGGTGCAGCCGCGCATGATGGCGACCTGGTCGATTTCCTGGAACGTCTGCCGCCCGAACTGGTGGATGGGGCTGGACCCGCCGACTGCCACCACCGGCGCGCAGTCGATCAGCGCGTTGGCGATGCCGGTGGTGAGGTTGATGACGCCAGGGCCGCTGGCGGCCATGCACACCGCCGGTTGTTGCTTAAGCCGTGCGTAGGCCTGCGCGGACAACGCCGCAGCCTGCTCGTGCCGCACGTCGATCATGCGGATGCCTTCATTCTTGCAAGCGGTTTCGGCGTGCTGCATCGGCCCGCCCATGATGTAAAACAGATCCTTGGTGCCTTCGTTTTTCAGGGCTTTCGCCAGAATTTCATTGCCGGTGATCTTTGCCATGATGGTGCTCCGTGATGGATGATTAATGATTGCGGGGAATATTGAAGGTGAACAGTAAACCGTGAACAGTGAACAACGTTCGTGGCACGCTACCTGCCGGGGTTACTGTTTACCGTTCACTGTTCACTATTTACTAACTACCGTTCTCTATTTCCCATATCCCAAGCTAGGCCGAAGTGATCTTGTCGGCGCGCAACTTCGCCGCTTCTTCGGCGCCGATGCCAAGCCAATCCTTCAGCACTTCGTCGCTGTTCGCGCCCAGCAGCGGCGCGGGCTTGACAGGCACCGGCTTGCCGTTGAAACGCACCGGCCACGTCGCCATTCTGAATTTGCCGTTGGTCGGGTGATCGATGGTCTGGATAATGCCGCGCTCCTCGAAGTTCGGGTCGTTCATCAGCTCTAGCGTGTCGCGCACTGCCCCCGCGGGCACTGCCGCGCCGATCACGCGCATGCACTCATACTTATCGCGCTTGCTGGTGAATTCGGTGATGATGGCGTCGATTTCCGCTTCGTGCTCAACGCGCGCGGCCTGTGTGTCAAAACGCGGATCGCCGATCAAATCCTTGCGGCCGATGGCTTCCAGCAGACGCGGCCAGTGCTCCGGATTGCCGCGGCTGGTGTATACGTAGACGTAATCGTTCGGCCCGCCCGGCGCGCACGGGTAAATATTGCACGGCGGGTTGCCGCCGCTGTTGGAGGCTGCGCCGGCGCGCGGCGCGGGCTTGCCCGTTTTGGCGGTGATGCCGAAGGAGTTACGGATGTAGTGCAGCATCGCGTCCTGCATCGCCACCTGCAAATGCACGCCCTTCCCGGTTTGCGCCCGTTGAATCAGTGCCGACAGAATACTGATCAGCATCAGCATGCCGGTGCCGGTGTCGCCCAGCGTCGGCCCCGGTTTGGCCGGAGGGCCCTTCGGGTCGCCGGTGATGCTCATGGTGCCGCCGCAGGCCTGCGCGATCATATCGAAGGCGAGGTTTTTGGCGTAGGGGCTGCCTTCACCAAAACCTTTGACCTGCCCATAGACTATGCCCGGATTGATTTTTGACAGCACGTCATAGCCGAGGCCAAGGCGTTCAATGGCGCCCGGCGCGAAGTTCTCCATGAACACGTCAGCTTTTTTCGCCATCTCCTTGACGATTTCAAGGCCGCGCGGGTTCTTCAGATTGACCGTGATCGAGCGTTTGTTGGAGTTGTAGTTCAAAAAGTACGGATCATCCACCTTGTTGTTGGGGCCGAGGCGCCGGCCCGGATCGCCGACGGTGCAGTTTTCAACTTTGGCTACATCGGCGCCGAGCCACGCCATTACCTGCGTGCAGGACGTGCCCGCCTCGAATTGCGTCAAGTCCAGCACGCGAATGCCTTTAAGGCAGCCGGGCGCCATGGGGGTTATGTTTGTCATCGGTTTCTCCAGTGAAAAGTTGCGGTTTGGGGTTTTCGGAAATTTCGTGGAATGGCAGCAAAATCACTTACGCACTTACAGAAGCAAACGAAGGCCACACGCGATGCATCTTAGCGTACGTCGCAAGAATCCCGCGAACGGAGGCCGTTGTGCTACGCACGAGAATCCGGCCGCGGCGCAAGGCGGCCACTCGAAACGCGCTCACCGCCGGGATTTGCCCTATACTTTTCACAACATGACGAGGAGACAACTATGAAAACCCATTTGGCGCGCATGGAGGATGCTGCACTGCGCAATCCCGGCGTCAAGACATGGTTCGCAGTGGCCATGACAGCGGGCGTGGCCGCCGCGAGTTTGACCGTGGCTGTGGAAGCTGCGGCGCAGGGCGCACGCTATCCCCAACGGCCGGTGCGCATGATTGTGCCATTGCCGGCGGGCGGCTCCACCGACATTCTCGCGCGCATTGTGGCGCAGAAGTTTACCGATGGTCTGGGCAAGACTTTCATCATCGATAACCGGCCCGGCGCAGGTACCTCGCTCGGCAACGAACTGGTGGCGCGCGCAACGCCCGACGGCTACACGCTGCTTTTCGCCAGCGCGTCGATTGCCACCAACGTGCCGCTTTATCCCAAGCTGCCATTCCATCCGGTGCGCGATTACTCGCCGGTGGGCACCGTCGGGCAATCGTTCTATGTGCTGATCGTGCAGCCCGCGCTTGGCGTGAACTCGGTGCAGGAACTCATCAATATGGCCAAAGCCAAGCCGAAGTTTTTGCAATACGCCTCGGCCGGGCAGGGCACCATCACGCACATGGCGGTGGAGCTTTTCATGATGAACGCCGGCATCAAAATGCAGGACGTGCCGTTCAAGGGCGGCGCGCCGGCGCTGCTCGCGTTTTTGAGCGGGCAGATGCCGGTGATTTTCAGCCCCATCGCGGAATGTCTACCGTACCTGCGCACCGGCACCAAGGTGCGGCCGCTGGCGGTTACCGCCGCCAAGCGCGTGCCGGAATTGCCGGAAACGCCCACGCTGGCGGAATCCGGTGTGCCGGACTCCATCGTGCATTCGCGCACCGCGCTGCTCGCACCCAAGGGCACGCCGGACGAGGCCATCAAAATTCTCAACACCGAACTCAACCGCTTTTTGCAACAGCCCGACACGCGCGAGCGCATCGGCGCGCATGGCCTTACGCCTGTCGGCGGCACGCCGGCGGAACTCACCGAATACCTCAACAGGGAAATCGCGCGGTGGACCAAGGTTGTGAAAACGGTGGGCATCAAGGTCGAGTAAAATTACCAATAAAAACAAATACTTATGCCGGATCGCCATGAGGGCATTGTGGGTCGCGTTGACGTTGGCACCGGCATCGTTCACATGGGCGCAAGCCTACCCTGCCAAACCCGTGCGCGTTGTGACGGCCGCGCCGGGCGGTGGCGTGGATTTCACCGCGCGCCTGTTGGCATTGGGACTTACCGCAAATCTCGGCCAGCAATTTGTCGTCGACAATCGCGGCGGGTCACATGTCGCGCCGCTCACCGTAGCTAACGCAGTGCCGGACGGTTACACCGTGCTCGTGCACAACAATACTATCTGGACCGCGCCGCTGATGGAAAAAGCCAACTACTCAATGGCGCAATTGGTACCTGTGGTGCTGGCCACGCGCTCGATCGCCATACTGGTGGTGCACCCGTCGTTGGCGGTGCAATCGGTGAAGGAACTGATTGCGCTAGCAAAAGCGAAAGCCGGTGAAATCAATTACGCCTCTGGCCCCGTCGGATCGGTAAATTTCTTATCGGCCGAATTGTTCAAGCAAATGGCGGGTGTAAACCTCGTACGCATCAGCTACAAGGGCGGCGGTCCGGCGGTCAACGATCTCATCGCGGGCCAGGTAAAAGTCATGTTCGCCACTACCGGCTCTGTCACACAACACGTCAAATCAGGCCGGCTGCGCGCGCTGGCCGCGACCAGCGCCGAACCCAGCCCGCTCGCGCCAGGCCTGCCCACCATTGCCGCCACAGTGCCGGGTTATGAATCGCTGGCGTTCTACGGATTGTTCGTGCCGGTGAATACCCCTGCTGCGATCATCACGCGGCTTAACGCGGAATCGCGCAAGTATCTTGATCTGGCAGAAACCAAGGAGCGTTTTTTCAGTTCCGGCGTCGAAGCCGTGAGCAGCACGCCGCAGGAATTCGACGCGGCGATAAGAGCCGACACGGCGCGCATGCAAAAAGTGATACAGGCCACCGGACTGCGTGCGGACTGACACGCAACCAGCAGACGATTGGAAAGGAACCCATGACAGCAAGGCAAACCGTACGCATCGTCAACCCAATAGGCATCCGCGCCGCCGAGCACGTATCGCTCGCGCGCCGGCTGGAAACACTGAACGGCAAATCCATCGGCTTTATCGACAACATCAAGCCGAACGCGGGCTTGTTCATCGGCTATATCGAGGAAATGATTCGCGCCGATTACAGCGGCGTGCAAACGCACACCGTGCGCAAGAATTTCACCTCCAGCAAGCTCATTGCCAACGAACTGGAAGGCAAGGTGCAGGCGCTGGTCAACGCGTGGGGCGATTGAGGGGGCTGCACGTCGTGGTGTATCCACGACTCGGTGTATCTCGAAAAGCGCGGCGTGCCGACTTCAACGGTGGTATCGACGGCGTTTCTCACGCACGGGCATCTCGCCGCGAAAAATCTGCAAATGGAAGCGCTGCCGCTGTTGGTGACGCCGCATCCGCTGAATGATCTGATGCCGGACGAAGTGCGCGAACTCGCGCGCGCCGCCTACCCGATTGTTTTGGAACAACTCACCGGCATGGGCCAGCAGGCGGCGCACACGCACGTGAAGTTTGTGCACCCTGCCGCGAGGCAAAAAGCGGAGGCGGCATGAACGCGCCTATGCCTGCAGGCGTGACCGAAACGCCCATCCTCGAACTCGAAGATTCCTGGGAAGCCATCAACGCGTGGTTTCTCGAACACGATCTCACCGACGGGCTGCCCATCGTGCCGCCGACCGAGGCGCGCGTCGCGGCGATGACGGGCTACGTCGAGCGCGAACTGGGCTTCAAGCCGGGCGATGTCATCGGCACGCTGGCTCCCAAGCACGGGCAGGCCACTGTCGAAAAGATTGCCGCCAACGCGGTAATGGCGGGCTGCCAGCCAGAATACATGCCGGTGCTCATCGCCTGCGTCAAAGGGGTTGCCGATCCCAAGTTCAATCTCGATGCGGTGCAGACTTCCACCCACAACACCTCGCCGCTGCCGATCGTGAATGGCCCGGTGGCGGGCGCGATTGACTTAAATCACGGCTACAACCACACCGGCCGCCGCTGGCAAGCCACCAACACCATCGGCCGCGCGCTGCAATTGTGCATGATCAATATCGGCGGCACGCCGGGCTCGATCAATATCCACACGCAGGGCCACATCGCGCGCTTTCACCATTGCATCGCCGAGAACGAAGCCGAGAATCCTTGGCAGCCGTTGCACGTCGAGCGCGGCTTTGACGCGAAGACCAGCACGGTGACGCTGATCCCCGCCTGCCCCGCCGCGATGATCGACGACAACGGCGGTAGCCAGACCGCGCAGGATCTGCTGCGCACGCTGTCCACGTCCATCGCCTACGTCGGCAACCGCAACACCAACGGTGAAGGCCAGCCGCTGCTGATTTTGTGCCCACAGCACGCGCGGCTGCTCGCTAATGGCGGCTACAGCAAGGCCGACGTGAAACGCCATTTGTGGGAACATGCTCGCATCCCGTTCGGCAGCATTCCGCGCGGCAACCTCACCAGCTTCAGCAAAAAGCTGCTGGCGCAGTACGACAACGGCAACCCGGAGAATCTGGTGCCCATTTCTGAAAAGCCAGAAGACATCGTGATCGTGGTGATGGGCGGCACGGGCACGCACAGCCTGTCGGTGCAAACACGGCTGGCTTCGGAGAATGTGACGGTGCCGGTGTTGCGGAAAGATGGGACGCCTTGGGCAGCCTCTTCGTAAGTATTTGTTTTAATTAAATATTTTCAGCCCGCCGTTTCTAACTTTGTTGTTTATCCTCTCCGATAACGACCCAATGCACACTAATCTCTTCCCTGTCGTTCCCGCGCAGGCGGGAACCCATAACACAGTGCCGCTTGAGTCATGGTTATGGATACCCGCTTTCGCGGGAATGACATGGAAAGTTTTTTGGTTCGCGGCATCGCTCGCAGCCACCTTCGCATCGCCATCGATCTCTCACGCCCAAACCTCCACCTACCCCCAACGCCCCATCCGCCTCATCGTCGGCTTCACCCCCGGCGGCAGCACCGATCTGGTGGGGCGCATGCTCGGTGCGCGGCTTTCCGAACGCCTCGGCCAGCAAGTCGTCATCGACAACCGCCCCGGCGCCAGCGGCATCATCGCCGCCGAGCTGGTGTCCAAGGCGCAGCCCGACGGCTACACCGTGCTGATTTCCGGCTCGTCGATCAGCGCCGTTGGCAGTCTCTACAAGAACGTGAAGTTCGACGTGCAGCGCGATCTCGAACCGCTGGCGCTGGTGGCGACTTCGGCCTACATCATGGTGGCGCACCCATCGATCAACGTGAAATCGGTGCAGGAAATGATCGCCTACGCCAAGGCGCGGCCCGGCAAAATCTCGTGGGGTGCGTCGGTGCCGGGCACGGTGCAGCATCTGTCCGGCGAAATGTTCAAGCGCCTCGCCGGCATCGACATGGTGTTCATCCCCTACAAAGGCACCGGCGCGATGATGCCGGACGTGCTCGGCGGCCGCCTGCAAATCGCCATCGACAATATACTGGTGCTGACTTCACACGTGAAGCTCGGCGCACTGACGGCGCTGGCCGTCACCACCGCCAAGCGCTCGCCGCTGTTGCCCGACGTGCCGTCGATTGCTGAATCGGGTTTTCCCGGTTTTGATACCGCCGGCTGGTTCAGTATGTACACCACGCCGAAAACACCACCCGCCATTGTGCAAAAACTCAATGCGGAAATCCTCGCCGTGGTCAACACCAGTGAGATGCGCGAACGGCTGCTGACACTGGGTGCCACACCACTACCCGGTACGCCCGATGATCTGCGCCGAAAGTTGGCGAGCGAGGTGCCTGCGTGGCGCAAAGTAATAACGGATGCCGGGTTGAAGGCGGATTGAAGAAGGGCGTGGACGGCGGCTATTGATTTTCGTCAAGTGCCGAGCGCTACTATCCGAGCAGTGTGTACACTGACCCTATCTCGCGCAGAGCATCATGCAAGACGTGCGGTGCCACGCGCTTCGCTTATTGACGCCCTACGGATTGCGAGATTCTTGAGAGAAGTACCTTCTAAGGTGGTTGGCGCTAGAAGACTGTGCAAGTAAAGAATTAGTTTATTCCCGGCAAACCGCGTAGAGGATAGTGATGAATTCCTTGGGCACGGACGTAATACTTGTGATTGAAAAATATCTGAGCGGTGCAATAAACAGTAGTCAGTTTCAAGAAGAATTCATCGCTAAAATGAAAACTGTGTCTGATCTTTCTGATTTTGAATTTGATGTATTAGATAGACTATTTGCAGAGGTTAATGCATTTTGTGATTCGCCAATTCTAAAAGCTAAGTTGGATGCCGAGCGACCAAATTGGTATTTAGATGAAAAGGAACTTCGGATTGCTGTTTTGGGGGCTATTCAGAAATTGCAACAGTCCCCAGACGCCAAGGGGTAAGGCCCTTAACCAATTGAATCAAACGCGCCAGCCACGAATCTCCCAGCCCTTGGGCAAATCATTCAACGCCACCGCATCCACCCGCATAGGCAGATCGCTGTCGCTAAACGCTTCGCGCAAGGCGAAAGCCTGCTCGGGCCTGAGCTTCGGCCCTTCGAGTGCGAGATCAAGGTCGGAGTGCGGCTTGATACGCGCCTGATCGGCCTTGCTGGTCACCACGCGCGAGCCAAATGCATAGACACGGTGTTTGGGCGCGTGGGCTCGCAACACCGCGCGCACGACAGCAAGGTGTTTGGGGGCGAGCACCAGTTTTCCGTGCCGCGGGTTGACGAGTTTCAGCGGCATGCTCAGATCTAACGTAAGTATTTGTTTTTATTAAATAATTTAAGGGCCAGCAATAAGCATTCAATCTGCCTTCAACCCCGCGTCCTTAGCCACCTTCGTCCACCGCGCCAGCTCCGCGCGATACATCGCATTAAATTCCACGTGCCCCGGCGCGGTCGGTTCCATGTCCTGCTGCTCAATTTTCGGGCGCAGGTCGGGGCTTTTGATGGCTTTAACGAATTCGGCGTTCACGCGCGCGAGCACGGGGGTGGCCATGCCAGCCGGCGCGAACAGGCCCTGCCAGGTGGTGACGACGAAGCCGGGCGCATCGGCTTCATCCAGCGTGCGCAAGTCGGGCAGCGAGGCGATGCGTTTTTTGCCGGTGACGGCCAGCGCGCGGATGCGCCCTTCGCGCACGTGAGGCACCGCCGTCAGCACGGCACCCATCATGAATTGCACGCGGCCGCCGATCATGTCCACCAGCGACGGCGCGGTGCCCTTGTAGGGAATGTGTTGTGTGGTGATGCCCACCCGCTGCGAGAACATCACGGGTGCGAGATGCGTGCTGGTGCAGGTGCCGGATGAGGCGAAATTCATCTGGCCGGGGCGTGCCTTGGCGTAGGCAATAAACTCCGCCACGTTTTTGATCGGCAACAACGGATGCACCATGAAGATCAAACAGCCCGCGCCGATTTCCGTCACCGGCGTGATGTCCTTTAGCGGATCGTACGGCAGTTTGGAATACAACCCCGGCGACACCGCGATGGCGTTGCTGGAATACAGCAGCGTATGCCCGTCACCCGCCGCACGCGTGAGAATTTCCACCGCGATGTTGCCCGCCGCACCCGGGCGATTGTCCACCACCACTTGCTGGCCGGTTTGCTGGGCGACTTTTTCGCTGACAATACGCGCCACTACGTCCGTCGGCCCGCCGGACGGAAAGCCGACCAGCATGCGCACCGGTTTGGTGGGCCACACTGCTTGCTGCGCCTGTTGGGCGTGACTCACTATGGCTGCTAACATCAGCGCCCCAGTGGCGAAAAATTTCATGCGTAAAATCATGGAGATACTCCTCGTGGTCTCAACTTGTGCGCGCATTATTCACCAAGTGAACTTTGCAGTCATTCTTCGCAGCACCCCGCCCGTGCTGATTTGTGACTTTCCCCGTTTCAGGTTAAATTGCCGTCAGTTTCAACAAAGGGGATGACACATGAGCATTAAAGGTAAAGCCTACATCGCGGGAGCTTTCGAGCATCCGCTGCGGAAAGCGCCGAATCATTCGCTGTCGCAGCTGCACGCCGAAATCGCCAAGGGCACGCTGGAAGACGCGGGCCTTTCCAAGGACGACATCGACGGCCTGTTCGTCGCCGGCGACGCGCCGGGCGGCAACGTCTGGAGCCTCGCCAATTACATGAACCTGAACCGGTTAAAGCACATCGACTCCACCGACATGGGCGGCACGTCGTATCTGCTGCATGTGGCGCACGCGGCCGAAGCCATCGCCGCCGGCAAGTGTAACGTGGCGCTGGTCACGCTGGCCGGCCGGCCGAACTCCGAAGGCAGCAGTGGCACGGTAGTGCGCGATCGCGGCGCTGGCGTGCCGGATTCGCCGTTTGAATTGCCGTACAGCCCGGTGACGGTGAACCTCTACGCCATGTGCGCGATGCGCCACATGTACCAATACGGCACCACCAGCGAACAGCTCGCCTGGGTGAAAGTGGCGGCCTCGCATCACGCGCAACACAACCCGAACGCCATGCTGCGCGATGTGGTCACCGTAGAGCAAGTGGTCAACTCGCCGATGATTTCCGACCCGCTGCACCGGCTGGATTGCTGCGTGGTGAGCGACGGCGGCGGCGGCGTGATCGTGACCAAACCGGAAATCGCCAAGAGCCTGAAACGCCCGCTGGTAAAAATCACCGGCGTCGGCGAATCCACCAAGCACCAGATGGCGGGTAACGTCGATCTGACTTACTCGGGCGCCGCATGGACCGGCCCGCGCGCGTTTGAAATGGCAGGTGTGAAGCCATCGGACATCAAATACGCGTCGATCTACGACAGCTTCACCATCACCGTGGTGATGCAAATCGAAGACCTGGGTTTCTGCAAAAAAGGCGAGGGCGGCAAGTTCGTTGCCGACGGCAATTTGATTTCCGGCGTGGGCAAATTCCCGTGGAACACCGATGGCGGCGGCCTCTGCAATAACCACCCGGCCAACCGCGGCGGCATGACCAAAATCATCGAAGCCGTGCGCCAGCTTCGCGGCGAAGCGCATCCGAAAGTGCAGGTCAAGAACTGCGACATTGCACTGGCCCACGGCACCGGCGGCGCGCTTGGCACGCGGCACGGCAGCGGCACCGTCATCATGGAACGTGAATAAAAGGAAGGAACAGACATGGCTACTCCCTATCAAGAACGCAAATACCGCGACCCCAGCCTGAACCCCGGCGACGCCCCCTACTTCGAGGCCGCCGGCCAGGGCAAACTGATGCTCAAAAAGTGCAAGGATTGCGGCAAGGTGCACCACTACCCGCGCGCGATCTGCCCGCACTGCTTCAGCCAAAACCTCGAGTGGGTGCAGGCCAAGGGCACCGGCGAGATTTACACCTACAGCGTCACCCGCCGCGGCACGCCCACGCCGTTTGCCATTGGCTACGTCAAGCTCGACGAAGGCATCAGCATGCTCACCAACTTCATCAACTGCGATCTCGATACGCTCAAATGCGGCCAGAAGGTCAAAGTGTGTTTTGTGAAGTCGGAAAACGGCACGGCACTGCCGATGTTTGAGCCGGCGTAAAATCCGCTGGTTGCCGTGGCGCGGGCTGGTCACGGCGTAATTGAGATGCAGTTGAGTGTCAGGCAGCAATGCCTGACACTTTTACTATGTGCATCCGTTTTCTTAACACCCGTATCCCTTCACAGGAATGTTCGCCATGAGAATCATTGACATCCCCCCTTATCAACGCGCTGGCGTGAACTACGACCCCGCCGAAGGCCATTTCATGATGAAGGACTTGCTCGACAGTCTGCGCGTCAAGGGCCAGTTGAACGGCGTCGAAATCGACATCGACGAAGGCGAGCCCACCCCGCACGGCGCTGAATCACGCGACGAAGTGGTTTTCGCCAATATTGCCGTGGGCATCGTCAACCGTATCAAGGCGGCAAGCGATTCGGGCAAATACGATGCCGTGATCACGCAAGCCGGCATTGAACCGGGTTTTCTTGCCGCGCGCATGGTGTCGAAAATTCCCGTGGCCTACCCGGTACATTCGGCGGTGCACATGGCCTCGATGCTCGGCGAGAAATTTTGCGTGCTGACCACCACTGATGCACAAGCCATGACGGTGCGGCGCAATGTGCAGGCCTACGGGCTGAATCACAAGTTGACCAGCGTGCGTTACGTATCACGCTCATCCACCTTCACCATGGCGCTGGTGCGCAAGTATCCGAAGGCGCAGCGCAAAAACGCGCCGGAAGTGAAGGAATTTGCCAGCGCCATTGTCAACCAGTTCATTCGCGCGATAGAAGACGAAGGTGTGGATTCTGTGATCATCGGATCGCCGCATCAACAGTGTTTTCTGGACGAAGTGCGAGAGGGGCTGGATATCGCGGGCTATCAGGAAATCAATCTCATCGGTGCATTTCCTGCTGCGGTTGAAATGGCCAAGGCCATGGTCAACATGAAGCTCGTGCAGTCGCCGCGAGCGTATCCCAGCGATCTGTTGAAAGCCAAACCCGCGTTTCGTTAACGCGCACATTGATTCGTGCTGCCGGGAAGCAACGTGTCGCGACTATCGGCCGCCACCGTTGTTTGCCTCGCTCTGGCGTTGCCCGCGCACGGACAAAACTATCCGCAAAAACCCATCCGCATCGTCACCAGCCTGCCCGGCGGCAGTCTTGACCTGACCGCGCGCGTGATCGGGCCGCCGCTAAGCGCGCGTATAGGGCAGCCGGTGATCGTCGACAATCGCGGCGGCGTGCTATCGATGGAAATCGTCGCCAAATCGCCCGCCGATGGCCACACGCTGCTGCTCGCCAGCGCGAGTCTGTGGCTGTCAACGTTTTTGCGCGACAAGGTGGCGTGGGACGCACTGCGCGACTATGCGCCGGTGTCACTGCTGGTGACCTCACCCAATATTATCGTCGTGCACCCGGCGCTGCCCGTGAACACCCTCAAGGAATTGATCGCGCTGGCGAAGGCACGGCCCGGTGAACTGAACTATTCCACCGGGCAGGCAGGCGCTTCGGCGCATCTGGCGGGGGAATTATTCAAAAGCCTCGCGGGCGTGAATCTCCTGCGTGTTGCTTATAAAGGGCAAGGTGCGGCGATGCTGTCGCTGATCACCGGAGAAGCGCAATTGAGTTTCCCCAATGCGGCGTCGGTGACACCCTTCATCAAAGCCGGCAAGGTCAAGGCGCTGGCCGTCACCAGCACGCAGCCTTCCGCACTGGCGCCGGGTTTGCCGACAGCGGCATCGTCGGGTCTGCCCGGTTATGAGTCACGCGCCATACTGGGATTGTTCGCACCCGCGCGAACACCGGCGGCCATCATCGAACAACTGCATCAGGAAACCGCGCGCATCCTCGGCAGCGCCGAGGTGAAACAACGCCTCTTCGATTCCGGCTCGGAAGCCCTCGGCGGCTCACCCGCCGACATGATTGCCGCCATGAAGTTGGAAATGGCCTCCATCGGCAAACTCATACAGGCAAAAGGCATACGTGCGGAATAAGCGTGCACCTTGGGCAAAGCGATGCGGGGCGAATGACGCGACAAGGATTTTTGGTTTAACTATTTGTTTTTATTGATTTTATTGTAATGAGCATAGACGATTGGAACTCCCCGCTGCGGGCGGCCAAGAGCATTCGCCCGGCCGCTACTTCATCAACCCTTGACCAGCCAACCACGCCTGAATCAATCCGGCGATCTGATCCGAGTTGTGGTCCATCATCAGCATATGTGAGTTACCGGCGATGCCGCGCGCGGGCAGATCCATCATTTCCGCTTTCGCGCCGGCAGCCTGCAACGTTTTCACGAAGTTATCGACACTCGCACGTGTCTTCACCCAGCGCGGGCTGTCCTTCCAGTAGTCGCCATACACTACCAGCACGGGCACGCCTTTCAACGCCGCCCAGTTGGCCTGCGCATAGAGTGTGGTGGCCGATGGCTCGACGAGTATCAGCGCCTTGATCTTGTCGGGCGCCGCCAGTGCCGCTGCCGCTGCAAACGGCCCGCCCTGGCTGTGCGCCATCAGTGTGCAGGGGCACGCGCGTTGCACCAGTTGGTTGTACGAATCCTGCGTCACCTGATCGGTATCCACCCAGCGCGCGACACCCTGCTTGCCGAACTGATCGAACGCTTCCAGCGGAAATTGCGTGCCCGCGTGATGCCTGCGATTCGTGGCATCGGTGTAGGAGCCATCGGGCCCGATGCGAAACAGTTCCCATGCCTCCTTCTTGGTGCGGAATACCGGTTCGCTTTTGTAGATTTCCGGATAGCGTGCCCAGCTTGCGCGCCCGCGTTCGACCGCATCCGACACGGTTACGCTGTGCCCGGCCTTGAGAAAGTATTGCTGCCAGCCGGGCTTGCCATCGGGCTTGGTTTCCCACGTCACCCCCGTCAACCCACCGCCGTGCCACATCAGCATCGGGTAACGCGCGGCGGGCTTGGCGAGCTTCACGAATTGCACATACATCTGCCCGGCTTCAAATTCGCCATTGGGATCAACGCGCGTGGTCAAACCGCCCGGCACAAACTGCACATCGCGCGCGGGTAAACCGCTGAGCGTCACCTGTTTGCCGCCGATGTGAAAGCTGCCAACTTCTTCGACTTCGTAGGCCACTGCCGGCATCGCCGCAGTCAATGCGAGACAGCAAACAAACGCCTGGATTCTATTCATGATGTCCTCTCTTTAAAAGCGTGGTTGGCATTGTAACCAGATCCTTCGTGCTCACTTCGGCTTGGGCGTGAGCACGACCTTCTTCATTACCTCCGCGCGCGCCAGTGACAGCCACAAATAAACCAGCATGACCATTGCCCCGCCCGCCAGCGCAAAGCGCGGGCCCACCCACGCGCCCGCGGCGTTGAGCAGAAAACCGCTCAAAAACATCAGACTCCACACCAGTGAAAACACACCCATAACCCGCCCGCGGTAATTATCGTCCACCATGGTTTGCAGCATCACCTGTGCGCAAGTCAGAAAATAACCGTGGCAGATGCCCGACACAAAAATGGCGGCAAACGACACCCAATACCACGTGCTGAAAGCCAGCACGATCAGTGTCAGGTTGTAAACCACGAGACTGCCGAGCAACAGGTTGCGCCACGACAAAAATTGCTGAAACCATGCGTGTGAACCAAAGCCAATCAGTGCGCCAACGCCCGCAGCGCTTGCCAGAATACCCAGCCCGCGTGCATCGACATGCAGCAAATCCTTGGCGAACACCGGCAACACGTGAACGAAGCCCATCGCCAGTGTCGAATGCAGCAGTGCGGTGATGATGGTGCGGGCAAAAACTTCATCGGCGCGGATGTAGCGCAGGTTCTCGGTGAAATTGCCGATTAGACTGCCGTGCGCGCGCGTAACACCCTGCGCGGGACTCACCACAAACAACACGCCGGCCATCACGCATACGGCGGCTGCGCACAGCAGAAACGTCGGCGGCGCGCCCACTGCGGCGATCATGAAACCCGCGATGGATGGCGCAATGACGCGGCTTGCGCCAAACGCCATGGATATCAACGGCACGGCCGAACGCAGCAGCGGACGCGGCAACAACCGCGGGTAAAAAGACGCCCGCGCCGGTTCGTCGATGGCGGCCGACAGCCCCCACAGAAACGCACCCAATGCCAGATGCCAGGGCTGCGCCATGCCCAATATAGCCGTCACCCCGACCATCAGCATGGCAATGGCCGCGTTGACCTGTGCCCAGCCGATCAGCTTGCGTGCGTCAATGCGGTCGGCCAGCACGCCGCCGAGCAGCGTTAGCGTGAACTGCGGAATGAATCCGCACAGGTGAATCATCCCCAGTTGCGCCTGCGAGCCGGTAATGTCGAAAGCCATCCAGCCGAGCGTAAAGGCAAACATCTGCTGACCGATCACTTGCGTCACCAGCGCCAGCCAGTAGCGGCGAAAATCGCGCACGCTCAGCGCCGAGGGCGAGCGGACTTTATCTTTCACCAGCCGCGTCTCCGCGCCCCGACGGGCCTTTTGCTGCTTTCAGGAATTTTGTGGCCTCCGCCTAAACAGCAGCAAGTGCTATTCCGCCAGATAACTCACATGCGCCGCCACGATGCGCCAGCCTTCGGGCATGCGTATCCACGACTGGCTCTGACGGCCTTTGCGCTGTTTTTCACCGGTGCTGCGCGTGAACTCGCAGTTGGTGGTCGCGGCGTCGCGACCATAGGTGGTGACTATCGTTTTGCCAACCGCGCGCGCGACGCTGGCGGCATCGCGCGTGCCGCGATAGGACGCTATCGCCTCGTGGCCGTAGAGGTTTTCGCCGATGCCATAGCGCAGCGTCAGCGCGTTGTTCCAGAAAAGCTCGTTGAGCACGGCCACGTCATTGTCGAGAATGGCTTGCTGATAGCGATTAAATTCTCGCGTGACTTCAGATACGGCGAGGGGGTGGTTGATTTCCATTGTTTCCATTGGGGATACCTCGTGTGGTCGATGAATTGGAATCAGGCCGGATGGCTCGTGTAGCGAGTACGGACAGACGCGGCCGGGCAAGCCTCTATAATACGGCCACACCCGCCTCCCAAATGCACGAAGGCCGCCGATCATGATGTCAAAACAGGAAGTCATCGAAGCTATGCGCCGCGATATCGGCATCGAAGCCGAACCCGGCGAGTGGCATGTAATGACGCAACCGTGGATCGACAACTATGTTGAGCTCACCGGCGAAACCGGCTGGATTCACACCGACGTCGAGCGCAGCAGGCAATCGAAACTTGGCAACACCATAGCACCGGGCAACATGGGCATTGCGATACTGCCGAAGCTGAGCCGCGCGATTTCACCCTACAGCCGCTACCCGCGCAAATATTCGCTGAATCAAGGCTGGGATCGCATCCGCTTTTTGCAGCCGTGCGTGACAGGTTCGCGCATCCGCGCGCGCTCGAAGCTGCTCGGCATTGAAGAACGCGCTGATGGCTCGCTGCGCGTGGAGGTCGAGTTTCGCATCGAGATTGAAGGCAGCGACAAGCCGTGGCTTACCGGCGTGAAAGTCGGGCGGTTTTTCTTCGACTAAGCCGCGGACATTCACAGCAGCAAAGCAAAATCGTAACTATATGTTTTTATAGAATATTTTTAAGGTGATTTAATGACTACACCCCGTAGCTACGACCCGCGCCTGTTCAAAATGCTGACGTTTCATGACGCCGCCGCGAATTTCAAAAAGGGCAGCGACACGCCGCGCGCTTATCTCGAACGCTGTCTTGACGCTATTGCCAAGCAGGAACCGGCGATCAAGGCGTTCGTCGTGCTGAACGACGCCAACGCGCGCGCGGCGGCGGACGCCAGCAGCGCGCGCTGGAAGGCCGGCACGCCGCTCTCCGCCATCGACGGCATGCCGGTCGCGATCAAGGATTTGCTGGAAACCAGGGACATGCCAACCGACTTCGGCTGCGCGGCGTACAAAAACAATCACACGCATCGCGACAACGCGGCGGTATGGGCGTTGCGCGAAGCGGGCGCGGTCATTCTCGGAAAAACGGTGACGGCGGAACTTGGTGGTTCGCACCCCGGCCCCACCGTCAACCCGTTTGATGCGGCGTGCACACCCGGCGGATCATCGTCCGGTTCGGCGGCGGCAATTGCCGCGCACATGTGTCCAGCAGCGCTGGGCACGCAGGTCGGCGGCTCGGTGATCCGTCCGGCCGCGTACTGCGGCAACATTGCGTTAAAGCCCACGCAGGGCGGCATCAATCGCGGCGAGCGGCAGGCCACCAGCCAGAGCACCACCGGCGTGCACGCGGGTTGCATCGAAGACATGTGGCAGGTGGCCATCGAAATCGCCAAGCGCGCTGGCGGCGACCCGGGCAAGCTGGGCCTCTTCGGCCCTGCCACCACGCCGGAAGCCGTGAAGCCGCAACGCCTGATAGTGCTCGAATCCGAAGGCTGGGCGGAACTCGACGCCAAGAGCAAGGAAGCGTTCGAAGCGCAGATGGAAAACCTCGCGCGCGCTGGCGTCACTTTGATCCGCCGCAAGGACAACGCGTGGGTGGAAGCGTTCGAGCAGTCGATTGCCGACAGCAATGCCGTGTGCAACAACATCACCGCATGGGAAAACCGCTGGTATCAGGCGGCACTGGTCGAGGCGCATCCCGATGGCGTGAGCGAGCGCCTCGAGGGCACGGTGCGCCGCGCGCAGGCCATGCGCCCCGACGACTATCGTGCGCTGCTGCTCAAGCGCGCCGCCGCGCAGCAATGCCATCAGGCGCTGGCGCCGCTGGCCGACGCGGTAATCATGATGTCCTGCCCCGGCCCGGCGCCGCTGTGGCCCGGCGACAAGCCCGGCCAGCCGCTGGCGCCGCGCCCCACGGGAGATTCCGTGTTCAACACACCGAGCTCGATGCTGCACGCGCCGTGCGTGACATTGCCGCTGCTCGGCGTGGACGGCATGCCAGTCGGCGTGCAGCTTATGGGCCAGCAGCACGAAGATGCGCGCATGACCTCGTTCGCGCGCTGGATACTGGGCAACGTGCCGCCGGTGGTGATACGCTAGCCGCAATTCCATGAGCATTTCACGTTGCGAACCTTTTGAGCGGAGGCCACGATGAGCGATTACACGATTTCACCCATGACCACGCATGGCACGGGCGCGGAAATCCGCGGTGTTGATCTCGCCAAGCCCATTGACGCCGTGTTGATAAAAAAACTCAACGCCGAATTCGCGAAATATCATGTGCTGGTGTTTCGTGATCAGAAGATGTCCGCCGCACAGTTTGCTGCCGCCGGTGAAATTTTTGGGCCGCTGTTGTCGCAGCACCACAAGGACGTGCGTGCCACTGGCCATCCGGAGGTGTTCGAGATTCGCAACACCGAAGTCGCGCCGGGCGAATATCGCATCTCTGGCGGTTCGTGGCATACCGATCACTCCAATCACCCTTGTCCGCCGCGTGCCACTGCACTGCATACGGTAACGCTGCCCAGTTACGGCGGCGACACGCAGTTTGTCAACATGCATCTGGCGTACGACGAATTGACCGCGGACATGAAGCGCCGCATCGAGGGCCTGAAAGCGATTCACGCGTGGGAAAGCCGCTACACGCCGCGCAAGATGCGTAAACTTTCCGAAGACAGCGCGAAGGTTCTGCCACCGCCGGGCATCCACCCGCTGGTGCGCGTGCATCCGGAGAACGGCGGCAAGTTTTTGTATCTGAACCCGGTGCGCATTGACGGCATCATCGGCATGGAAGACGGCCCGGCGATGGCGCTGGTCAACGAATTGATCGCGCACGCCACGCAGCAAAAATACGAGTATCGCCACAAGTGGGTGATGGGTGACATGGTGATCTGGGATGACCGCAGCGTAATGCATCAGGCCAACGGTGATTACGACATGAAGGAAGTGCGTTACCTCTATCGCATCATGGTTCAGGACAACCCGGCGCTGTGGGCGGCGGAAGGCGAAAAAACCTGGCACGCCGCTTCTGCATGAAGCGGGCAAAGTTTGCTGCGGCGTGGGTTTGCACCGCCGCGTGCACAAGCTTTGCGGTGCTGGCGGCGGACACCTACCCCACCCGCCCCGTGCGCATGATCTGCCCCAGCGTACCCGGCGGCACCACTGATCTCGCAGCGCGCATCGTTGCCCAAAAATTGTCCGAGGACTGGAAGCAGCAAGTCGTGGTCGACAATCGCGGCGGCGCCAGCGGCGTCATTGGCACGGAACTCGCTGCACGCGCCGCGCCCGACGGCTACACGCTGCTGCTCGGCACCATGAGCACGCACGCGGTAAACCCCGCGTTCAGCAAACACGTGCCGTACGATCCGGTGAAGGATTTCACGCCGGTAAGTTTGGTGGTCTCGGCGCCGCAAATGCTGGCCGTGCATCCGTCGCTGCCAGCGAAGTCCGCGAAGGACCTGATCGCGCTGGCAAAAGCCAAACCGGGGGGCTATTCCTATTCTTCGTCCGGCACCGGCAGCACGCCGCACGTCGCGTTCGAGTTGTTCAAGCTGATGTCGGGCATCGATGTCGTGGGCATTCAATACAAGGCCAGCGGCCCGGCCATCACCGATCTCGTGGGCGGGCAAGTGCAGATGATGATGACTGGCGTGCTGGCGCTGCTGCCGCATGTGAAATCCGGCAAGCTTCGCGCGCTGGCCATCACCAGCCCCAAACGTAGCCCGGCGTTGCCGGATTT
>OMIN01000063.1 GCA_900299145.1 Betaproteobacteria bacterium | reverse complement strand
CGTGGTAATCGACAACCGGCCAGGTGCGGGCGGGAATCTTGCCGCGGAGCTCGTCGCCAAAGCCGTGCCCGACGGCTATACGCTGTTGGTGATTTCCAGTGGCCACCCGATTCAGGGCTTGCTGAAGAAGCATTTGCCATACGACCCGATACGCGATTTTTCCAGCGTGGCGCAACTGGTGCACTACCGCTCGGTGCTGGTGGCGCATCCATCGGTGAACGCGACCAATGTGCGCGAACTGGTCGCCTTGGCAAAAGCCAGGCCCGGCGCAATCAATTTTGCCTCTTCGGGCGCGGGCAGTAATTCACAACTGGCGGCAGAGCTGTTCCGTTACATCACCGGTGTCAACCTCATGCACGTGCCGTATAAAGGCACCGGTCAGGCAATGACTGATCTCATGGGCGGACGCGTACAGATCATGTTCGCGCCCTTGTTAACCGTGGCGCAGCACGTGCAGGGCGGGCGGCTGCGTGCACTGGGCGTCACCAGTGCGAAACGCTCGCGCGTGCTGACGGACGTGCCCACCCTCAACGAGGCCGGCGCCACTGGCTACGAATTCGCGTCCTGGTACGGCATCCTCGCCCCCGCACGGTTACCCATAGACATCGCCACCAGGTTGAACACCGAGACCCTACGCGCGCTGCAAACCGCCGACGTGAAAGAACGGCTCAATAGCGAAGATCTGGATCCTGCCTTGGCAACGCCTGCGCAGCTCGATGAAATCCGTCAGCGTGAACTCGTCAACTGGCGCAAAATCGTCGCGCAGCTCAATCTGAAGTTCGATTGAAATAATCAATGAAATCAGTTAGTTATATTAACCCACTGGGGCGCCCATGAAATCGATAATATTGCGTGCGCTTGTGCAGTCAGCTGCCGTGCTGGTTATGGCCATGACGTTTGGCGGTTGCGCCAATGTGCCTTACGAAAGCGCTATGGAATGGATGCAAAAGCAGCCGCAGCGCCTTGATCCCTAAAATGCGACAGCTTGCGTCGCGCAAGCCTCGCCCGGCAGAAATCACAACCGCAACTGCGTCCCCAGTTCAACCACACGGTCCGGCGGCAACCTGAAATACTCCGTCGCCGACGGCGCATTGCGCTGTATGCGCCGGAACAATTCACGCCGCCAGGTGAACAATCCGTGCCGCTCGGCGCGCGCAATGGTGGATTTGCCCAGGAAAAACGTGGTCTCGTTAACGTCCAGACGCAATCCACGTGCAGACATCAGCTTCAGCACATGCATGGCGTCGGGGTTTTCCATAAAGCCGTAGCGTACGATCACCTGGTACACGCTTTGCGGCATCAGAATTTCGATTTCGATGCGTTCGTCGTCGGCGACCTTGGGCACATCTTCCGTTGTCACCGTCAGGAACACCACTCGCTCGTGCAGCACCTTGTTATGCTTGAGGTTATGTAGCAGGGTTGTCGGCACCACTTCGCGGTTCGCCGCAAAAAATACCGCCGTGCCCGGCACGCGTGTGATCGACGACAGATGCTCGCAAAAGCCCTTCAGCGGCACATGTTTGGCCGCGGCGTCGGCGGTCAACACTTCCGAGCCACGCTTCCATGTCGTTAACAGCGTGAAAATCGCCAACCCGCAGAGCAGCGGAAACCAGCCGCCCGCCGCGATCTTGGTGGTGTTCGAAGCCAAAAACAACACCTCCGCCGCGAATACCACCAGCAACACGCCCAACATTGGCAGCCGGGTGCGTTTGCCCATGACCACGACCACCAGCGCGACCAGCGCGGTTTCCAGCGCCATGGTCGCCGACACAGCAATGCCGTACGCCGCCGCCAGATGGGTCGACGAGCCGAAGCCCAGCACCAGCATCACCACCACGATCAGCATCAGCCAGTTCAACTGGCCGATGTAAATCTGCCCGCGCTCAGTAGCCGAGGTGTGGGTGACGGGCAGGCGCGGCAGATACCCCAGGCGAGACGCCTGTTGGGTCACTGAAAACGCGCCGGATATGGTGGCCTGCGACGCAATCACCGTGGCGATAGTAGCCAGCACCACCAGCGGGATCAGCAACGCAGGCGGCGCAAGCAAATAAAACGGATTCTTAACCGCTGCCGCATCGCGCAGCACCAACGCGCCCTGCCCCAGATAATTCAGCATTAGCGCGGGCAGCACTAAGCCGAACCACGCAATGCGTATCGGCAGGCGGCCAAAGTGCCCCATGTCCGCATACAGCGCCTCGCCGCCGGTAAGCGCCAGAAACACCGAGCCCAGCGCGATAAAGGCAAGGCCCGGCGATTGCATCGCAAACGCCCACGCATACGCCGGATTCAACGCCTGCAGAATCGCCGGCGTCTGCGCGATGCTCAACACGCCCAGCGTGCCGATGATTAGAAACCAGATCATCGTGACCGGCCCGAACAGCTTGCCGATCCTGCCGGTGCGGTACGGTTGCAGCGCGAACACGCCGATCAGAATGACAATCGTCGCGGGCACCACCCACCGCTCCAGCGCGGGTGTCGCCACCGAAATACCTTCCACAGCGGACAGTACCGAAATCGCCGGCGTAATCACCGCGTCGCCATAAAACAACGCAGCAGCAAAAATGGCAATCACCGTCGCAATAGCCGACAAGCGCCGGTTCTTGCGAAACAGTTGCGACGCCAGCGCCAGCAAAGCCAGCACACCACCCTCGCCCTTGTTGTCGAAGCGCAGCACAAACAAGACGTACTTCACCGACACAATCAGCATCACCGCCCAGAAAATCATCGACAACACACCGAATACGTTCGCCTGAGACAGCGGCAACGCGTGCTCGCCGCCGAAGGCCTCTTTAAAGGCGTACAACGGGCTGGTGCCGATATCGCCGAACACCACGCCCAGCGCTCCCAGCGAAAGCGTCGCCAGACGGCGGTCGTGTGATTGCGTAACGGGGACGGCGGCAGATTCTGGGGCGGATTCCATGGTCGGTGTTTCTCCGGGCGGCGCAAATTGCTGCGCCGCCGCAATCACGTAAATGTACTACGCTTGGCGGCGATGCGCCAATGCTGCCTTCGCGAGTCTTGTATATGGCGAAAGCGCTGCGGCGGCGCCACAGCGGGCTAATTGACGTGCAAAGCAGCACGACAGGCAGCGATGGGGCACGTTAAGATAGAAGCCATACCTTTCTGATTCGCTAATCATTCCGTCTGAAGTCATGCACGATACGTTGCAACCCGTCCTGGTGCTGCTCGCGACCGCCGTATTAGTGGTGGTGCTGTTTCGCCATCTCAAACAACCTCCGTTGCTCGGTTACCTGATCGTCGGCGTGGCCATTGGGCCTCACGCACTGGCGTGGGTGCGCGAGACGGAACAGGTACGCGAGCTCGCCGAGATCGGCGTGGTGTTTCTGATGTTCAGCATCGGCCTGGAATTCAGCCTGCCCAAGTTGAAGGCAATGCGCCGCACGGCGCTGGGGCTGGGTTCGGCGCAGGTGGTCGCCACGCTGCTGGCGGTGATGGGCGTGGCGCTGTTGCTGGGCGTACCCTGGCAGGGCGCGCTGGTGTTGGGCGGCGCGCTGGCAATGTCATCCACCGCAATTCTCGCCAAGCTGCTGGCCGAACGCTTTGAACTGAATACCGAGCACGGCCGGCAGATCATCGGCATTCTGCTGTTTCAGGACATCGCGGTGGTGCCGTTGCTCATCATTATTCCGGCATTGGCCGCGCCTGCCGGTGATCTCGCGGCCAGTGTCGGCTGGGCCATGCTGAAAGCCGCCGCTGTCTTGACGCTGCTGCTCTTTGCCGGCCAGCGCGTGATGCGCTCGTGGTTTCACATCGTTGCCCGGGGAAAATCTTCCGAGCTTTTCGTGCTCAACGTGCTGTTGGTCACGCTGGGCATTGCCTACATCACGGAACTGGCGGGACTGTCGCTGGCGTTGGGCGCATTTGTCGCGGGCGTGCTGATTTCCGAAACAGAGTACCGGCATCAGGTGGAAGAAGACATCAAGCCCTTTCGCGACGTGCTGCTGGGCCTGTTTTTTGTCACCATCGGCATGCTGCTCGATGTTCGCGTCACGCTGCAAAACATCTGGGTCGCTGTGATTCTGGTGGCGCTGGTGGCGGCCAAGACGTTTCTGATTTTCGGCATCGCGCGGCTGTTTGGCGCCAGCACCAGTGTTGCGCTGCGCACCGGGCTGGCGCTGGGCACGTGTGGCGAATTCGGTTTTGTACTGCTGGCGCACGCCAACAACACGCGACTCCTCAGTCCGGAAATTCTCCAACCGGTACTGGCGGCGATGGTGCTGTCGATGCTGGCCGCGCCGTTCATCATTCAGCGCTCGGAAGCCATCGTGCGGCGCCTAAACGCCAACGAATGGATGATGCGCGCCATGCAGTTGCACAATATCGCAGTGCAATCGATGGCTGCCAGCGAACACGTGCTGATCTGCGGTTACGGCCGTACGGGACAAAACCTCGCGCGCTTTCTGGAACACGAAAACACGCCGGTGATCGCGCTCGATATCGATCCTGAGCGCATCCGCGAAGCGGCCGCCGCCGGCGAACACGTGGTGTTTGGCGATGCCGCGCGGCGCGAGGTGCTGGTGGCAGCCGGACTCATGCGCGCCAAGGTACTCGCCGTCACCTACGCGGATACCGCCTCGGCTCTGCGCATACTCGAACACGCGCACGCGCTGCGACCCGACCTGCCGGTGGTGGTGCGCACGCAGGACGACACCGACATCGACAAACTGAAAGCCGCAGGCGCCGCCGAGGTGGTGTCCGAAATCATGGAAGGCAGCCTGATGCTCGCCTCAACCACGCTGATGCTGATTGGCACGCCGTTAAACCGCGTACTGCGCCGCATACGCGAGACGCGCGAACATCACTATCATCTGTTTCGGGGCTTTTTTCGCGGCGTCACCGATGTGCGCGACGACTACGAGGACGGCGAGCATGTTCGGCATCCGCGCCTGCACTCCGTGATGATCACGCAAGGCGCGGCAGCCATCGGCCGTAACTTTGCCGAGCTGAATCTTGCTGCGCTCGGCGTCGAGGTGAGCGCGGTGCGCCGCCGCGACGTGCGCACTGTCGACCCGGGGCCCGACACGGTGATTGCCGAAGGCGACGTGGTGGTCATCCTTGGCACCGAGGAAAATGTCGCCGCGGCGGAAATGCGGCTGCTACAGGGATAATATTTCCAAAAAATCCAATAAAAACAGATACTTAATAAAAACAGCCTGCTCCTCGCGCCTTTTCGCCTGCATGCTCAATGAACGTTCCCGGGCACGCCCGCCAGCCGCGCCACGGTATCGCACAAACCATCCACGGTATCGGGCTTCTGAATCAGTTCGCGAACGCCGGCCGCCAGCGCCTGTGTGCGCAAATCACTGGTGAGGTACCCCGAAGCCATTGCCACGGGCAAGTCCGCACGAATTTCACGCACCGTGCGCGCCACCGTCAATCCGGAGGTTCCAGGCATGTTGTAGTCAGTAACCACCAGATCAAAGTCGTCGGGTGCGGCACGTAGCGCAGCCATAGCTTCACCGGCTTCGGCATAAGCGCTGACGCGATAGCCGCGGCGTTGCAGCAACCGGGAAATCAGGATCACCAGCGCCTCGTCGTCGTCGATGTACAGCACGTGTTTACTCCGCCCATGCGACACGGACTGCGCCAGAGGTTGTGCAACCGGCGCCACCCATTCCGGGGCAGCCTCCGGCGGCGTGGCAACGACCGTCTGCCCGGCTTCCGGGAACAACAGGCTGATGGTCGTGCCCTCGCCCGGCCTGCTTTGCACCGCAATACACGCCTCATGCCCCTGCATGATGCCGTGCACCACCGCCAATCCCAAGCCGATACCTTTGTCGTTGGCCTTGGTGGTAAAGAACGGCTCAAATATGCGGCGCTGGACTTGTGCGTCCATACCTACGCCGTTATCGCTGACCGTGAGGCAGGCATAGCGCCCCGGCCCCGGCCGGCCAACCATAAATGCGCCAGCCATCCCCGTCATGTTCTCCTCTGAATGCCCCCACGGCGCAAGCCGCACGATAACCTCCCCCGCACGCTCTATCCCCTCGACGGCATGCCATGCATTAGTGCACAGATTCACCAGCGCCTGCGAGATTCGCGCCGCGTCCGCCATCACCACCGGCGTATCGGCACGGCACTGCATATCGACCAACAAGCCCTGCGGCTGCGTGGCGCGCAACAATCTCACTGTGTCTTTAACCACCGGCGTAAGATCAATGGCCCTCGTTTCCAGCACCTGACGGCGGCTGAAAGCCAGAATCTTTTGAACCAGTGAACCGGCGCGCTCAGCCGCTCGCGCAATCTCATCGAGGCTTTCACACGCGGCATGATCACGGCCGACATCCTGCCGCGCCAACTCGACATTGCCCATGATCGCCGCCAGCACATTGTTGAAATCGTGCGCGATGCCACCCGCGAGCGTACCCAACGCCTCCATTTTTTGTGAGTCACGCAACTGCGCTTCAAGCTGCGCACGTGCGTCTTCCGCCAATTTTCGTTCAGTAATGTCCTGAGTGGTGCCTACGGCACGCACCGGCTCTCCACTACTATTCAGCTGAAACTCCGCCAGCTGACGCACCCATCGCTCGCCGCGTTCAATCATGATGCGGTGTTCATGGTCAAACGAAGTACGCCCCGCGATCGCGTCGCGCCACGCCTGCTGAACGCTCTCGCGGTCAGCCTGGATCACGCGGCTGACATAGCTTGCGTAATCTCCACGTGCCCCAAGGGGAAACCCGAATATACGGCACGTTTCGTCCGACAAAGTCATCCGGTCCGATTGAAGATCGTACACCCAACTGCCCACGCGGGCGACGGCCTGCGCGCGATTGAGATCGCGCTCGATTTCCTGCAATGCCACCGTGCGCTTCGTCAAGTCGCCACTCAACCGTTCGACCTCCAACAACCTGTCCTTATAGGATCGCACCAGATAGGTAATCAACGCCGCCGCGAATATGGCCGCAAAACATTGCGTGACCGCCCGTTCTGGCGCCGTGATCGTGGCGTGATCCGGTAACAGCCCGGCGTTGCCGGAAACCACCAGTACTATCGTGGCGATAATCGTTATAACGGCAGCCAGCCACGCCGCCTTCGCGCTGCACCACCACCCAGCCAGCATGACCATCAGGGGAAACAGCACCATCGGCGTACTAGTGACACCGCCGAACATGATCGCCAGCGCGATTAGCCCCATCCAGATACCAATACCAAAAATTAATATTGCCGCCTTGATTTTGTGGTGCGCGAGGCATATCCATGAAACCGCGCCAATGACCATCAGCAACGAAGACATGACAATACGTGTCCAAGGGTCCGGCGACTGAAGATAGTGCACCATGCCGTAGACCGGCACACCCACCCATGTCACCACAATGGCCACGCGCAAGAAAGATGCCGTCGCCTCCCAAAATGTCGGGGAGCCGGCGTTACCGCCGGCAATCTCGGAACTTCTTTCTAAGGACAGCGACATCAGCAAAATTGCTACTAAAGTGTTGCAGGAATGAGCGGTGGCAAGCACGATACATGCATTGCCTGAAACGCCAAACAAACTTGATTTAACAGTTGAGTTGCCCGACACAAAACTGTTACAAAGCACGACAATCACTCATGCGCGTAACGGGCGCGGGATTGTATCCCCGAAAGCATGCCTTGTGCGTATCATTACGAAATCGTTTTACCATCCTCCTGATACGGAGTAGCTCATGAATCTTGACCGCGTTCCCTCTGGCGCCGCCGTGCCCGATGACTTTAACGTCATCATTGAAATCCCGATGAATGCTCCGCCAATTAAATACGAAGTCAACAAGGAAACCGGCGCCATGTACGTGGATCGCTTCATGTCCACCGCAATGCACTACCCGTGCAACTATGGCTACATCCCGCACACGCTGGCGGGCGATGGCGATCCGGTGGACGTGTTGGTGCTTTCGCCGGTGCCACTGATCACGGGCGTAGTGGTACGCTGCCGCCCCATCGGCATGCTGAAAATGGAGGACGACGCGGGTGACGACACCAAACTAATGGCGGTACCTATCGACAAGCTGTCGCCGCTTTACCGTCACATCCAGACCACACGTGATCTGCCGGAACTCACCACCGCGCAGATCACGCATTTTTTTCAGCACTACAAAGACCTCGAACCCGGCAAATGGGTGAAAGTCATTGGATGGATGGGGCCGGAAGAAGCGAAGCGGGAAATACTCGACGGTGTAAAGCGCTTCAAGGGCGCAAAGCGCAAGCCGAAGTTTTAAACGCCGCACGCAATATCAGGTAGCCCGTCACGGCGCTCAACATCGAGCCCAGCAAGATGCCCAACCGCTCGTCCACCAGCGGCTTGACCTGCAGCCCTTCGTGAAATGCAAGGCTTCCGATAAACAAGCTCATGGTAAAGCCGATACCCGTCAGTACCGCCACGCCATAGAAACTCAACCAGGAGGCCCCTTGCGGCAAGCTCGCGACGCGCAAGCGCACCAGCACTGCCGCCACCGCCATCACGCCTGCCTGTTTGCCCAGGAACAACCCCAATGTGATGCCCATGGATACCGGATGCGCAAGATCACTCCACGCAAGCCCTTGCAGCGGCACTCCCGCGTTGGCAAATGCAAACAGCGGTAATACGCCAAAAGACACCGGCGCGTGCAAGTCCCGCTCAAGCATTTGCGATGGTGATGGGGATGACGAAGGCGCGCCCGGTGTTGTCCGAAAGGGCACGCTCATCGCGAGCAAAACACCCGCCAGCGTGGCATGCACGCCCGACTTCAGCACCGCCACCCACAGCACCAAGCCAATCAAAAGATAAGGTGAAACACGCGTGACGCCCGCGCGGTTCAGCAGCACCAACGCCCCCAATGCCAGCCCTGCGGCCACCAACGCCGGCACGGGCGGCGCAGCACTGTAGAACAACGCGATAATCAGGATCGATCCCACGTCATCCGCGATGGCAACCGTTAACAGAAATACTTTCAGCCCGCGCGGTACGCGATCACCCAGCAGTGCCAGAACACCCACGGCAAATGCAATGTCCGTGGCAGCCGGGATCGCCCAACCACGCAGCGCAACAGCGTCCCCTGCATTGAGCGCGGCGTAGATCAATGCCGGCGCCGCCATGCCCCCAGCTGCCGCGGCCACGGGCAGCAATGCGCGGCGCGGATTCGACAATTCGCCGGCAAACAGTTCCCGTTTTAGTTCCAGGCCCACCAGAAAGAAAAATATCGCCATCAGCCCGTCGTTGATCCACAACAACGACGGCTTGGCAATTTCAAATGAACCCGCGCGCACTGCAATGGGAAATTCCAGAATGGCCTGGTACGCGCCGGCCCATGGCGAATTCGCCACGGCAAGCGCCAACGCGGCAACCGCACACAGCACTACACCTGGCGCGTGGCCGCTGTTCCAGAAGCGCTTGGCCCTTGAAGACGTACGTTGCTCAGACTCTGACATGTTTTCCAGACTAGCATAAACGCGAAGGCCTTCGCCCGAACACCAGGCGAAGGCCCCTCCCGTTATGACTGCAGCGGTTGTGTTTTTGGGGAGTTACGTAAGATTACCTCCCAAGATCCCGTCAATCCGCAGCCATGAGCAACGCCGCCAGCGCCGCGCCAATGCCCGCGGGCAATCCATACTTCTCAAACTTTGACACATGTGCGCCAGCAATGACTTCCACCGGCACGCGGGCGATTTCCAGAACGCGCGCGGTCACCGAATCCTGCAACAACCGGGTCAGCGAGTTCTTGCGCGCGGTGCCCATTACGATTTGCGTGGCTTTCAATCGTTGCGCGACGCGATCAATGGTTTCGGCACGTTCGCCCAACTCGATATGCGTTGCATGCGGCACACCATGTTTCTTGAGCAGGTCACGCGCTGGCGTAAGTGCCTTTTCGGCCAACTCACGATGCCACGCCTCGCGATTGCGGCGGCTGGAAAACTGCGATACATGCCTAGAAAACGGTGGCCGCACATGGAGCAAATGCGCTTCCACGCCGCCGTGGGACATATAGCGATTGACAACGTGGCGCACCGCTTGCAGCGAATTGTCAGAACCATCGACCGGAATCAGAACTTTCAACATGACATTTTCTCCTCGAGTATTGATGATTGCCGGGGTGGCGGAATTGCCACTGGCCGGTTCCTGCGCCAAATCAACTACATGGGCGGCCACTCGGCTCGACACTACCGCCCGGTTCTTGAAAAAGCCGCCCAAAAGCACGCCGAGCAGGCCCGCCACATAAAACATTGAAACCCAGTTACCCATGGCCGCAACGTATTCCTTCACCAGGGGCTCGGTGGTCATCATCTTGACCCCCGTCCAGACCAGCACGCCAGCGCCGACATAGACGATCGCCGGATACTTGGTCACAAATTTCAGGATCAACTGGCTGCCCCAGATCACGATGGGGATACTGATCAAGAGGCCAAGCACTACCAGCACAAAGCTGCCGTGCGCCGCACCTGCGACCGCCAGCACGTTATCAAGACCCATCACCGCGTCGGCCACCACGATGGTGCGCATGGCGCCCCAAAAGTTAGTGGCAGACTTGACGCTATGCCCATCTTGGTCACTGTTATCGATCAAAAGCTTGTAGGCGATCCACAGCAAAAGGGCGCCGCCCGCGAGCAACAAACCAGGGATCTTGAGCAGCCACACCACCACGAGTGTCATTGCCGAGCGCACCACGATGGCGCCGACGGTGCCCCAGGCAATGGCTTTGTTACGCAGATGCGGCGGCAGATTGCGAGCAGCCAGCGCGATTACGATAGCGTTGTCGCCCGCCAGCACGAGATCTATGACCACAATGGCGAACAGCGCAGAGAAAAACTCAGGGGAGAAAAGTTCCATATTTAGTGCTCCGTAGGTTGAGGTTCATCAAAACTGCAACGAATCCTTGCCAAACGCCATAAGAAACGAGACCTGCCGCGCCCGGCCAAGGTCTCGCTCGCAATTGGGTCACCCGTCCAGGCAACCAACTGCCGACAGTGCCGGGGCCTGAAAAATCTCGACCCGTGTTGACGACACCACCGCAGGCGCAATCTCCCTTGGCACTTTGGTACCATGATGCGGGAGATTCTCCGGAGCTACTCCCCTCGTTGAGGAATCACTCGTTGCACCAGTAAGCTGATGCAACGGCACGCATGATGCATGCGCCCAAAAGCTTTGTGAAATGAAGAGTTGTGATGCAAGCAATTGATTTAATTAATAAAGTTCTAAATTCATAATGCTGGCCATTCGATTATCTAATGCATCACAAATCGATATGATTGGCATTTCAAAGCTTTATTGATAATGCGTTGACCCCGGCACGTGCCCATGACACACTTAAGCCGCGTTGCAGATGTTGTGATCTGGTTTATCTGTAGCGCACCCTCCAAAGGGGAGTAGCTATCGCCGCAAGGGGTAACCTCGCGGCGGCCGGTGAGCCGTCATTCCGGGCAGCAGCACGCTCCGGTTCACCGGACAACGTCAACCTTGAGTGACGTTGCCAGCGAGACCTTTGCCCAGACAGGCAAGGTCTCGATACCTTATGGCAACCATAGCGAAACCATAGGGTAACCAAATGGCAACCCCACGGAAGCCATAGTGCATGTAAATCGCGGCCTTTAACCTGTTCGAGGTGAAGGCCGCCATGCTTTCGGGTATGGCGTAACATCCACTCGCCTGCCACGAAAGGTTCATCATGCCCCAAAGTAAAATCCGCCGTTATCTGCGTCACGGCACCCTGCCCCAATTGAGTGTTTTTGAAGCGGTCGCCCGGCTCGGCAGCTTTACACGCGCCGCCGAGGAACTATACATGGCACAGCCCACGGTGTCGGTGCAGATCAAGAAACTCACCGAAACCATTGGCCTGCCGGTACTGGAACAGGTCGGTAAAACCGTGCGCCTGACACCCGTGGGCCGCGAGCTGCAAACGGTGTGCAGCGAAATCTTTGCGACGCTCACACGCTTCGAGCAGCGCGTCGCCGATCTGCGCGGCATGCAAGCGGGCACGCTGCACATCGCCAGCAGTACGGTGGCAAAGTACTTTGCCACGCGCCAGGTGTCGGAGTTCCTGAAAAACTATCCAGGTATCGATGTGAAAATGCACGTCGGCCACCGTCAGTCACTGGTGGAACGCATGGCCGCAAATGCAGACGATCTTTACATCATGATGGATCCGCCCGCCGAAGGCGGTTTCGTGACATTGAGCGTGCTGCCCAATCCCATCCATGTCATCGCGCCCGCGGGCCATCCGCTGGCCGAGGAAAAAGCCATCCCCTTCGAACGCCTGAGTCGGGAAGCCTTGATCGTGCGCGAGCCGGGTTCCGGGACGCGCATGACGGTCGAACGCCTGTTCCGCGAGCACAATGTGCAACCGAATATCCGTATGGAACTCGCCAGCAACGAAGCCATCGGCGAAGCCATCCGCTGCGGCATGGGCATTTCCATTTTGCCGGGACAGGCCGTGGGGTATGACATGCAGCCGGGACTGATCTCGCTGGATGTCACGGGCTTTCCACTTGACGCGCACTGGCACGTGGTATACCCGGCGGGAAAACAGTTGCCCGTGGTGGCGCAATCGTTTGTGGATTTTTTGCGCAAGCAGGTGGCTGCTCCGGCGTGACATCAAACGTCTGGCGCGCGCCCGCCAATTGGGCGCAAAATGCGGGCAAGCGCGCGGCAACACCAGGGACTATCCCCCGCGCGGTTTCCGTGGAGGCCATGATGAAACTGTTGAACACCCGTCCCAGTCTGCTGTTGCCTGCGCTGTGCCTGTCGTTCTACTCGCTCCACGCACCGGCTGGCGGCTCCAACTACGGCATTACGCCTGGGACGATTGCCATCCCTGCAGGCAAGGTACAGGAATGGCCGGTGCCCACGCCGCGTTTCGCTCGTGATCCGGCGATCGCGCCCGACGGCAACATTTACATCTCGGTAATGAGCGGCAACAAGGTCGCGCGCTTTGACGTAAAGTCCCAGACGTTCAGGGAATGGGATATGCCCTCTGGCCACCGGCCGCACGGCCTGCTGGTCGACAAGCAAGGCATGGTGTGGACAACCGGCAACGGCAACGGCAGCATCGGCAAACTCGACCCCGCCACCGGCAAAATCGAAGAATTCAAAACGCCCAGTGGTAAAGATGGACGCGGTGGCCCGCATACGCTGGTCATCACCGATGATCAAAGCACCATCTGGTTCACCATGCAAAGTGGCGACAAAGTGGCGAGCCTCGACACCAGAACCGGCGCGATCAAGGAATATCCAACGTCGGGCGGCCCGTATGGATTATCCATCGACAAGGCCGGTAACATCTGGTTTTGCCGCATGGGTGACAACAAAATGGGCAAACTCGATCCAAAAACCGGGCAGATGAGCGAAGTGGACACCGGACGGGGCTCACGCCCGCGGCGCGTCGCCACCGCACCCGATGGCATGTTGTGGATCACCTATTACGGCAACGGCAAACTCGCCAAACTCGACCCGGCGGCAATGAAAGTGGTCAAAGAATATCCATTGCCCGGCGGCGATGCGGGCGCTTACGCCGTCAACACGGACGGCGCGGGCATTGTGTGGGCCAACGAAATCAACCTTGACACCGTGGTACGCTTCGATCCGAAGACCGAACAGATGCGCGTGGTAAAGCTGCCCTCCACCGGCGTGGGCATTCGTAAAATGGCGGTCGATGCCGCTGGACGTTTATGGTATATGGGCAGCCACAACGGGCGTTTGGGTGTTGTGGAATAACTTAAAAATATATAATAAAAACAAATACTTACGAATAACTCGACGTGATTTTAATTGTCCGTGGCAGCGAATTTGAAATGTGATGTGCTGGTGTTGGGCGCGGGCATGGTGGGTGTCTGCGCCGCGCTCGCGCTGCAGGCGCGCGGCCGTGACGTGGTGCTGGTGGATCGCCGTGGCGCCGCCGAAGAAACCAGTCACGGCAACGCGGGCATTATCCAGCGAGAGGCGGTGCTGCCTTACGCATTTCCGCGCGACTGGAAAGTGGTGCTCGACTACGCGCTCAACCGGCGCACCGAAGCAAATCTGCACCATTGGGATTTGATGGGCCTCGCGCCGTGGTTGTGGAAACACTTTCAGCACTCCGCACCGGAAGGCATCGTAGCCACTGCGCATGCCGCACGCCCGCTGGTTGAACGCTGTATTGACGAACACGAAGCGCTGATGCAACCCGCCGGCGTCACCGGCGTGATGCGACACACGGGTTATCTTCGCGCCTACCATTCAGTACAACGGCTGGAAGCGGATTCAAAGGCTGCCGACGCCGCTGCATCGCGCTGGGGCATCGTCACCGAAACCCTTAGCGCCACGCGCCTGCGCGAATTGGAGCCGTACTTAACGGGTAACCTGGCCGGTGCGCTGTTAAAACCGCAAGCTGTCAGCGTGCCCGACCCCGGCGCGCTGGGCAAAGCCTATGCGGATTTGTTTCGTCAACGCGGCGGGCGCTTCGTGGCCGCCGACGCACGAAAACTCGAATCGGTCCATGACGGTTGGCGGCTTGCCACTGGCGACGGCGCAATTCAGGCGCGTGACGCCGTCGTGGCACTGGGTCCATGGTCAAACGAAATTTTACGGCCGCTGAATCTGGAACTGCCGTTGATCGGCAAGCGCGGCTATCACAAACACTACGCAGCGCTCGGCAACGCCGCGCTGTCGCGGCCCGTGCTCGATGTCGATGGCGGTTATGTGCTGGCGCCGATGGCGCGCGGCATCCGCCTCACCACCGGCGCCGAATTCGCACGCTTTGACGCACCGCCCACCCCCATACAGATCGAAAAAACCGAGCCGCTGGCGCGCAAAATTTTTCCGCTGGGCGACACCATCGACAGCGAAGCCTGGCTCGGCCGCCGCCCCTGCCTGCCCGACATGCTGCCCGCGATCGGCCGCGCCCCCGGTCAATATGGCCGAAAAGGCCTGTGGTTCGACTTTGGCCACCATCACCTCGGCTTCACGTTGGGGCCGGTGACAGGGCGGCTGCTGGCGCAGATGATGACGGGCGAAGAACCGTTCACTGATCCGGCGCCTTATCGGCCGGAGCGCTTTCAGTAGCAGCCAACAACGCATACGCCGGACGACATCCGCCAGCACACAATTCCAATCACGACAGGCACTGACTCGAACTTAATCCCGGCAAATAAAATTTGATCCCGCCAACTGAGGCTACGATTTATGAATCCGCAAAATCGAATCGACAAATCCAGCTGGAAAGTCATCATCCCCGACGTCGTCAAACGCCGGGACCAATCTGTTGGGCACGGGTTCTGCAACGGCCATCCTGTCGGGTCCGCTCACGCAATGGGCGGCAAAGAAGTGGCTGTATGGTGGCCCGGCAATACGCCTGTGCTTATCACGTCGGCAAAATACAAGGAAGCCCGCATCACCTACGCGCGCGGCAACGCCATTGCAGGCGTTTGGAGCACGGGCAAAGGCAGCAAGGAAGGTGCGATAGTCTGGTCGTTCGACAAGAGCGGCCTGATGAAAGACACAGATCTCCACGATCCTTCCCGCTACACCGGCAGTGCCGCGATGGCCACAACTGGCGGCGTGCACGTCGGTAGCGGCGACCCAAAAGCCAAAGGCAAGCGCTGGCAGGATATCAAAACCGTGGGACTGGTGTGGCGCGACGAGGCTAACGCCGTGGAATTGCCCGCTCCAGCCACAGTGGATGTCAGTGTGAATGGCACCGATGGCGAGAGCCATGTGGGTGCCATCGATGGCGGTATCGCGGTCGTTTGGCGCGGAGAAAAATCCCAACCCATCGAACTGGGTCCCAAAGATGCCGCTTCACAGGCACTTGCCGTGCACGACCAAGAACAGGTCGGCGTCGTTTGGCGCAAGGGAGAACCACATGCCGCGCTATGGAAAGGCACTGCGACATCCCTGGTGGACTTGACACCACGCGGGTTTGCTGCTGCCCGAGCGCAAGACTGCGCACAGGGATTCCAGACTGGACTTGTTAAAAAACGCGAACGCCTGTCGTCGGGCTTTGAAAATCTGGAGTCGCGCGCCGTGCTTTGGAACGGCAGCAATGCATATTTCGATCTACAAGACTTATTGCCGAACCCATGGAATGCCTCTTCGGCAGATCATATTGAGATTTCTGATGACATGCTACGCATCTGCGGCACCGCCTACCAAGTTGTGACGACAGGATCCGGCAAGGAAGCTTATCCATCACTCGCCGGTAGCACGATCGTGGTTTGGGAATGCAAGCTTCGGGGGTAGCACCACCGGTTCGAGACTTACAATTCCCCCGCCGACTACTTCGCTCCCAACGCCAGCATCAACTGATTCAGCCGTCTCACAAATCCCGCCGGATCTTCAAGTTGCCCGCCTTCGGCCAGCATTGATTGGTCAAACAACACTTTCGCAAAATCAGTAAAGCGGTCTTCATCCACTTCGTCATTCAGGCGCTGCACCAATGGATGCTGGGTGTTGATCTCGAGAATAGGCTTTGACGTGGGCACGCTTTGTCCGGCGGCCTTCAGCATGCGCGCGAAGTTGGCGCCCATATCGTGCTCGTCAGCCACAAGACACGCGGGGCTGTCGGTCAGGCGCAACGTAACACGCACGTCCTTCACGGATTCACCAAGGGACTTCTTGATGCGTTCGAGCAGTGGCTTGGATGCGCTTTCTTCCTTTTCCTGGGCCTTTTTCTCAGCTTCGTCCTCGAGCTTGCCCAGCTCCAGCCGGCCCTTGGCCACCGATTGCAGCGGCTT
>OMIN01000062.1 GCA_900299145.1 Betaproteobacteria bacterium | reverse complement strand
TGAAGGAAACCGAGTTTCGTTTCAACCACCGGCACGACAATCTCTATACCGTCCTGTTAAAGTTACTCAGAATGCAACCTCTTTAACCCAGTTTGCTTCCTAAGACCCTTGTTTTTATTGATTATTTTTATGTCTCCTAACGAAACACCCGCCAGTATGCACACTGCGCGTCTCGCCCATTTCGTTGAGGCTCTGCAATGGCAGGCCATCCCGTCGCAAGTGCGCCATGAAGCGCTGCGTTCACTCGTTAACTACTTCGCGGTGGCGCTGGGCGCTTGCCATGACCCCACAGTCGAAAAAGCGATCCGCGTCATGCTACCTTTTAGTAGCACTGGTAGCACCGGCAGTGCGGCAACGCTGATAGGCCGCCCCGAACGCTTCGATATGCTCCATGCCGCATCACTTAACGCCATGGCTGCAAACGTCTACGACTTTGACGACACGCACATTCCGACCATCGTACATCCCACCGCGCCGGTGGCTGCGGCGCTGCTGGCGTTGGCGCAAACCCGTCCAATTTCGGGGGCGATTTTTCTGCTCGCCTTCGTAGCCGGCGTTGAAGTCGAATGCCGCATCGCCAACGCCCTTTCGCCCGGCCACTATGCGCGCGGCTGGCATATCACCTCCACCTGCGGCGTTTTCGGCGCTGCTGCGGCGACGGCAAAAGTGCTTGGGCTGTCCACACAAGAATTGGTCTGGACTTTCGGCAATGCCGCCGCGCAATCCGCCGGGCTGGTGGAAACGCTGGGCAGTTCCGCCAAAAGCATCAGTGTAGGCAATGCTGCTCGCAACGGTCTCCTGTCGGCATTGCTGGCTCAAGCGGGTTTTGAAGGGCCCGCCGCGCCGCTCGAAGGCGCATTCGGTTTTCTGAAAGTGGTGGGCGACACCGTGAACTGGTCTGCGCTCGAGGGCGAACTGCCCGAACGCTGGCAGCTGCAACGCAACACCTACAAGCCCTATCCCTGCGGCGTGGTGTTAAATCCCGTGATCGATGCCTGTCTTGAACTCGCTGCGCAGCCCGAACCAATCGCACGCAACGCCGACGCCATCACCCGTATCGAAATCACAGGCCACCCGCTGCTGCGGCAACGCACCGACCGGCCCGGTGTCACCAGCGGCCGCCAGTCGCAAGTCAGTGCACAGCACGCAGTGGGTGTGGTGTTGCTGCGGCAGCGCGCGGGCCTGCCCGAATTCAGTGACGCCGCAGTGGCTGACCCTGCCATCCGTGCGCTCGGCGCGAAACTCCACTTTATCGACGACACCAGCATGAGCGTCGATGCGGCTCACGTGCGTGTCATATTCGCCGATGGCGCCGCCGTTGAATCGCGCATCGCCACCGCACGCGGCAGTCTCGCCAATCCGCTGACCGATGCCGAACTGGAGGCCAAGCTGCGAACCCTGTGTGAGTACGGCCAGTCCGGCGTGGATGCGAACCGCCTGATCGCTGCCGTGTGGGTGCTGGAACACAGCCTCGATGCTGGTGAGATCATGGCGCTTGCCACGCCACCGGTGCAATGACGGCATGGGCTGCAAGAGTAGTTATCTTATTTCCTGCCAACGCTGCTCCAGAAAAGATAGGGCTTTCACAGATATAAACATCCAAGTCATTGATTTAATTAAATAATTTAACGTCCCCCTGCGTGGCGCACGCTACTGCGCCAGCCCGCCTGAATCAAAGCCGCCCGCCGCACACCTGCGTGCAAGGGAAGCGCACCGCGAGTCCCACGTCATTCAAACGCTGTTCCGTCCCTGCCCGGTGTTTGTTGAAGGTGCCGGCGGAACTTCGATCACTGCAAGCGGCTTCAATTTGCCGCAGGCCGTTGCATGTCCCATTAATTCTTTCCGGATAAAGCATGGCAGGCACGCTTGACATAAATCAAAGCGCGAACGGCCTGCGTTGCTATCTTGCTCCCACAACACATTCTTGGAGGCTCGTCGTGGTGGAGTTCACGATGAATTGATTGATTCGAAAGGAATGACCAATGAAACGCAAACTTTTCGTGACATCTCTGATCACGCTTGCCACCTTGCTATTGACCGGCTTTGCGCCCGGCGACATCCGTCAGGACATGGTCAAGCTCGACAAGGTCTATATCGCCGCGCTGGCGTTGACCAGTCAGGGCAAGATCGCGGAATCGCGCAAGGCGGTGGGTGCGCTGCAGAAAGAATGGCAGGCGTTCAAAGACCGTCACTACAACGGCAATTCGCAGGACGTACAATGGAAGAAGGACTTCGACCACGTGAACAAGATGGTCGATGAGGCATTGAAAATCGCCGCCTCTGAACGCAAGGTAACCGAGGCGCACGAAGCGCTCGAACACGTGCGCGAGGTACTAATGAAGTTGCGGCAGCGCAACCGCATCGACTACTTTATCGACGGACTCACCGCCTTTCATGAACCGATGGAAGCCATCGTACTGGCCGCAAAAGACAAGACCGGCGAAACGCTCGCCGGCGCGGATATTGCCCGCATCCGCACCATGCTGCCGCAAGCCGAACAGGCGTGGCAGCGTGTGGCAGCAGCAAAGCTCGATGGCGACGATTATCTGCTCACGCCCGCTCAGACGGAAGATGCGCGCAAGTTGATGTCCATGGAAAGAGCTTCACTTGCCGCACTGCAAGACGCCCTCAACGCCGGTGACAAGGCGCGCATCGCGCAAGCTGCAGCCGCGATAAAGCCCAATTTCGCAAAACTTTTCATGACCTTTGGTGATTTCAAGCCGTATGGCGCTTGATGTGGGATTACTGCCATATTCTGGAGAATAGCCATGTCTACCCATGCCCTGCATTACGCCGCGCCGGCCACGGCCACTCAGATCAACTGGAGTCCCTATCTCGCCGGCGCCGGTATCGGCATACTCAGCTGGATTGTCTTCGTGGTGGTTAACAATCCGATTGGCGTTACCACAGCGCTTTCCCAAATCTCCGGCGGCGTGGCGTCGATCGTGGTGGGGCCTGACGAGGTTGCAGCCAACAAGTATTGGGCGAAGAATGCCTTCAAACTGGACTACGGCACTCTGTTCCTCGCGGGCACGCTGCTGGGCGGACTCGGCTCTGCACTCGCCGCCGGGACGTGGCAAATCGAAAAAGTTCCCGAAGTCTGGGCCGAGCGTTTCGGCCCTTCGCCCGCCAGACGCTACGTCGCGGCGTTTATCGGCGGCATCATTGCGATGTATGGCGCGCGTCTCGCCAATGGCTGCACCAGCGGGAACGGCATCTCCGGCGGCCTGCAACTCGCGCTCAGCGGCTGGGTGTTTCTCGCCGTGATGTTTATCACCGGCACGATTACCGCTTTTATCCTGTTTCGCCCCAAAACCAATTAAGCGAGAGATGCCATCATGTTCCCCATCACCGGTACCCCCGCACTCCTGCTCGCCGTTGTATTCGGCTTCGCGTTCGGCTGGTTGCTGCATCGCGGGCACGTGGCGGATTACAACACCATTGTCCGGCAGTTCCTGTTTAAGGACTTCACAGTAATCAAGGTCATGTTGACGGCGATCATCGTCGGCGGCATCGGCATTTTTGTGCTGGTTCATGCAGGCTACGCCAAGTTCCATGTCAAGCCTGCCGATCTGCTGGCCATCACACTGGGCGCGGGGCTGTTCGGCATCGGCATGGTGCTCTACGGCTATTGCCCCGGCACCGCGCTCGCCGCTATTGGCGCCGGCAGCGTGCATGCGTTCGTGGGCGCGTTCGGCATGATTGCCGGCGGCATCCTGTATGCGCTGACCTTCGACTGGGTGTCGCAGACCATCCTTCCGGTATGGGCGATGGGCAAGGTGCAACTGCCGCAACTGCTGGGGGTTGGTGCGCCGCTGATCTTCGGCGCTCTCGGGTTACTGGTTGTCGCGTTTTTCGTCATGCTCGAACGCCGTTCCAGTGATAGTGGCGCTCCATGAACTATCGGCAATACTCGTTCCCGCGCGCATTGCGGGAACCAGCGCCACCGTAATAGCATATACGTCTAAGTATTTGTTTTATATACGTTTTTATGCGATAGCCCACAATGAATCGCTATCGTGCGCTACGGATTCAAAAATTGCAGGCGCATAACGTGCCATTTAACTCGTCGCTGGCTGGCTCCGTTGATGCCCTCGCAATGGATTGCCGCTAACCCAGTAACACCCCGCGCGTCTTCGTCTGCATCCGGTAAACGCTGGTGCGTGCGGTAAAAAACAGTACGCTGCCGTCTTCGCCCCATGCCAGATTCGCCGGTAGTTCCGGCAGGATGATGCGCCCGAGTATCGTGCCATCCGCGCGGCAGACCCATATGCCGCCGGGGCCGGTGCAAAACACGTTGCCTTGTGCATCCACTTTCATGCCGTCGGGCACGCCCGGGTCGTTGCTGTCGAAGCGCATCAGCACACGGCCGTTGGTCAGCGTGCCGTCGGCGCGTACGTCAAAAGCACGGATGACTTTATGTGCGGAATCGTCGACGTAGAGCACGGATTCGTCTGGCGAAAACGCAAGCCCGTTGGGCAACGCCATGTCGCTCACCAATAACTGCGGCTCGCCGCCGGCAGTCAGGCGATAAACACCGTTGCAAGCCTGCTCCTTGCCAGGTATCGGCGCGGCCCACCAGCCTTCCGCGCGCGCCATTCCGGGTGTGGCAATTTGCACCGCATACGGCGGATCGGTGAAGTAGATTGCGCCGTCTGATTTGACTACGATGTCGTTGGGACTATTCAACCGCTTGCCCTGAAACTTGTCAGCCAGCAAAGCGCGCGCGCCATTGTCAGCGACACGTTGCACGACACGGCCCCCGTGGGCCGCCGCCAGCACCTGGCCTTGATGATCGAGCGTTAGGCCGTTGGAAAAACCGGTGGTAAACGTGGTGACTTCCGGCCCTTCGGGCAGACGGCGCCAGCGCGCGATGCGCTCGTTGGGAATGTCGCTGAACAGCAGCACGCCCTCGCGCTTGCGCCACACCGGGCCTTCGGTGAAAGCAAAGCCGCCGGCGACGCGTTCCACCGGCGCATCCGCCGCGACAAGATCATACAAACCCGGGTGACGCATTTCCAGCGATGACATGGGGGCTCCTTTGTTGGCGTTATGACGCGGCTAATCCGGCAACCAAAGCACTTGCACGTCTACGTACGCATTTTCTGCCGGACATTCGCGCAACGCAAGCAAGCGCGACCGGCCTTGGTTAACATGCACGCGTGACTTATCGCGGGCAGGAGCATCGGTTCACACACCGGCGCAACAGCGGTCGGTCTCGGCTGCCCGATGATTTGCGTCGCGCCGAGTGAACTGAGTACGAAACGCAGACCTCCGCGGTTTAGCCTCTGGATGGCCGCCGGGATGTCGGCAAGGATTTGGCGCCTGCAACGCCGCCCATGCCACAACAGCACCGCCCTTGTAAGTATCTGTTTTTATTGAATTTTTAAAGAGCTAAAAACCATCATGGATTACAGCCACTACAAACACATGAAAATCGAGCGGCAGGATCGCATCCTGACGATCACGTTGAACCGCCCACCGATGAACCCGATTCACTACGAGTTGCACAACGAACTCGCGCGGCTGTGGTACCAGGTGCAGCTCGACCATGACAGCGATGTCATCATTTTCACTGGCGCGGGCGAGTGTTTTTCGGCGGGCGGCGACATTCCGATGATGCAAAGGCGCATCGACGATCCGGAGCTTTTCAACCAGAAAAATCTGGAAATGAAGCAGATGATTTTTGGCCTGCTGGATCTCGAAAAACCGGTGATCGCGCGCATCAACGGTGATTGCATCGGCCTCGGGGCCACGCTTGCACTACTGTGCGACATCACCATCGCGGTAGACGATGCGCGCTTTGGCGACCCGCACGTGAAAATGGGCTATGTCGCGGGCGACGGCGGCGCGTTCATCTGGCCGCAGTTGATCGGCTTTGCGCGCGCCAAGCAATATCTGCTGACCGGCGACATGTTCGACGCGAAAGAGGCTGAACGCATCGGCCTTATCACCCGCGCCGTGCCGCGTGCGGAACTGGATCAACACGTCAACGCGATGGCCACGAAACTGGCGCATGGCTCAACCAAGGCGATCAAGTGGACCAAGGCCAGCATCAACATTGCGCTGCGGCAACTCGCGCATTCCCAACTCGATGCCTCGCTCGCCTACGAGGCAATCACCAACATGGGACCGGATCATCAGGAGGCGGTGAACGCTTTTCGCGAAAAGCGCAAACCGCGCTTCACGGGGCGCTAATCCATGACCAAAAAAGCACTGGATCATTTGCGCGTGCTCGACATGAGCCGCGTACTGGCGGGGCCGCTGCTGGCGCAAAACCTTGCTGACTTCGGCGCCGATGTGATCAAAGTCGAACGCCCGCACCATGGTGATGAGTCGCGTACTTTCCCGCCCTATGTGAAAGACGCCGCAGGCAAGGCCACGGAAGACTCGGCCTATTTCATGTCGATCAATCGCGGCAAGCGCTCGATCACCATCGATTTCACCCAGCCACGCGGGCAGGAACTCGTCAAGAAACTCGCCGCACAATGTGATGTGCTGATCGAAAATTACAAGGTGGGCGATTTAAAGCGCCATGGCCTCGATTACGAGGCAATCCGCGCCATCAATCCGCGCATTGTGTATTGCTCGATCACCGGCTTTGGGCAGACCGGACCGTACCGCAACCGCCCCGGCTACGACTATATTTTTCAGGCGATGAGCGGGCTGATGAGTATTACCGGCGGGCCAGACGATTTACCGGGCGGCGGGCCGGCGAAGGTGGGCCTCGCAATTTGTGACGTGATCACCGGCATCTATTCGAGCTTTGCCGTAATGACCGCGCTGGCGGAGCGCGAAAAATCCGGCGTGGGCCAGTACATCGATATGTCGCTGCTCGATACCACCATCGCCGCGATCTCGCACATCAACATGAACTATCTCGTCGGCGGCATTGTGCCCCCGCGCATGGGCACCGGGCACCCCAGCATTGTGCCGTACCAGATGTTTCAGGCCGCCGATGGTCCGATGGTGGTGGCCGTGGGCAACAACGGGCAATTTGAGAAACTGTGCCAGATTCTCGGTTTTCCAGACTTGCCCAGGGACGAACGCTTTCTCACCAACCCGTTGCGCGTGCAGCATCGCGATGCGCTGGTGCCCACGCTCGAAGCCGCTCTTGTGCAGAAACCGGTGGCGTACTGGATCGAACAGCTCACCCCGCAAGGCGTGCCCTGCGGGCCGCTGAACAACATTCAGCAGGTGTTTGATGATGCGCACATCAAACATCGCGGCGTGCAAGTGGCAATCCCGCATCCACGCGCGGCTGGCGGCACCGTGCCCGCTCTCGCCAACCCGGCCCGGTTGACCAACACACCACCCGCCTATGAGCGCCCTGCCCCGCTGCTGGGCGAGCACACGCGTGAAATTCTGAGTGGCGTGCTCAACCTGCCGGAATCCGAAATCCAGCGACTGGCCGCGGACAAGGTGATTTGATGCCACTGCGCAAGGCATGGGCCACGTTGCTATTGTCCGCGGCCAGCGCCGCGGCGGCTCAGGCTTACCCCGCCAAACCCATCCGGCTGATCGTGCCCTTTGGCGTGGGCGGCCCGGGCGACGCCATCGGGCGGCTGTTGGGCCGGCAACTTACGGAAAGCCTCGGCCAGCCGGTGGTCATCGACAACCGCAGCGGCGCCACCACCATCATCGGCACTGAACTCGCCGCGAAATCGCCTCCCGACGGTCACACGCTGCTGCTAATCTCGACCACGCATGCCGTGAACCCCAGTCTGTTCGCGAAACTGCCGTATGACCCGATCCGGGATTTTGCACCGGTGACGCTGATTGCCGCCACCCCCTTCATGCTGGCGGTGCATCCGTCAGTTGCCGCCAACAGCGTGACTGAACTGGTAACGCTCGCCCGCGGTAAACCCGGCACGCTGAACTACGGCTCATCCGGCGCGGGCAGTTCGATCCACCTTACCACCGAGCTTTTCCGAGCCGCCGCCAACATCCAGCTCACGCACGTGCCTTACAAAGGCAGTGGCCCGGCCTTCATTGATCTGATCGGCGGGCAAATCCAATTGCTGTTCAGCAGCACCGTTTCCACCCTGCCCCATGTGAAGAGTGGCAAGGTGCGCGGACTTGCCATCACCAGCCTTAAACGTGCAAGCGCACTCCCCGACGTGCCCACGCTAGGGGAAACTTATCCGGGCCTTGAATCCAGCTCATGGTTCGGGCTGCTTGCACCCACGAAGACGCCCGCGCCCGTGATGGAACGTCTGCTCAAGGAAACCCGTGCCGCACTGAAAACCCCCGAAGTGCTTCAAGCGCTGGTGGGCCAGGGGGCCGAGCCGGGAGGCACTTCATCGCAGGCGTTTGGCGCTTATTTTCAGACGGAGATCGTCAAATGGGCGCGGGTAGTTAAGGCAGCGGGGATCACGATAGGGCAATAGCAAGTTGTAGCGATAATGACAGACAGGTGTTGCTCACGGTACCGTACGCACCGCTCGATGTGAACGATTGCGCGCCACCTGCGGCTCAAAGATCAGGACATTACCCGTGCAGGGCTTGTGTCCGATTTGCCGACGTTGACAGTTGCATTGTCCCTCGGCATTCTGTGCCGGTTTAATCAAGGAGAACGTCATGCGACTGGGCATCAACATACCGCGCGAGCACCCGGACGGCCGCCCCTACAACGCCGCCGACATCATGGCGCGGGCGCGCGCCATCGAGGCGGCGGGCTTCGATGGCATCTGGCTCGGCGAAAGCATGAGCCGCGGCAACCCGTCCGTTGACACGCTCTCGGTACTCGCCATCGCTGCCGCGGCAACCAGCCGGGTTGAGCTTGGCTCGGCGGTACTTCAGGTGCCGCTGCGTCGTCCGGCGGAATTGGCCAACCGGCTGCTGACACTGCACGCGTTGAGCGGCGGGCGCTTCGTTGCGGGCCTTGGCGCTGGCTCCACGCAGGCTGACTTTGATGCCTGCGGCGTCGATTACGCCAGCCGCTTCAAGCTCTTCGCTGCGGCGCTGCCGGAGATCCGGCGTTTATGCAACGGCGAACAAGTCGGCGCGGCCAACCTTCGCCCGTGGCCGTCGGTGGCGGGCGGCCCGCCCATGTTGATCGGCGCGTGGGTCAGCGGCATCTGGGTCAAGCGCGCCGCGCAGAATTACGACGGCTGGATCGCCTCCGGCAGGCACAATAACCGTTTTCGCACGCTGGCCGAGGGGCTTAAGGTCTACCGCGACAACGGCGGCAAGCGCGCGCTCATCGCCACCGTCAGCGTCGACCTGCAAGCGCCCACCAAACCTTTGACGGACGACGAGCCTTTCAATCTGCGCTGCGGCGCGAAGGAAGCGTCCGCGCGCCTGCATCAACTCGCCGAAATTGGCATCGACGACGTGCTGCTGGTGATGCGTGGCGCGCAGTCCGAAGAGGAGTTGCTGGCTATTCGCGCGCTGATAAAGTAAGCGATACTTGTGCGGTGGCAGCCCGCGCTTAGCATGCACGACTACTTTTTCCCGTTTGCCTGCGCGTAGCGACGCCCGCCCTGATATTGGTCAATGTAGGTGAGCACTCTTATTGTTCGGTAATCTTGGTATGCTGACGATTACCAACACAGCAGTTGGGAGCAAGTGTCGGATTTGCGCTGATTGTTAACACGGGAACAACTCACGGCAACATGCGGTATCATATTGAATTAAAAGATATTTTTGCTTATGCTGGCTCGGCTGTTAACAGTCGCGCGAAATTGTTAACAATCGTTTTTGCCTGTTAAAACTAGTTAGGTGTCACCGAGACGCACTGTGCCTAAGACAAACACAACCAGAAGTGCAGCTGGGGCCCTGCGGCGCGCAATGAGTGCTCAGGGCTTTTCGCAAATGGAATTAGCAAGACGGGCGGGTGTCTCGTAATCTACTGTTGGCCGCGTCCTCAACGGTACGGCATCTGCAACTTTGGATACCCTTGAGCGGATCGCTTTGGCGCTTGGGCTATCTGTGGCAGAGGTAATCGGTAGTGGCATTTCAGCCGATCCCAACGTGGCTCATCGGAGCGCAAGTCGCACAGAAGCGGAGCGAATGGCTCACCTTTCGCAGCTTTATGCGGCTTGCGACGATGAGGCCAAAATCCTCCTCGTGGCAGTGGCGGAAAGGTTGGTCACACCCCGCCCCCGGAGAAGGAAGTGACATCTAATCACGCGTTTGAGAGCGGACGCACGCGAGAGCGCCGCGCGCCATTCAACGTAAACATTAAACACGACCGGTAGTACGAGATGGAACTACTGCTTCCTCTAATCCACCGAGCGTTCGACCAACACGTTTAGCCCCCTACCCCACCACCGCCACCGCCTCAACCTCCACCAAAAACGCACTCGCCGCCAGCGACTGCACGCCCACCAGCGTGCTCGCGGGCGGGTTGGCTTTTGACACGTATTTTTCGCGTACGGATTGCAGCAGCGCGCGGTGTTCGGGCTGGTAGTTGACGACAAAAACGGTGAGTTTCACCACGTCGGCGAACGTGGCGCCCGCGCCGGCCAGCGCGGTGGCCAGATTTTTGTAAACCTGTTCGGTTTGCGCCAGCAGATCGCCCTTGCCGACGAGTTGGCCTTGCGCGTCCTGCGAGACCTGCCCTGAAATGTAGAGTGTTCTGCCGCCGCTGACGCTAACCACCGGCGTATACGCGCCCGGCTTGACCAGACCCTCGGGATTGATAAATTGCTTGTCCATGGAACCTGCTCCTGTACAGTTAGGGATTTGAATTTGCCGCCGAAAGTCTACGCCATTCCATTCTGCGGAATGGCAGGTATTGCGGCTGCGCTGCACTTGCGCCCTTCGCGCCGCACCGTTACATTCCATCGGTTATCCGCGATTTCGCAGTACTGCATATATCATAAATTATTGTTTTTATTGAGTTTTTTATACTACCGCTCACCCCTTAGAGACCCGCAACCATGACGATCTGGACTCAAGACCAGATGGCATCGATTCACAGAATGCTCAACCCGAAATCGTTTGCCATTGTCGGCGCCACGCCGCGCCAGCAATACGGCGGACGCATGCTGAATGGCGCGCTGCGCATGCGCGACCGCGTGAACGTTTACGCGGTAAATCCGAAGTACGACGAAATACTCGGCGTCAAATCCTACAAGAGCATCACCGATCTGCCGGAAGCGCCGGACGTGATCGCGGTGGTAGTGCCGTATAACTATGTGCTCGACACGCTAAAAGAGGCGCATGCCAAGGGCACGCGCGCGGCCATCGTGATTTCCGCCGGCTTTTCCGAGCGCGGCACCACTTCGGGCGCAGACTTGCAAGGTGAAGTCGCCAAGTTCGCGCGCGAATCGGGCCTGCGCATCAGCGGCCCCAACTGTCTGGGTCTGGCCAACGTGCGCGATGATATCTGGCTCACGTCATCCAGCCGCGCCACCGCCGGCGTGCCGGGCAAGGTGGGGCTGGTGTGCCAAAGCGGCGCCACGCTGTTTGGGCCGTTTCTCGCGCGCGCCACGGATGCGGGCATGGGTTTAAGTTACATGGTGTCCACCGGCAACGAGGCCGATCTGGATTTCTCGGATTTTGCGCGTTACCTGCTCGACGACGAAGGCACCACGGTAATCGCAGGCTTTGTCGAGGGCTTCAAAAATGCGCGCAAATTCATCGAAGTCGCCAAGCTCGCCGCCGAGCGCGGCAAGCCGATTGTGCTCATAAAAATTGGCCGTTCCGATTTGGGCAAGCGTGCCGCCAGTTCGCACACGGCGGCGCTCACCGGCAGCGACGCGCTATACGACGCCATCTGCAAGCAATATGGCGTGATCCGCGTGCCCAGCTATGACGATCTGCTGGAAGTTTCGCAACTGCTGGCGCAATCGAAAAAGCCCAAACACCCCGGCGTGGCGGTGGTGTCGCACTCCGGCGGCATTTGCTCGCTGACGGCGGACATGTGCGGCCAGCAGGGGCTGGATTTGCCGCCGTTAAGCAGCAAGGCGCTCGACAAAATCAACGGCATTCTCAAAGGCTTTGGCTGGGCCGCCAACCCGGCCGACCTCACGGGCAAAGCCAACAGCGAGCAATTCCCCGAGATCATGGAAGCGATGATTAACGAGCCGGGCGTGGGCACGTTGGCCATCGCCAGCGCGGGCCGCGAGCAGCAGGCCGATCAGATTATCGCGTTGCGCGCCAAGACCGACAAGAACATGGCCTACATGTGGACCGGCACGCGCGATGCCAGCGCCGCGCTTACCAAGTTAAAGCAGGCCGGGGTGCCGCTCTTTTACACGCCCGATTCGATGGCGCGCGGCTTGCGGCATTTGCTCGACTATCACGCGTGGCACGACAGGCGCCTGCAACAGGGCTTCGCCTCGGCGCCCGCCATCAGCGCTGGGCAAAAGCAGGTCGTCGAACAACTACTTGCCCACAAGCGTGCGACGCTGTCGGAATCGGAAAGCAAGAAACTGATCGCCGCGTGGGGCGTTGCTGCCTCGGCAGAAGTCACGGCGGGCGACGCCGAAGCTGCTGTGAAGGCTGCCGAGAAAATGGGCTATCCTGTTGTTTTAAAAGGAGATTCCCCAGACATCCCGCACAAGACCGAGGCCGGCATTGTGCGCCTGAATTTGCGCAATGCCGACGAAGTGCGCACCGCGCACGCCACAATTCTAGCCAACGCCAAAGCATACGCGCCGAACGCCAAATTGAATGGCGTGCTCGTGCAGGAGATGGTCACCGGCGGCGTTGAAGTCATTGTTGGCGTGTCGTACGACGCGCAACTGGGTCCGAATATTCTGTTCGGCACCGGCGGCGTGATGGTCGAGGTTTACAAGGATGTGGCGATGCGCCACTGCCCGATTACCAACGCCGAAGCGCACGAGATGATCGCCGAAGTCAAAGGCGCGAAACTGCTGCAGGGCTTCCGCGGTAAGCCCGCGTGCGATATTGATGCGCTGGCCGACGTGCTGGTTAAGGTGTCTCATCTGGCGGTGAATCTCGAATGCCAGCTTGCCGAACTCGATATCAATCCGATATTGGTGCTGCCCAAGGGTCAAGGTATCAAAGCGGTCGACGCGCTGGCCGTGCTCAACACTTAACGTTCAACGATTCTCTCAAGGTTACCAGTCATGCCCCTGCCCCGCCCCGTCAATCGCGCGCTTAAACACAACCGTATCATCGACTGCCGCGGCTATGAACGCGACGATGGCCTTTGGGATATCGAAGGCCATCTTACCGACGTCAAAGCCGTCAACTGGCTGGATCGCACCGGCAGCCCTGATCTGCCTGCCGGCGTGCCGGCGCACGATATGTGGATACGCCTCACCATCGATCTGGACATGAACATTCACGAGTGCGTGGCGGTGAGCGATTCCACGCCGTACCGGCTGTGCGGCGACATTACGAGCAAGTTTTCCCAGCTCAAAGGCATGCGCATCACCCGCGGGTGGACTCGCGCACTCAAAGACATCATCGGCGGGCCGAACGGCTGCACGCATCAATGGGAACTTCTCGGGCGCATCGCCGCCGCGGCCTATCAGTGCACCAACATCGACCGGCAACGAACACGCGGGCACAAAATGGATGGCGTGCCGCGCACTTTCAATACCTGCCACATGTACACCTCGGGCACCGACGAAACCCTGCGTCGCTGGCCGGAGCTTTACACGGGCACGAAAAAGCGCGAATCGTTGCCGAAGGTATCGTAAACATTCAGGAAACCGTCATGTCCAATACCCATCTGGATCACCTGCTAAAGCTCGCTGGCCTGCCTACTGCGCTGGGCGGCAACGTACAAATCGCCGGTTCCGATTGCCTGCTGCCCACGCCGTACGCCTTTCTCGCACCCGGCGCGGCCTGTATCGCCGCCACGGGCCTTGCCGCCGCTGAGCTTTGGAAACTCAAAACCGGCCGCTCGCAACAGATCACGCTCGATACTTACGCTGCCGCCACCGCGCTACGCAGCCCGCGCTATCTCAGAATCGACGGCAAAAAAGTCGAAGAAGACGCCGCCAAAATTACCGGCTTCTATCAACTGAAAGACGCCCGCTGGATGTATCTGCATTGCAATTTCCCGAACGTGCGCGACGGCAACCTCAAGGCGCTGGGGCTGACCAGTGCCGCCAGCAAGCATGAGGTCGCCAAAGCCATCGCGCAGCGCGAAGGCCTGGAGCTGGAAGCCGCCATGTTCGCCAACGGCGGCTGCGGCGGGCTAATCCGCAACGAAGCCGAATGGGAGCAATGCGCGCATCAGAAAAGCGCCGCTCAGATACCGCTGTTCGACATCGTGAAAATCGGCGATGCGCCGGTGCAATTACTACCGGCAGGAGACAGACCGCTGTCCGGCGTACGCATGCTTGACCTCACCCGCGTACTGGCCGGCCCCTCGTGCGCGAAAGCGTTTGCCGAGCACGGCGCGGACGTGATTCGCATCACACGTAAAGACTTGCCCGACCTTGGCCCGCCCTCGGATGTCGACACCGGCCTCGGCAAGCTTCAGGCGCATATCGACATGCGCGATCCTGCTCAAGCCGCGACCATGCAAGGCCTGGTGAAAGAGTGCGATGTGTTTCTGCAAGGCTATCGCCCCGGCTCGCTTGCCGCGCGCGGTCTGTCGCCCGAAGCGCTGGCGGCCGCGCGCCCCGGCATTGTTTATGTCACGCTATCCGCCTGGGGCCACGAAGGCCCGTGGAAAGACAAGCGCGGCTACGACACCGTGGTGCAGTCGTTCAATGGCATGGCGTGGCGTCCGAACAATGAAAAGCCCGCCTTCCTGCCCGGCTCGCCGCATGACTACATCGCCGGGTATGTGCTGGCTTTCGCCACCATGGTGGCG
>OMIN01000061.1 GCA_900299145.1 Betaproteobacteria bacterium | reverse complement strand
GTCGATATCCAGAAAGTTGTTCGGTGGACGCCGTAGCTCTACAGTTGCGACGTGATTTTCAATGCTGTAACCAACTTCTTCACTGCTCATTGGGTTCTCCCTAAAATTTTTTCCCAGCCAACCAACCACTTATCCGATATGTAGACTTTTATCTCTTGTTGCAGCGTTATGAGAGCCATCTCGAAGAATGCGTGTCACGTGCAAAGGAATGGAGCATAGAACGATCTCTGTTTGGCGCATTACACGTGACCACAAAGCTGTTTCCAAATTTGCCTACCACTGCAATGACCAGCGCCATGAGCATGCTGCTGAAACCGTCGATTCGTCATCTTCTCGTCAATCAAGTTCTTCCTGATCCCGCGAATGAGCGCAGCGGGCATCAAACTGGCCGGTGTCGTCAACTTTGGCGAAAATTCTTACTCATCGATCAAACATGGAGAACCATCGCCTTCGCGATGTATCATATTTATGAGACAGTCGTCGGTCACATTTTTCATTTGTTGAATCGCTGCCAGTCGAAACGTTTTCCTCGCTCGTTACATCGCTAGCGAAACCCAAGCACATCGAACATATTAAACAATCCGCGCGGCTTGCCCATCACCCACGCTGCCGCGCGCAACGCACCAGTCGCGTAATTCATGCGGCTGGATGAGCGGTGGGAAATTTCAACACGCTCGCCCATACCAATAAACATTACCGTGTGATCACCTACAAGATCGCCACCGCGGATGGTGGAAAAGCCAATGGTGTCATCCTTGCGTTCGCCGGTGACACCTTCGCGGCCGAAGATCGCGCAGGATTTCAGATCACGTCCCGTCGCCTGCGCCACCACTTCGCCCATGCGCAACGCAGTGCCGGAAGGTGCGTCGACTTTCAGACGATGATGCGCCTCGATAACTTCGATGTCGTAGCCCTTGCCGAGGGATTTTGCCGCAGTTTCCAGCAGTTTGAACGTGACGTTGACACCCACGCTGAAGTTGGGCGCGACCACTATCGCGATGCTTTTGGCGGCATCGGCCAGCGCCTGTTTGCCCGTGTCGTCAAACCCCGTGGTACCGATGATCATACGTACACCCAGCTTCTTGCACAGTGCGGCGTGATGCAAGGTGCCTTCGGGCCGGGTGAAGTCGATCAGCGCATCACAACCTTGCAACGCACGCTCGATGTCGTCGGTGACTTTTATGCCGCAAGACGATCCCGCAAACTCGCCGGCATCTTTCCCCAGATGCGGGCTGCCAGCAATTTCCAGCGCGGCAGCAAGTTTGGTGTCGGCGTTACGCAGTACCGCCTCAATTAATGTGCGTCCCATGCGCCCGCTGGCGCCCGCAATGGCGATTTTCAGTGGCATACACAACCTATTGATTTATTTATATTAAATCTTCAGACAAGACTTTTCACACACGCGTGAGTCATGGCTTGCCCGGTACCGGCTCGGGGTCGAAAAACGGTGGCGGTGGAGAACCCGGCTCGGCAGTACGTTCGCCGCCCTGTCTGACTGGCGGCGCCGGATTAGCCACCGCGTCACGCAAGCGATCAAAGAATCCACGCTGCGTGGCGACCGGTTTCTCCGCAGGCTTGTCAGCGGGCGTTTGCGCCGGAGCGGCAATCACTGCTTTCTCGGCAGGTTTGACCACAGGCTTCTCTGCAGACGCGGCAGCAGCAGGCACTGCAGGCGTCGCGGGTTTAGGCACAGGAGCGTCTATAACTGCAGGCTGCTGCGGTTGGGCCACCGGCGAAGGTTGCGATTGCAGCGTTGGCGCAGGTTGGGCAATCGGCGCGGGTGCTGAGGGCGCAGCAGGCTGTGCGGGTGCCGCAGAGGGTGCCGCTGGCCGTTGTTCGGGCTGCGCTGGCGAGCGGCCAAACAATCTGCCGAAAAATCCCGGCTGCGATGCTGGCTTTTCCGCAGCCTTTTCCGCTGGCTCGCCGGGACCAGGCGCGATTTGCAGCTGCGGCTTACCGACCTCAACAGGTGCGGGTTTGGCGGTAGGCTTGGCAGAAGCTGCCACAGCTTCGGTCTTGGCTGATGCGGCGGAGGCGACGGGCTGCACAGGCTTAACGGCCACAGCGGCGGGCTTGGCGTCGATGGCATCCCCCTCGACGCGAACCATTTTGTCGTCCGCGAAGAACACTTTAAGCTGCCGCTGTTCGACCAATTCACCACCCTTCTTCATCGAGTAAACGTAGTCCCAACGGTCAGTGCGAAACGGGTCAACCAGCAAGGGCGTGCCCAGTATGAAGCGCACCTGATTGCGCGTCATGCCGGGTTGCAGCTTATCAATCATCTCTTGGGTGATGACGTTGCCCTGCTGGATGTCGATTTTGTGCGGCCCCAGCCCGGGCAGCGTGGGCACCGACACTTGCGGCATTTGCTGGCAGCCTGCGGCCAATAGCAACACACTCAGTAAGGATTTAATTTTGAGAGGCATATTGATAGGAACCGGCTTCGCGGCGAAAATTTCTGAACTATTTTTGACCCGACGCCGCGCAACAGGTTTCCACGCCGGAAAATACCTAATATGATAGCCCAGACCAGCCCGCCTTCGATAGCGATAGATCGCGATTGCCAGCGCGCTGCGCCACATTGACAGCTCTTTCTGACAGCTCCTTCACGGACCCGGCATTGAATTCCACGGCCAAAGTTAAAACCAGCGGTCTCAAGGCAACACTGCCACGGCTGCGCATTCTGGAGCTTTTTGAAAAAAGCACGGTACGCCACCTGTCTGCCGAAGACGTCTACAAACTGCTGCAAAAGGATGGTACCGACACTGGCCTGGCTACGGTGTACCGCGTATTGATGCAGTTCGAGCAAGCCGGCTTGCTCATCCGCCATCATTTTGAATCCGACAAGGCGGTGTTTGAAATCAATCGCGGCGGCCACCATGACCATCTGGTGTGCATGCAATGCGGCCACGTCGAGGAGTTTTACGACGCGGAAATCGAAAAACGCCAGTCGGAAGTCGCGCAATCGCGTGGCTTTCGCATTCACGATCACTCGCTGCATATCTACGCCGATTGTTCGCGCGCGGACTGCGCAAATCGTCCGCTGAAATCCTGAACGTCCGCCGGCGTCCGCACGTACATCCCAATCGATGGCTCGCGCGCCATGGGCTGCCTGCACAATTTTCCATCGTTGGCAGGGTCGATGGAACCATCGGCTACGGGATTTCCTTCAGAAGCTGTACACCATAACCCCACACCGTACGTTATCTTCACCAGTGTTTTCACGCGCTACGGCCCGTCTTGCGGCTGGCGCGCCTGCGGGTAGCCGCAATGGATCGCGGCAAATATAACGTAACTAATTGTTTTAGAAAGTATTTTTACGGAAAATCCGGTTGCCCCGGCGCTTTATGATTTCCGCTTTATGATTTCCGTAACCGCCAAGTGTTTGAAGTATGGGCTGTTCGTTCTGCTGACGGCCGCCTGCGCTGTGATTGCATCGGCTCACGCGCAACCGCGCAGCAAGCCTGCTGCACCGCCGCCGCAAAATGTGCGCAACGCCGCGTGGTGGACTGACGCCAGCCGCATCCTCGGAGGCTTACCGATGGAGGCTGGCAGCGCGCTCGGCAAACTCGCCAATCTACCGCCGGTGCAACAGCATCGCGACGCATTCACGCGTTCGTGGCCGCCATTCGAAAACGCGCGTCTCAAACCTGCACTCAAATTCGGCCAGGAAGAGATAGTGCCGCTCGCGCAATCCGCTGGGCCGGTGTTTTATCCGTTCAGCGGCCCGGATGCGCTGTACGCGCTTGCCCTGTTTCCCAATGCATCCACTTTTGTGCTGGCGGGGCTGGAGCCGGTGGGCGAGATTCCCGATCTGGGCGCGTTGCCGGAAGCCGAACTCAATGCAAGCCTCGCCGACCTGCGCGCCGCCATCACGTCGATTCAGGCTTTCAGCTTTTTCCGCACACTCGAGATGCGCGCGCAATTCAGCAAAAATCAATTCGCCGGTGTCACGCCGATACTGCTGCTGTTTATCGCGCGCCATGGCTTTGCGGTGCACCGGGTGGATCCGCTAGTGCTCGAGCCAGACGCCACCCTGCGCGACACCAGCCCGGCCGCGCGCGCGCCCGCCGAAGGCAGCGTACCCGGCGTGCGTATCACCTTCGCCCGGCCCGGCGACAAGCGGCTGCGCACGCTCTACTACTTCAAGTCGGATTTGAGCGACACAGGGCTCGCGGCGGCGCCGCAGCCGCTGGTCTGGCTGGCCAATGTGTCACCCCGGGCAACCTATCTGAAATCCGCGTCGTATCTCATGCATGCGCAACAGTTTTCACGCGTACGCGATTTCATTCTCGACAAACCCGAACTGGTCGTGCAGGACGACTCCGGCATTCCGTTACGGCACTTTGCAACGGAATCCTGGGATCGCGCATTCTTTGGCAGCTACGACGGGCCGATACGCCTGTTTGCCAACCGCTTTCAGAAGGATCTGCTCGAAGCCTACAGCGCATCGGCGAAGCCGCTCGCCTTCGGCATCGGATACGATCATCAGGACAAGGCCAGCAACATTCAGCGCTTTGTCCGCAAGCGCCGCGGCGCGTGAACATACCCACGCGCGAATAACGTTACTCCGCCGGCTTGAGCCAATATCGCGGATCACTTTGCCCCACAGAGCGAGTTCGCTCTTGAACACCCTGTCGAGCTCCGCCACGCCGCCGCCCACCGGGCGCACGCCGTCGCCGACCAACTGCGCGTTCACCTCGCGATCTTTCACTGCGGCGGTGACGCCGGTGTCCAGCTTGGCAATTACGTCACGCGGCGTGTTTTTCGGCGCCATTAACCCCGCCCAGATCGCCGCCGCGTAACCCGCGTAACCCTGCTCCGCCACCGTCGGAATATCCGGCGCCTGCACCATGCGCTCGGCGGTGGTGACGCCCAGCGCGCGCAGTTTGCCTGTTTTGATATGCGGCATGGAGGTCACGTACGAATCGATTTTGGTGTGGATAAAACCGCCGAGTACGTCTTGCAACGCGGGCGCCGCGCCCTTGTACGGCACATGTACCATCTTGATGCCGGCGCGCGCGTTGAACATTTCCTGCGCCAGATGCGGCCAGGTGCCATTGCCCGCGCTCGAATACGTCATCTCACCCGGACGCGCCTTGACGAACGTCACGAACTCCGCCAGCGTCTTCGACGGAATCGACGGATGTATCACCACGATCGCGCCCCAATCCGCAATCAGTGCCACCGGCGCAAAGTCCGCTGCCGGGTCGTACGCCAGCTTGCGATGCAGATAGCGCGCGGAAGCGAGCGCGGTGGAGGCCATCAGCAGCGTATAGCCATCAGCAGGCGCACGGGCCACAAACTCATGCGCGATCAATCCGCCCGCACCGGCGCGATTGTCGACCACCACCTGCTGGCCGAGCCGCTCGCGCAACTTGTTACCCACGCGCCGCGCCACCACGTCGGTCGCGCCGCCCGCCGGGAACTCCACCACCACGCGCAGCGGCTTTTCGGGATAGTCAGCTGCCCGCGTAGCAACGCAGAACGGCGCAACCAGTAGTGGGCCGATAAAAAAACATAAGCAATTGATTTTATTCATTATTTTATATCCAGCATTTCTGCTGCCGCCTTGCGCGTGGTGTCGGTGATTTTGACGCCACCGAGCATGCGCGCGATTTCCTCGACACGCGCCTTTTTGTCGAGCACGGTGACTTTGCTGGCGACTTTGCCGTTCGCGGTACTCTTGGCGACCTGCCATTGCTGATCGCCGCACGCCGCCACTTGCGGTAAATGCGTGATGCACATCACCTGATGTTTCCTGCCAAGATCCCTGATGAGCTTGCCGACAATTTCTGCGACGCGCCCACCGATGCCAGCGTCCACTTCATCAAAAATCAGCGTCGGCACCTGCGCCACCTGGCTGGTAATGGTTTGTATTGCGAGGCTGATGCGCGAAAGCTCGCCACCGGACGCGACCTTGCCCAACGGCTGCGGTGTCATGCCCTTGTGTGCCGCCACCTGAAACTCCACGTCCTCCAACCCGTGCGCGGCGGGCTCTTCAAGCACGCGCAACGCCACCTCAAACACGCCGCCGCCCATCGCCAGATTCTGCATCGCGGCGGTGACCTTTTCCGCGAGTTGCGCCGCCGCTTTCTTGCGGCCTGCGGAGAGTTTTATCGCTTCAACTACGCAGGCCGCGCGCGCAGCATCTTCGAGCTTGCGCAAGGCTGCGGCATCACCGGCCAACGACAATTCCGCCAATCGTGCTCGCGCTTTATCGAGCAGCTCGGGAAGCAGTTCCGGCTCGGTGCGATACTTGCGCGCGGCGCCGTGTATCGCCTCCATGCGCAGCTCCGCTTCACGCAGGCGCTTCGGGTCGAGATCGAGTCTTTGCTGATAGTGGCGCAGGCTGTAAACGGCCTCCTGCAACTGCACTTGCGCCGGCTCCAGCACGTCAAGCACGTCCTTCAATTTTGGATCGTAATCGAGCAGATTTTTCAGCCGCGAGATCACGCCATTGACCTGCGCCAGGCTGGCATTCTCGCCATCGGACAAGGTCTCCATGCCGAACTCGGCGGCTTCGATCAGGCTCGCCGCATGGGCCAGACGCGAATGCTCGGCAACCAGCTCCGGCCATTCCTCCGCCTTGAATTCGAGCTGCGCGAGATCGTTGACCTGCCACTCCAGCCGTTCGCGCTCGGCCATGTATGCGGCTGCGTTCGATTCAAACGCACGCCGGCGCTCCGCTTTGTCGCGCCAGTCACGATGCAATTCCGCCACCTTCGCCGCCAGCGCTTCAAGTTTGCCAAAGGCATCCACCAGCTCGCGCTGCACCGTAGCGCGCGTCAGCGACTGATGCTGATGCTGGCCGTGAATATCCACCAGCATCTCGCCCAGCTCGCGCAACTGCGTGGCCGTCACCGCTGTGCCATTGATAAACGCGCGTGAACGGCCACCGGCGTCAATGACTCGGCGAATCAGGCAAACATCGCCTTCTTCCGTAAGGGTTTGTTTTTCAAGAAGTTTTTTTGCCGGCTTCAGAGCGGCCACATCGAACTCCGCGGTCACCTCTGCTCGCTCCGCCCCCTGCCGCACCACCAGCGCGTCAGCGCGTGCACCCAGCACCAGCGCCAATGCATCGATCAAAATGGATTTCCCTGCGCCGGTCTCCCCCGTAAGCACGGTAAAGCCGGGCGGGAACTCCAGTTCCAGCCGATCGACAATCACGAAATCGCGGATCGAAAGCGCACGCAGCATGCCGCTATCCGCGCCTCGTAGCCAACCTCTCGCGCCTCACGCAGCTACTCCCTGTTCCAATTCAACTTCTCCCGCAACATGCGGTAGTAGCTGTGGCCCACCGGGTGCAGCAGGCTGATGGTGTGCGGGTAACGCTTGATGAGGATGCGGTCGCCTTCGCTCAGCACATAGTGCGAATGACTGTCGAAATGCACGCGTGCATCGCTGTCGCTGCGCATGATGATTTCGATCACGCTGTCGCTGCCCACCACCACCGGCCGGTTCGACAGCGTGTGCGGCGACACCGGCACCAGCGATATCACGCGCAACGCCGGATGCACGATCGGCCCGCCCGCCGACAGCGCATACGCCGTTGAGCCGGTGGGAGTTGCGACTATCAGGCCGTCGGAACGCTGGTGATAGATAAACTCGCCGTCAATGCGCACTTCCATCTCGGCCATGTTGCCTTCGATGCCCTTGCTCACCACCACGTCGTTGAATGCCAGCACGTCGGCGATGCGCCCCGCGCCACGATGCACTTCGCCTTCCAGCAGCATGCGATCCTCGGTGACGCATTGCCCGTCGAGAATCGCCGAAATCGTCTCGTACATGGTGTCGAGCGATATGTCGGTCAAGAACCCGAGCCGCCCCTGATTCACGCCCACCAGCGCAACCTCGTGCGGCGCCAGCGTGCGTGCAATGTTGAGCATGGTGCCGTCGCCACCCAGCACGATAGCGAGTTCCGCCTCGCGCCCCAGGTCGTCCAGCTCGTGTATCGGATACGGCGAATTCTTAATATGCGCGCCGGTGAGTTTGTCAATCAAGACGTTGATACCGCGCGCTTTCAGAAAATCCGCCAGCTTGAGCAGCGGCGTAACGATCTCCGGACTATTGTATTTGCCGATCAGGGCTATGGTTTTAAAGGGTTTTTCCATACCAGCATTTAACCACAACCTTGAAAGCGCGTGGATAGTGGAATATGGAATAGGGGGAATCAGAGGACATGGTGGCACGCCAATACACGCGCCAACGCCACATGGGACTTCACTATTTTGCCGCCGACTCGGTAGAATATCCCCCATGTCACTGACAGCCCCTTTGAACGACCGCGCGCAACTGCTGCTGAAAACACTGGTCGAGCGCTATATCTCCGACGGCCAGCCGGTGGGATCACGCGCGCTCTCCAAAATCGCCGGGCTCGATCTGTCACCCGCGAGCATTCGCAATGTGATGGCGGATCTCGAGGAAATGGGTTTCATCGCCAGCCCGCATACTTCCGCCGGACGCGTGCCCACCGCGCGCGGCTACCGTTTTTTTGTCGACACGCTGCTCACCATCAAGCCGCTCGACCGCGTGGAAATCAACCAGCTCGAAGGCCAGTTGCACCCGGATAACACCCAAAAGCTGGTGTCATCCGCCTCGCAAATGCTGTCGGAGTTGACGCGATTTGCCGGCGTGGTGGTGACGCCGCGGCGTAGCGCGGGCTTCCGTCACATCGAATTTCTACGCCTCTCGGAAAAGCGCATTCTGCTGATCATCGTCACCCCCGAGGGCGACGTGCAGAACCGCATCATTCTCACTGACAAAGCCTATACGCCGGCGGAACTCGTCGAGGCCGCCAACTTTCTGAATCAGCACTACGCGGGACTTACCTTCGCGGAAATCCGCGTGCGCGTGCAACAGGAACTGCGTCAGTTGCGCGAAGACATGACGCGGCTGATGGCAGTAGCACTGGAAGCCGGCAGCCAGGTCGAGACCGAAGCGGAAACCGAAGTGGTGATTTCGGGCGAGAACAAGCTGCTCAGCGTCGATGATCTCGCCTCGAACATGGCGCGGCTGCGCAACCTGTTTGAATTGTTTGAACGCAAGACTGGCCTGCTTCAACTGCTGGATATTTCCAGCCGCGCGCAAGGCGTACAGTTGTTCATCGGCGGCGAGGCAGGTCTGTCGCCGCTCGACGAATGCAGCGTTGTCACAGCACCGTACGAAGTCGACGGCAAAATCGTCGGCACCGTCGGCGTCATTGGCCCCACGCGCATGGCGTACGAACGCGTGATCCCGATTGTAGATATCACCGCGAAGCTGTTGTCGAGTGCGCTGTCGCAACATTAGACAACATTAGGCAGCACCAGCTACACTCACATCCATTGACCGCCGCAGTACTCCTCATCAACCTCGGTACACCCGCCGAGCCGACGCCGCCCGCGGTGCGTGCTTACCTGAAGGAGTTTCTTTCCGACCCCTACGTCGTGGAGATTCCGCGACCGGTGTGGTGGGTGATCCTGAACTGTTTCATTCTGCCCAGACGCAGCAAAGCCGCCGCGGAACGCTATGCGGCAATCTGGACGAAAGAAGGCTCCCCACTGCGCGCGCACACCGAAAAGCAGATGAAGTTTATGCGCGGCTATATTGGTGAAAAGCTGGGTGAAAACCCGGGTGAAAAAAAGCGCGGCGACGTTCTGGTCGATTATGCGATGCGTTACGGCACGCCGTCGATCAAATCGCAACTTTCTGTTTTTAAAGAGAAAAATGTAGACAGAATTTTGCTGCTCCCACTTTACCCGCAATACGCACGCAGTAGCACAGCCACCGCCATCGACGCGGCTAAAGCCGCGCTGCGCGAACTCCACTACCAGCCTAAGCTAAGCACCATCGAACATTTTTTTGATGCGCCAGGCTACATCGAGGCGCTCGCCAACAGCGTGCGCGAATTCCGCATGCGTTCGGCCGGTCGCCCCGACAAACTGGTGATGAGCTTTCACGGCGTGCCGCAATACACCATCGATCGCGGCGAGCCCTATCAGCAGCACTGCCTGCAAACCGGCAAGCTGCTGGCCGCAGCCCTGCATCTCGCCGAACATGAATACGAGATTTGCTTTCAGTCGCGCTTCGGCCGTGCGAAATGGATACAACCCTACACCACTGACGTGCTTACCGAACTGGGGCGGCAGAAAACCGGCCGTGTCGACGTCATTTGCCCCGGCTTTGTCAGCGACTGCCTCGAAACCCTCGAAGAAATCAATCTCGAAGGCAAACAGATATTCAAGGAAGCCGGTGGCGGCGAATTTAACTATATTCCCTGCCTGAACGAACGCCATGATTGGCTGCAAGCGCTGACCGCCATGGCCCTGAATGCACTGAACGCGCGGGACAAACCATGATGAAACTCGTGCTGGTGTGGATGATCAACGCTGCGGCACTCTTTGCCCTGCCCTATCTGTTTGATTCGATTCGTATCGACACCTTCACCACGGCGCTTATCGTCGCGCTGGCGCTCAGTGTCATCAACACCATCGTGCGGCCCGTGCTGTTCGTCCTGACGCTGCCGATTACCGTGCTGACGCTGGGCCTGTTTATCTTCGTGCTGAACGGCCTTTTGCTGTGGTTCGTGGCCTCGTTCGTCAGCGGCTTCAACATCGCCGGATTCTGGCCGGCAGTTTTTGGGGCGATGGTTTACAGCGTGATCAGTTGGGCCGCGACTTCGTTTATCCTGGGCGACAAAAAACCGTAGATCGAACTGATCGTCTCTCTGAGCTAAGACTTTTTCCCCGCTACCCGATGCGGGTCCAGAATCATCCGCGCCAGTGCGATGAGCGGGATCAATCCCACCGCGACTATGGTGAGCGCTGCCGTGGAGGCTTCCGCGAGCCGTTCATCGGAGGCGAGGTTATACGCCTGCACCGCGAGCGTGTCGAAGTTGAACGGTCGCATCACGAACGTAGCGGGCAGTTCCTTCATCACGTCAACGCACACGAGCAGGCCTGCCGCCAGCGCGCTGCGCCAAAGCATGGGCGCGTGCACGCGCGCCAATGTCGCGGTCGGACCGAGGCCCAGCGAACGGGCGGCACTGTCCATATTGGGCGTGATCTTGGAAAGGCCCGCATCGATGGTCTGCAATGACACTGCAAAGAAACGCACCAGGTAAGCGTACACCAGAGCGGCAATACCGCCCGTGAGCAGTAAACCAGGATTCGCACCGGTCGCGGATTGCCACACCGCGGCAACGGCATGATCGAGCCGCGTAACGGGAATCAGCACACCCACCGCGATGACGGCACCCGGCACGGCATAGCCCAAGCCAGCGATGCGATTGGCAGCCCGCACCGCTACGCCGCCGCCACGAGCGGCGTAGCCCACGGCGAGCGCCAGCGTCACAGCGAGGGCTGCGGTCAGCATCGCCAGCGTGACCGTATTCAGGGTGAGCTGCACGTATCGGGCGCCAAACTGCGCGTCGCCGGAAGTGAGCGCCATGTGCAGCATGACGCCGGCGGGCAGCAGGAATCCGAACACAACGGGTATTGCGCAAAACGCCACCGCCAGCGGCGCCCAAACCCCGCGCAACGGGTAGACGTGGCGCAATTGTTTGCGGTGCGAGGTATTGTAAAAGCGCGCACGCGCGCGGGTCAGCCGTTCCAGCAGCAGCACCAGAAACACGAACCCTAGCAACGCTGCAGACAACTGGGCGGCAGCGGTATGATCGCCCAGCGAAAACCACGCACGGTAAATGCCAGTGGTAAATGTCTGCACGCCAAAGTAGGACACCGTGCCGAAATCCGCCAGCGTTTCCATTAGCGCGAGCGACGTTCCGGCCACGATGCCGGGGCGCGCCAGCGGCAACGCCACGCGCAAGAACGTGCCCCAAGGGCCATAGCCACAAATGCGCGCCATTTCGAGCATACCGTCGGATTGTTCGAGAAACGCGGCGCGCGCCAACAGGTACACGTAGGGATAGAGTACCAGCGAAAACATTACCATGGCCCCGACCAGCGAACGCACGTCGGGAAACCAGTACTGGCCGCCACGCCAACCGGTGAATTCACGCAATAGTGTTTGCAATGGGCCGGAAAACTGCAGAAGATCGGTGTACGCGTACGCCATCACATAAGCAGGCATGGCCATCGGCAGCAACAATGCCCACTCGAATATACGACGGCCAGGGAAGCGGCACATGGTGGTAATCCACGCCGTCATCACGCCACCAAACATGACGCCTACCGCAACACCCAGCATCAGCAACAATGAATTCGCTACGTAATCACCGAGCACCGTCTGCGCCAGATGCCGCCACGCGCCCTGCGAAGGCACGAATACATTCTGAAGTACCGTCAGCACCGGCAATGCAATGGCCGCAGCAACCATTACTGCAACCACTGTGAGCGCTGCCGGGCTCGTTCCGGCCGACAACCGGATGGCGGTCAAGCTAGACACTGTGCCTTGCGTGCTGGACATGGGAAAAGTGCAGAAACGTCTGGAAGGAGGGGAGTGTGAGCCAAGCCCCACCTTCAGGCAAATGCATGAAAATACGGCTGCTGGCGACCTGCACCAGCTCTGTGTGCACGATGATGCAGGATGACGCTGGACGATGAATTGACGCTAAGTATCAGAATAATAAAGATAATTTATTGTAACAAGAATCATTATCATCGGCAATGCCGTATAATTCACCCATGTCCGGCACACTGGAAATCAAGCATGTCAGTCAATCCTACGGCTCGCGCAAGGTCTTGGACGACATCAGCTTCACCTTGCGCGAAGGCGCCATCGCCTGCCTGCTGGGTGCCAGCGGTTGTGGCAAGACCACGGCACTTCGTTGTATTGCGGGCTTCGAGCGCGTCATGGCCGGCGAAATTGTCATTAATGGTCAGGTGGCAAGCCGCCCCGGCTACCGCTTGCCGCCGGAATCGCGCCGCATCGGCATGGTGTTTCAGGACTACGCGCTGTTTCCCCACCTTACCGTTGCAGGCAACGTCGCCTTTGGACTGTACGGCGCGCGGGGATCAGGCAGTGCCCTTCGTGAAACACGTGAGACACGTGACACGCGTGTCCACGAATTGCTGGACATCGTCGGCCTATCCGGCGCGGCACAACGCTACCCGCAGGAACTCTCCGGTGGCCAGCAGCAACGAGTCGCCCTGGCCCGCGCGCTGGCGCCGCGCCCTGCGCTGATGCTGCTGGATGAACCGTTTTCCAATCTTGATGTGGAAATGCGTGAACGGCTTTCCGTCGAAGTGCGCGACATTCTCAAAAGCCAGAACACCACCACTATCCTCGTCACGCACGATCAAAACGAGGCATTCACCTTCGCCGACGAAATCGGCGTCATGCAGGCGGGCCGCATTGCACAATGGGCTACGCCATATGCGCTGTACCATGAACCCGCGAATCGCGAGATTGCGGAATTCATCGGCCACGGCGTGTTCATGCCCGGCGTGGTACTCGAAGGCAATCGAGTCAAAATGGAACTGGGCGAGCTGCTCGGCGACATGCCGATTAACGCCGCGCCTGGCGCTACCGTCGACGTATTGCTGCGCCCCGACGACATCCTGCACGACGACGTCAGCCCGCTCCACGCGCGGGTGGTCAGCAAAGCCTTTCGCGGGGCAGATTTTATTTACACGCTGGAATTGCCCGGCGGCGGACGCGTGATGTCGGTCGTTCCCAGCCACCATAATCATGCCATCGGAGAGAAAATCGGCATCCGGCTGGAGATCGACCACTTGGTGGCATTTGTACGTGCCTGAACGGTCTACGCACGCTTTACGAACCCTGTGAATCCCCCCGCCGCGCGGCCTGAACGCGCGAGATTACATCCGCCGGGGCCAACGCCGCAACTTTCGGTGTAGCTGTCACCACATCGGCATTTTGCGCGCGATGCCTTAGCGCGTGATCCATCAGCGTCAGCGCCATCATTGCCTCGCAAATAGGCGTAGCGCGGATACCCACGCACGGATCATGGCGGCCGTGGGTTTCGATGGTGGTGGAATTTCCCTGCTGATCGATGGTGTGGCGGGTAAGCCGGATGCTGGAAGTAGGCTTCACCGCAACATTGACCACGATATCCTGCCCGGTAGAAATGCCGCCAAGAATTCCGCCGGCGTTATTCGACAAAAACCCTTCGGGACACATTTCGTCGGAGTGCTCAGTGCCTTTTTGCAAGACCGATGCGAAGCCCGCGCCGATCTCAACCCCCTTCACCGCGTTGATGTTCATCATGTTGTAGGCCAGATCGGCGTCGAGCTTGTCATACACCGGCTCGCCCCAGCCCACTGGCACGCCTGACGCGACAGTGGTGATTTGCGCGCCAACGGAATCGCCTGACTTACGCAGCTTGTCCATGAATTCCTCAAGCTGCGGAACAATGCTGTCGTCCGGAGCAAAGAACGGATTATCATGAACATAAGTAATTGATTTAAAATGTATTTTTATAGGGCCGAGTTGTGACATGTAACCACGGATTTCGATCCCGTATTTTTCGCGCAACCACTTGCGTGCAATCGCACCCGCCGCCACGCGCACAGCCGTTTCACGCGCGGACTGCCGTCCCCCGCCACGATAATCACGGATGCCGTATTTCTGCCAATAGGTGTAATCCGCATGACCCGGCCGGAATTTTTCAGCGATCTTCGAGTAGTCGCGGCTCTTGGCGTCGGTATTGCGAATCAGCAGGCCAATAGGTGTACCAGTGGTACGTCCTTCAAACACGCCGGAAAGAATCTCAACTTTGTCCTCTTCCTTGCGCTGCGTTACATGGCGCGACGTGCCGGGCTTGCGCCGATCCAGATCCATCTGCAAATCCGCTTCGCTCAGCAACATGCCCGGCGGGCAGCCGTCCACAACACAGCCGATGGCAGGGCCGTGTGACTCGCCGAAGGAAGTGACACAAAAAAGTTTACCGAGGGTGCTGCCGGACATGGTGAAATTTCTCAATAAAATCAAGCACTCCGAGTCTAGCACAGGACAACGCCAGCAACGGAATGCCTGCGCCCGGCAATTAGGAAAAATCAGGAACCACCGGCATTACGCTCGCCCCGCATCAGGTAGCACAAATCGCCGTACAGCAAATCAAAGGCAAACCACTTGGGACCTTCAAGTCTGGCGCCGGCCCCCAATCGCAACAAACTCCGCACAGCCAAAGACAATCTGCCGGCAGCCCACAAAGTATCTGCCAGCACAAGTCCGGACACGCCAAAGTGTTTGACAAAATAGCGTCGCCGCGAGTCATACCAATAGCGGGGACGGCGGCGGGCAGCCTGCTTGATGCCCGTCGCGGCACCTTCAAGATGAACAACACGTGATTCGGCTACAAACCAGATATCCCATCCCGCGCTTCGCGCGCGAGTACAAAAATCGACTTCCTCGAAATACAGAAAGTAATTGTCATCCAGAAAGCCTATCGCGTCGAACACCTCACGTCTTACCATAAGACTGGCGCCGGACACCCAGTCGCATGCGTGCGACACTTCTCGCATGGGAGGGGTAATCACGTGCTTCGGCAGTGCACGCGCAACGATTCCCAGGTTGGCAGCCGAAACCAGCTCCCCCAAAGGACTCGGTGCATTGTGCGCAGAGGGTTCAGGCCCTCCGTCTCCATTCTCCAAACGGCTACCCGCGATCCCGATCTTTTGATTTAATTGCATGAATTCAACCAGCGCACGCAATGCGCCTGGGTGAACAACAGTGTCGGGATTGAGCAGCAGCACGTACTCGGGCGGGCGTTCGTCTTTCAACGCCAAATGAATACCAACGTTGTTGCCAAAGGCAAAACCGCCGTTTTTACCGCTCGGTACTATCGACACCCAAGTGCCCCACTGTTCGCGGGAAACGGCTGCATTGAGATTCTCAACTGATCCATCGCAGGAATCGTTGTCAACCACTACGACTTGAAGCTTCCCCAACTCGCTTCGCTGGGTATCAACAGTACGAAGACAATCCACCACCAGTGCTGAGGTGCGATAGTTAACGATAACAATCCATACACCAGCCAACACTGCACTGCCCTCGCTCAATACCGCTCCAGTTTGGTCGTGAAGCAACGATTTTTCCCCGGCTGCGCTCGAAGCCGTGTTGGACACGTTGATCGGATCAAAATCAGACTCCCATTTTGAAACATCCGGCAATTGCCATACCGGGAGTTATTGGCGCGCACAACCTGGCAAGCCGTCTTTCACGGCTTCGAAGAACTGTCAAACCCGTTGGGATTACCCAACTGCCAGCGCCAGCTATCGGCACACATCTGGTTCAAATCGCGCACCGCACGCCAACCCAACAACTTCATCGCTGCATCCGCGTTCGCGTAGTTGACAGCAACATCCCCTGCCCTTCTGGGCAGTATCTCATATGGAATGGTTCTGCCGCTCGCGGCCGAGAAAGCTTTGACAACCTGCAGCACGCTATAGCCTATGCCAGTGCCCAGGTTCAGCGTAATCATTTCCTGCTTTTGTGCAAGGTACGCCAATGCGGCAACGTGTCCATCAGCCAAATCCATCACGTGGATAGACTCCGTTTTCCCGTTCATCTACCACAAATCTAGATAGGGCTTGTTAAACCAGACGGTCTGATTTGTCCAAGCAAATCGCAATGCCAAAAGTTCGGCCAATGTTCGGCACGAACGACTGCATTTTTTTCGTTTGCACCGAGGCGTAACGCAATGAAGTCGAAAGGGAAACACTCATATTGTTAGGCACTCTATGTCCCATACCGCACCGCCGATTTAGCCTGTTTCAAAGCCGCAAGCGCGCTATAGCACGCCAGCCACGACGTTTTGGGGTTATCCGGGGACGGCACGTTTTCAAACTTGATACTGATATTCCCGGTCTTGCCGCGCATTTCGATGTGATGTGTGTTGTCTTTTAACGCTGGATCGGCAATGACCTTCAGGCGTGTGCGGTCAAAGCCAATACCAGCAAGGCTCAGCACCGCCGCGATATTCACGTTGGCGGGAAAGTGCGGCACGCCTTCGCGCGCAGTGCCGTCGAACAGCACCGTGGCATCCTTCAAGCTGTTCATGTCGACGCCCAGCTTATCGACAAACTCGATGCCTTTCCACGCGGCGGGCGGTTTGGCCACCGAGATGGTAACGCTATCCATGCCGGACAACGATGCCGCCTTTAGTGCATCCAGTGCGCCGATACCGCCCGAGGGCACATACAACAATGCTCCTGTTCTGTGGGCCGCATTTTCCAGGCGTCCGCGCAGGACATCGTCGCACAATGCCCCACCTGACAGCACGATCAGAGCAATGCCTTTTTCCAGCAACGCCACGCCGAATTCACGCACGGCATCGTGCGAGGCCGCTTCCACGACGACTTCGGGTTGCTGCTCAAGCAACCCGGCCAGCGTGGTTACATACGCGATGCCATGTTCATTGGCCAGCGGCTTGCCACGTGACGCTGCGCTGCGCCCCACGACGGCAACCACCTGCGCGCCGCCCAAATCACCGCGCCGTATGTGTTCGATAAATAACGTGGCAATGGTTCCGCCACCGATAATGGCCACACGCATGGCTGAGAGTTTTAGAGTAACCCCACTGAATACGCGTGATTCTACCGCGAATTGACGGGATTACGCGCCTAATCACGCTCTCGCCGTGACTTGGGCCACGCTTTTTAATTCGGAGGCAACGGCTAAGGTGGCGGCGGCGTTGCCCGCGCCACCGGCGGCACCCATGGTTTGGGTTTCTCTGCGCGCTCGTATAGCGGCAGCGCTTCTTTCAAGTGCGCCTCGATTTCCTTGATGCGGTTCGGCCCCGACGGGTGCGTCGACATGAACTGCGGCGGCGCCCCTTTGCTGGCGGCGCTCATTTTCTTCCACAGCGAAATGCCCGCGCGTGGATCATAGCCAGCGCGTGCGGCGATATCGAGGCCCACCAGATCGGCGTCGGTTTCGTCACTGCGCGAATACTTTAGCGACAACAAACTCGCCCCGGTTTGCACCAGCCCGTCGTACTTGCCGCCGGTGGCAATCGACAGGCCAACCGCGCCGATTTTGGTCAGCGCGTTTTTGCTCGCCTGTTCCCGCGCGTGTTCGCGCAGGGCATGGGCGATCTCATGCCCCATCACCATCGCCACTTCATCGTCGGTCAGTTTTAATTGCCGCAGAATGCCGGTGTAAAACGCGATCTTGCCGCCGGGCATGCAAAAGGCGTTAATCTGGTTCGAGCCAATCAGATTAACCTCCCACTGCCACTTCTCGGCGCGCGGATTAAACCGCGAGGCATACGGAATAATCCGCTTGGCAATCGCCCGCAGACGCAGCAACTCCGGGTAATCGTCCGGCGCCAGCGCCTTCTTGGCGCCCATCTCCTGCTTCAACTGGTTGTATTGCAGCGCCGCCTGCTTTTCCAGGCCTTCTGCCGGCACCAGATTGCGCAATGCCGAGGCCTTGCCCACCTTCACGCCGTCGTCCTTGGGCTCGTCTTTGGCAACCGCACCGCTTGCCGCCAGCAGCATCAACACACACACCAGCAGTTTATGTTTCATCTACTCTCCGTTACGCGTTCATTGCGGGCAATCCGTGCCGCAGGCCATTTGCGCCTTTAACGCACGCCTGCATGCAATGGCATACGCTCCATTGCCAGCCATAACATGCCATACGTAACTATTTGTTTTTATTCAGTTTTTATAAAGGTCATAGCGGGCCTTGGGCAGCACCGCGCGCTTGACCAACTCACCCCAGATATCATCGGGCGCGCGGTCGAAGATGTACTCGCTATCGGCCGGCAAAATGTACCAGCCTTCGCGCTCCATTTCGTAATCCAGTTGGCCCCGCGCCCAACCCGTATAGCCTGCGTAGACGCGCACCGCGCCGGCCGAAAGTTGCGCGGTGGAATTGAGCGACGCTTCCACCCAATCCGCGTCCGTCGTCATATAGACATCGCGCAATATCGGCACCGCGCGCGGCGGCGGCTGTTCGGTGCGCACCAGAAACACCAGATTGCGCCGCTGCACCGGCCCGCCGAAATGCAGTTTCTGGGATTGTGCCGCGAGTTGCTTGAGCGCCGGCATCGCTTCCGCCAGCGTTACTGCCGTCGGCCGATTGATGATGACGCCCACCGGCCCGGATTGTGAAGGCTGCGTGATCAGAATGACAGTGCGGCGAAATGTCCGGTCGTTCATCTCCGGCCGCGCCACCAGAAACACGCCGTTGGCAGGCTCTTGCGCACGCGTTTGCCCGGGCAAGCCGCCGGCAAGCACCACAACCAGTAGCAGTAGCTGCGTCACGCATCGCGCGCGAAGCAGCGGCGGTTTCACGCTCAGGTCACCGCGCAGCCCGCCACCGTGGCCTTGGGCATTTCGACGGTTTCGATCACCCGTGCGCCATTTTTCACGGCGGTCATTTCGGCAAGAATGGCAATGGCGATTTCCGGCGGCGTCTTGCTGCCGATTTTCAAGCCCACCGGGCCGCGCAATTTGGCGATTTCGCCCGCGGATAAATCAAAGCCCGCCAGCCGTTCACGCCGCGAATCGTTGTTCTTTTTCGAGCCGATGGCGCCGACGTAAAACGCAGGCGACTTCAGCGCTTCCAGTAGCGCCATGTCATCCAGCTTGGGGTCGTGGGTCAGCGTCACCACCGCGCTGTGGCCGTCGAGATTTAGCTCAGTGACCACGTCATCCGGCATGCCGCGCCGGATGTCCACGCCGGGCACGTCCCAGCCTTCGGTGTATTCTTCGCGCGGATCGCAAACGATCACGTTGTAATCGAGCGCCTGCCCCATCTGCGCCAGATATTTGGATAATTGCCCCGCCCCGACAATCAGCAGCCGCCAGCGCGGCCCGTGAATGGTAACGAAGCTCTTGCCATCGAATGTCAGTTGATCGGCGTTCACCGCCGGCGACAACGTGGCGCGACCGGTTTCCATGTCGAGCGTGCGCTTTACCAGTTCGTGGCGCTGCACATGCGCAAGCAACGTGTCCAGGCCACTCTCCGCATTCAACGGCTCCAGCACCAGTTCCAGCGTGCCGCCACAGGGCAAGCCAAAGCGCGAGGCTTCCTCGGCGGAAACGCCGTATTGCGCGGTCACCGGTTTATCTTTCACCAAGTCCTTGTTACGCACCTTCAGGATCATGTCGTCTTCGATGCAGCCGCCGGACACCGAACCTTCCAGCATGCCATCGTCGCGGATCGCCGTCAGCGCGCCGATGGGCCGCGGCGCCGAACCCCAGGTTTTCACCACGGTCACCAGCACCACGCGATGCCCGGCTTTCATCCAGTCGCAGGCCGATTTGAGCACTTGCAGGTCGACGCTATCCATAATTAATCCTTTTAAAACAGATACTTATACTGATACCTTGAATACTAGAGTACGCCACTCGGAATATCAGGTCAAGCGCACAAAATTCAACTTTTGCCGATGACTTTTTTCCACTTTTCATAGTCGCTTTTGATCAACGCCGCAAACTCCTGCGCCGAACTCGGCGCGGGCGTAAGCCCCTGACTGCGGGCGAGCTTTTCGACTTCCGCCCCGGCAAGCGCCTTGCGCAGTTCCTGATTAAGCCGCGTAACGATGTCCGCGGGCGTGCCCGTCGGCACCATGATGCCGAACCAGAACGAAGCATCGTAATTTTTCACGCCACCTTCCTGCATGGTGGGAACGTCCGGCAGGCTGCTTTCGCGCTGCGTGCACGTCACCGCCAGCACGCGCACACGGTTGCGTTGTGCCCCGGCGGCGAGCGTGCTGACAAACCCGGCGGGCGCTTCACCGCCGATCACCGCAGTCAACAACTCCCCGCCACCCTTATACGGGATGTGACTCAGCGTAATGCCTGCCAGGTTTTGCAGCATTTGCGCCGACAAATGCCCCGCCGAGCCCACGCCCTGCGTGCCGTATTGCAGCTGTCCCGGCTTCTCTTTCGCTTGCGCGATGTACTGCGCCATCGACGCCGCCGGCGAGTCGTTGCGCACAATCAGCGCATTGCAAAAGGTGAACGTGCGGCCCACCGGCACAAAGGCCGTATCGGCGTTGTAGGGCAGATTCTGTTCAATAATGCGGTTGATGGTCAGCGCGCCTGGGCTGGACCACAACAGCGTGTAACCATCCGGCGCCGCGCGCGACGCAATATGCGCGGCGATGCTGCCGCCAGCGCCGGTGCGATTCTCGACCACAAAGTTTGCCCCCATGGATTCGCCCATGCGCTGCGCAATCAAGCGTGATGACGCATCGGCATTGCCGCCCGGCGGAAAGCCGACGATCAGGCGCACGGGTTTGCGGGGATAGGCAGAGGGGGGTTGCGTCTGCGCGCTTACGCTGTGACACAGCGTACCGGCGAGAAGCGAGAATAAATATAAGTAATTGATTTTATTCATAAAATAACAGAACCCTCAAATCGCCTGCACACTGCTTGCATTCATCTGCGGCGACAAAATCCGGATCGGCTTGCCCGCCAGAAACGCCGTGATGTTTTCCACCACATCCGCGTAGGCCACTTCATAAAACTCCTGCACGTTGTGCCCCTGATGCGGCATCAACACCACATTCGGCAGCGAGCGCAGCGGACTGTCGTCCGGCAACGGCTCCTGCGTAAACACATCAAGCCCCGCACCGGCGATGCGGTTTTCACGCAGTGCGTCGATCAACGCGGGTTCATCCACAATCGCACCGCGCGCGGTGTTAATCAAGATCGCCGACGGTTTCATCAGCGCCAATTCCCGCGCACCGACAATACCGCGCGAGCGTTCGCCCAGCACCAGATGCACGCTCACCACGTCGCTTTGCGCGAACAGTTCGTCTTTCTCTACACGCTTCACGCCATGCTGTGCCGCGTACTCCGCCGTGAGATTCTGGCTCCACGCAATCACGTTCATGCCCAGCGCCTTGGCCACCGGCACCATGTAACGCCCCTGCCGCCCCAGCCCGATCAGCCCCAGCGTACGCCCATGCAGCACGAAGCCAGCCGTGTTCTGCCAGCCGCCCTGGCGCATTTTGTTGGCCTCGAACGGGATGTGCCGCGCCACTGCAAACATCAGGCCCCACGTCAATTCGCTGGTTGCTTTGCGATACGAACCGCGTAGTTCCGTATACGACACCACGATGCCACGCTCCGTCGCCGCCGCCACATCCAGCGTGCGGTTATACAAACCCGTGATCGCCAGCATTTTCAGATTGGGCAACTGCGCCAGCAATTCACGATCAATCGGCATGCGCTCGCGCAGCGTGCTGATGATATCGAAGGGCTTGAGCGTGGCCGCTGCTTCCCTGGCCGGAATCGCGCGGTCAAATACCGTGATCTCGCAGGTCTTGGCAATGTGCGACCAATCGGCGCTGGCGAGCGAACGGCACAGATAGTCGTTAAGGATGGCGATTTTCATGGCGCGATTTTAGCCCGCTTTCGCGTTCACACCTACGCCCGCGTCGCTACGCCTTCGCGCCTACGCCTTCAACCCCAACTTCCGAATGAGAGTTCCCCACTTCTCGGTTTCCTTCCGCAGAAACTCGGTGAATTGTTCCGGCGAGCCGCCCATGGCTTCGACCCCCGCCGCAGCATAAGTGTCCTGCACGACTTTGGTTTTGAGCGCGATATTGAACTCTCTGTTGAGCCGCGCGAGGATGTCCTTGGGCAGACCTTTCGGTGCCATGATGCCGCCCCACGGCGCGATTTCGTAGCCGGGCACCCCCGCCTCACTCACCGTCGGCAACTCCGGCAGCGTCGGCACGCGCCGCGCCGTGGTCACCGCAAGGCCTCTGACGCGCCCGGCCTTCACATGCGGCACCATCGGCGCGCTGTTGTGAATAATGAGTTGTGATTCGCCGCCAACGGTTGCCACCACCGCTTGATCGACGCCCTTGTACGGCAGGTGCACCAGATTCACACCGGTCATCGACATCAGCAATGCGCCAGCCAGATGTAGGCTGGTGCCGCTGCCGCTGGAGCCAAAATGCAGCGTGCCCGGGTTTTTGCGCGCATGTGCCAGCAAGTCCTCGATGGATTTCACCGGCAGGCCGGGAAACACCGCCAGCACGTTGGGCGTCGAGGTCAGATGCATCACCATCTGCAAATCGCGCATGGCGTCATAGCGCAGGTTGCTCAGCAACGCAGGTACTGTAGACAGCGCGAAGGTGGCATAGCCAATGGTGTAGCCATCCGCCGGCGCCTTGGCCACCATTTCGTAGCCGATCACACCACCCGCACCGGAGCGGTTATCGACCACGAGCTGCTGGCCCATCTGCCGCGTGATTTCGGGCGCCAGCATGCGCGAACTGATGTCCGGCGAGCCGCCCGGCGCGGACGGCACGATCAGGCGAATTGGCCTGCCGGGATACGGAGGGAGCTGCGTTGGCGTTTGTGCAAAGGCCAGCGTCGGCGCCGCGGCGGCCAGCAGGAACAAAGGTGTGAATTTCATCGGTTATTTCCTCAGTTCATGCCCTGCCGACGTTTGCCACGTTGGATCAATGGGCTTTGGCATTCTGGGAGCCTCTTCAAAATCACCATAAGCTATTGTTTTTATTTAAGGGTCTTAGGAAGCAAACACATGCAAGGCATGTGCTAACTTCCTGAAATGATTGGTAAAAACAGGTATTTCCGCCGTTCCAAAATCAGTGAGGCTAAATTCCGGTATCTGCTGCGTCTG
>OMIN01000060.1 GCA_900299145.1 Betaproteobacteria bacterium | reverse complement strand
GAACGCATCAAGAAGTCCCTTGGTGAATCCGTGAAGGACGTGCGTGTTACGTTGCGCCTGACCGACAGCCCCGCGTGTCTTGTGGCTGACGAGCACGATATAGGCGCCAACTTCGCGCGCATGCTGAAGGCCGCCGGACAAAGCGTGCCCACGTCAAAGCCCATTCTCGAGATCAACACCCAGCATCCATTGGTGCAGCGCCTGAATGACGAAGTGGATGAAGACCGCTTTACTGATTTGGCGAAAGTGTTGTTTGACCAATCGATGCTGGCCGAAGGCGGGCAGCTTGAAGATCCGGCGGGATTTGTGAAACGGCTGAATCAGTTGATGCTGGCGTTGGGGGCGAAGTAGTGATGGTGAAGGGTGATTGCATGTAGACGAGCGCCCGTTGTTGCATGTCAACGTGCGCTGGTCTAGCGGCAACAACGCAAATTACTCGTGAGTGCCTCCGCTGGCGGCGCGACATCCGGGGCAATTGGCGAAATGCAACACGCAGTCACGTACAATCGCGTTTCTGGTTGACGCGTGGGTGGTGCGCGCAACAAAATGCGCACCAGTATGCCGTTAAACCTGCCTAACCTGCTAACCTGGCTGCGGATCATTCTGATACCGCTGTTTGTCGGCATTTTCTATTTTGAGAATAGCTGGGTTTCGGCGGCGAACCAGAATCTGGTGGCGACGGTGATTTTTGTTGCTGCGGCGCTGACGGATTGGCTTGATGGCTGGATCGCGCGCAAGTTCAATCAGACCTCTGCGTTCGGCGCGTTTCTCGATCCGGTGGCGGACAAGCTGATGGTGGCGGCCGCGCTGATTGTGTTGCTGAAACTGGGGCGCGTGCACGACGTGGTGGTGCTGATCATCATTGGCCGTGAGATCACGGTGTCGGCACTGCGCGAATGGATGGCGCAGATCGGGCAATCCAAAAGCGTTGCGGTATCTTTTCTGGGCAAGGTGAAAACGGCAACGCAGATGGTGGCGATTCCGATGCTGCTGTATCACGACCGTTTGTTGGGCCTTGATCCGCAGATGCTGGGTACGGGGCTGATTTATGTGGCCGCGTTGCTCACGCTGGTGTCGATGTTCTACTACCTGAAGGCAGCGCTGCCGGAGCGATTGAAGCGCGATTAGATTGCGTTGCTTGATGCTTAAAATCAATAAAAACAAATACTTACGCGGCTAATGATCTTTCTGCTGTGATGCTTGTCGTATCGGTCGAGCGTGTGGTGACTAAGGTGAGTATTGTCGCTACTCCGGCTGAATGCCCGCATCTCTGACGATTTTGCCAAATCGCGCGTACTCGCTTTTCATCAGCGCCGCCAGTTCCTGAGGGCTGCTGGGGAATAAATCAAAGCCCTGACTGCCCAGGCGCTCGCGCGTGTCGGGCTGCTTGATGGCTTTAATCGCTTCGGCGTTTAGGCGCTCGACAATTTCGCGCTGCAACCCGGCGGGGCCGTAAAAGCCATACCAGTTCTCCATCACGAATTGCGGTTGGCCGGCTTCGGCTGCGGTCGGCAGAGTCGGCAGCGAAGTGGAGCGCTTCGGGCTTAACGTGACAATGCCGCGCAGCTTGCCTTGTTGAATGTATTGCGACACGCTGGGCACAGCGACCACCACAATATCGACTTGCCCGCTGATCAGATCGACGAGCGCGAGCGTGGCGCCCTTGTAGGGCACGTGCACAATATCGGTTTGAGTCAATGATTTCAGCGCTTCCATCGCCAGATGGTTGGTGGAGCCGATGCCGCCCGAGCCATAAGACAAGCGCTTGGATTTTTGCTTCGCCAGCGTGATGACCTGTTGCAGCGATTGGGCCGGCACCGACGGATGTACCGCCATCACGTTGGGCACGCTGCCGAGCAACGCAATCGAGGTGAAATCGCGCAATGGGTCATAGCCGGCTTTTTTGTAGAGAAACGGGCTGAACACAATGCCCGGCGGCGCGATGGATAACGTGTAACCGTCGGGCGGCGACTTTGCGACGAGTTCGTTGCCGATGTTGCCGCCAGCGCCCAGACGCGGATCGACAATGAACTGTTGACCAAAGGCTTCGGAAAATTTCGGCGCGAGCCAACGCGCCATCAAGTTGGTGCCGCCGGTGCCGAAGGGGATGACGATGCGGACCGATTTGATCGGGTAGTTTTGAGCGGCGCTTTGCGCGTAAACATCACTGCCAAAAGCGCATATCAGCAGGCAAACAATGGCCTCAAAAAACCTTAATAAAAACAAATACTTATCCCGTAATTGTGGTTTCGGGGCTGTGGTTGGAAGACTTAATCGCCGTCTGACATGCTGGCCGCGCTCAACAGGCCGGAAGCCAGCGACAGCGCGCCGAGAAATATACCCGCCGCGATTTTGTCGTCCTGAATGTCGCGCGCGATGTTGGGCACGATGAGCCGCACGATTACATATACCAGCAATTGCACAACCAACGCGATGCCCGCCCACAGCAGCATGTCCAGAATGTTGCCACTTTGCGCGGTGGCCTGCGCGAGCGGAATTGAAAAGCCCAGCGTGGCGCCGGAAAGGCTGCACGCGGCGGCGACGTTGCCGGAGCGAATCAGGTCCAATTCCGGATACGGCGTAATTTTCACGTAGATGATGATGAACGCCACCATCAGCAACAGCCCCGCGCCGAGGTGATACAGGAACGGCAGAATGCCGAGGATGGATTGAGCGATGATGTCCATGTCCATGATGTTTCCTTTGATAACTCAAGTGAAATAATGTGGAACAAAGCGGCTGGTATTGGTGGTGATCTGTTGCGTGTTTTCGCGGATGCCCATGCCAGCGGCTTCATCGCCGACGATCCAGCTGCCGATCACCGGGTAGTTGCCGTCGAAATCCGGCAGCGGTGCATAGGCCTGATAGATGTAGCCTTCCGCGCCGTAGCTGCCGATTTGCGCAATGGTGCCGCGCGAGGTGTGCAATTCAACGTTGGCGCCTTCGCGCGAGTAAATCGGTTTGCGCACGAATTGCGCGGGCGCGCGAGATTGCTCGTAAAAGCTTGGCAGAAGATTGGGATGGTTCGGGTTCAATTCCCACAACACTGGCAGGATCGCCTTGCTGCTCATCAGCACCTTCCACGCCGGCTCGATCACCGGGAAATTCACCACCGGCAAGTGCTGGCCGAAATCCTCGTTGGCGATCCATTCCCACGGATACAGCTTGAACAATGCGGGAATCGGATTGTTGTCGAGATCGACAAATTGTTCATCCTGATCGTGCCAGCCGATGTCTTCAATCGCGATCTGGCGCGTGGTGATGCCTGCTTGGATCGCGGTGTCGCGCAGATATTCGCTGTTGCCCAAATCTTCGATGTTGTCTTTCACGCAGGCGAAATACACCACCGGGTTTTCATAGTGATCGCGGATTTCCTTCCACCGTGCAATCAGCCGTTCGTGCAGTGAATTGAACTGATCGTGGCGCGGCTTGACCTGCTGCTGCCAGTTCCACTGTGCAACGGCCGCTTCGATCAGCGACGTCGGTGTGTCGGCGTTGTACTCCAGCAGTTTCGGCGCGTTGATGCCGTCGTATCGGAAATCAAAGCGGCCAAACAGCGTCGGGTCGTCCGCGTTCCACGAATCGACGATGTAATCGATAAACCAGCCGGGAAGCGCAAACGGTTTGAATGCGCGTTTGGTGATGACGTGATCCACCGCTTGCAGGCATAACTCGTGCAATTTCCATGTGGCTTCCTCGATCATGTCGATTTCGCTTGACGAAAAACGGTAACACGCGGATTCGTCCCAGTACACCCCGTCGAGGCTGTGAAAATGAAAGCCAAGATCTTCAAACTGGCGTTGCCAGCCGGCTCGCGGCGTCAGCGTTTCTCGTTGCATGGGGTGACCGAGGACTATTAACTGCTGGCGCCGTGCGCACTGCTGCTACTGCCGCTGCCATGGGCCATGGCGCTGGAACCAAAGCCGCTGCGCGACACATGCGCGGTACCGGTGGCGCGGCTGCCGGGACGTGGTTCGGTGGACGAGCCTGCGGCGTGGTTGGTATTCGAGGTGCTGCCATACTGCCCGTGGTAATAGCCGGGGCCATAGTAATGTGTGTACGACGAACTGCCGCTGCCGGTCTTCCGTGGCTCGCATTTGGCCGGATCGGCGCCCCAATCCGCCATGCAATCAGCCTTCGAGGCGTAGACATCGCGGCGCAGTGTGTCCGCGCCCGGGGGGCTGCTTTGTCCGCACGCTGTCAGCGCAGAAGCGCCAATCAGTACGAGTGTTACCGATGTTGAAGACCGCCGCCGTCGCATATCCATTTTCGCGTCTCCGTCCGACCGAATATCGCCATATTAGCGCGCTTGCCGCGCCGCGCCTATCGCTGTGCGGGTGGCTTTGCCGCCGCGAATCCGATAAAATCCCCATTTCGCAGGCGCGTAGCTCAGCTGGTTAGAGCACCACCTTGACATGGTGGGGGTCGTTGGTTCGAGTCCAATCGCGCCTACCAATAATTCCTGAATTGCCTTGATTGGGGCTGCCCCGTGGTTCCTCCGCTTCTTGCGGCGGGGGATTTGGGGGCGAGTGGGATCCATGGCGCGCGCGGCAAGCGCGGTCTATCTCTACATATCGCTATATTTCTACCAATTGGGCCGTGACGACCTACGCTTTTGCGGCTGGCCGCCGGTAGATGACGTGGTATACCAAAGCCACCAATACACTGCCGCCGACAATGTTCCCGGCGATGACTGGCAGCAGATTGCGCATCATGGCCGCAATGCTGATTGCGTCGTAGGCTGCGGGTAAGCCGCTGCTCGACGACTTGAGCATTATCGCCAGCGGAATCACGTACATGTTGGCGATGGAATGTTCGAAACCTGCCGCGACAAAGGCCGAAATAGGAAAAACGATCGCGATAAATTTATCCGTGACCGTGCGTCCGGCAAAGGTCATCCACACCGCCGTGCACACCAGCACATTGCACAGCACGCCGCGAAAGAACGCTGCCTGCATGGGCAGCGTACTTTTTGTCAAGGCGATGTCCAGATAAGTCCTGGCGATGGCGCCACCGTGCATCTCGGCGTGACCTGACAGGAACACCAATACCGCCAAAGCGGCTGCGCCCGCGAAATTGGCCGCACAAACCACCATCCAGTTTCTCAGCACATCCCAGGTGGAGAGTTTGCCATCGGCCCAAGCCATTACCAGCAGATTATTGCCTGTAAATAGTTCCGCGCCTGCGACCACCACCAGCAACAGCCCGAGCGAGAAACAAACGCCGCCCAGCACACGCGCGACAGCAAATCCGAGCGTGTGGTCGCTGATTACGATGACGTAATAGAGGGCGCCGAGACCGATGAATCCGCCGGCCAGAACGCCGAGCAAGCCCATCGACAGCAGCGGCAGCCGCGCCTTGGCAACACCCACGGATTCGATCCGCTCGGCAATCTCCTTGGGCGCAAACGCGTCGGAACCGAATAGCTCAGCCATGACTTTCCATCCGCGCTGCCGGCAATGCCGGGGTTCGGGAGCCGTGTGCTCGAGTATGGTGATCGCCGCTCATTAATACCAATAACAGCATGGCGCGACGGTCAAACCCTTGAGGCAAATCAAGTGTTGAAGCGAATGGAGGTGATTCGCGTGAATTCATATAAGTATTTGTTTTTATTTGTTTTTTTAATCTAAGCAATGGTTGATTTGTATCAAGCCGCTCGTCTGAGTGCTGAGCCATAGTTTATCCAGATTGGTATGAACATTACTCTTCAGGTGACATTGTGGATGCGTGCGAAATCGCCATTGCGGCCATCCGGGCTGAACATCATGCCGGAATGCGCCTGGCAACAGATCGCGTTTCTAGTGGACATTTTCGATGCCAATACCCGACATGAAGCCACTGCCCCCTGAACTTATGTGCCGGCGCTGTCCACCGGGCGCGTTCAACTTCAGTACCACGGCGGAACTGGTTGATCAGGCAGGCTTCGTCGGACAGCGCCGGGCACAGGTATCGCTTGAATTCGGCGCTGGTATCCGGCGCGACGGTTACAACCTGTTTGTGATGGGCCCGTCGGGCAGCGGCAAGCACGCCATGGTGAGTGAATATTTGCGTTCTCGCGCAACCGGCGAGCCCAGGCCCGGCGACTGGGTATATGTCAATAATTTCAGTCAATCGTATAAACCGCTTGCCATTGAACTGCCGGCGGGCCGCGGCAGCGCCCTGGCTGGCGACATGGCCAGGCTGGTTGCAGACCTTCGCATTGCCATACCGGCGATATTCGAGAGCGATGAATACCGTTCCCGGGGCGAGCAGATTGATGCCGAGTTCAGCGACCGCCACGAGAAGGCTTTCAGCGCACTCGCGGCCGAGGCTGCCTCGCATACCGTCACATTGCTGCGCACCCCCAACGGATTCTCACTGGCGCCACTGAAAGACGGCGAAGTCATTTCGGCTGAGGACTACGAGAAGTTGCCGCGGGAGGAAAGACAACGGCTTGAAACGGCGTTACCCCTGTTGCAGCAAAAGCTGGAAAAACTCATACGCACCTCAATGCAATGGCGCAAGGAGCGTATGGAGAAAATGTAGCTGCTCAACCGCGAAATGACGCTGATCGCCGTTGGCCATTCCGTCGAAGAGCTGCGGGCGCGTTACCAGGATATCCCGCGCGTGCTGGCGTATTTGAATGCGGTGCAGGAGGACATAGTCGATAGCGCGGAGGAATTCCGTCACGCCGGTGAGCCGCCGGCCAGCTTGCCGGCCATGCTGGCCGGTCCTGCTGCGTTTCATCGCTATCAGGTCAATCCCATTATGGACCGCAATGGGCTGGAAGGCGCGCCCGTGGTGTTTGAAGACCACCCTACCTACTCGAATTTAATCGGGCGTATAGATCATCTCGCCCAGTTCGGCACCCTGGTCACCAACTTTACGTTGCTCAAGCCGGGTGCTTTGCATCGGGCGGCGGGGGGCTATCTGCTGCTCGATGCCCACAAGGTTTTGACACAGCCCGGCGCCTGGGAGGGCCTCAAACGTGCGTTGTCCACGCGCTGCATCCGCATCGAGTCTCTGGCGGAGATGTACAGCCTGGCGAGCACGGTATCGCTGGAGCCCGAAACCATCCCGCTGGGCGTCAAGGTGGTGTTGTTCGGCGAGCGGTCGCTGTATTACTGGCTTCATGCTAACGACCCCGACTTCCGGCGGCTATTCAAGGTGGGTGTGGATTTCGAAGATACCATCGACCGCGATAGCGGCAATCTGCAGCGATTCGCACAGGCGCTGGCCACCTTGCAACACCGCGAGAAACTGCTGCCACTCGATCGTTCCGCAGTGGCGCGTCTGGTTGAACAGAGCGCGCGCATGACCGGCGATTCGCGCAAGCTGTCGGGCAATATTCAGGCGATGGCCGACCTGCTGGCCGAAGCAGATCATCGCGCGCGCGGCGCCGGGGCGAGCCAGGTGTCGGCGCTCGAAGTGCAGCAGGCGGTGGACGCGCAGTTGCAGCGCGCCGACCGGGTGCGCGACCGCATGCACGAATCCATTTTGCGCGGCACGGTGATGATCGATACTGAAGGCGCCAGGGTGGGGCAGGTCAACGGACTGTTCGTATTTGAGCTCGGCGGATTCACGTTTGCGGAGCCGGCGCGAATTACCGCCACGACACGGCTGGGTGAAGGGCAGCTGATCGACGTGCAGCGCGAGGTTGAACTGGGTGGGTCAATACACTCCAAGGGCGTGCTGATTCTGTCATCGTTTCTGGCGGCACGCTTTTCGGGTAGCAGGCCGCACTCGATGTCGGCAAGCCTGGTGTTCGAGCAGACCTACGGCGAGGTTGATGGTGACAGCGCATCGCTGGCGGAATTGTGTGCCTTGCTGTCGTCGCTGGCCGATGCACCCATTTCGCAGTCTTTCGCCGTGACCGGGTCCGTCAACCAGTTGGGGCAAGTGCAGGCGATCGGCGCGGTGAACGACAAGATCGAAGGGTTTTTCGACATCTGCCAGCGGCGCGGATTAACGGGCAGCCAGGGTGTGCTGATTCCCGGCGCCAATGCCGAGGATTTGATGCTGCGGCAGGACGTGGTCGATGCCGCCGCCGCGGGCCGATTCCACGTCATTCCGGTGGGTACTGTTGATCAGGCCATTGAGGTGCTGACGGGTATACCGGCGGGCGAGCCGTACGTCACCGGTGGAGTGGGGTCCACCATCAACGGCCGCGTAGCGAAGCGATTGAGAGAACTGACCGCGCTACACCAGAGTTTCGCCGGTGGCGGCCGCTCGCGCCGACATCGTGGTGACAGAAAAAAAGATGATTGAGCGCAATCTCACCGCTCTACGGGTCATCGTCAGTTGCGATGATTCACCGTTGGGTGCTCAAGCCATGGATACGGCAGCTGCACTGGCCCGTCGGCTGGACGCGGAGCTGAAAGGCGTCTTTATCGAAGACGTCAATCTCATCCGCTCGGCGGACCTGCCTTTTACACACGAAGTCACTTGGTCCGGCGCGTCACCCCGGCGCATGCAATCCAACGAAGTACAGCGAACACTGCAGCGGCAGGCACAGGCGTTGCAGACTCTCGTTGTGCAGACGGCTTCGGCGCGGCGTCTGCGGTGGTCGTTCGAGGTGGTGCGCGGTGCATCGACGGACCGCGTCCTTGACGCCATGCAGGCGCTTGATGTCGTGGTGTTCGGCCATGCCGGAAGGTACTCGGCCAGTTTATCCGCGCCGCTGCAGACTATCGATTCAGCGCGGCGGGCGATGCTGGTTGTGTTTGATGGCACACCGGCCTCGCATCGCGCCCTCAACGCTGCCCTTGACTTGGTGCGCGATACCCGCAGCCGGCTGGTGATTGCCGTGACGAGCGGGGATAGCGATCCGGCACTGTTGCGTGCCCGGGCGCGGCGGCAGCTGGAGAGCAGGCGGGAGCAGGCGACAGTGCATACCCAAACCCTGTTTGTCACTCTGAAACATAGGGACGCCGCCACGGTGGCGCGGGTTACAGAAACCTACGCGCCGCATCTGTTGCTATGGGGAGGCATTGCGTGTGATACCGATCGTGCCGCCCTGACGGCGCTGGTGGATATGCTGCGATGCCCAGTAGTTTTAGTGGCGTAAAAAATCAAGCGACGGCCGGGTTCGAATGAATCGAATTCAAGAACAACGGGTGGAGGCCGTGTAATGAACACGCTCGTGGCCCAACCGCGCACTCGTGTTGTCATTCTTGGCGCGGCGGGTCGTGATTTTCACAACTTCAATATGGCGTACCGGGATGATCCCGCCATTGAGGTCGTGGCTTTTACCGGCGCACAGATCGAGGGCATTGCAGACCGCCGCTATCCGCGCGAGCTGGCAGGGGCGTTATATCCGGACGGTATCCCGATAGTCCAGGAGAGTTGTCTGGAGGACCTGCACATGCGGCATCCATTCGACCGCGTGGTATTTGCTTATAGCGATGTGACGCATGCGCAGGTGATGCACCTGGCCTCGCGCGCGCTGGCATTGGGGGCGGACTTCGAGTTGCTGGGGCCGGCGCGCACCATGCTCCAAGCAAAGATTCCGGTGATCGCAATATCCGCGATACGAACCGGCTGCGGCAAATCACAAACCACGCGCTGGCTTTCGGCGCGGCTGCGCAGGCATGATCTACGAACTGCGGTGGTTCGGCATCCAATGCCCTACGGCGATCTTGCGCGGCAGGCTGTGCAGCGTTTTGCCTCGCGCGCGGATATCACGGCCGCAGACTGCACTCTGGAGGAGCGCGAGGAATACGAACCGCATCTGGCAGCCGGGAATGTTGTATACGCCGGCGTGGATTACGCCAGTGTGCTGGCGCTGGCACAGTCGTCTGCGGATATCATTTTATGGGATGGCGGCAACAACGATTTTCCGTTCATCAAGCCCGACCTGCATATTGTGCTGGTCGATGCGCTGCGGCCGGGGCAGCATGATACGCACCACCCGGGCGAGGCGGTATTGCGCATGGCGGATGTGATTATTATCGCCAAAAGCGATGCCGCCCCTACCGGGGACCTGCAAACCGCGCTCTCCGGCGCACGGCAGGTTAATTCGAGAGTACCCGTGTTGCGCGCGGGTTCTCCGGTGCGGCTCGACAACGAAGCGGCGGTGTTGGACAAGCGCGTACTGGTGGTCGAGGACGGCCCGACGATGACCCATGGCGGCATGCCCCATGGTGCGGGCTACGTGGCGGCGGTTAAGGCAAGAGCCCGTGTCGTCGTGGATCCGCGCTCGTATGCCGCACCGCGCATGGCAGCCGTCTACGAGAGATACCCCCATCTGGCGGCAGTGCTTCCCGCGATGGGTTACAGCGCGCTCCAATTGGCTGATCTTCAAGACACGATCAATGCGACGCCGGCGGACGTGGTGGTCTGCGCCACCCCGATCGACCTCGCGGCGCTGATCGATGTGAATAAACCGGTTGTGCAGGCGCGTTATGAGTTTGCCGATTTAGAGACGCCGGGTCTCTCCGGTATCGTAGAAGATTTCCTGCGGCGCAGCGGTCTCGCGGCGCCCCCAGCATGACTTTGCGTGGACGCGCGTGTCGAGCGATTCAGCCGGTGAAATCCGGGCGGACTTCACGTGGCTCTCGACTCAGGCCTTAGACGTGCTGTTTTCCGCGTAGCGGCATCAAGCACAATGGTTTTTTCCGCGCGCGGTACCCTGTTGATCTGTGTCAATGGAGCGTGGCTCCGGGGGCATACACTGGCGCGCAAGGAATCAGGCCCATTCAAAGGGCAGTTGCAGGATTCAAAGAGGGCTCTACCTACTGAGGATATGTGCCGTGGCCGATTACATGGCTGGCGTGGTCACAAGGGTTTCGCAGTTGGCCAATCGGCCTTTGTTTCCGCTGGCCTCTGCCGCGTTGGCGTTTGCCGCGACTTTGCTGGTGGTGGCCTTTGTGCCAGCCCTGTGCGCGCTGGTTGCGCTGCAACGGCGACAATGGGTGCGCGTGGCATTCAGTTGTGCCATCGGCAGTGCGCTTGGCGCAACTCTCTTAGCATGGCTGGTCGCGGAATATGGCACGCAAGCCATCGCCGGACTGATGCCCGGCATGGTCCGCTCGGGCGAGTGGGCGGCCGGTTTGCGCTGGGTGGAACACTTCGGATTTGTGGTGCTGATAGCCTTCGCGAGCCTTCCCGTGAGCCAGACCCCGGTGCTGATCGTATGCGCCTTGTTGGGCATGCCGCTATCCCATGTGTTCATTTCAGTACTGCTGGGTAAAGTGATGAAATATTTTCTTTATGCGGCATTCACGGCATCCATGCTGAACCAGTTGACGTTGAGGCAGCAGATCATGGCCAGTGACGGCGCACCCAAATAGCGGCGTTGCTTGTGTGATGTAGCAATGAGTTGTTCATGGTGAACTCTCAAATTTCTGGCCGTGGCAACGCATTTGTCTGTATGCCAGTGTTGCCATGGATAGTGAACCCAAGATTTACTGATAGGGATTTTGTGGCGCTGGGTGTAATAGGGTTAATAGTCTAACTATCTGTTTTAATTGATATTTTTTATGCCATGACTGCAGGTGTGCCGGAGCCGCCAGTGGCCAACAGCGTACGCGTGACGGCGTTGCAGGAAGCACAGCTGGCGGCGATCGTTCAATCGGTGAAGTTGGCGATAATTACCGTCGATGAAACGCAAACCATAGTGTCGTTTAACCGCGAGGCGGAAGCGATGTTTCGCTGCCATGCGGCACAGGCCATCGGCGGGCCGCTGGAGAGGTTCATTCCCACGCGCGCTCGCGCGGCGCACTGGCGGCACATGGTGGATTTCGCCCAAGCGTCAGCCAATTCGGTCCGCGCCATGGATGGCGATCGGATAGTGACGGGTTTGCGTGCCGACGGTGAAGAATTCCCGGTTGATGCCGTGATTTCGTGCACAGAATGCTCAGGCCGCGTGTTTTATACCGCAATTTTGCGTGATGTCACTCAGCGCACACGCATTCAGGAAAAAATGCGCTTTCAGTCTGACATAATAGACTCGTCTTCCGACGCGATAGTAAGCCGGCGTGCTGACGGCGCCATATTGTCCTGGAATCGGGCGGCGGCACGGATGTTTGGCTACGAGCCGGAAGCAGTATTGGGCCGCGACGTCAGCCTGCTGTATTCGGCCACTGTCCCTTCGGATCAGATTGGCCTGGGCGATCGCGCGATGCGCGGCGAGGCCATCATCAAGCGTCAAACCAGGCGCCAACGCAAGGACGGCAGCGAAGTCGACGTCGAAGTTACAATCTCGCCGGTCAAGCGCAGCGACGGTTCGGTGGCAGGTGTTTCTGCCATCTATCGTGATATCACCGAGCGCCTGCGCATGGAAGCAGAATTGCACCATCTGTTGCGAGTGCATCGGCGGGCTGAAGCGCAGGCGCGCGAATCGCAGGACAGGCTACGGGAATTGTCTTTCGCACTGCAAACCATACGCGAAGAAGAAAAAGCCCGCATCGCGCGTGAGTTGCATGATGAACTGGGGCAGGTGCTGACCGCGCTCAAGATGGATGTCGCCGCGATCGAGGCCGAGCTGAATCTGAATCCTGGTTCGGCGCGGGAATCACTGGTAAAACGTATCGACGGCATGAAGCAACTCATCGATACTACCGTGGCGTCCGTGCGGCGAATTGCCGCCGATCTGCGGCCGGTGATGCTCGATAATCTGGGATTGGTGCCCACGCTCGAATGGCTGATCCAGACTTTTACGGAACGCAGCGGCATCCCCGTCGATCTGGATATTCCCGACGAAAATCTTGGTGTGGGCGGCGATGCCGCTACTGCCATCTTTCGCATCGTGCAGGAAGCATTGACCAATGTGTCGCGGCATTCGGGTGCGGATCACGTGGGGGTTGAAGTGCTGCGCCGCGGTGGCAACGTGGTGGCGCGTATCGTCGATAACGGCGGCGGTTTTAGCGAAGCAGACACGCGCAAGGCGCGCGCGTTTGGCCTGCTTGGTATGCTTGAGCGCGCCCATGTGCTGGGCGGTGATCTGGTGGTCAGCAGCTCCGCGGCCGAGGGGACCCGGATCGAGGCGGTCATCCCGGCCTTTGGCACCGGACAAAGGGAGGCATCGTGATCCAGGCAGTAGTGAGAATCGCATAACCGCGTGACAACTACACCCGGTTCTTTCATTTCAAGCCTTCTGCTATGCCTTCAGTGTTGATCTCGACCAATCGACCTGGCGCTTCGCGCCGCCGCTGGTATGATTGATCTGTGTCAATACCCGCCGGCGGTGCTTGCCTAGCATGCAATCAGGACATTCCCGTCAACGCGGAGACTTCGATGCGCCCCCAACCTTCTGGCAAGACGAAATCACGGATTACCAGGGCCGGGCTGGTTCAGCCCGTAGCCGCTTACTCGACACAGATTCCCGAATGGGACAGCAGCGACGAGATGGACCTCGCTGATGTCCCGGCGTATTACTGCGCGGATCGATACCATCACATTCAGCCGGGAGATGCCTGCGAGGAAGATCTGGAAAACGCCCAGGCGGAAATCTCGGCTTTGTTTCGATGCGCTGATTCCTCGTGAGTTGTGCGCTGCAATGCCGTTCCCCAGGTAAGGGCAGGGCAACGTGACCATGGTGGGTTTGACCAGCGCCGAGGCGCAGCGGCGGCTGGCGCTTGACGGCCCCAACGCGCTGCCAGCCGCCCGCCCGCGCAACACGCTGGCTATTGCCATCGAAGTGGTGCGCGAGCCAATGTTGCTGCTGCTTGCGGGGGCTGCCGGCATTTATCTGCTGCTGGGCGATGTGCACGAGGCGTTGGTGCTGGGGGTATCGGTACTGGTGGTAATGGCCATTACCGTGATTCAGGAGCGCAAAAGTGAACGGGCCCTTGAAGCCCTGCGCGATCTTTCCAGTCCGCGCGCGCACGTCATACGGGACGGCTTGGCGCAACGCATTGCGGGCGCCCAGACAGTGCGGGGCGATCTGCTGATTCTGTCCGAAGGTGACCGTGTGCCAGCCGATGCGCGATTGCTGTCGGCAACGGGTTTGCGGGTGGATGAATCGTTGCTTACCGGCGAGTCGATACCGGTTGAAAAGCAGGCCGTATCAACAGGCTTGCCGGAAGGCCGGGACGTCCAGGTCTTTTCCGGCACCCTGGTGATTCAGGGGCAGGGCCGCGCGGAAGTGACCGCTACGGGCAGCCATACGCAGATGGGCCGGATAGGCGTATCACTGGCGTCCATCGATGCCGGGAAGACAGCGCTGCAGATCGAGACTGCCCGCGTGGTACGGCTTATCGCCGCACTGGCGGTGACATGGTGCATCGTGCTTGCGGTGTACTACGCGCTGCTGCGCGGGGATTGGTTGGCGGGCATTCTGGCCGGCCTCACGCTGGCGATGGCGACCTTGCCCGAAGAGTTTCCTCTGGTGCTGACGGTATTTCTGGCGCTGGGTGCATGGCGCATTGGACGACAGGGTGTGTTGACCCGGCGCATACCGGCCGTGGAAATGCTGGGCGCGACGACCGTTCTTTGCGTGGACAAGACCGGCACGCTGACGGAAAACCGCATGCAGGTTGCCGAAGTGTATTGCGATGGCGCGTGGATGAAATCCGGCGGGCAGGCTGCGGCGTTGCTGGACGCGGCAGCATTGGCTTGTGAATTGGATCCTTTCGATCCCATGGAGCGGGCGATTTTGGCAACGGCTGAAAGCGTCGCGCCTCACGCGGGGCGTGTCAGGAGGGAATGGCATCTGGCGGTGGACTACCCGTTGCATCCCGGATTTCTGGCGATTTGCCATGGCTGGCGATCACCACAGGGCGAAAGCCGCGTGGCGATCAAGGGCGCGCCCGAAACCGTGCTGGCGTTGTGCGGTCTGGACGCGGGTGCGCGCTCTACCGCGATGGAACAGGTAGCGCTCGCCGCGGGGCGCGGATTGCGCCTGCTTGCCGTGGCTGAAGCCCGGTGGAACAACGCGCCTTGGCTGCCTGATCCCGCAGGTTATGCCTTTCGCTGGTTGGGTTTTGTGGCATTGGCCGACCCGCTGCGCGCCTCTGTGCCGGCGGCGGTGTCCGAATGCCGGCGAGCGGGCATTCGTGTCGTGATGATTACCGGTGATCACCCAGGCACAGCGTTGGCCATCGCGCGCCAGGCCGGCTTTGATGTCAGCGCGGGCGCCATCACCGGCCGTGACATGGCTGTGATGACCGATGCCGAACTGGTTCAAGCAGCAGCGCGCGTGCAAGTGTACGCGCGCGTCACGCCAGAGCAGAAACTGCGGCTGGTGATGGCTTATAAGGCTGCTGGCGAGGTCGTGGCCATGACAGGTGACGGGGTTAACGATGCGCCGGCGTTGAAGGCGGCGCATATCGGCGTGGCCATGGGCCGGCGCGGCACAGATGTGGCGCGCGAGTCGTCGGCGCTGGTGTTGCTCAACGACGACTTCGGTTCTATCGTTTCTACTGTTCGTCTGGGGCGCCGGATATACCGCAATATCCGAAATGCCATGCGCTACATCATTTCCGTGCATGTGCCTACGGTGGGCATGGCGTTTCTGCCGCTGGCTTTGGGTTGGCCACCGGTGTTGTTTCCGGTGCACGTGGTGTTTCTGGAGTTCATCATCGATCCCGCCTGTTCGATTGTGTTTGAGGCGGAAGCGGGCGACGCCGACGCCATGCTGCAACCACCGCGAGATCCCCGGCGTCCCCTGTTCGACCGCCATATGGTTGGCGATAGTCTGTGGACGGGAGTAGCAGTGCTGATCGCAGTGGCCGTCGGCTACGACTGGGTGCTCGCGCTTGGGCGCAGTGAAGGTGTGGCGCGCGCGTTTGCCTTTACGGCGATTGTGTTCGGCAATCTGGCGTTGATTATTCTGAACCGGTCTGCCGAGCAGTCTTCCAAGGCGATATTCGCCAGGCCGAATCCCGCACTGTGGTGGATCGTGCTGGTTACGCTGGCCGCGCTGGCGACTTCGTTGTACGTCATGCCGGCGGCAGCGATTTTTCGTTTTGAAGCGCTATCTGCTGAGGACCTCGTGCTTGCGATCGCGGTTGGCGCCGGCGGTGTGGTGGCCATCGAAACCGCGAGATGCCTTGGACGCCGGTGGCGGGCGGCTAGCTCGCGTTGAGGCGACTGAAGGGCGAAAAGGTTTTTTGTAAGTATTTGTTTTAATTGATATTTTTAAATGATCCGCTGAGATCCAATCACTGCCCGAAAAAAGTGCCGGCGGCCTTGCGGCTGCCGGCGCTTCAACAACAGTGCAGCGGATCAACTGGGCTTACGTTCGCTGTGCATCGGACAGCCTTCCCCTGCTTTGCCTTGCGGATCGTGCCGCATGCCGCGGGCGCCCTTACCCTCGTGCTCCCCACGCATGGCTTGCATTCGACCACGCATGCCGCCGCGGCCCATGCCATGCTGGCCATGTTCTCCGGCTGCGGCTACCGACGGGCAGTTTGCACCCGTGCACGGGGCATTCTGTCCATGGCGATGATCTGCCGGATCGGCCAGCAATTGCGTACTGGCCAGCACAGCAGATGCAAACGTCGCCCCCAACAACAGTCTTTTCATCATCTCGATCTCCTTTAAGTTTAAAAATGCGCCTTGTCCGCGATGGGCATGCCACTCGGACACCCTACGTTTGACCCTGGCGGGCACGCAAGTTCAATCAGTTGGGTACCCGCTATGTCCTGATCAAACCTGAACGCTCGTCCTTGTCCTGATGGCAGATCAGGGCGCATGGCGTGCTTGCAACGGGCGCGCTTGTAACCGGTTGTAACGGTTTGTAACGGGGTTAGTTAAAACAGCTAGGATGAGGGGGCCTCGCGGGTTATTGCGCTTAATTCCCAGTTGTCATTTTGATCAGATTTTTTCGGCCCTGAAGTTGATCTGCATCAAGCGCTTCATTGAGATCGCCCATAGCATGGCGATAGCGCAAGGAGATTTAAATGGGCCAGGAAATCGAACGCAAGTTCCTGTTGAAAAACGGTAGCTGGCGCGAGGGTGTAACCGGCATACATTACCGGCAGGGTTATCTGAACGATGACATTCGCGCGCATGCATCGAAGCCGTGAACAAGTATGGCTGTGACATGATTGCATTGGGCTCGCCTGAGTAAGGCGCGAGGCCAAGCCGGAAGCTGGAGAATCGCCATGCGTAGCGTTCAGCAATTACTTATACGTGCCCTATTGCCGGGATTGATTGCTGTCGCGGGGTTGCAGACAGCGTTTGCGCAGGATTGGATGAATGTTCCGGCGGCCACGGCCGCGGCACGGGTCCTGGCGGAAATGCCCGACGATTATTTCACGGTACGGCCGGCAGTCGCCCGCCAGCAGGTCGCCAGTGGCGGGGTGCTGTTACTGGATGTGCGTGAGGCCGCCGAATACAGGAGTGAACGCATTGCAACTGCACGTAATATCCCTGTAAGGCAGATCGCGCAGCTGATCGGTACTCTTCCACAGGACCGTGCTACGCCGATCATGGTGTATTGCCGTTCGGGACATCGTGGGGCGATTGCCCTTATGGTATTGCGTTTGGCTGGATATACCAATGTGCGCAGTTTGGCAGGTGGATTGGAAGCGTGGAAAGCAGCGGCTTTTCCGGTAGAGCAATGAACTCGATGCGATCCCATTAGATGCGATTTCTGTGCCAAGTTATCCAATCCTGATGAGCTGGGCGGCGTATGCGCCGAACGCGTACTGGACAGTTTGCAGGTTGCCGTCAGAAGGCGCGCTTTGCGTCCAAACAAGGCGAATCGCTGCAGTTGCTTCTCTGAAATCACGAGCCGAAAGCCGGCAAAAGACCATTGCAGCATCCAGACTCCAGTGTTGACAAATATCAACTATCGAATCAGCTGCAACATCTATGATGTATGCGGATTTTCATTCGCTACAATCCCCGGGCCAAGGGCGGGGGCCAAGTTGCTGAATCGTGAGTTCGGTCTCCAGGAGATGATTATGTCCGGAAACGGCAGATATTGGCTCATTGCACTGATCATCTATGCGTTGAGCACGCTTATTGGAAACAATTTTGCATCCGCTCAGAGCCGGCTGCCGCCCATCGGCGAATGTCCGCAGCCGCGGTTTACCGGGAAGGCTCCACCCGACTATCTCGCCCGCAGCAACCCACTCTCCGCCACAACCGAATCCCTGGCGACGGGAGAGCGGTTATACAACGGAAAGTCCAAGACACTGCCTTGTGCCATCTGTCACGGTGTACGGGGTGACGGCAAAGGCGCGCTGGCCAGCCAGTATAGTCCGCCCCCGCGCAATTTTGCCTGCAAAGAAACCGTGAACGGGATTCCGGACGGCCAGTTGTTCTGGATCATTCAGAATGGATCCCCGGATACCGCCATGCCGCCATCGAAGGATTTTTCGGACGAGCAGATTTGGCATCTTGTGCTCTACCTTCGTAACCTGGCGCAACGGTAGCAGGTTGAGCAGCTTGACGGCAGTGTTCTGAGGGGACGCTACAGCCTAATAACGGTGTGCGGCGGCACGTAGTCCAGTTCCAATGCGCCGGCCACGGCTTCGCAGGTAATGCGGCCAGCTGCTACGTTCAGGCCGTTCATCAAATGTGGATCGTCGCGTAACGCCTTGCGCCAGCCCTTGTCCGCAATGGCCAGCGTGAACGGCAACGTGGCGTTGTTTAACCCATACGTTGACGTGCGGGGTACGGCGCCGGGCATGTTGGTGACCATGTAATGCACAACGCGGTCAACGACGTAAGTCGGATCGGCATGCGTGGTGGGGCGGCTGGTTTCGACGCTGCCGCCCTGATCGATGGCCACGTCTACGATGACCGCGCCGGGCTTCATCTTCGACAGCGTTGCTCTTGAAATGAGTTTGGGCGCGGCGCCGCCGGGAATCAGCACCCCACTGACCACCAGATCGGCCCGCGATACTTCGCGTTCGATATTGTCCCGATTGCTGAACACGGTCATTACGCGGCCGTTGAATGCCGCGTCGATGTGCCGCAACGCCTCCAGCGATTTGTCGATGACCACGACCTGCGCGCCCGTGCCCACAGCCATTTGTGCTGCGTGAGTACCCACAGTGCCCGCGCCAAGGATGACCACGCGTGCTGGGGCGACGCCCGGTATGCCGCCGAGTAGGGCGCCCATGCCGCCGGTGCTTTTTTCGAGGCAGTGCGCCCCGCATTGAATCGACATGCGGCCCGCCACTTCGCTCATCGGGGCAAGCAGCGGTAGCCTGCCGCCAACTGCGGTGACAGTTTCATAGGCGATACAGATGGCGCCACTATTCATCAGGTCGCGTGTTTGCTCCGGGTCGGGCGCCAGATGCAAGTAGGTAAACAGCACCTGATTTTCGCGCAGCATGCGGCGCTCGACGGCCTGAGGCTCTTTGACCTTGACCATCAGTTCGGCTTTCGCAAACACCTCGTCCGCGCTGTTCGCCACTTCGGCGCCAGCGTTGCGATAGTCGTTGTCGCTGGCGCCTATGCCAGCTCCCGCCTGGGTTTCAATCAGCACGTGGTGGCCGTGCGCCACGGCTTCGCGTGCGGCCGATGGCGTCATGCCGACCCGAAATTCCTGTGTCTTGATTTCCCTGGGTACGCCAATTAGCACGTTGACCTCCACTATTAATCGGTTGCGCCGGTCTGCTTGCGGCGTATGGAGCGGTGACTCATATAAGTATTTGTTTTTAAATAAAAATTACTGGGGCTTTGGCTTGATGTGTTCTTCGGCAAGCCTGGCGCGCACGCGGGGAAGAGCCGCCATTGCACAGCTCACGGCATCACCACCCGCTGTGTCAATAGGCAGGGTGAGTGTCAATTCTTCCTGGGTTAGTGCCTCGACTTGGGCCAGTTGGTGTGTGAGTACTGCCTGGTCGGCCTCCGAAACATTGTCGTGAGCCGCCAGACGCGCGGCGATTCGTGCGCGCAAAATGGCCTCAGGTGCGGTCGTTTGAACAATCACAAAGGGAATGCCCCGTGCGGTGGCTTCCCGACGGAACAGGTCACGCTGCCAGCGTTTGAGACAGGTGGCGTCGATGACAGCCACATGGCCCGCAACCAAGCACAGACGTGCGAGATCAAGCAATCGATGGTAGGTTGCCTCGGTCAGGTTGGCGGAATAAATGCCAGCGGCGGGTGGTGAATCACTGCTAGCCATGGGGGCCAGACCGCATAGCCGTTTGCGCTCGCGGTCGGAACGCAACTGGACAGCGCCCAAATGGTCTGAGAGGTATTGCGCGAGCTGGCTTTTGCCGGAACCTGAGAGTCCGTGCATCAGAACCATCGCGGCTTGTCCATCCCGGGCGAAGCGGCCAGCGAGATCGATGTAGTCGCGGGTTGCTTTCAGCTTGCAATCCTTAGCGCTGCCACTGCCTTGCCATGAGCGTATGGCACTTATCTTGGCGCGAACCATCGCGCGATAAACGCGGTAAAAGCGCAGCACGGCCAGCCCCGCATAGTCGCCGCTGGCATCCAAATAGGCATTGAGGAAGCGGTAGGCAAAATCGGTGCGTCCGTGATGGGTCAGATCCATGAACAGGAACGCCACGTCGCTCATGACGTCGATCCAGCGCATCGCTGGGCTGAACTCGATGCAGTCGAACGGTATCAGTGCGCCGTCCAGCATCACGATATTTTCCAGATGCAGGTCGCCGTGGCATTCGCGTACGTTTCCTTGCGCCTGACGCACGCGGAAATGGGACCAAAGCGCATGGTATTCCCGCTCAGTCCATGCACGCAGTTCAGCCAGACGCACTTGATCTGCGCCATCTGGCAGCAGGCGTCCGATCTGATCGAAACTGTCGCGCACTGGCCCTAGGACCGATTCGGGACTGCCGTAAGGGCAGCCGGTGGCTGCAATTCCCGCCTCCAGATGAAAGGCTGCCAGGCGCTTGGCTAAAGCATCAAAGTGGGTGGCATTCAGCGCGCTGCTGTCCAGCAAGCGGCTTGCCAGCGCCTGTTGCGGAAATTCGCGCATCTTCACCGCGTATTCGATGACCGGGCCCCCGCCGTTGAACTCCGGATGCGCGGGATCGCCGGTAATCGGCGCCACGCCTGCGTACAGGGCAGGTGAAAGTCGGCGATTCAGGCGCAGTTCTTCTTCACAGTCGTGCCGCCGCGATTCAAGCGTGCGGAAATCAAGAAATTCCAGGTTCACCGGCTTCCTGATCTTGTAAGCATACAACCCGGTCAAAATCACCCAGGAAATGTGGGTTTCCAGTACCTCGATACGTTCCACGGCATGTGGGTAAATCGCGGGATCGCGCAGGGCCGCCAGCAACGTCGACGTCGCCGACGCTGCTTCCGAAGGTGTGGTGATTAATGAATCGATAGGTGCGGCAGCCATGCATACTTGTTACAACAATTTCCGATGCCTGCTGCTGATCCACATCAAGCCCGACAAAGCCACTTGTGCCAAAGGGAGTCTTGCTGCTTCAGAGGCTCAGAGCGGACCGCATTTCAACGCGGAACTGCGAGATTCCTCCAGTTGATTTGTATCAACCAGGGTACCGGCCTACGTTACTAACATGTCCCTCAGGCACTCTCTGCAGATGCCCATACACAGGAGAAGATTCATGACCATCGGTAAAATCTGCAACAGAGAGGTTGTCTACATCAGTCCGGACGTCACGGTGCAGGCGGCATGCAAACTGATGCGTCACTATCACGTAGGCAGCTTGGTGGTGGTTGAGGAAAAAAATGGTAATCGTGTACCCGTCGGCATGTTGACCGATCGCGACGTTGTGGTGGAGCTCCTTGCCATGGATCTGGACGCCAAGGTCATCACCGCAGGCGACATCATGTCGTTGGATCTGGTGACGGTTTCTGAAAATCATGGCGTATACGAAACCATTGAATTGATGCGGCTCAAAGGGGTGCGCCGCATGCCGATCGTGGATTCCGAAAACCGCCTGACGGGCATCGTAGCCATAGACGACCTGCTCGAAATGCTCGCACAGGAATTGACTGACATCTCGCATATTGTTTCGCGCGAACAACTTCACGAGCGCCATGCGCGAAAGTGAAAGACCGGGCAGGGTGGGGAATCCGGTAATTCGGAAGCTGGCATATCGATAAAAATTAATAAAAACAGCCAGTTACTGATGTTCGCGCCAGGCCTTGTGAGCTGGGGCGTTTGGCTTCGAGGACGGTCAGTGGATATTTCTCGATCAATTTTCGCGCGGCCTTGCACGGGCTTGTTGTGTATGGGATTCGGAGGCCGCTTCACACTTTGATGTGAGTCAAATCCGTGCCGCGAGGGACGAGTAGCATGTCTGCACGAGTCACTTTGTGACGGGAGGATTTCATGTATCAGCGCATCATGGTTGCCGTGGACGGCAGCGAAACTTCAAAACGTGGTCTGCAAGAGGCAATTCAGCTTGCCATTGATCAAAAGGCGAAACTTGCGATCATTCACGTCATTGATCTGGTGATTGTGTACGGCGCGGGGCAGTTTCCGGGGGCGTATGTCGAGGGGACTCGCGAGCTGGCAAGGGAAGCCGTGGAACAGGCGCGCCAGACCGCGCTCGCGGCGGGCATTGATCCGGAAGTGCAGTCGCCAGAAATTGTCACCAGTGGCTATCACGTGGCGGACACTATAGCCGAGCTTGCGAAAAACTGGAAGGCGGATGTACTGGTGGCCGGCACGCATGGACGGCGTGGCGTGAGCCGTTTGTTGATCGGTAGTGTCGCCGAACGCATTGTGCGGGTTGCGCCATGCCCCTTGTTGCTTGTGAGAGGAGACTAACCGTGCCGCTTTAGCCGTTTATCCGGTGACGAGCACGACAGCACTCGCCGTATTGATTACGACGCTTTGACGTGAATCAATAGCGAGGCCCGGCGATGACATAGCATGATCGCTGAACACATCACAGGACACAATGAAACATGTCAATTTCCACTCAGATAACCGTGCGCGGCATGCCGCATTCCACAGCGCTGGATGAACATATCCAGGCTAAAGCGGCAAAACTCGAACAGTACTTTTCACCGATTACGTCGTGCAGGGTGATGGCCGAGGCGTTGCATAGGCATCAACATCAGGGGCGGCAGTTTTCCGTGCGACTGGATATCGTGGTGCCGGGCAAGGAAATTGTGGCGAATCACGACCACGACGAAGACGTTTATGTGGCACTGCGCGATGCTTTTGCCGCTGCGATACGGCAACTGGAAGACTACGCACAAGTGCGGCGCGGTGAAACCCGTGCACGGCAGGCTGGTGCAAGACGCCGCCGCAGCGTTGAACAGGACACGCGGCCGTACGAAGAGGCTGAATAGTCCCGCGCGCTTAGAGTCCGAAATTCGCACTGTACGGAATGCTTTGGTCAGTTTGCCAAAACATGGCCGTACCCATCCTCTGCATTGATGAGGCGGCTGTCGCTGGCTCTGGCTATTCCTCTGGCGCAAACGACGTATATCAATTGTGCAGTGTGTTGCTTGGATTCCGAGGGATATATCTCTGTAACTATCTGTTTTTAAATGCATTGTTGGCTAGATGGAGAGGGTGGGGCTGAATCAAGCCGCGCCAAGCTGCCAGTCCTAGCATCTGAATAACGCCATGGGAGAAATTGTCATGAATCATTTGAGTAAGGCACAACTTGAACGCTTGGCCACGCAGCTTCGGAGCCGCACGCGCGAACTGGCGGTACGCATACGCGATGAACTGGCGGCCTCGGAGTCGCAACATTATCGTGATTTGGCCGGCTCAGTCACGGATACGGCAGACGAGGCACTTGCCAGATCATTAGTTGATCTGGACGCGGCCCTGGTAGATCGTCATGTGACGGAACTACGTGATATCGACGCTGCGCAAGAACGCATTAAAAAAGGTGTGTACGGGACTTGCATAGACTGCAGCGATGACGTTGCCTATGAACGGCTAAGCGCATACCCCACGGCCAAACGTTGCGCGCATTGTCAGCAATTGCGCGAGCACCGCTTCGCGCATCAGGCGACGCCTTCCCTGTAACGAAGCGGACTTAACGGCAGTCGCTTAGTACAGGGGGCGAAAGGGAGTGCGATATGGCCGGCGGGAAATATCGGCAATGGGAAGGCCACGCATATGGTCAGGAATATAATGAAGAGGACTGAGTTTTGTCCGGTTGGTGATCGTCAATCTTCCGCGATGAGCTTCAATTTGGCGATTCATGCGAAATGGCCCATGGTCATCGCTCGATGAAAATCGAGGTCGAAGCCGAAGCGACTACATCTGTTCCGTCCGCTTTGTCTATAGGAATTTAAGTTACTGTCTTTCTCAGCCGATCTTAAATTCTTACTTTTGTCGCATGTCCAAGAAAGCCGACATTTCTACTCCAGACGAAACCCCGACTCCTTTACCACTTTTCCCCATTTTTCCACGTCGCTTTTGACCAAGGCAGCCAGTTCCAGCGGCGTGCTGGTGGTTGGTTCCACGCCGACGGCGACAAGTTTCTCTTTTACATCCTTGTCGGCAATGGCCTTTACGAACTGGCCGTTTAGTGTGTTGTTGACGGCGTTCGGCGTTTTGGCCGGGGTCAGGATGTAATAGGCTGCAACCACGTCGAGTTTGGAATAGCCCGCCTCGGCCATGGTCGGCGCTTCCGGCAGCTCTGCGGAGCGTTTGCCGCCGCCCACGCCTAGCACCCGGACTTTGCCGGCCTTCGCCTGCTTGATGGCCGTCGACAATGTAGAAATCCAGATTTCAATGCGGCCCGCCAGTACGTCGACTTCGGATTCGGCCGCGAGCTTGTTGGGCACCATCACGATGTCGATACCGCCGGCGGATTTCAGCATTTCGCCCATGAAATGCGCGATGCTGCCGATGGTGCCCGTATAATTGAGCTTGCCGGGATTCGCCTTGGCAATGGCGACCAGTTCCTTGAGTGACTTCGCGGGATAGGTATTAAGTACTACCACCGCATAGGGCATGGTGCCGGACAGCGACACGTGCGAGAAATCACGCAAGAAGTCGTAGCGCACCTTGGAGATATGCTGGTTGATGATCTGGCTGGTGCTGGCGATCACCATGGTATGACCGTCGGGCTGAGCGCTGGCCGTCAGCTCCAGACCGATGGCGCCGGTGGCGCCGGGGCGATTGACCACCACGACTTGCTGGCCCCAGTTATCGCTGATTTTGCGGGCGACAATTCGCGCGATTACGTCATTGCCGCTGCCCGGACCGTAGGGCACGATATAAGCGATGGGACGCCTGGGGTAGCCCTGCTGGGCATACGCGCTCGCTGTCGCCTGAAATGCCAGCACAGCTAACACTGCCACGATGCGCCATCGGGTTCTCACGTCATCACCGCCCTGAACTGCCGCAGAATTGCAATTTGTTCGTCCAGCGTTTGCCGCCGAAACATCGGATAAAGCATCACGTACTGTGCACCGAGTTTGCGCCAAGTCTCGGCGGCAAGCGCCCATTCTTCCGGATTCGGGTCCTGCATGCGCAGCCACGCTTCGAGGCCGAAGGTTCCTGCGTCGCGGCCGTGATTTTTTAACTCGCTGCGCAGCAGATCAAGCTTTTGCTGCGCTTGCGCATCGGGCGCGATGATGGGCATCCAGCCATCGGCAAGTTGCGCGGCGCGTTTGACCACGGCGTCTGAAGAGCCGCCCAGCCATATGGGGATAGGCCGTTGTACTGGCGGCGGCGCGATGTTGACCGCCTGCAGGTCATGAAAGCGGCCCTTGAAGGTGACCAATTCACCGGCCCATAGCCGCCGCAGCACGGCGATCTGCTCAGCCTGACGTAAGCCACGCGTTTTCCAGTCCGCGCCCAGCGCTTCGTATTCGACATGGTTCCAGCCCACGCCCAAGCCCAGCCGCAGCCGTCCGCCACTCAATAAATCGACTTCGGCCGCCTGCTTCGCAATCAGCCCAGTCTGTCGTTGCGGTGCGATGAGAATGCCGCTGGAGAGGCGAATTTTTTTCGTGACGGCAGCAAGAAATCCCAGCATCACAAAGGTTTCGTGAAATGGATCGTTCTCGCTATAAGTCGGCGTCCAGCCGCCGCGTGCCGCGGCGCCGAACACGTGATCGGGCACTTCGATATGCGAGTAGCCGAGGTCTTCAGCGGCCTGCGCCCAGTCACGAATCTTGGCGGGATCGTTGCCGATGTCGCGCGTGGGGAAAATCGCGTTCAGCTGCATGGTTCATTGCCTCCGTTTATCCGAATAGCCAGCTAAAGCCATAAGCTACTTATCCAGCCAAACATCTTCCATGCGATGGTGCGTGTAAATGCCGTTTTTCGAGCGCAAGTAGCCCTTGACGTGTGGATGCCAGCACGCCGAGCTGGTCGAGTGGTAGACCGCTACACGCGCGGCGTCCTGCAGCAGTTGCAGATCAAGCGCCTGTACCAGTTGCTTGCGCTTGGCGGGATCAACGGTGGCGGACTGTTCATCAATCTTCGCCTCCACCTCACGGTTGCAGTATTTGTTGTAGTTGCGGATCGATTCACATTTGAAGTTTTCGTAGAGAACGACGTCAGGGTCGTCGATGGCCGAGCCTGAAGTTTCAAACGCAATGGTGTAGGCGCCCTTGATCACAGCACCGGTGAACACGGTGTAATCTTTCGGTTCGACATTGCCCTCGATGTAAATGCTGCGCAGCTGGTCTGCGGCAAGCGTAGCCCCGGCGACGAAGTTGGGCGCGGAATTGCGCACAATGAAGTTAAGTTTCAGTTTGTTGTTGGGCCCGTAACCGGCTTCTTCCATTAGCTTTCTCGCCTCGGCGCGGTTTCTCTCCACATCCTTGCCTTGCCCGGGCACGCTTTCGAGTTGCGCGGGCGACAGGCCCCACACGCCGTACGGTGGTGTCATCATCACGCCGCCGTGGCGCGCCGCGCCGTGCTGGGCGGCGACAAAGCCGTTGCGGTCCAGCGCGAGATTTACTGCGCGGCGAATTTTCGCGTTGTCGAACGGCGGCGCCTTGTGATTAATCAGCACCACGCCGGTCACCATGGTACCAGTGGTCTGACACACGGCATTGGGGACTTTCGATTGAACATCCTTGATGGTGACGGGCGTGACCGTGGAAGTACCCGTCATGTCGAATTCACCCGCCACGAACGACAGCACACGCGTGGCCGTGCTGGGCATTATGCGGTACACGATGCCATCGAGGTACGGCCGGCCCGGCTTCCAGTATTCCTTGTTCTTTTCAAGGCGGATGGAATCGTTGGGTTTGAAATCCACCACCTTGAAGGGGCCGGTGCCAATGGGCTTCTGGCGCATCACCCGGCCGTCGACGTGGCATGGATACACGGGCGACCAGCCGCTGGCGAGAAACGACAGAAACGAAGGCTGCGGCCGCCCCAGCACGAATTTCACTTCGTAGGGGCCGGCGACCTGTACTTCTTTTAGATTGCCGTACCATTCCTTGTGAGAATTCTTGCGCCAGTTGGATGTGCGCTTTTCGGTGATCATGTCCCAGGTGCATTGCACATCGGCGCTGGTAAAGGGCTTGCCGTCGTGCCACTTCACGCCCGTGCGCAACTTCATGGTCAGCACCTTGTTGTCGGCGCTCCACGACCACTCGGTGGCAAGATCAGGCTTGATCGATTCGACCCGCGCCATTTCCTGCTGCTGGTCATACACCACCAGATTGTTGAATACCGCCATGAAAGGCTGGATTGCCGTAATCGACGATTCTTCGTGCAGCGATGCGCTGCTGGGGTTTTCGCGCAATGGGAAGCGCAGCGTGCCGCCGTACTTTTGTGCAAGGGTGGGGGCGGCGGTCAAAGCCAGTAGTATCGTCAGCAGCACACTACGCTTGGGGTGCATGAAATTCATGTTAGGGCTCCTCGTCTATCATAAGTATTCGTTTTTATTAAATATTTTTTAATATCGTTATGCGGCGTCATCCAGCAGATCGGTAATCACCCGATCCAGATCGTTCAGCGTGCTGCACACGCGCACCAGACTGCAATAGGGCGCGTAGCGAAAAATGTCCGAGTCACCGGCACCCCACGACGATTTGAATTCGGGATTCAGCCAGATGATTTTTTTCGCTCGCTTGGCCACGCGGGCGAGAATATCCGTGCGCGGGTCAGTGTCGTTGCCCCGGGCGTCGCCGAGAATGATGATGGTGGTTTTGTTGGTGACCTGCGGCATCCAGCCGTTTTCGAAATCGGCGAAGGCCGCGCCGTAGTTTGAATTACCGAAGCCCATGCGCGCCATCACTTGCGCGATGGCGTCGTCGATGGGCAGCTTTTCCATGATATCGCTGACTTCGATCAGCGAATCGGAATAGGCATAGGAACGAATGTCGGACAGCACCTCGGTCAGTGCATACAAAAACATCAACAGAAACTGCGCAATCCATGCTACTGAACCGGACACATCGCAAAGCACCATCACACGCGCTTTTTCGACTTTCTTTTGTTTCCACACGGTGATGAAGGGCACGCCGCCCCAGCCCATGTTGCGGCGTAGCGTGCGGCGCACATCGAGCTGGCCCCGCAGATGTTTGCGGCGCGTGGCCGCATAGCGCGTGGCGAGGCGCTTTGCCATTTGCCGAACCAGCGCGCGCATCTTGTCGAGTTGATGCGCTTCAATGTTGGCTAGCCGCGCGGCGCGCAGCAGCCGTTCGCGTGTGCGTTCGGATTCGCCCTGCGCGTGGGTCAGCAGTGCGCGTTCGGCGTAATCGCGCGCCGCGTCCCACAGTTGTTCCAGGCGCTGCTCCAGCCGGCGCGCGCGTTCATTGTCTTCCTCTGCTTGCGAGGCGCGCAGTTGTTCGATTCGCTGCTGTAATTCTTTCAGCCCCATGCGCATTACGATCTGCCGCGCATAGCCGTTCTTCTGTGTCATCAGACGGATTTTGTCGATGCCCGCCTCGCGCGCGGCCACCTCCATTGAAGCTGCCAGACCCGCGCGGTCGTCGTTTTCGAGCAAATCGCCCAATGCCTGTGACGATTCACCGCCGCCGCCGGATCCTTCGCCGCCCTCCGCGCCGGGCGAACCGTTCTGCGGCGGCGCGTCGGCCTGATTGCGTGCCTGCTGGCGCGGGGATTCCTTCTTGAATTCCTCGCGCTTGAAGTAAAGCTCAAACGCCGTGTCGTAGAGTGCCTTTTCGTCAGGCGATTTGGCGAGCACCAGGCCCAGCGTGTCTTTCAGCCGCGTGCGGTCGGTGTAGCCGATGATGTCGACCGCGCGTGCGGCATCAATGCCTTCAGCCGCTGAAACGCGCAGCCCCGCGCCCCGCGCGACCTGCAAAAATTTGCGCAGCGGCTCACTTGCCGGCGCGCTATCTGCCATTTCCGCCGTCAATGCTTGTGCCGCGGTGGTCATTAGCCGATAGTGCCCTGAACAGCACGCGTAGACGGGCGGCCGACGCGCTCATGCAGCTGGAACGCCGCTTCGTACGCCACGCGCAACTCCATCAGCCCCGGCTGCAGCGCCACCCATTTACGCAGATTGGAAATCTCCTGCAGGCAATCGGCGAAAGGCCGTGCCGCCTTGTCGGCGAGGTAACTTGCCACGACGAGAGGCGAGCGGCTTACGCCCTCCATGCAATGCACCAGTACGCGGCCGCGTTCAGTGAGGTCGTGCAATTGCCACACTGCCTCGCGCAATTGATCGACCGGATTGCCGAAGCCGTCGATGAGTTCTACGCAACGCCAATCCACACCGTGCACATTGTTCGCGCCATTGGGCCAGCCGGTGAGCGACAGAATGCCGCCGATGCCCGCCTCGCGCAGCTTGTCGAAGCGCCGGGCGTCATCGCAGTTGCCGATGGCGATTTCTTGGGTGATCCAGTCCAAATCTTTTCCTTTTCGTCTGGCTTTTCAGGGTAAATCGCACCAGCCGCCTTTTTGGCTGGATTCTTTCCACACTTCGCCGAATTGCAGCAGTTGCCGCGCATCTTCAAAGCGCGGCACGGCGCGCGCGGGCTGCCGCTCGCCGCGAATGGCAGCGATGAAATCGGCTTCGACATGCACGCCGTCGGCGTACTCCGGCGGGATTGGCAATGGCGCAAGATCACGGCTGCCACGCTTTGCGCCGAAGAATGTCGCCGGCGTGGTTGCGTTGCCTGCGTAAACCACGACGCAGCCAGCGGCGCCGATGACTTCGACACGTGCACGTGCGGTGTCGCCTGCCACGGTGCTGTGCTGATAGGTAATGAGGCCGCCCTCGGCGAGTTCCGCCATCGCGATATTGGTTTCGGGGCGCACTTCGCCGCGCCCTGGCCGAGCGGGTACAGTCGCGCCCTGCACGTTATAACCGCGCCGGTAGCCCAGAATGCGCGTATGACGCCCAAACCACCGGCTGCCGACTTCAAACATGCTGCCCAGGCCAAAGAAGGGCGCGAACCAATAGTTGGCGGCTTGCAAAACCGTGCCGACATAACCGTCGTCGAGCAGATGTCGCATCATGCGTTCTTCACGCAGGAAATATGCCGGACCACCGGCGGGGTAGACCAGCGACACCAGATGGGGCTGCGCCGCCGCCAGCGCGGTGAGTTCGCGCGCCTGTGCGGCGGTGCGGCACAGCGCATTCATGCACAGCACATGGCGGCCGCTTGCCAGCGCTGGTGGGATCATTTCAAAGTGCGCTTCGGTGCGCGTGCCGACCACAATCGCGTCGATATCCTTCGCGTCGATCACTGCTCGCCAGTCGCTGGCGGTGCGCGCGAAACCGAATTCGCGCGCCACGGCATCGGTAGTTTCCGGCTTGCTGTTGGCGACAACCACCAGCTCGACGCCGGGAATCTTTTTGAAGTTGGGCAGCAGCACGCGCCGGCTGTAGCCGCCCGCGCCGATGTAGCCGATTCGTACCGGCCTTACTGTGGGTTGCGCCATGGGAACTCCGCTGACAGGAAAAGAATGGTCTTGCCGAATGGGGCATTGCAAATATCCCCGCAATTATAGCCATCGCGCGATTGACTGCGCCCGCGGTATGGAGCGAAACTCGCCGCGAGCGCATTGCCGCTAACGATCAACGGGCAAGTTCAAATGGTGCGAGCCGAACAAACAGGGAGAGCAAGGCTATGAAAGCAGTCGTATGCAAGGCGTGGGGGCCGGCGGAATCGCTGGTGATGGAAGATCGTCCCGCGCTGGAGGCCGCACCCGGCCAGGTGGTGCTGAGTGTGAAGGCGGCAAACGTGAAGTTTTCCGACAACCTGATCATTCAGAACAAATATCAAACCAAGCCGGAGTTGCCGTTTATCCCCGGCGGCGAAGTGTCGGGCGTGGTGAAAGCCGTCGGCGCAGGTGTGGAAGGCTGGAAAGTGGGCGACCGTGTAAGCGCGCAATCACCCAGCGGCGGTTATGCCGAAGAGGTGAGCGTCGCGCCGGAAAATCTGTCGGCCATACCGGATTCCATCGATTTCGCTGGTGCGGCGGGCCTTACGTCCACCTACGGCACGGCTTATTACGCGCTGATCGATCGCGGCGAACTGAAATCGGGAGAGACGCTGCTGGTGCTCGGCGCGTCGGGCGGCGTGGGACTGGCGGCGGTGGAAATTGGCAAGGCGCTGGGCGCCAAAGTAATCGCTTGCGCGTCGAGCGAGGAAAAACTCGCGGTGTGCCGCGAACACGGCGCCGATGCAACCATCAACTATGCGACCGAGGACATGCGCGCGCGCGTTAAGGAAATTACCAAAGGCAAAGGCCTCGACGTCGTTTACGACCCGGTGGGCGGCGATTACTCCGAACTTGCGTTGCGCGACATGGCGTGGGGCGGGCGCTTTCTGGTGATCGGTTTTGCCGCCGGGCCGATCCCGAAAATTTCACTTAACCTTCCGCTGATCAAGGGCTGCAGCATCGTCGGTGTGTGGGTGGGCGCCATGTCCAAGCGCAACCCTGAAAAACGCCGCGCCATGTCAGCGGAAATCTGGAAGCTCTACGCTGCGGGCAAATTGAAGCCCCATGTGTGGGGCACCTATCCGCTGGAAAAAGCAGCCGATGCATTGAATGCCATCGCCGCGCGCAAGGTGGCGGGCAAGGTGGTGTTGACGGTGGCTTGATGGGACCTAATTATTTTGTAAATTTTTGATTTTATTGAATAAAATCTGCACATTGTCGGTGGTGCATTGCGGATTTTACGCGCAGGTAACTGTGCTTCTAAACATGGGCAGCAGCGGACTTTTCACGTGAAGAGCGATCCCCAACCGCTGCTACGCAATTGTCGCCAGTTCAATCTCCCGCCCGCTGCAGGCAATCTTCGTGTTCATGCCTTCGGAGAGTTCTTCCAGCATCCACGCGATTCGTTGCGTGCCGCGTTCGTCGGTGGGCACGGGCTGCCGTGCGCTGTTGATGAGCAGCGGTGCAAGGCGAATGTTCGACAGGCCATCCTTGCTGATATCGCATTTCAAAAACGCGGTTTCCGGACGGAAGTAGCGATGCGTCATGTCAAAGGCGAAATTGCCGAGGCTGTAAAAAATCGGCCGCCCTTTGTAATACTCCACGCCGAGCAGCATGTGTGCGTGATGGCCGAGGATGACGTCTGCGCCGGCGTCGATGGCTGCGTGGCCCATTTCGCGCTGATACTCGGCGATCTTGCCGTAACGTTCCGACACGCCCCAATGCCACGACACCATCACCACGTCGGCGCTGGCTTTCGCCGTCGCAACGTCTTCGCGCACCATTTGTAAATCGGCAGCGTTGGCGGCGGTGCGGATGTTCATCGGGCTGCCCGGTTGCAGCATCACGCGCAGATTGGCGTCGTAGGAGGTGCTCGCGCGCACCACTGCCGCGCCGTGCGTGGTGGACGTTGCTGCATACGACAGCGGGCACATGGAGGTGTAGCCCAGAAACGCCACGCGCAAGCCGTTGTGTTGCAGCACCACCGGCTGCCGTGCCTGCGCGAGGTTGCGACCCGCGCCGCAATAGGGGATGCCGGTGTCGCGCAGCAGGTCGAGCGTCTGTTCGAGGCCTGCCACGCCGTAATCCATGGTGTGATTATTGGCGATGCTCACCACATCCACGCCAGCGCGCTTTAGTGCTGCGGCAAGTCTGGGCGCCGAGCGGATGGCGTTGGCAATGCCCGTTAACGCAGCATTTTTTTCACCGGTATCGCACATCGGCCCTTCAAGATTGACGTATGTCATGTCGGCGGCACGCATTGCATCACCCACATGCTGCAACAGGAAATCGGGATCGGTCTCGTTGATCATCAAATCGGCGGCGCCGATAAACGATACGGTGGGCACGGTAGCAGTCACGGAATTCGGTTTTCGTAAAAAATCAATAAAAACAGATAGTTAAATCATGTTCGAGAGAAGGTGTGGCAGCTTATTTCTTCACATATTGATGCCCGGCCATGATTGCTTTCACTGCCGCAATGCCTTTTACCTTGAGCAACTGGCCGACGCGTTCGTCTTCTTCTGCGAGCAGGGCTTTGGCGCTATTCACCACGTCTTCCAGCCGGTCGGCGGGGAATTTCACCGCGCCGTTTTCGTCCATGTGAATGATTTCGCCGGGCGCGACATCCATGCCGGCAATGCTCACCGGCACCTGTACCGCGTGCACGGCCTGCGGGCCGTGGCCCGCGCACACGCCGCGCGTCAGATACTGAAAATTCATCGGGCGGATTTCATGCACGTCACGCGATGGGCCGTTGGTCACGCAGCCAATCGCACCGCACGCACGCATCGAGGAGGTCATGTTGCCGCCGGACAATCCCACCTTGTCGGCGATCTCGGCGGGGAATTTTTGTTGCAGGCACAGTATCGACGGCTTGCCGAGCTTGTCCATCGCCTCCAGCACTGTCATCCAGCTGTGGCCCTTGTATGTGTGATCGGGCAGACCGTAGGTGCACGTCACTGCGTAACCTGCAATCGGCCCCAGCCCCGGATACCAGCACGACAGCCGGTTATCGGTATACCAGTTCTCGCTCCAAGGATTGTAGATCTCCAGACAATGCGGGCGGCCCGGATACGTCGCCACCACGTTGGTGATGGTGGGTGTGTCGATCTTTTTCAGTTCGTCGAAGAGTTCCTGTTCGGTCATGGCAGGCTTTCGGGAGAGGATAATGGAGGACAGCGGAGGAATGCAGGCGATGCGTCCAGTATCGTGTAGCCTTAGTCTGACGTCAATTCTGATGGCACTACACTTCGCGAGCCGCGGCATGCTCCGCTGCAAGATAGCCGAACACCATGCCCGCGCCGATGGATGCGCCGCCCTGATAGCCCACGCCGAGAAACGTGGGCGCGGCGGTGTTGCCGCAGGCGTAGAGGCCGGTGATCGGCTGGCCGTGGGTGTCGAGCACGCGTGCATGGGCATCGGTCATCAGCCCGGCGCTGCATACGCCACCCATTTTGAGCGGCAGCGCGTAATACGGCGGTTGGTCAAGGGGTGCTAATTGCGGATTGCGGTTAAGTTGCGCATCACCGGCGTTGTTGCGTGAAAACGCCGATTTGCCCCGCCCGAATTCGCTGTCGCGGCCTTCGGCTACATCGGCATTAAAGCGCTGCACGGTGGCGGTAAGGCCCGCCGCGTCGATGCCGAGCTGTTGTGCGAGTGCCGGCAGACTGCTGGCACAGGCAATCGAGGGATGTGCAGGTTCGCCAGGCGCGGCGTTGGCGACGGGGTAACGTTGGCGAAAGCGGTCGTCAAACAGCATGAACGCGGGCAGGTTGGCGAATTGCCGCGCCGCGCGGTCGTAGTGTTGCAGCGCCATTACCACGTCCTGAAACTGGGTTTCGTCGCAAAAGCGCTGGCCGCGCGCGTTCACGGCAATGGCGCCGGGCATGGGCAGGCCGCGCAGGCCCACGGAAAAAAAGGCATCGGGCTGGCCGGGCGCTGCCGCGCCGACGAATAGTGAATTGTTGACGGCGATGCGGGAGGCACCCGCACCCACTGGTGCAGATAGCGTCATGGCGTCCCCCGTGTTGGTGGGCGCGAACGGGTTCATCCACTGCGGAAAGCCCTCGAAGCGGCGCACCAGCTCCGGGTTGCCCTCGTAGCCGCCGGTGGCGAGGATAACGCCGCGACGGGCTTTGATGGTCGTGCCGTCGTTCAAAACCACGCCGCTGACTTTTCCACCGATCAACAGTAAACGGTCTGTGCCACGACCCAACAGAATTTCCGCGCCGCGCGCCAGCATTTGCGCGACCATGTGGCCAATCAGCGCTTCGCCGCAAGCAAGCAGCCCCGCTTGCTGGCGGCGTTTCACTTCGTCGTGCGGCCAGTTGCGGCGGTTGGCAAAGCCGCCCCACGCCACACCGTCGCTCCAGGCCACGCCACTGACATTGTGGATGCTGGGCCGTATGCCGTGCGCGAATGTGCCGAGCGCTGAACGCGCAATCAATTCAGGTTCGACCATGCGCCGGCCATCCGCGCAACTGCCCGGCCCGGCGGGCGCGAAGTAATCGGGCAGGCCCAGAGCCAGACGAAGTTTGACGCCGAGCGCGAGTAAGGCATCGAGCACGCGCGGCGCTTCACGCACATAGGCTTCCAGATTTTCCGGCACTTCCTGCCCGCCCGCGACAAAGCGCGCATAACGCAGCGCGGTGTCATGGTCATCAGCGAGCCCCGCTTCTTTCGCCAGACGGTTATTCGGTATCCAGATCGTGCCCAGCGAATCGGCTGTGCCGCCGCCGAGGAGCAGCGCTTTTTCAATGAGACAGGTGGACAAGCCGAGTGCCGTGCCTGCCAGTGCCGCCGAGCAGCCGGCGCCGCCGGAGCCCAGCACGACGAGATCGAATTCGCGTTGCTCTTTCATGGTGTCTCGACTAATCGAGCTTGATGCTCGCGGCCTTCGCCACGCGCTTCCACACCTCGATTTCCTGCCGCACCATGGCCTGCAACTGCGCGGGCGTACCCCCGAGAATATCCGCGCCGACCGAGGCAAAGCGCTCGCGCGTGGCGGGCATGGCCAGCGTCTTGTTGCCAGCCTCGTTGAGTTTGGCCAGCACGGCCGGCGGCAGGTTGGCAGGCCCTACCATCGCGGCCAGCGTACCCGCTTCGCAATTTTTCAGACCGCTCTCGGCAAACGTCGGGACATCGGGTACGACGGCATGGCGCTTGGCGCCCGCGACCACCAGCCCGCGCAACTTGCCGCTGCGGATAAAACCGCTGGAGGCACTGAGTTGGTCAAACTGCATGTCGATCTGTCCGGCCATGATATCGATCAGCGCGGGGAATGCACCCTTGTACGGCACGTGCACGAATTTCAAACCGTTTTCCAGTTGAAACAACTCACCGGCGAAATGATTGGACGTGCCACTGCCGCCGGAGCCCATGGTCATTTTGCCAGGACGTGACTTTGCCAGTGCGATGAAATCCTTCACAGTCTTCGCCGGCAGGCTGGGGTTTACCACCAGCACGATAGGCGCGTACGACAGCGGCAACACCAGCGATAGATCACGCAGCACATCGTACGGCATTTTGCTGTAGGCAGCGGGCGCGACAGTCAATGTCCCGCTGGACCCGACAGCGAGCGTGTGCCCATCCGGCGCCGATTTGGCGACAAGCTCCGTGCCGATCAGCCCACCCGCGCCGCCGCGGTTATCCACCACCACATTTTGCCCCAGGAGCTCAGTCAAGCCCGGCGCGATGGCGCGCGCGTTGATGTCGATATTGCCGCCGGGCACGAAGGGCACGATGAGGCGTATGGGGCGGGTGGGGAAGGCGGGGTTGGGTTGGGCTGCTGCTGCACATGCCGCGGTTCCCAACACGACGAAGGCCATTGATTTCATGATCGCTTAATCCAGTTTGATATTGGCTGCCTTCGCCACTTTCATCCACTTGGCGAGTTCGGTTTTCACCAGCGCATCGTTTTCTGCCGTGCTGCCACCCAGTACATCAGCGCCGACGGCAGCGAAGCGGTCCCGCGTGCTGCTCATGGCGAGCGTTTTATTCAGTGCGGCATTGAGTCTGGTCACAATTGTGGGTGGCAGCCCCGCAGGGCCGGTGAGCGCGGTGAAGGTGCCCGCTTCGCAGTTACGCACGCCGGATTCGGCCATGGTGGGCACGTCGGGCACGGCGGCATTGCGCTTGTCGGCGGCGAGTGCCAGGCCGCGCAGCCTCCCGCCTTTGATGTAATTGGCGGACGCCGAAAGTTGGTCAAAGAGCATATCGACCTGACCTCCGATGACATCCACCAACGCCGGGCCGCTGCCTTTGTAGGGCACGTGGACGAACTTGACGCCGGCTTCCATTTGGAAGAGTTCGCCCGCAAGCTGGTTGGTGGTGCCGTTGCCGGCGGAGGCCATGATCATTTTGCCGGCGCGCTGTTTGGCGAGCGCGATAAAGTCTTTCAGTGATTTCGCCGGCAGGTTGGGGGTGACCACCAGCACGATGGGCACGTACGACAACAGGCCCAGCGAGGTGAAATCCTTCAGAGGGTCATACGGCATCTTGCTGTAGAGCGACGGCGCCACGGTGAGCACGCCGCTGGAGCCGACGACCAGTGTGTAGCCATCGGGCGCGGCCTTGGCGACGATTTCAGTGCCGATCAGGCCACCCGCGCCGCCACGATTGTCGATCACGATTTGCTGACCCAGCAGTTCCGTGAGGCCGGGTGCAATGGCACGCGCGGTGCTGTCGATATTGCCACCGGGGGCGAAGGGCACGACGAGCCGGATCGGGCGCGCGGGGTAGTGTTGGGGTTGGGGTTGGGCGAAGGCAGCCGAGGCCGTGAGCAGCGTGAGGAAAATCAGCGCGTACGGTGAACACTGCGAACCGGGTGAAGATGGCGAATATTTGATGGGTTTCATGCCTGCATGGTATTAAAAGCGCCGTCGGCCCGCAAATGCATGAACCATCGCCATCCAATCTGGCATCCGTTTGTCCGTATAATCCAGCGCTGATTTCAATCGCGGAGTTAGTCATGCTGCCTGCCGAACGTCTTGAGTACAGCCCAATGATCAGCCGCCCGCCGCGCAAGCTGCCCGGCGGCGCGCGCGTGGTGGTGTGGCCCATTATCAATGTCGAGGTTTGGGATATCGCCCGCCCGATGCCGCGGCAGGTACTGCCGCCGCCGACGCATGTGAATCGTCTGCCGGATTTCGCGCACTGGGCGTGGCACGAGTACGGCATGCGCGTCGGCTTCTGGCGGCTGAAACAGGCACTCGACAATCTGGATATCAAGGCATCGCTGTTTACCAACGCGCGTGTGTGCAAGGACTACGCGCCGGTGGCGGAGGCGGCGTTGAAAGCGGGCTGGGAGTTTGTCGGCCACTCGTACGACCAGCAGCCGATCCACGTCGAAAGAGACCAGCGCGCGATGATCCGGCGCAGCGTGCGCGAGATTAAGGCATTCACCGGCAAGGCGCCGGTGGGGTGGTTGTCGCCGGGATTGACCGAGACGAACGATACGCCAGACTATCTGGCTGAGGCCGGCATTCAATACATCGCCGACTGGATCATCGATGACGAGCCGGTGGACATCCGCACCAAACACGGCAAGGTGGTGGCGATGCCGTATAACGTGGAGTGCAACGATATCCCGATGATGATGGTGCAGCATCACGAAAGCAGCTACTGGGTGACGCGCGCGCTTGATCACTTTGATCGGCTGTATGAGGAGGGCAAAACGCGCCCGAAAATCATGGCCCTTGGCGTGCATCCGTACATCACCGGTGTTGCGCATCGCATCAAGTATTACGAGCAGGTACTCAAAGCGTTGCGCAAGAAGCCCGGTGTGCTGTTCTGGACAGGCGAGCAGATTCTGGATTGGCATCGCAAACCAACTCGTGCGGCGAATCGATTGTAAATATTTGTTTTTATTGATAAATTTTTCAAGGTAACGATGATGTGGCGTAGTGGCGTTTGGTGGATGGCGGTGGCGGGAGCATTTAGCGGCTCGGTACTGGGGCAACAATTCCCGGCCAAACTCATCCGCGTGGTGAATCCTGCTGCGCCCGGAGGCAACAGCGACGTGTTCTTCCGCCTGTTGCAACCGAAGATGACCGAGTTTCTCGGCCAGCAACTGGTGTTTGATTACCGCGCGGGTGGCGGCGGCACCATCGGCGGCGAGATCATCGCGAAAAGTGCGCCTGATGGTTACACCGTCGGGCTCGTGGCCGCGAGCTTTGTGATCAATCCGTCGCTGATCCGCAAAATGCCGTACGACACGGTGAAGGATTTCACCGCGCTGGGGTTGATCGTGGATGTGCCGTCAGGGCTGGTGCTGCATCCGTCGCTGCCGGTGAAAAACGTCAAGGAACTGATTGCGCTGGCGAAATCGCGGCCGGGCCAGTTGTTTGCTTCGTCATCCGGGCGCGCTACAGTTGGTCACATGTCACTCGAACTCTTTAACGCGATGGGCGGCACGAAAGTGGTTCACGTACCTTACAAAGGCGCGGGCCCGGCTATCATCGATCTGGTGGCGGGCCATGTGCAACTGCAGTTTTCCAGTCTGCCGCTGGTGTCGGGCCACGTGCAGCAGGGGCGCATCAAACTCATCGCGCAGACTGGCGACAAGCGCGCGGGCTTCGCCAAAGACATTCCCACCATGATCGAGGCCGGCATGCCGGGCTACGTGGTGAGCAGCGGTTTCAGCTTTATCGGCCCGGCGGGCATTCCGCGCGCCATTGGTGAGCGGCTGAATCAGGCGCTGGTGACTTCGCTGCGCGATCCGGCGAACCGCAAATTTCTGCTGGAGCAGGGCGCGGAGCCCGTCGGCAGCAGCCTCGACGAACACGAGACGTATATCAAGTCCGAAGTGGCGAAGTGGATCAAGGTGGTGAAGCAGGCGGGAATCGAACCACAGTGAGAGCCGCAATGAAGAACCACAATGAAGAACCACAATGAGGGCGCATTTAGTAGCCACGGTCATTTTGCGAATTGAAGCTTTCCAGAGAAAGGGCAATGATGGGAACGGCAGACTTTAAACGGCTCGGATGGTGGGCTTTATGGAATACGTGCGCCGGCGTGTGTCCCCTTGTGTGGGCGGTGGATACGCTGGCACAGGCCCCGTCGCCAGGCGCCGGACAGGCTTCCGGGCAGGCTTTCCCCAACAAGCCGATCCGCGTCATCGTGGGTTTTCCGCCGGGTGGTGGGCCTGACGTTACGGCGCGGTCGGTCGGGCGCAAAATGTCCGACAACGTCGGGCAGCCCGTAGTCATTGAAAATCGTCCTGGCAGCAGCGGTTATATTGCCCTTGAGCGGCTGACCAATGCGGCCGCCGACGGCTATACACTGTTGATGATGTCGTCCAACGACGCGGCGCTGCCCTCATTGCGCAGCAAGCTCGCGGTGGACATTACCCGCGATCTCTCGCCGGTGTCGCTGGTGACGGCGGGGCCGATGATGCTGGTTGTGCGTCCGACGCTGGCCGCGAAAAACGTCAAGGAGCTGGTCGCGCTGGCGCAGTCGCAGCCGGGCAAGTTGCAGTACGGCACCAGTGGCGCGGGCGGTACGGTGCATCTGACGTCGGAATTGTTCAATTCCATGGCGAAGGCGGACATCCGGCATGTGCCGTTCAAAGGCTCCGCAGACAGCATTTTGGCGGTCGCTTCCGGAGAGATCGACATGAGTTTTCCGAGTGTCACCGCGGCGCAGCCGCTGGTCGAGGCCGGCAGGCTGCGCGGGCTTGCGGTCACCGGTGCTAAACGCATGCCGTCGGTGCCGTCGCTGCCCACGCTGGATGAATCGGGCCTGAAAGGCTTTGACCGTACGGCGTGGTACGGTGTTTCCGCGCCGGCGGGCGTACCCAAGCCGATCGTCGCGCGGCTCAACGAAGAAATCAGCAAGGCTGCGAATACGGCGGACATGAAGGCGTTCTTTCTGAAGCAGGGCCTTGGAGTGCAGACCAATACGCCGGAGCAGTTTGCGGCGTTTATCCGCAGCGAAGTTGCGCAGGCCAGCAAGCTGGCAAAGCTGGCGGGTATCAAGCCGGAGTAGCGGTCATGCTGCATCATAAAAATATCAATAAAAACAGATAGTTACGAGTAATGTCTTGGGCGGCCATGCGCGTGGTTGCTGGAATCTTCGCGCTGCTGTTTGCGCAGCTCGCAGCAGCGGGCGAGTCCGTTACCGTAGGGTCCAAGCGCTTCACTGAGTCGTACATCCTCGGCGAAATTGCCGCGCAGCGCGTTCGTGCTACCGGCGGCGCAACCGCCACGCACAAGCAGGGGCTGGGCAATACCGCGATACTTTTTGCCGCACTGAAAAGTGGCGCCATCGACGTCTATCCGGATTACACCGGCACGCTGGCGTTTGAGTTGCTGGGGCTAAAAGCGGTGCCGCCGCTGCCGGATCTGAACGCGGCGTTGGCGGCGCATGGGCTGGCGGTGAGCGCGCCGCTGGGGTTCGGCAATTCATATGCGTTGGCGATGACAGCGGCGCGTGCCCGCGAACGGGGCATCGCGAAAATTTCTGATCTGGCGAAGCACACGGATTTACCTGATTTACGATTTGGTCTATCGGCCGAATTTTTGAATCGCAAGGATGGCTGGCCCGCGTTGCGCGCCGCCTATGGTCTGGCGGCCCAGCCAGCGGGGCTGGATCACGGTCTTGCGTACGAGGCGATCAAGGGCGGGCGCATCGACGTGATGGATGTTTACACCACCGATGCCAAGCTGGGCCGCTATGGTTTGACCGTGCTCGCGGATGATCGCGCGTTTTTCCCGCCGTATGAGGCGGTGCTGGTTTACCGGGCGGATTTGCCTTCACGCGCGCCGGCGGCATTTCGTGCGCTGCAATCGATGGCCGGCGGCATTTCCGCCGAGGCAATGATTCGCATGAACGCAGCAGCGGAGCTGGATGGCAAGCCGTTCGCCCAGGTTGCGGCGGATTTTGCGGGCGGTGCGAAGGCCGCTACTGAGACGCAGGAACGACCCGGCGTGCTGCAACGCTTGTTCGCGGCGGATATCTGGCGTCTCACACTGGAGCATTGCGTGCTGGTGTTCGCGGCGCTGGCGCTGAGCGTGGGTGCGGGCGTGCCGCTGGGCGTGTGGGCGGCACGATCAAAAGCAGCGCGACCGTGGATCCTAGGTGTGGCTGGCGTGTTGCAAACCATACCGGCACTGGCACTGCTGGCGTTTTTGATTGCCGCCATGGGGCGCATTGGGCTCGCGCCGGCGGTGATTGCGCTGTTTTTGTATGGCTTGCTGCCGATAGTGCGCAATACCGAAGCGGGGCTGGCAGGGGTCACGGGTGGCATGCGGCGCGCGGGTCAGGCGTTGGGCTTGCACGATGGGGCGGTGCTGCGCCTGATCGAGTTGCCGCTGGCGTTGCCGTCGGTGCTGGCCGGGGTGAAGATTTCGGCGGTCATCAATGTCGGTACGGCCACGATTGCCGCTTTTATCGGTGCGGGCGGCTACGGCGAGCGCATCGTCGCCGGTCTCGCGGTCAGCGACCATGCCTTGATGCTGGCCGGGGCGATTCCAGCGGCGGCGCTGGCGCTGGCGATTCAGGGGTTATTCGAAATGGCTGAACGGCGGCTGCGGTCGCCGACTTCTACAATGTGAATCTTCTTTGTGAACTTTGTTACAGTCTTGGAATGCTTTGGCTGGGTCGGGCGAACTTTTTTTGACTGAACCGGTCTCTTGCGTGGCGCGGTCTGGTAGCTTGCATCGTGGCGGAAATTGACGTTTTTGTGCGCGATTTCAGGCGCTTGCGGCACGCAGGTTCGGTATACTTCCGGTTTTGCGTGGTGCGCGGCTGCGTGGGTTGTAGTGGGAGCGTGGCGGACACAATGGTCGGCCTGAACAAGAATGACAACAACGATAATAACGTGAGCGGGAACCGGGTTCATGAGTGATCGCGAAATCGACCAGCAGTTGGTCGAACGCGCGCAACGCGGCGACAAGCATGCTTTCGAGTTGCTGGTCGCGAAGTATCAACGCAAGTTGGTCCGGCTGCTGTCACGGTTTATCCGTGACGCGACCGAGGTGGAGGATGTGGCGCAGGAGGCCTTTATAAAAGCGTATCGCGCGTTGCCGAACTTTCGCGGCGACAGTGCGTTCTATACGTGGCTATACCGCATCGGGATCAATACCGCCAAGAATTATCTGGTGGCGTCGGGGCGGCGTGCGCCAACGTCCACCGCCATGGACGCCGAGGAGGCGGAAGACCTCGGCGAGACGGAGTTGTTGCAGGATCTGAATACCCCGGAAAATTTGATGATGAGCCGCCAGGTGGCCGATTCGGTGAACCAAACGCTGGAAAAGTTGCCAGAGGACTTGCGCACTGCAATCTCGCTGCGGGAGATGGAAGGCCTCAGCTATGAAGAAATTGCCGAAGCGATGAATTGTCCCATCGGCACGGTGCGCTCGCGGATTTTCCGGGCGCGGGAAGCTATTGCAACGGAGTTAAGACCCCTGCTCGGAACGGGCAAAGACAAGAGGTGGTGAGATGGAATTGGTGGAACAGCCGGTAGAACATCGGGAACGTCACGACAATCTGCAACATGTCTCCAGTCTGATGGATGGCGAGCTGGCCCGCGAAGAGTTGCCGCGAGCCATCGGGCGCATCAAGGTGGATGATGCAGCCGGGCGCGAAGCCTGGGATACCTACCATTTGATAGGCGACGTGCTGCGCGACGGCGCGGCGGGCGCCCCAGCGGTAAGCGCCGGGTTCAGCGCGCGTTTTAGCGAGCGTCTGGCGGCCGAGCCGGTGGTGATCGCGCCGGCTTCGGCGCGCGCGCTAGCCGCGGCAAACGCTTCCACGGCCACACGCGGCAGGATTCAGACCTATGCCCTGTCCGCGGCAGCGTCAGTAGCAGCGGTGGCCGTGGTGGGCTGGATGGCGTTGTCGAATATTTCCGGCAATAAACCGGCAGGTGCTGAATTGGCGAAGCTGGAAAAAGCGCCCGCTGCGGCGCAGCCGCAAGTGGCCGCGGTGACGCCGCAAACCGCCGCTGCGCTGGTGGCCGCCGCGAAGCCGGCGCCGGGGACCGAGCCGGAACACGTACATGAGTATCTGCTGGCGCATCAGGGCATATCGCCGACCACCGCGTTCCAGGGTGTCGCGCCATATGTGCGTACGGTGTCGGCGGCGGGCAACTGATTTTTTGATTTTGCGAGCGGTGCTGAAAAATAACGTGATGAAGGTTTGGCTGGCTGCTGTTGTGGCGGGCTTTACGGCGTTGCAGGCGTACGCGCAGGATGCCGGCGCGCCCAATGCTACCAATGCGACCCCTGCGACCAACGCGCCAAGTGCACAAAGTGCGCTGGAGTGGCTGAAAAAAATTGCCGATTCCTCGCGTACCGTCAGTTATAGCGGCACGTTCGTTTATCAGCATGGCAGCCGTGTGGAAACCTCGCGCGTGGTGCATTACGTCAATGCGGCGGGTGGCGTGTTCGAACGGCTTGAAACACTGGATGGGCCGCCGCGCGAAATCGTGCGCGCGAACGATCACGTTACTGCTTACATCCCGGATACGCGCGTGGTACTGATTGAGCGGCGCAGCACGCGCCACGTGCCGATCATGCTGCCGGAAAAGCTTTCCGATCTTACGCAGTTCTATGAGGTCGTTAAGTTGGGCATGGATCGCATGGGCGGTTTTGAATGCGTGTGGATCAGCGTGGTTCCGAAGGACAAGCTGCGCTATGGCCGTAAATTTTGCGCCGAGCTGGAGTCGGGGTTGCCGCTGCGCGCGCAGGTGTTCAATGAGATTTCGCAAGTCATTGAATCTTTTGGGTTTTCTCAATTGACTTTGGGCGGGAAATTCAATCGTGATCAAGTGACTTCCCGGTTTGAAAAACGTGCAGCTGTGCAACGGTGGCGCGTCGACCGTTCCGCCCTCGACGTGATGGAGCAGGCGGCCGATACGGGCTGGACGGTGAGCAATTTACCGCCCGGATTTCGCAAATCGATGGAAGTTAAACGTACTATTGCCGGCCGTGCAGTAGCGATGCCGCATCTGGTGTTTTCCGATGGGCTTGCGGCTATTTCCATTTTTGTCGAACCGAAATTGCGAGAACTGACCGGCAAGCCCTTGATCAGTCAGGGCGCCGTGCATATTTACAAGCGCGTGCTGGGCGAGCAAATCGTAACCGTGTTGGGCGAAGCGCCCGCCGCCACCGTGATGCAAATCGGTAATTCCATGGAAACTAAAAGCGCGGCAAATGTCTCTAACGTTGCGCCAAAGTAAACCGACTCCAACCACCGGGTAGATCAGGAGACCCCATGCTCAGAAAAGTTTTTATAGTGTTGTGCCTCGTGTTGCCGGCGGTGTTTGTGGTGCCCGCAGTGGCGCAGGCGCAGTTGCCGGATTTCACCGAACTGGTGGAAAAACAGGGACCCGCGGTGGTCAACATCAGCACCACACAGGGCGGCGCACGCAATCCGCTGGCACAGCAGATGCCCAACGTGCCTGAGGACGATCCGTTCTTTGAATTTTTCCGCCGCTTCGCCCCCAACACGCCGGGCCAGCCGCGCGAGTTTCAGTCGCAGTCGCTGGGTTCGGGCTTTGTCATCAGTGCCGATGGTTACATCATGACCAACGCGCATGTGGTGGCGTCCGCGGATGAAATCACCGTGCGGCTGACCGACAAGCGCGAATTCAAGGCGAAGGTGATCGGCTCCGACCGGCGCACCGACGTGGCGTTGATCAAGATTGAAGCCTCCGGCCTGCCGGTGGTTAAGTTTGGTGATCCAGCAAAATTGAAGGTAGGTGAGTGGGTGGTGGCCATTGGCTCACCGTTCGGTTTTGACAACACGGTTACCAAGGGCATCGTCAGTGCCAAAGGCCGTTCGCTGCCGCAGGAAAATTTCGTGCCGTTCATTCAGACCGACGTGGCGGTGAACCCGGGCAACTCCGGTGGGCCGCTTTTCAATATGCGCGGTGAAGTGGTGGGCATCAATTCGCAGATCTACAGCCGTACCGGTGGTTTCATGGGGTTGTCGTTTGCCATACCCATCGACGTGGCCAATGATATTTCGCAGCAACTGCGCACGGCGGGCAAAGTCACACGCGGCCGCATCGGCGTTGTGATCCAGCCGGTCACCAAGGAACTGGCCGATGGCTTTGGCTTGCCCAAGCCGCAGGGTGCGCTGGTGAATTCCGTGGAAAAAGGCGGGCCGGCGGAAAAGGCAGGCATCGAAGCGGGCGACGTGATTTTGCGTTTCGACGGCAAGGCGATTGCTTCATCTGAAGATTTGCCGCGCGTGGTTGGCGGCACCAAGCCGGGTTCGCGAGTTACGGCCCAAGTGTGGCGCAACAAGGCGTCGCGCGAGGTGCAGGTGATGGTGACCGAGTTGCAGGACGATCCGCGTACCGCGCGCGGTGGACGCGGGCAAAAGCCGCCAGCGGCGGCGCCAACGGTCTACGGCATGAGCCTCACCGACCTGACCGATGCGCAAAAGAAGGAACTTAAAGTGGAGAGCGGCGTGATGGTGGGCGAAGTGCAGGGCGCGGCCGCGCGCGCTGGCGTGCGTAAGGGCGATGTGATATTGGCGGTCAACAACCAGGATGTGAAATCGGTAGACGCATTCAATCAGATGATGGGGCAGTTTGACAAAGGCCGTATTGTCGCGCTGCTGGTGCGGCGCGGCGGAAACTCGCTCTATCTCCCGTTCCGGCTGGATGCGGGCGGCAACTGATGGCGGCAGCTTGCGTGCTGACGGTTTACGCACGCACTTACTGCCATCTGTGTGACGACATGATAGCGGCCCTGCGCAGTCTGCAGGGCCGTTTTTCATTTGAAATCAGCGTCATTGACGTGGACAGCGAAGCGGCGCTGGAGGCCCGCTATGGCGAGCTGGTGCCGGTGCTTGAAGCCGACGGGCGAGAGCTTTGCCACTACTTTCTGGACGAGGCGGCAGTTACGGATTTCCTTGCAAAAATGCGATAAAATACAAACATTTACAGCAGTTGATTCGTCAGCTGGGCGCCCGGTGGTTAGCGAGCGCCCTTTTTTGTATCGTTAGCCGTATCGCAGGTTCTCAGGTATCCGCCCAGGTATCCGGTAACGCGTCAGGTTTCTCGCAATGCAGCACATCCGCAATTTTTCCATCATCGCGCACATCGATCACGGCAAATCCACGCTGGCGGATCGCATTATTCAATTGTGCGGTGGTCTCTCTGAGCGGGAGATGGAAGCGCAGGTGCTGGATTCGATGGATCTGGAACGCGAGCGCGGCATCACCATCAAGGCGCAGACGGCGGCACTGCAATACAAGGCGCGCGATGGGCAGGTGTATTTGCTGAATCTGATCGATACACCCGGGCACGTGGATTTTTCGTATGAAGTCTCGCGTTCACTGGCGGCGTGCGAAGGCGGGTTGTTGGTGGTGGATGCCTCGCAGGGCGTGGAAGCGCAGACCGTGGCGAACTGTTACACCGCGATCGAGCAGGGGGTTGAAGTAGTGCCGGTGCTGAACAAGATGGATTTGCCGCAGGTCGATCCGGAGCGTGTTATCGGTGAAATCGAAGACATCATCGGTATTCCGGCGGGCGACGCAGTAAAGTGCAGTGCAAAATCCGGAGAAGGCGTGGCCGATGTGCTGGAAGCGATGATCGCGCGCGTGCCGCCGCCCAAGGGCGATCCGGCGAAACCCCTGAAGGCGCTGATCGTCGATTCATGGTTCGACAACTACGTGGGCGTGGTGATGCTGGTGCGCGTGGTCGATGGCGAGTTGCGGCCGAAAGACAAGCTGCTGCTGATGTCGACCAAGGCGGCGTATGGCTGCGAATCCGTAGGAGTGTTTACGCCCAAGTCGCGGGCCAAGGAACGCCTGTCAGCGGGCGAGGTGGGGTTTGTTATTGCCGGCATCAAGGAACTGAACGCGGCAAAAGTGGGCGACACCATTACTCGCGCGGACAATCCCGCCAGTGAGCCGTTGCCCGGCTTCAAGGAAATCAAACCGCAGGTGTTTGCCGGGCTGTATCCGGTGGAATCGAATGAATACGATGCGCTGCGCGATGCCCTGGAGAAGCTCCATCTGAACGATGCGTCATTGCGCTACGAAGCGGAATCTTCCACGGCACTGGGGTTTGGTTTTCGTTGCGGGTTTCTGGGCCTGTTGCACATGGACATCGTGCAGGAACGGCTGGAACGCGAATACGGCATGTCTCTGATTACCACGGCGCCGACCGTGGTGTACCAGGTGCTGATGGCGGACGGAGAAGTGATCGAAATCGAGAATCCTTCGCGCCTGCCGGATGCTTCCAAGGTAGCGGAAATCCGCGAGCCGATCATCAAGGCCTCGATACTCGTGCCGCAGGAATACGTGGGTGTGGTCATCACGCTTTGCACGCAAAAACGCGGCGTGCAGAAGAACATGCAATACATGGGCCGGCAGGTGATGCTGACCTATGAATTGCCGCTGAATGAAGTGGTGATGGATTTCTTCGATAAGCTGAAGTCGGTGTCACGCGGTTACGCGTCGCTGGATTACGATTTTCTTGAATACCGCGCCGGAGACATGGTGAAGCTCGACGTGCTGATCAATGGCGACCGGGTGGACGCGCTGTCGTTGATCGTGCACCGTGAAAACTCGCAGTATCGGGGCCGCGACCTGGTGACGCGCATGCGCGGGTTGATTCCGCGCCAAATGTTCGATATTGCCGTGCAAGCGGGCATCGGCTCGCATATCATAGCGCGCGAGACGGTCAAGGCGTTGCGCAAGAACGTGCTGGCCAAGTGTTACGGCGGCGACATTACGCGGAAACGCAAGCTGCTGGAAAAGCAGAAGGCCGGCAAGAAGCGCATGAAGCAGGTGGGTAACGTCGAAATCCCGCAGGAAGCCTTTCTGGCAATCTTGCAGGTGGATAAATAATCTGGTCGCTTTCAGTGGCGCCCGAATGGTGTTGAAATGAATTTTGCGCTGATCATGTTTGTGTTGCTGGTGATTACCGGCGTGGTGACGCTGGCGGAAATGTATTTTTTTCGGGCGCGTCGCGAGGCTGCTGCTGCTGCTGCCGTTGCGTCCCTGGAAGCGCAGGCAGGTCCGGCCGAGCTGCCGGAAGAAAAGGAGAAACTGGAAGTCACCCGCAACGAAGTTCGAGATTCACACCTGAAGCAACCTTGGTGGATCGAGTATCCAGTCAGTTTCTTCCCGGTGATCCTGATCGTGTTCCTGCTGCGCTCGTTTCTGGTGGAACCGTTCAAGATTCCGTCGGGTTCCATGTTGCCGACGCTGCTGGTTGGCGATTTCATTCTGGTCAACAAATACACTTACGGCATACGTATCCCGATCATCAACAAGAAAGTCGTCGATCTGAACGACCCGAAGCGCGGCGACGTGATGGTTTTTCGTTATCCCGAGGACACGTCGCTCGATTACATCAAGCGCGTGATCGGCACCCCTGGGGACACCGTCGAATACCGTGACAAGAAACTGACGGTGAATGGTGTCGATGCGAAGTTCGTCGCGGCGGGAGACTATAACTATGTCGAAGGCGGCCTTAACTTCATTACCACCCAGCGCAGAATGGAAACATTCGACGGCAAGGATCACACGATACTCGTGCAGCCCGACATGCCGCCGTTGCATCTGGGCGGCGTAAAGCAGTTTCCGTTCCGCGACAATTGTGTCTACAATGACAGCGGATTCACCTGCAAGGTGCCCGAGGGCCATTACTTCATGATGGGTGACAACCGTGACAGCAGCAGCGACAGCCGTTACTGGGGCTTTGTGCCGGATCGCAACATTGTCGGCAGGGCCTTCATGATCTGGTGGAATTTCGACGAATTCAAGCGTATCGGCGATTCGATACGTTAGCGAAGCGTGTCACAAACGAACGATCAATGAGCATCTATCAAGCTAACGGGAGGCAGCGATGAGCATGAAAAAAGAGGCCGGCGTATCGTTTTCGGGATTTTTGATGTGGTGCATTATTTTTGCGTTTGGTGCGTTGATGGGGATGAAACTGGGCCCCGCGTATGTCGAAGACCAGACCATACAAAAGCACTTTCGTACCATCGCCAAGGATTCCGCATTTGCCAGCGGCAACCGGCGTGAAATCGAAGCCGCGTTTACCAAGCGGGCCGAGATTGACCGGGTCGAAGCCATCACGCCCAAGGATATCGTCGTGACCAAGGTGGGCGATGGCATCACGCTGAGCGCCACGTATACCCAGCGCATCCCCCTTGTCTACAACGTCAGCGCTTGCCTCGATTTCAACCCGACGTCGAAGTGATCGCGCGGCTGCTTTGCGTTCCCGGCTTTGCTTGCCGGGCATAATACGGCCACGCGGCCAACGTCATGAATCTTGATGGCGTACAGCGGGGTATTGGGTACCGTTTCAGGGATAGCACGCTGTTGCGCCGGGCCTTGACCCACCGCAGCTTCGGCGCCGCGCACAATGAACGGCTGGAATATCTGGGCGATAGCGTAGTGAACTGTGCCGTGGCACTGGCGCTGTACCAGAAATTTCCTGCTTTGCCTGAAGGCGAACTCTCGCGCTTGCGCGCCAGTCTGGTCAGCCAGCCCGCGCTGGCTGTGCTGGCGGAAGGCCTCGAGCTGGGTAGTCATCTGGCCTTGGGCGAGGGCGAAGTCAAAAGCGGCGGCGCACGCCGGCCGTCGATTTTGTCCGATGCGCTGGAGGCGGTGCTGGGCGCGGTGATGCTCGATGGCGGCTTTGATGCCGCGTTCGCGGTGGTGCAAGGCGTATTCAGGGCGCCACTTGCCGCCATCGATCCGGATACCACGGGCAAGGACGCGAAGACGCTGTTACAGGAACTGCTGCAGCGCAAGCGCCTGGCGTTGCCGAACTACGCAGTGTCAGCGATACGTGGCGAGGCTCACGAGCAGGAATTTGAGGTCGAGTGCGTGATCGAGCCGCTAAACATTCGATGCACGGGCAAGGGCAGCAGCCGCCGCCGCGCCGAGCACGAAGCCGCGCGGATTGCGCTTCAGCGGGCCAGCGTACCGTGAGCGGCATGAGCGAGCCGTCCGGCACAAATTCGACGCGCAGCGGCTTTGTCGCCATCGTCGGGCGCCCCAACGCGGGCAAATCCACGCTGCTGAACGCGCTGGTCGGTCAGAAAATCAGCATTACCTCGCGCCGCCCGCAGACCACGCGGCAAAACATCGCTGGCATTTTGACCAAGGGCGAGGCGCAACTGGTATTTCTCGACACACCCGGTTTCCAGACGCAGTATCACACGGGCCTTACCAAGGCGATGGATCGCGGTTTCAGGAACGCGTTGTCAGAGGCCAATGCCGTGCTGTGGCTGATCGACGTGACGGCGCGTGAACACGCCGATCCGCAGATTCATGCGCGGCTTGCCGACAGCGCTGCGCCAGTGGTGATCGCGCTCAACAAGATCGATAAAATAAGTAATAAAAATCAAATACTTACGACAATCCAGGCGCTGGATGTGGCATATCATCCGGCGGCCATCGTGCCGATCTCCGCACAGAACCGTTTGCAACTGGATACCCTGCTGCAGGCGCTGATGCCGCTGCTGCCTCAGCGCGAGTTTCTCTACCCTGCAGAGGACGTCACCACGTCCAGCGTGCGTGCGATTTCCGCCGAACTCATCCGCGAAAAGCTGTTTCGCTTGCTGGGGCAGGAACTGCCTTACTCCACGGCGGTGGAAATCGAAACCTTCGAGGAAAAACCCGCGCTCACGCGAATCCGCGCGGTGATTCTCGTCGACAAGCCCGGCCAGAAGGCCATCGTCATTGGCAAGGGTGGCGTAAAACTGAAGGAAATCGGCAGCGCCGCGCGCGCGGATATTGAAAAGCTGGTGGGCGGCAAGGTGTTTCTAGAGCTGTGGGTGAAGGTCAAGCAGTCGTGGGCTGATGACCGCCGCACGCTTGACCGGCTGGGTTTGTCGTAAATCAACATCAGTCCGGTTTTCCAACTTAACAGCCATGGCGGCCAAGAGTATTCGGCACAGGGACCAGCCCGGTTACGTGCTGCACAGCTATCCGTATCAGGAAACCAGCCTGATCGTTGAAGTGTTCACGCGCGAATTCGGACGCGTGGCGATGGTGGCCAAGGGCGCGAAGCGGCCGCACTCGCCACTGCGCGCCGCGCTGATGCCGTTTCATGCGCTAACCCTGGATTGGTCGGGCCGCGCTGATCTGAAGACGCTGCGCACGGCGGAATGGCGTGGCGCGTTCCGGTTGCTGACGGGCCGTGCGCTGATCTGCGGCTTTTATTTGAACGAGCTGTTGTTGAAACTATTGCACCGCGACGACGCGCACGACGCGCTGTTCGATGCCTATGAACAAACGCTGCAGGCGCTGCTCGACGGCGGTGATCAGGCCGTGGTGCTTCGGCAATTTGAAAAACGCCTGCTTGGCGAGCTGGGCTATGCCCTCATGCTTGACCGCGACGCGGAGGCCGCGCGCCCCTTGCACCCGAATCGGCGTTATCACTACATCATCGACCGCGGCCCGGTGCCCGCACCCCCGGACGCGCAACAAAACGGGTTAGAATTGCTGGGTCAAACCCTGATCGACATGCACGCCGACGACTACACCTCGCCCGTTACGCAGCAGCAGAGCAAAAGTCTGATGCGGCATCTGATCGGGCACTATCTGGGGCATCAGACGCTGCACAGCCGCCAGTTGCTGATCGATCTGCATGATCTGTGATCTGTAATCCTGCCAAGCCCGTTTGAAGCGATTGAAGCGATGACGCGCCTGAGTGTCAATCTGAACAAAGTGGCCTTGCTGCGCAACTCGCGCACGCTGGGCATACCCGCCGTGACGGAATTCGGTGCGATTGCGCTCGACGCCGGCGCGCGCGGATTGACCGTGCACCCGCGTCCGGATGAGCGCCACATCCGTCCGCACGATGTGTTTGAAGTGGCGGAACTCATCAAGTCACGGCCCGGCATTGAATACAACATCGAAGGCAACCCCTTTGAGAATCTCCTCGAATACGCGCGCAAGGTGCACCCGCACCAATGCACGCTGGTGCCAGACGATCCGGGGCAGTTCACGTCCGATCATGGCTGGGATCTGTTGAAGGACGCAGCGCGGCTAAAACCAGTCATCGCAGAATTGAAAGCGTTAGGTGTGCGGGTGAGCCTTTTCATGGACGCCGAGCCCGATCAGATGAAGCGGGCGGCAGAAGTGGGGGCGGATTGTATTGAGCTTTATACAGAGCCCTACGCGGCAGCGCACGCGTTATGTAACTCAGCGGCAGCGCACGCAGCAGGCAAAATTGCCGAAGTACTCGCGCGCTTCGCAGCTTCAGCCCAAGCCGCGCGCGAAGCCGGCCTGCTGGTCAACGCCGGACACGATCTGAATATTCCCAATCTCACGCCGCTGATTGCCGCCTGCAAGCCGGTGGCGGAAGTTTCCATCGGCCACGCGCTTACGGCGGACGCGCTCAAAATGGGTTTTGCTGCCGCTGTGCACGCTTATATCGCGGCGATTGAGCAAGGCGAACGTAAGTCATGATTTTCGGCATCGGCGTTGATCTGGTGGAAACGCAGCGCATCGAACGGCTGTTGCAGGAATATGGCGAGCGATTCGCGCGCCGCGTGCTGACGGATGTCGAGTGGCCCGGCTACGAGAAAACACGCAATCCGGTGTTTTTCATCGCCAACCGCTTCGCTGCCAAGGAGGCGTTTTCCAAGGCCATGGGTACTGGATTTCGCTATCCGGTGACGCTGCAAAACATCAGCGTGGCGCAAAACCGTGCCGGCAAGCCCTATTATGTGTTGAGTGATGCGCTGACTGCGGTGATGAACCAGCATGAAATCCGCGGACATCATCTGACCATCAGCGACGAAAAAAGCATGGCGGTCGCCGTCGCGGTGTTGGAAAAGTGAGCTGATAAAATAATTGGACAAAATGGTGAATAAAAACAAAGACTTGCACTTGGGTCCCGTGATGCTCGATGTGCTTGGCACTACGCTCACCGAGGCCGACCGCCAGCGTTTGCTGCATCCGCTCACCGGCGGTGTGATTCTGTTTTCACGCAATTTCGAATCGCCCGCGCAACTTGCCCGACTCACCGCTGAGATACATGCACTGCGCACCCCCGCCCTGCTGATCGCGGTGGATCATGAAGGCGGGCGCGTGCAGCGCTTTCGCGACGGCTTTACCGCCATACCCGCGATGCGCGAATTGGGAAAAGCCTGGGAGAAAAATGCTGCTGCCGCAAAATCGCTGGCGCGTGATACCGGCTATGTGCTTGCCACCGAGTTGCGCGCGCATGGTGTCGACCTCACGTTCGCACCGGTACTAGACGTTGATTACAAACGCAGCAGCGTGATCGGCGACCGCGCGTTTCACGCCGATCCGGAAATCATTGCGCCGCTGGCGCAGGCACTGGTGCAGGGCTTTCAGTCGGGCGGCATGTCGTCGGTAGGAAAGCATTTCCCGGGGCACGGGCACGTGCGCGCCGACTCGCATCACGAAGTGCCGGTGGATGACCGATCGTTCGTGGATATCGAGCAATGCGATCTGATTCCGTTCCGGCGGCTGATCGGCTCCGGCCTCGGTGCGGTGATGCCCGCGCACGTGATTTATCCGCAAGTCGACGCTGAGCCGGCGGGGTTTTCATCCAAGTGGCTCAAGCGGATCCTGCGCGGGCAACTTGAATTCGACGGCGTGATTTTCAGCGATGATCTGTCGATGGAAGGCGCCAAGGTAGGCGCGGGGGCAGGTGGCGTGGTGGCGCGTGCCAATGCCGCGTTAACGGCGGGTTGCGACATGGTGCTGGTGTGCAACGACGCTGGCGCGGCCGATGAGCTGCTGGCGGGCTTGCAATACACCATGCCCGCTGTCGGGCAGGCGCGGCTTGCACGCATGCGCGGACGCGGCAATGTTCACGACATGGCACAACTCAAGGCGTTGCCGGAATACCAGCGCGCGCTGGCGGCGGTGCAGGCTATCGGCAAGCGTGAAGGGGATTTGTTTGCCTGATACTGCGCAAGGCGCTGCCGATGCCGCGCTGTTGAAGTGCACGCGCTGCACTCGGCTTGCGGCGTTTCTCGCCCAGGTTCGCAAGGATCATCCGGATTATCACGCGCGTCCGGTGTTGCCGTTTGGCGTGGCCGCGCCGAAGTTGCTGATCGTGGGTCTCGCGCCTGGCATGCACGGCGCGAATCGCACTGGACGGCCGTTTACGGGCGACTACGCGGGCATCCTGCTTTACAAGACCTTGCATAAACATGGGTTTGCGAATCAGCCGGAAGGAGCCGAGCCGGACGATGGCCTGAAGCTCAAGCACTGCCGCATCACCAACGCAGTGAAATGCCTGCCGCCCGAAAACAAGCCGCTGCCGGACGAAGTGAAGCGCTGCAACAGCTATCTGCAGTCAGAAATTCTCGCGCTGCCGAAAGCGATTTCGCTGCTGGCGTTGGGGCTGGTGTCGCATCAGGCGATTTTGCGCGCGCTGGGCCACAAGGTCAGCGCCTTTCCGTTCAGCCACGGTGCGCGCCATGCGTTGCCGGGCGGGCAAACGCTGTTCGACAGCTACCATTGCAGCCGCTACAACACGTCCACCAAGCGGTTGACGCCGGAGATGTTTGACGCGGTGGTGGCTGCCATCGCGAGCCACGTTCGCTAGGCACGGCGCGCATGGGCGAGGCCGATACCCGCTCGATGGCTGAAGCGCTGGCGGCGAAGCTGGCGGATCTGCCGCATTTGCCGGGCGTGTATCGCATGGTCAATGCCACCGGCGACGTGCTGTACGTGGGCAAGGCGATTGATCTGAAAAAGCGTGTTTCGTCGTACTTTCAGAAGACGGCAGCACTGTCGCCGCGCATCCAGTTGATGGTGGCGCAGGTGGCGAATGTGGAAACCACCGTCACGCGCTCGGAAAGCGAAGCGCTGCTGCTGGAAAACAATCTCATCAAATCGCTCGCGCCGCGCTACAACATTCTATTCCGCGACGATAAATCGTATCCGTATCTGATGATTAGCGGCCACGAATTCCCGCGGCTGGGGTTTCATCGCGGTGCGCTGGACAAACGCCATCAGTACTATGGCCCCTTTCCCGGTGCGGGCGCGGTGCGCGAGAGCATCCAGTTGCTGCAAAAAGTGTTTCGCATCCGCAACTGCGAGGATTCGGTGTTCAGCAACCGTTCGCGGCCGTGCCTGATGCACCAGATACGCCGCTGCACCGCGCCGTGCGTGGGCCAGGTCAGCACCGAAGACTACGCGCAGGACGTGCGCAGCGCTACGCTGTTCCTGTCGGGCAAGGAAGACGAGGTGATCGGCAATCTGATCGCCCGCATGCAGGCAGCCTCGGAGGCGCAGGCCTACGAAGAAGCGGCGCTGCATCGCGATCAGGTGTCGGCGCTGCGCGCGGTGCGCGAAAAGCAGTACGTGGAGGACGTCACCGGCCGCGATGCCGATGTGATCGCCTGCGCGCGCGCGGGTAACGTGGCGTGCGTCAATCTGGTGATGATTCGCGGCGGGCGGCATCTGGGCGATCACAATCATTTTCCGCGCCACGTGTACGCAGGCGATGCCGTCGACGACGAGCAGGTTGTCGAGGCGTTTATCAGCCAGCACTACCAGCATCACAGCGTGCCGCCGTTGATACTGGCGCGGCAGGTGGCGGATGCAGACGCGCTGGCGGCGCTGCTTGCCGAACACGCGGGGCACAAGGTGCAAATCGTTACGCGCCCCACCGGCCCGCGCCGTGTGTGGCTGGAAATGGCGGAGAAAAATGCCGGTATTGGCGCGGCGCACACCGCCAGCCTGCAAGCGAATCAGGAAGCGCGGCTGGCGGCGTTGCAGCAGGCGCTTAACCTGCCCGATACCGCACAGCGTTTCGAGTGCTTCGACATCAGCCACACCATGGGTGAAGCCACGGTGGCCTCGTGCGTGGTGTATGACCAATCCGGCATGCAAAAAAGCGATTACCGGCGCTTTAACATCACCACGCCAGTGGCGGGCGACGACTACGGCGCGATGCGCGAAGTCTTGCAGCGGCGTTACCGACGTTTGGTCACCGGTGAAGGCAAAATGCCCGACGTGGTGCTGATCGACGGCGGCAAGGGCCAGCTCGGCATTGCGCGAGAGGTGATGGATGAATTGGGCGTCAGCGAAGTCACGCTGGTCGGCGTGGCCAAGGGCGAAGACCGCAAGGCGGGGCTCGAAGCGCTATGGGTGCCGGGCCGCGAAGAACCGTATCTGCTGGGGCCGGAACACCCCGGCCTGCACCTTGTCCAGCAAATCCGCGACGAAGCGCACCGCTTCGCCATCACCGGCCACCGCGCCCGGCGCGGCAAGGCGCGTTCGCAATCGCCGCTGGAAAACATTACCGGCGTCGGCGCCAAGCGGCGGCAGCGGCTGCTGGCGCATTTTGGCGGACTGCGAGGTTTACAGGCAGCAAGCGTCGATGAACTGGCGCAGATCGAGGGGGTCAGCCGCGCGCTGGCGGAGAAGATTTATCAGGAGTTGCACTGAAATACATGACGCTACTCTGTAAAGCTATTGCAGGCGTTGGTATTGAGTGAAAGGCTGAAACATTAGGATCGCGTCGCAGCGCGTAGGCGCAACAGTCGCGCCCACCCTTGCTAGCTAACATGGAGTGAACCGGCGATGTGCGGTTTTATCGTGCAGCGTCCGGTGACGTAAGGGTAAGGGGGGGCGCAATGTTAGGCGTGCTGCCTTTCATGGGCGCGGGCATCAATTTCAAATGGAGCATTGCGGTACCCGACAGTAACAATTTGCTGAAGGTAAGTTGGGAGAAACGCCTCTATTGAACCAGCCTGCTCATACTGAAAAACATGCCGAAACTCGTGGGATAAGAGTCTAATAGTGCAGTGCCCACGACATATGTAGATGCCGTAGCCAAAGGTCATGCCAACCATGTCTGGCCCTAGAAGCCCGGTTGCAAGGGCGGCCTGCTGCAACTCGGGATCCCCGGGGAATGGAAGTCGGGGAATTTCGGCTACGCGAATAAGCTCGGGGCGCATTACCCCGACACTTCGTGCCACTGCAAGTGGGGTGTCGTTCAGGGGTTGGCCGACTTGGCCAATCGAGAAGCTTTGAGCCTCTGCCCATGCTATGGCCTTTGGGATTAACACCGGCAAAACTGAACGAAGGTCGTATGTCATGCGAATGCCCAACTTGGCTTATACGACAAAAACGCCGGTTAACACTCCAGCGCACAGGGTAACAATCCTATTAAAATAAAAAAATACAATAAAATCAGATAGTCATTAAAAATGGTCGCATTTTTGATACGGATAAAACTGGAACGAAAAGCGAAAAAGTGTTGCTGCCCGGCAAGGCCGTCTTTCTTCCAGAAGACCGTGAAAACTGCTGTTTCTGCTCGTCGCTGCAAGCTAACCGCCGTAAGTATGATCTGACACCACCTGCCAGAACAAATCTCAACGCTTACAAGAAAATCTGCTGCTTACCCCACTTGCCGTCGCACCGCCGCAGTGAAATAAGTGCCGCGTCCACTAGCAACTAGCCCACCCTCTTTGTCATACACATAAGCCTCGGCAGTGGAGTAGTTCGACCCAAGCCGCACGATTTTCGATTTGGCGGTGAGGTCACCTCGCATTGCGGGTTTGTGGAAATCGACGCGTAAGTCGATCGTCGGCACATGGTCGCCGAGTTCGGCGGCGATGACATAGTCGGCGGCGACATCGACAATGGCGGCGAGTATGCCGCTATGCGTGTGGCCGCGCACGGCGTGCAGCACCCAATCCTCGCGCCAGCTGGCCTTGAGCTCCAGTTCGCCGTCGCCGAGTTTCATGACTTCAAAGCCGAGCCAGCGGTTGAACGGCCCCACTGCCAGCCGCAGTTCCATGCTTTCCTTAGTCAGTTTTTCTGCTGCCATGCCGGCTCCCGTTCATCGGATGCTTGCGTTGTCATTGTCGCGCTTTTGTGAGTGCGCCCGTGCGCGCTTGTGCCGGGCAATGTAGCCGCCTCCCGCCTTGACGTCAAACGCCCCCGCCGGCGGAAAATGACCGTGCCGGGCACGCGTACACGACGCTTGCGGGAGTGCTACCATCCGCCGCTGCAACCCTAATATCTGCACGAGGAGATGTCATGAAACTGGCCGTAGCAAAAAGCCTGATGATCGCGGCGATGGCGGTTCTGCCGCTCGCGGTCCACGCGCAAACCACCAAATGGGACATGCCCACGCCGTATAGCGACGGCGAGTTTCATACGGTCAACGTCAAGCTGTTCGCGGCGGACGTGCGCAAGGCCACAAATAACCAGCTTGATATTAACGTGCACAGTAACGGCTCGCTGATCAAGCATCCGGACATGCTGCGTGCGGTGTCCACCGGGCAGGTCAATGTGGTGGAGTTGCTACTCGGCCAGTTCGGCAACGAAGACCCGGTATTTGCGGCGGACAACGTGCCGTTTGTCGCCACCGGCTACGACAACGCGTGGAAGTTCTATCAGGCGCAAAAGCCGTATCTGGAGAAGAAATTGCAGGGCCGCGGCGTGCGGCTGCTGTATGCCGTGGCGTGGCCGGGGCAGGGCATTTACACCAAGAATGTGCTGAAGTCCGTTGCCGACTTGAAGGGCGTCAAATTCCGCACCTACAGCCCGCAGACCGCGCGGCTGGCGGAACTGCTCGGTGCTAGCCCGACCGTGATTCAGGTACCTGAAGTGCCGCAGGCGTTCGCCACCGGCACGGTGCACGCGATGATTACCTCGTCGGCCACCGGCACGTCCACCAAGGCATGGGAGTTCGTCAAGAATTACTACACCACCAACGCGTTTCATCCGAAAAACATGGTGGCGGTCAACGAACGCGCCTTTCAGCGGTTAAGCGACACGCAGAAGAAAGCCTTGCTCGAAGCGGCGGCAGAAGCGGAAAAGCGCGGCTGGGAGCTTTCGCGCCAGCGTGAAGCCGAGGCCAACGCGCTGCTGGCGAAAAATGGCATGAATGTGACGCCCCCCGATTCCGCGATGAAGGCTGCGTTCGAGAAAGTCGGCGCGACCATACTGGCCGAATGGCAAAAATCCGCCGGCGCGGATGGCGAGGCGATGATCAGAGCGTATCGGGGGCGGTGAGGGCTGCGTAAAGCATGAAACGATACACGCGGCCGGATTGGGGTGAACCGTAAACAGTGAACTGTGAACCGCATTCTGCGGCATGCCACCGGCTGGGGTTACTGTTTACGGTTTACTGTTCACCATTCACTTAATTTCACGGTTACACACATTACCCGCACGTCTCTAGCATATCCCGAATGCGTTTGTTGCTAAACAGACTCTACGCCGCCAGCGGCGTGGCCGCGGCGGTGTGTCTGGGCAGCATCTGTGTGTTGATGCTGGCGCAGGCTGCCGCGCGAGAGGCCGGCATTCTCATACGCGGTGCGGATGACATCTCGGCGTGGTTGTGCGCGGCGAGCGCGTTTCTGGCGCTGGCGCACACCTTTCGCCGGGGCGAACTGATTCGCGTCGGGCTGTGGGTTGAGCGGCTGGGCGAGGCGGCGCGGCGCCGCGCGGAAATCATAGCGTTGCTGCTCGCCACGCTATGCACCGGTTACATGAGCTGGGCCATCGTGCGCTTCGTGTACGAAAGCTGGAAATTCAACGAAGTGGCACAGGGCCTGATAAAGATTCCGATCTGGATACCGCAATCAGCGGTGGCGCTGGGTATCGTGATTTTGCTGATTGCGGTATTGGACGAGCTGGTCACCGTGTTGCGCGGCGGCATGCCGGCGTATCAGGCGGCCGAGGACGCGCGCCGCCAGTCCGGTGATTTTTCGGAGATGTTGTGAGCACGCTTGCCATTGCCTGCGTCCTGCTGGCGCTGTTGCTAGTGCTGCTGTTCGGCGGGCTGTGGATCGCGCTGGCGCTGGCGGCGGTGGCGTGGGCGGGCTTGCAGTTTTTTACCAATACGCCGCCGGATGTGAATCTGTTTCAGTCGTTCTGGGGTTCGAGCGCGTCATGGACGCTGGCGGCGTTGCCGCTCTTCATCTGGATGGGTGAGATTCTCTATCGCACCAGGTTGTCGGAGGAAATGTTCAAGGGCCTCGCACCGTGGCTCGGCTGGCTGCCGGGCCGGCTGATGCACGTGAACGTGCTGGCCTGCGGGATTTTTGGCACGGTGTCGGGGTCATCGGCGGCAACCTGCGCGACCATCGCCAAGGTGGCGCTGCCGGAACTGAAGGCGCGCGGCTATGACGAAAAAACGTGTCTGGGCTCACTGTGCGGCGCGGGCACGCTGGGCATTCTGCTGCCGCCGTCGATCATCATGGTGGTGTACGCGGTGGCAGCTGAAGTGTCGATCCTCAAGGTGTTTATCGCGGGGATTATTCCCGGCGTATTGCTGATGCTGTTGTTCTCCGGATATATCATCGTGTGGGCGTTGATGAATCCTGGAAAAACACCAGTAGAATCAAATACTTATACATTCCGGCAAAAACTCTATTTGAGCCGCAATCTCATCCCGTGTGTGTTGCTGATAATTTTTGTTGTGTGGGTGATGGCGGCAGGCTGGGCGACAGCGACTGAGGCGGCGGCGTTTGGCGTGCTGGGTGCGTTTGTGATTGCAGCGGTGAGCGGCGGCCTAAACTGGGTTTCGTTTCGCGACAGTTTGATGGGCGCGACGCGTTTGTCGTGCATGATTTTATTCATCCTCGGTGGCGCGGCGTTTCTGTCTTCGTGCATGGCGTTTACCGGCATCCCGAAAGCGCTGGCGGAGTGGGTGGCGGCAATGAATCCGAACCCGTACATGTTGATCGCGGTGCTGGCGGCGATTTATGTCGTGCTGGGCACGGCGCTCGATGGCGTGTCGATGATCGTGCTGACGACTTCCATCGTGATTCCGATGATTGAGAAAGCGGGCTTCGATCTGGTGTGGTTTGGCATATTCATCGTGTTGCTGGTGGAAATTGCCGAGGTGACGCCGCCGCTGGGGTTTAATCTATTTGTGCTGCAAACCATGAGTGGCAAGGACAGTACGTATGTCGCGCGCGCGTCGATTCCATTTTTTGCGATGATGCTGATCGCAATTGCGCTGATTACCGTGTTCCCTGCTCTGGTGACTTGGCTACCGGAAGTGCTGATAAGAAAGCCTTCATAAATAAATGTTATAATTCAAATAGTTACGTGATGTCTTAAGGTAAAGGCTGTTTGTCCCCAAGCCTAGGCAAGTAGTTTCCTTGCATGCGAGCGCCAGTGTTACCCTGAACGAACCATGTCTGAACAAACTCAAACTCCGGCTCAAGCCATGACGCCCAAGCGCGTCGGCAAGTACGATGTGATCCGCACGCTCGGCGAAGGCGCGACCAGCAAGGTGTATCTGTGTAAGGACGCTTTTGCCAATCGCGAAGTTGCGGTCAAGGTGGTTTCGCAAAGTGCGATGAACGACATGGGCAGCGGCAAGCTGATGCAGCGGCTGTTCACTACCGAAGCTTCGCTCGCCGGCAAGTTGAATCATCCGCACATCGTGCAGATCATCGACGCAGCCATCGATGACGAGTACGGTTATATCGTGATGGAGTACGTCGAAGGTGGCACGCTCTCGCGGTTTACCAAGCCGGAAAACCTGCTGGGCATCGGTGATGTGATCGAGGTCGCCTACAAGTGCGCGCGCGCACTTGAATATGCCGCGCAGCAGGGTGTGATTCACCGCGACATCAAACCCGCCAATATCATGCTGAAGGAAAACAACGACGTCAAAATCACCGATTTTGGCTCAGCGGCGATGATGAAGGCGGAAGCCACCATGATCGACGGCATTGGCACGCCGGCATACATGTCGCCGGAGCAGCATCTGAACAAGCCGCTCAATCATCAGACCGATATTTACGCGCTGGGCATCGTGATGTTCATGCTGCTCACCGGGCGCGCACCATTCAAGGCGGACAACATCGCGAGCCTGGCTTATCAGGTACTGAATATCAATCCGCCACTGCCTTCGGAGTTCCGGCGCGACGTGCCGCTGGAACTCGACATGATCGTGATTCGCGCATTGCAGCGCGAGACCGACAAGCGCTACCAAACATGGGAGCAGTTGATCGACGAACTGGCAGGGTTGATGAAAGGTGCCACGGCATTGCCCAAGCAGGGCGTTTTTGAGACCGAGCGCTTTAACAGTCTGCGCAAGCTGTCGTTCTTCTCGGGCTTCGCCGACGCGGATTTGTGGGAGGTATTCGGCTGGCCGAGTGGGTAACCGTACCGAAAGACACCGTGCTGCTGCGCGAGGGTGAAAAAGGCGATTACTTTTGCGTGTTGGTGAGCGGTGAAGTTCGCGTGACGCGCAAGCGGCGCCTGATCGACACGCTGAAGCCCGGCGATTGTCTGGGTGAGATGGCGTGTCTGGGCAGCCCCGGCAATTTGCGTACGGCGGATGTCACGGCCACGCGCGAGGTGCGAATGCTTAAGATCGGCGTGCAGTCCTATCAGAAGGCGACGGACTCCTGCCGCATCAGCTTCGAGCGCGTGTTTCTGCACGTGCTGGTTGCGCGTTTGATACAGGCGAACGCGAAGCTGTCGCTGGTCTGATTTTTAGGGACAGGTGCTGTCTGCCCGCGCGGCTAGCGCTCTGGCGCTGAAGGCAGCATGGGGCGAGGTGCGCCACCGGTAAGCATTTGCGCCTGCGGGGGAATGTCACCACTAATTTCCGGCGGGACAGACTGCAAAGGTGGAATCGGGTTCCCGATGGTACCGCGGGCGTTGCTGCCTGATCCGTTGTCGCTTAATTCATCTTTCTCGGCAAGTTTGAAGGCGGCTACCGAAGCCGACAACTGCTCAGCCTGATCGCTCAACAGATCGGCAGTCGCGGCAACTTCCTCGACCATGGCCGCGGTTTGTTGCGTGCCTTGATTCATCTGTTCGACCGCACGCGTGACTTGCGAGACGCCCAGGCGCTGATCGGCGCGAACGGTCTGCATCGCGGTCATGGTTTCGGCCACCTTGCGAACTGCTTCCAGAATGTCGTCCATGGCCTTGCCTGATTCGGTGGCTTCGCGAGTGCCGGTTTGCACCTTCTTGACCGAATCGCTGATCAGCGTGCGGATTTCCTTGGCGGCCTGGCCGGAGCGTTGTGCCAGCGCGCGAACCTCGGAGGCCACCACCGCGAAGCCGCGCCCCTGTTCGCCAGCGCGTGCGGCTTCGACTGCGGCATTGAGTGCAAGAATATTGGTCTGGAACGCGATGCTGTCGATGACACCTATGATCTCGGCAATCTTCTTTGAAGACACGTCGATTTCCTGCATGGTGCGCGTTACCTTGCCCACTACCGCGCCACCCTGTTCCGCGGCCGCCGCTGCCTGCGCCGTGAGATCGGTGACATGCTGGCTGCTCTGGTCGTTTTTCTGGAAAGTGGTGCTGAGTTCCTCCATGCTGGCGGCGGTTTGTTCGAGGCTGGAAGCCTGCGATTCAGTGCGGGCGCTCATGTCACGCGTGCTTTGCGCGATTTCGCGCGAGGCATTGGCCACCGCTTCGCTGTTTTCCCGGATGCTGAATACGATGTGCGCGAGATTGCGCTGCATGTGGCGCATGGCCCTGCGCAATTGCCCGACTTCGTCCAGTCCGATATTGACGATGGTGGCGTCGAGACGTCCCGCCGCGATGGCATCGGCATCAGCGATGGCCTCGTTGAGCGGCCGGGTGATGGTACGCATCATCCATACCATGGTAACGGCGCCAATCAGCACCAGCAGGGCGATCATCCCGAGCAGTGTCGCCATCACCCAGCGTTTTCGACGACGCGTTCATGCAGTATGCGCTCGATTTCGGTGTGCGCGGCTGTGATCAACGCAAATTGCGCATCAATGGCGGCGGTACCCACTTTGAGATAGTCTGCCGCGCTATAACGCAGTACCTCGATGCGCATGAATTCAAGATCGGTAATGCCGACGAGTTTTTGCGATTCGCTTTGGGCGTTGGCGGCGGCGGCTTCCAGCGCTGGCATTGCGCCACCATTGGCTTCCTTTATCTTCTGGATCTGGTCGCGGCTGTCGGCCAGCCCGTCGCGAGTCCGCTCCAGCATGGTGGCAATCGTGACGCGCTCTTCTGCAGTAGCCTGCTTGATGCCAAGTATCGCAGTGCCAGTAGCGCGCATGCGGCCCATGGCTTCGGTGAGTCTTGGCAACTCCACCATCGCCCAGATGATCGTGTGATAGGCGTTGGCCTCTGGATCCAGTGTAAGTCCGTAATAGTCAGCGGTGGATTCGATCAGGTCGATAACCGCGGCGATCAGTCTTGTGTGTGCATTGTAGCTATCTTCCACCGGAAACGACTGATCCTTGACGGATTTTGCGAGTGATTTCCAGTCTGCTTCCGCCTTTTCCAATTTCTTGATTAGTGGCGCCGCAGTATCGGGAATGGCAGCACGCAGTTTGGCGAATGCGTCAGTAACTTCCTTTTCCTTGGTGGCGCGCAGCGTGGCAAGCTCGCGATCGCCACTGAGAAGCGCTGCTGCAGAATCGCGGTGTACCTGCAGCGGCTGCATCAATTTCACCAATTGCCCTGCGGGAGTCAAGCCCCGGATTTCAGTCAGGGTGTCACGGATTTCTTTGTTGGCGCCGCGAATGTACAGATAAGTCGGCACCGCGCATAATACTGCCGCGATAATGCCGAGCAGCAGCAGCTTTTGCCAGATGCGGATATTGGATAGTTTCATCGCGACTCTACGGGGCGAACTCGATGCGCAATTTAGTCGCTAAATTAGTATGATGTCAATAAATTTTGACAATCTGGGGCCCGTGAAATCGTTCTTAATTGCCGCAAATTGCGCTGCCGCATAGCGCAAGATTGTCCAATACGCTTTGTGCGATATGAAACTGATTAAAGGAAATGTCTCATGATTGGCTTTTGGCACGCTTATCGTCTGAGAGTGGCTTTATCAATACTTTTTACAGTGATCTCTTTGTCTCTGCCAAGGCTGGTGCACGCGCAAACTTACCCAACCAAGCCGGTACGTTTTGTGTGTGTGACGGCGCCGGGTGGAGGGCTGGATGTGGTCGGGCGTATTGTCGCTGACCGACTGTCTCGCGGCTTTGGCCAAACCGTGCTGGTGGAAAACCGCCCTGGCGCGGGCGGCAACATCGCCAGCGAATATGTGGCGCGCGGCAATAATGACGGTTATACGTTGCTGGAAACCACCACCAATCACAACCTGAATGCCTTCATTTACAAGAAGCCCGGCTACGATCCCCGCAAGGATTTCGTGGCGGTGGTGCAGTTGACCGAAGCGCCTTCGGTGATTGTCGTCAATGCACAAAGTCCGCACCGCACCCTGAAGGACCTGCTCGCGGCGATACGCGCGGCGCCCGGCAAAATGGTGTATGGCCACGGTGGCAATGGCCAGCCCACGCACGTGGCGATGGAGGCCTTTAAAAGCGCTGCGAAAATCGAATTGCCCGCCGTACCCTACAAGGGTGGCGGTCCCGCTACGCAGGATTTGCTGGCCAACCAGATACCGTTGGCGATGTCGGCGCTACCCGGCATGAGCCAGCATTTGCAGTCCGGCGCACTGCGCGCGCTGGCGATCACCTCGGAAAAGCGCTGGCCCGCGCTGGGCGACGTACCCACAGTGGCAGAGAGCGGCTTTCCTGGCTACAGCCATATGACTTGGATTGGTTTACTTGCGCCCGCCGGCACGCCACGTGAAATCATCACGCGGCTCAATCAGGAAATTACCAAGGCGCTGGCGAATCCCGAAGTCCGCCAGCGAATTTTGGTGATAGGTGCCGAGCCGGTGGGCAAAAGCCCGGAGCATTTCGAAGCCATGCTCAAAGCCGACTATGAATCCACGCAAAAACTCGTCGCGCAGATTGGCCTGAAAGTGGATTGAGAATAGCGCAACGGGCCCATGCCGTTGCGCGGTGGCGTGGAGCGCTTGGGCGTGAAACTCTGGAAGTCTAGACTTGGAACTCGGGAAGTCTAGAACAGCACCATCGCAGCCGTGGCGATAACCAGCGCTGTTACCTGCAAGGCGATTGCCGCATTAACCACCGGGACTGCCAATTTCTGGATTGTCATTTATAAGCGCCTGAATGCGTCGTGAATCACATGGGGCAGAGTTCTAGTGCACGCGGCGGAATAATCCCATAGAAAAAAATGCTTGAGCAGAAAATAGCGCCTGGAATGTGAAGGAAGTCGCGTGGTACGTGTGACATTTTTCACGCCAAATGCCAAACGGCAGGCCTTGGTACTGCGGGCTGGATTTGTAGAGAAAGTGGAAACGATCTGGCAAAGCGGATGCTAGCGTGGGCCGCGGACTTTGCGGCGAAGGTTGCCGACAAGTTACGTGGAATGCGGTAAGCGAAGGCTAAATAAAATCGCAATAAAAACAGATACTTATGTCAAGGCTGCCCAGTGGGATTTCCTGAGAATCCGGCTGGCTTTGCTGTATTGAATTTGAGATCGATTGGTAGGGCGGGATGGCTCGCTTTTTCCGCCCTACGAATTGCTACACTTCACCGCTTTACACCACGCCGCCCAATTCCCTTGGCGCGATACAACCCACCGTCCCCGCAGCTCAAGTAAAGATCACCCAAGTCCGCGCCGCCGAATGCGACGCGCATTGGCAGATCCGCCGGCGCTTCGTGCGTTTCCAGTATCGTGCCGCCGGGTGACACGACAAGGATATTCGCGCCGCTGCCGCTTTTTTTCCAGCCCATGCAGGCGACGATGCTGCCGTCGCTGGCCAGCGCCAGCCCGGTGATGCCGCGTTCGCCGAATTGGAAGTTGAGCAGCACTTTGCCATGGTGAGGCACGCTGCCGTGCTCATTGATGGCGTAGCTTAATAGCTGGCACACGTCGCCGCGCTCCGCATCGCCATCCGCGACATACAGCGTTTTTTCATCAGCAGAAAGCAGGACGGCTTGCGGTCCTGCGGTGTCATGGGTGACGCGATTCAATCGAAAGTTGCCGGGGCCTTGCGGGTCGGCGCGCAATACCGACGCATGTGGCAGTATCGGCGCGGTGGGCGGGCCGTAGGGCGCTTGCGCGTTGTAGGCATCGGCGATCCACACCCGGCCTTTGCTATCGACGGCCACGTCACAGGGCTGGTTGTGGCGCTCACCTTCGAGAAACTCGGTGATGGGGCGCGCGCTGCCGTCATTCATGAACTGAATCACACGGCGGCCGCCTTCCTGCGCGCCGAATACGCCATCCTTCGCGATGGCAAGGCCATTTACACGCCCTGTCCAGCGGCGAAAGTTATCGGTCTTGCTGGTGGCAGGGTCGTAACGCACCACGCGTTCTTCCTGCACGGCGCTGCACAACATGCCTTTGCCATCCCACGCCAGGCCACCAGTGCGGCCCTTGAAAGGGCCGGCTACGAGTTCAAATTTCCAGGTCATTTTTGTTCTCCTCTTGGCGTGACTTAGCGCGACGGCACGCCGGCGATGTTCAGCCGGAAGCGCGTCACTGAACCGATGTTGGTGACGTACATCGTTTTCCAGTCGTCGTCGCCGAACGCGATGTTGGTGGGGTGATGCCCCGGCGTTTTGATGCGGCATATCGGCTTGCCGGAGGGGCCATGCACCCAGATGCCGCCGGGCGCGGTGCACCATACGTTTCCTGCCGAATCGCACTTCATGCCGTCGGGCACGCCGCGCTCCGGGCCGGTGTATTGGAAAAACAAACGCTTGGGGCCGACCGTACCGTCGGGCTTCACGTCATACGCGCGGATCAAGCGCTCACGCGAGCAGTTGACGTAGAGAATTTTTTCATCCGGCGAGAAACACAAACCATTCGGATACACCGTGTCCTCGGTGACTATCGAGAGCTTTTTGCCATCCGGCGAGATGCGAAACACCGGCTGCGATTCCAGATAACGCTGCACGTCCGGCCCCACCATGCCGACGTTGTACATGCCGCCGGGCGGATCGGTAAACCAGATTGCGCCGTCGGACGTGACCACGATGTCGTTGGGCGTGTTGAGCTTTTTACCTTCATATTTGTCGGCCAGCGTTTTCCACGCGCCGTCGTGCTCCTGGCGGAACACGGTGCGACCGCCCCAGCCCGCGACGACAATGCGGTTTTCCAGGTCGAGAGCGAGCCCATTGGCTTTTACCGACGGATTGAGAATGACTTCCTTGCCGACTCCCGGCTTCCAGCTCCAGATCGTGTCGCCGATGATGTCCACAAAAACAAGGCGTTTGTTCTTTTTGTCCCACACCGGGCCTTCGCCGAAAACGATGTCGCGCGCGAGAAGTTCAACGGGCGGGCTTTTGTCGATAATGCGCTCCCAGCCGGGTGCACACATGTCGACTTCGACGTATAAATCCTCCAATGATCCGTGCATCGATTGCTCCTTTGCTGATTGGCCGCCCGCAATTAAATTCCATTACGCGAACGCGTGGCCCACAAGAATACAAGATCACGCAAGCGCGCGCCACCAACGCGGCGGCATGCAGGGTGCGTGCGGCTTTTCGCCATAGCGCGGTACGTGTAAGCTGCAAGTCTGATGATTGCGGGATAAGTCGCGCACTGAGCCCCATAACAAGAGAGCATCCGGGTGCATACAAGAATATCCGGGAACATACGGCGCGCATGTCTCACTTCTTGAACTCCAATCGTAAACGTCACGTCTGAAGGGATGATTACCATGGCAGCACAAAATACCAATGCCGTTTCCGGCAAGCAGGCCAAGGGCGCACCGTCGCTCGCGGGCATACGTGTCATCGAATTGTGCGACGAAACGGCTGAATACTGCGGCGCGACGCTGGCGGGTCTGGGCGCGGACGTGATCAAGGTGGAGCCGCCCGGCGGTAACAGCACGCGAAGCATCGGGCCGTTTTATCAGGACAAGCCCGATCCCAACGGCTCGTTGTTTTTCTGGCAATACAACCGCGGCAAAAAATCCGTGGTGCTCGATCTCAATCAGGAAGCGGACAAGGCGAAGTTCCGAACATTACTTGCGGGTGCGGATATTTTGCTTGAATCCACGCCCAAGGGTTATCTCGAAGGCTTGGGCCTGAAGCCCAGCACTGACCGGCTAATCCACGCGCGCGTTACGCCATTTGGCGATGACGGCCCGTGGTCGCACTTCAAAGGTTCAGACCTGATCCATCTTGCGATGGGCGGCGTGATGATGAACTGCGGCTACGACCCCGGCCCAGATGGTAAATACGATCTGCCGCCGATCGCACCGCAGATGTGGCATGCCTACCATATTGCGGGCGAGCAACTTACCATGTCGATCATGGCGGCACTGCTGTATCGTTTTCGTACCGGCAAGGGGCAGCAGTTGTCCTGCGCCGTGCATCAATCGGTGGCGGTGTCGACGGAAGTGGATTTGATGTCGTGGGTAATGCGCCGAGCGGTGGTGCAGCGTCAGACCTGCCGCCACGCGCGCGAAGGCATTTCTGCCGCACCAACCATAGTGCACACGAAGGACGGTCGCTGGGTGATGGCCAATCTGGGTAACCGGCCGGACGATCCCGAACGTTTGCAAAAAATTCTCGCCAAATATGGCCTTGAGGAAGGCTACAACCCGCAGGCAGCAGGCGCGCCGCGCGGTGGACGCTATGTGCCCGGCACCGGCCCGGCCGGCGGCAAGCGCGATGAAGGTCTGGAAGCGATGCAGCGCTTTGTCCGCGCTTTTACCTACGAAAACTTTCCTTGGCGCGAAATGCAGGAAGCCGGTTTGCTGGTCGCGCCGCTGCGTAAGCCCGACGAAAATGCCACCGACGAGCACTGGGAAGCGCGCGGCAGCGTAGCGGATATCGAGCATCCGGAACTTGGCAAAAAATTCCGCTACGCCACGAGCAAGTGGATCAGCACCGCCAATGAATGGGTGGTGGGGCGCCGCGCGCCGTTGTTGAATGAAGACGCGGCAACGGTATTTGCCAAAACGCAAAGCCCGACGCCGACCATCAGCCCGACGGCGAAGGTCGATCCCGCAGAGCCGCCTTCCAGGCGCGGCAAGCCGCTGCCGTTAAAGGGCATACGCATCGTCGACTTTTCATGGTTTTTGGCCTCCGCTGGCGGCACGCGCTTCCTGTCGGCGTTTGGTGCGGAGAGCATCAAGATCGAATTGAAGTCGCATCCCGACACGCGCCTCGCCGCGATGGCGCCGGAAGGCGGCCGTGCCGCGCGCGAGAAAGCCACCGCGCCGCTGAAGGGCGTAACCGACATCAACATGGGCGGCCAGTTCAACAACAAGAACCCTGGCAAGCGCGGTATCTCGCTCAATGTGCGCCACCCGAAAGGGCTGGAGATGGTGAAGAAGCTGATCCAGATGTCCGACATCGTCGCGGAAGGTTTTTCGCCCGGTGTATTGAACAACTGGGGGCTGGGTTACGACGTGCTGCAGAAATTGCGGCCCGGCATAATTTACGTGTCGCAGTCTGGCATGGGCGCGCAGGGCACCTATGGGCGCTTCCGCACGGTGGGGCCGATTGCTAATGCATTCGCGGGCCTCTCCGAAATGTCAGGCCTGCCCGAACCGGCGATGCCTGCGGGCTGGGGATATTCGTATCTCGACTGGATGGGCGCCTACAGCTTTGGCCTGGCGATGCTCTCTGCGTTGTATCACCGCGACCGTACCGGTGAAGGGCAATGGATCGATGCGTCGCAATCCGAAGTAGGTCTGTTCATCACTGGCACGGCGACGCTGGATTGGGCGGCAAACAATCGCATCTGGAAGCGCATCGGCAATGCCTCACCGTTCAAGCCCGCCGCGCCGCATAACGTGTATCAGTGTGCGGGCGATGACCGCTGGATCACCATGGCGTGCTTTAACGAAGCGGAATGGCAGGCCTTGCTCAAGGTGGCCGGCAATCCGGCGTGGGGCAGTGATCCGCGTTTCAAGGATCTGGCCTCGCGCATGGCCAACGTCAACGCGCTCGACAAGGCCATTGCCGGGTGGACGAAAAACTGCAATGAATACGAGTTGATGCTGGCGTTGCAAAAAGCCGGCGTGCCGGCAGGCGTGTGCCAGCACGCGGGCAACCGCTGCGACGATGATCCACAGTTGAAACATCTCGAATGGCTCACCGAAGTGACGGGCACCAAAATCGGCCGGTGGCCGGTGGCGGAAGTGCCGATCAAGCTGCACGAAAGCCCGGCCTACATCGGCGGGCGCATCGACCGCGGCGCGCCGTGTTATGGCGAAGACAACGAGTATGTATTTGGTGAATTGCTTGGCATGTCGACTGCGGAGATTGCCAAGCTGGCGGAAGAAGGTGTGACTTAACTCTGCAGCACTATAATCGTAAGTATATGATTTAATGTAATATTTTTAAAGGCTGCACGATGAATCTCAACGACATTCCCGCCGACAAATTCCTCTACCTCACCCAGCCCGGATGAAGTAGCTGCCTGCGAACGAAAGAGTTTCTTTCGAAAAACGGCGTCGATATGGTGGTGATCGATGTCCTCAATGAGCCGGGCGGCATGGACTTGCTGGCGAATCGCTATGGCTTGCGCAAAGTGCCGGTGTTGGCCAAGGGTGATCAGTACGCGATAGGGCAAATGCTCGACCCGTTCGCCAAACTCGCGGGTTTGCCGATGCCGGGCGCGGGGCGCTTGTCGCCCGAACAGCTTTATAAAAAATATGAATTGGTGTTTGCGTGCGGGCAGCGTTTGGCGCGGCAGTTTCCAGCTGACCGTTTTCGCGAGCGCGTGATCCCGCATCGCGAACGGCTGATCCGCACGCTGTGTTATCACGTGTTTCGCATTGGTGAAGCGTTTCTCGAAACCTGGGCGGGCGCAGAATACGGCGCCAAAATCGCCGACAACGAACCGCCGAAGTCGCTGATCAGCGGCGACGATATCGCGCGCTACGGCGCGAGCGTGTGGGCGCGTTACGAAGTATGGTGGGAAGCACTGGACGACCGCGCATTGTCCAAAGTGCTCAAGACTTACTATGGCGACACCGGTGCACATCAGGTGTTCGAGCGCGTCACCTGGCATTCGGCGCAGCACTGCAGGCAACTCGCAGCGGTGCTGGAGCGCATGAATATCAAGCCGGATCAGCCGCTGACACCTTCGGATCTGGCTGGCTTGCCGCTACCTGACCGGCTGTGGGAATAATCGTGATCGACACCAGCAATTTTTAGGCACGCGCCTCATGAACAAACCACTCACTACGGCACAAGTCGCAGCACAGACCGACCCACAGCGTATTCCCTATCAAAAGCCGCAGCCCTACGCCATGCGTCCCGACATGGTGATCCTCGATGCGATGGGGACAGCCGATCCGCGTGTGTGGGTGCCGCTGGCGGAACATGTGGCCGTGCGGCCGTTGCAGTTCAACGTAACGCAAGGCCAGTACACGCACGTGATGCGCGTTACCAAGGCGGGCATGATCGCGCGCCATCGCCATTCGGGCGGCGTGCACGCGTGGGTGTTCAAGGGTCGCTGGCATTACCTTGAACACGATTGGGTGGCCGAGGAAGGCAGCTATATCTGGGAGCCGCCGGGCGAGACGCATACGCTGGTGGTGCCTGAAGGCTGCACCGAAATGATCACGCTTTTTCAGGTGACCGGCAGCCTGATGTATGTCGATCCGCAGGGCCAATCAACCGGCTACGATGACGTGTTCACGCGGCTGGAAAAAGCGCGTGCGCATTACACGGCGGTGGGGTTGGGCGAAAATTATGTGGAGCAGTTGATACGGTAGTTCCGGCTAATTGTTCGCCGCCCCTGAATCGCGTATCACTTTCGCCCAGCGCACCGCTTCGCTTTTCTGATAAGCGTCGAGTTGCGCCGGCGTACCACTGACCGGCTCCGCACCCATGTCGATAATGCGCTTGTTGACGTCGGGCAGCTTGACGATGCGATTGACTTCGCTGACCCAGCGGCTGACGATGGCCTCGGGCGTTTTGGCTGGCAGCCACACCGCGTACCACGAACCGGTGGTCATTTCCTTGTAGCCTGATTCCGCAAAGGTCGGCACCTGCGGCAATGGCGCGACGCGTTTTTCGGCAGTCACTGCCAGCGCGCGCAGTCGTTTGGCGTGCAGGAATTCAATCACCGTGGGCACGGCGTTGAACATGAACGGTACCTGGCCCGCTATCAAATCGGTGATCGCCTGCGATTGGCCTTTGTACGGCACGTGGACCATTTTCGTGCCGGTGACGGATTTCAAAAGCTCCGGCGTGAGATGCGTGCTGGAGCCGACGCCTCCCGAGGCAAATGACAAATCGCCAGGCCGTGCTTTTGCCAGCGCGATGAATTCCTTCACCGTATTCACCGGCAGCGTCGGCGTGATCATCAGCAACAGCGGTGAACTCATCACCAGGCTCACCGGCGCGAAATCGCGTATCGGATCGTACGGCACTTTGGGCAATATGCTCGGAGTGATTACATGCGCTGACGAGGTGAGAAGCACGGTGTAACCATCGGGCAGCGCCTTCGCCACTAAGTCGCCGCCAATGGTGCCGCTGGCCCCGGCGCGATTGTCGACTACCACTTGTTGGCCCCAGGTTTCGGTCAGTCTTTGCGCGAGGATGCGCGCGCTGATGTCCACCGGGCCGCCCGCGGTAAAGGGGGCGATGATACGGATGGGCTTGACCGGATACTGTTGCGCCTGCGCCGTGCCGAGGCTTGTAGCGGCAATGGCCAATGCAAAACGAAATTTCATGGCAAACTCCTTTCCCCGCAGTATAGAGCGCATCCGTGCGCGGTCAAGAAAGGACTCATCATGCAAGGTTACGGCGGCAAAACCGTCTACGGCGCCCGCGTGGGCATTTTGATGCTGGACACAAAATGGCCGCGTCCGCCGGGCGACACGGGCAACGCGCAGACATGGCCGTTTCCGGTGTTGTACAAAGTGGTACCCGGCGCCAGTGCGCGCGTGGTGATCCATGAGCAGGGTAAGGGGCTGGGGCCGGCGTTTCTGAAAGCTGCGGAAGAGTTGGTAAAAGATGGCGCCGATGGCATCACCACCACCGGCGGTTTTCTGGCAATTTTTCAAAAGCAGCTTGCCGCGCATGTGAATGTGCCGGTGGCGAGCTCCTCGCTCATGCAGATTCCGCTGGTGCAGGCCACGCTGCCGCCGGGCAAACGTGTCGGCGTGCTAAGCGTGCAGGGCAATCGCATTACGCCGGAACATTGGGATGCCGTCGGCGCGCCGCACGATACACCGGTAATGGGCACCGAAGGCGGCAAGGAATTCACGCGTGTGATGCTCGGCGACACCATCGACATGGATTACGAACAGGCCGAGCGCGATATTCTTGAGGCGGGTGAAACGCTGTTGAAAAATCATCCGGAGGTCGGCGCCATCGTGTGCGAGAACCACAACATGGCGCCCTATGCGGCGGCGCTCAACATGCGACTCGGCGTGCCGATCTACACGGTGTATACGTTTGTCTGCTGGTTTCAGGCGGGCTTGCAGCCGCGCTATTTTGGCAGGCCGGGCGTGCCGACGCTGGATATGTGGCGTGAGCGGTTTTAAAAAACACAATAAAAACAAATAGTTATGATGAAATCGCGACTGGGGTTTTTAACGCCCAACCGGGCTTCCTGTTTAATGCTGGTTGCTGGCGCTGCTGCAACCGCCTCGGCGCAGACCTGGCCCACTCGCCCGGTGCGCGTGGTGCTGTCTTTCGGCGCGCCAGCCGGCACGCCGGATCTGATTGCACGTCACAGTGCGCCCAAGCTCACCGAACTTTGGGGTAAACAGGTGGTGGTCGATCCGCGCTCCGGCGCGGGCGGCGTGCTGGGCACCGACATCGCCGCCAAGGCGCCGCCCGATGGACATACCATGGTGATCGTGAGTCCGGCGCATGCCATTAATCCGGCGTTTCGCAAGCTGCCGTACGATTCGGTGAAGGACTTTGAATTCGTCACCAAGCTGGTGGACGTGCCCAACATTCTGGCAATTTTTCCAGGCGTCAACGCCAAAAATGCACAGGAGCTGGCGGCGCTCGCGAAAGCCAAGCCTGGTGCGTATTCATACGGCTCGGCGGGCGTGGGCTCGTCCCAGCATCTGTCGGGCGAGCTGTTTCGCAAAATGGCGGATATCAATATCCAGCACGTGCCCTACAAAGGCGGCGCAGCGGTGGTGCTGGACTTGATCGCCGGGCGCGTGCACATGACCTTTGGTTCGGCAACCTCGATTCCAAGCATACGCGCGGGGCGTTTGAAGGCGCTGGCGGTTACCACCCTGAAACGTTCTGGCGCGCTACCCGACGTGCCAACCCTCAACGAATCGGGTTATCCCGGGTACGAAGCGGCCGTCTGGTATGGCATGCTGGTTCCAGCGAAAACACCGGCCGCGCTTGTTGCCAGACTGCACAAGGATCTGGCCGCGGTGTTGCGCATGCCCGAAGTGCGCGACCCGCTGGTGGCCGACACCATCGAACCCTCCCCCTCCGAATCACCCAAGGCATTTCTCGCGTTTTACAACTCGGAGGCCGCCAAGTGGGGTGCGCTGGTCAAGGAGACAGGGGCGAAGCCTGAGTAACGGGAGCGCGGGTCAGTCGACAATAAACAGTCGCGCGCCAAGTTCGGTACGCGAGCGGTGCGGTTCCGCGCCGTCGGCGACTTGATAGCTCATGCCGGGCTTCAGGATGAATTGCCGGCCATCCTTTAGCTCGGTGTGCAACTCGCCTTCGAGGCACAACAGGATGTGGCCTTTGTCGCACCAGTGGTCGGCCAGATAGCCCGGTGAATAGTCGACCATGCGCACACGGATGCCGCCGAACTCACGCGTGCGCCAGTGCGCGACACCCGTGATGCCCGCATGCGCCGTGGGCGTGACGCCGGCCCAGTCCGTGGTGCCGAACGGGATGTTGGACATGTCCATGGGATTTACGCCGCGTCCTTTTTGGGTTCGGCGGAACGCTTCGCCCAATACGTTGGCGAAGCCCGCAACTTTGCCAACGCCTCGGCAGTTTCCGCGCCGGGCGCCATCGATCCGGCGGTGCCCGCCATCACCTGATGATGGTCGATGTTCAGCAGTCGCAAGAAACTCTGCTGACCGTGGGTGAGGCCAATCGCGCAGCCGAGTTCGACGATTTCCGGTTCGCTGAAGTGTTGGTGCATGCGCGCCCAGAATGCGTCGTCGGTGTCGAGCCGCCATACGATGGCTTCGGCCAGCGACAGCGCGGCTTTCTGGCGTTCGTTGTATTGCGTGGATTTTTCAAATTCGATCAGGTCGTCGTAATGCGTTTCGCGCAGGCCCTCGTTGGCGCCCTTGATCGAGCGCTGATTGCCGCAGAATTCGCAGATGACAGAGCGTGACACGTAAACGCGGCACAGTTCCTTGATGGAATGATCAAGCACGCCGTTGCGAAAAATGCTGTCCCACGAATTCGCAAAAAACCAGAAACACGCCGGCACATGCGCGCGCACGGCTGAGCTCTCCGGACGCGGTGTGCCGTATTGCGCGCAACGTTCCATTTCGGCGCGCATTTCCGCAGTCATATTGTCGAGCGGAACATAACTGATGCGTTGTTTGCTGGCTTGTGTCATGGCGGAGCATCCGGAAAAGAATAGACAATCGGGCGATAGGGCAATAGCGTGACTGAACGACGGGGCGAATGAAGAATTGAGCGACAGGGCGAAAGGCGCAGCTCCATTCTCGCGCCCATACGCGGCGGTGTCCAGCGCGGCGGGGTGGCTACGGTTTCGCGGGCGCGGCGTACGGGGGCGCGAGGAAAGGCTGCGGCGTAACGGCATCCGCCGGCGTGGTTGCGGGTGCCGGCGGGTTATAGGTAAGGTCGGACGCGCGGCAGCCGCGGTTGACGAACAGCGTGGTGAGATGTGCCTTGCGCGCGGCGGCCTGCTGGCGATTTTCCTGCGAGCGGCGGTCATCTTCCTTGCGCGCCTGCTCAACGCCGCGCGTTGCGGCTTGCGTGGCGACACCGCCGAAAATCTGACCGAACACGCCGCCGAATGCGCCAAGCACGCGGCCGAAAACATCCACCACAATACCCGTGGCGACTTCGCTGTTGCCGGCGTTGCGCGCCTCGGCATCCGCTTCGGCGTGGCGCGCGGCGATGGCATCCATCTCGGTAATCTCCGAGTGGATCTGCGCGCAGTTCAGATCGTTGTCGGTGATTTTGACGCGCTCAATGGTTTGCGCCTGCGTGGGCAGGGCCATCAACAGGCTGGCCGTTACGGTCAGAAATGGGGGGTGGGAAAGTTTGCGCATGACGTGTGCTCGCGGAGTGAAAGCGCGGGCTTTTAGTGTATGTTGCTTCCGGCGCGCGGTGCAATGGCAGCCAGGTGACGATTCGAGCGATTCAAACGATTCAAACTCCCACCCGCTGCAATCATGACACCGCGCGTCGCGCCGGCCGCGCGCTGATCGCCGCGCGCAGCACCATCGCCAGCGGCAGCGTCAGCAGTACCACGCCACCCGCGATGGCTATGGTTTTCTCCACGCCGATGGCGTCACCCAGAAAGCCGTAGACCAGCGGGCCGATGATGCCCGACACCGCGCCCACGGTGTATACCATGCCAAAGGCGCGCGGCAGTTTGTCCGGCTCGACCAGATCGCCAATGGTGCCGTAGATCACCGACGACGTACCCTGCAGCACCACGCCCACCAGCGGCAGCAGCAGGAATGCCGCCGTACCCGGCAGCGGCAGCGTGGCGAGTATGCCGATGCCGGTGGCCAGCTCGGTGATGACGATGGTGCGGATGACGCCCACGCGCTCTGCCAGCACGCCGCAAAAATATTTGCCGGCCATGCCGCCCACCAGCACCAACGGCACCGCCAGCGCGGCCCAGCCGCTGGGCACGCCCTTGGCGATCAGCAGGAATGCGATGAAAGTCAAAAATCCCGTGCGTGTGAGGCTGTCGATCATGTCGACCGTGCACAGTGCCACGAACGCGGGCTTGTTGCGGATGCCCCAGCCGGGGGTTTTGGGTTTTGCGTTTTTGTCACCCCTGGATGCGGGCGTGTGCGTGTTGGCGATCCACGCGAATATCACGAATGCGGTGACGAGGGCGACCACGCCAAAACCCACCACCGGCGTCTGCCACGAAATGCCCGCGACCACGCACAGGCTGACCATGCCGCCGAACAGGAATTTGCCCACGTCGCCGGCGAAGTTGTAGGTGCCAAGGGCACTTCGCCGGCCCTCGCCGGGATAGGCATGCGAGATGATGGTGGACGATAGCGGGTGCTGCACCGCCGAGCCCATGCCCGCAAAAAAGAGGGCAATGAGTATCATCCAGAAGCCGCTGGCGAAGCCGAGTGCTACGAAGGCAAGGCCTGCCAGCAATGTGCCCAGCGCCAGCAAATTGCGTTCGCCGAAGCGCTCTGCGATCAGCCCGGCGGGCAACTGAAACGCCGCCATTGCCACGCGGTGCGCCGTGCGGATGGCGCCCACTTGCGCGAGATTCAGACCAAATGTCTGTGCCAGCAGCGGCAGCAGCACGTAACTCACATCTGACAGGCCATCGTGCACGATATGCGCGCCGCAGCAGGTTTTCAGCGTGCGCGGCGCGGTGTGCGAACGGCGCGCAGTGGCGGCGGCAGAGTCAGCAGGGGTGGCTGACGTCGTAGAGGTGGCGGGGGCGGACATCACTGCCTTATATCATGAGTCGCACCATGAGTCGCGTAGCCGCCAGTGTAAAATTGCCGCTGGTCGAAACGGGCAGGAATGACATGAAGTGGATAGTCGGCGGGTTGATTCTGGCGGTGGTAGCCTCGGTGGTGTCGGGCCGCGTGCCGGTGGCGTGGGTGGTCTACAGCTTTGCGCTGATGTTCGGCTGCTGGGGACTGGCGCTGTTTTTTGCCTACTCGCGCACCAAGCACCATGGCCTCTTGCTGCTGGGCATTACGTTTCTTGCCTCCGGCGTAGCCGCTGCGGCGTTGACGCACTGGTGGCCGCTGGTGGCGGGATTCGCCGCGTCGTGGGCGCTTCGCGGCATGGGCATGGATCCACCGCCGCCGCCAGAATTGACCGGCGAGAAGCCGGCGGCGCAGGTTCAGGCACAAGCACAAGCGCAAGCAAGCGCGGCGGGCGAGGACAAAAAAAACTGACGTCGGTCAAGCGTCAGGCAGGAATGCATCAATACAAGTATTTGTTTTTATTGAAGAATTTGTGAGCGCACTGCCTGCGCCACGCCCCGCACCAAATCCCTGAAATCCTCCAGCGCATTGTGCCGCGGCATTGCCGCCACGTGCGGCGTAAGGATCACGTTGTTGAACTGCAGCAACTCATCATCGGCGCGGCCCGGTTCTTCATAAAGCGGGTCCAGCGCAAAGCCGCCGAGCCGGCCCGAACGCAGCGCCGCCAGCAGTGCATCGCGGTTCATCACCTGCGCGCGCGACACGTTAATCAGCCTGGCCCCAGGCTTCATCAGCGCGAACTGCGCGTGGTCCAGATAATTTTGCGTGTGGGCGTTTGACGGCAACTGCACGCACACCCAATCGCTGTTGGCAAGCAGCGTATCGCGGTCGCAATACGTCACGTGCCATTCGCGCTGTTCGGCCGCAGTCATCGGCGTGCGCTGCGTGCACAATACGCGCATGCCGAAAGCGTGAGCGCGCACCGCGATCTCTCGGCCAATTTCGCCAAAGCCGATAATCCCCAGTGTCGTGCCATACAGAATCGACAGATCCCGAGCGCGCGGCCAGCCCGAGCCGGGCGTGAGGCCGCTATCGAACATCTTCGGGTCGTAACCCGCGGACCGCAGTTGCTCAAAACTGATGCGCCCGTGCAGCCGGTGCAGTTGTTTCGAGAGCGCCAGCATCAGCATTAACGCATGCTCCGCGCAGGAAATATTCGCGCGGCGCCGCAGCGGCAGCACGGTGACGCCGCGCGCCTTGCACGCCGCGACATCGATCCCACGCAGCATTGCACCATATTTCTGTACCACTTTCAGTTTGGGCGCGAGCGCAAGCTGACGCTCGCCGATCTCCAGCGACTCCGTGACCACGACCGTCGCATCTGCCAACTGCGCGTGCAAGGCCTCCTGATCCGGCACCGGCCGCACATCCGCCGGATAAAGCGGCCCTGCCTGTGCCCGCAAATTGGCCAGCCATCCCGCGAAATCCGGCAAATCATGCGCAAAAAAATCAGCCAACGCGGCGAGGTACTGCGGCGCGGCCGTGGGGTCGAGAAACGCTTTCAGCATACGCGGGAAGGCGTCGTCTTCGACGAGGATGGCGGGGGGGGTGGGCATGGATTGTTGAAGCTACTCTTGAATTGGCAAAACGAAAGTTAAGTCGAATTGTTATGGGCGGATAACTGATTCATCGGCCGCAATTGACGTTATAAATGTTCTGTGAGTATGCAATCAATGCCTACCAATAATGGCGCATTGTTGTAGTAATAAACAACTTCAGCTTCCTAATTTAAGCCTCTTCAAAACTTCTTCCGCTGCCAACTGGCCAGCGTGGCGGCAAGAGATTGGCAATATCCAATCAATAGAGGCTTGATCAAATTCTATGGAGTTAATTTTGAAGCCTGTGATTCCATGCTTGAATAGAACATTACACAGGCCAGCAGTGGCTTCGTTGTAAAGAACGTACCATTTTGATGCTGGCTCCACTTCAGTCACAGGCTCCCTCCAAGGGGTTAAATGAAACACCACTGTGACGTCTCTATCTCGATCGTGTCCAGCGGGTGCGACATGCTGCGCATGGACCGACATTTTTTCTGTCAGCGTCTGACTGCTTTGCGGCTTACCAACACCAAATTCGTCAAGTAATTTGCGCATCGATTACGTCTTCTTGAAATCAGTATGACCTATTGCTGTGCTCTACAAAATCTTGTTCCATGTATTCCGTAGCTAATGGTATCAGCAAGATTTCGCTGATCCGCTCCACTCACACCGGATCAGCATCCAACCGCAACGCCCGTCCCACCCGCGTATGCATGTTGTACGCACCAATCAGCACGGTGAGTTCGACGATCTGCTGGTCGTTATAGTGCTGTTTCAGCCGCGCGAACACAGCATCGTCGACTTCGATGTCCACCGTCATCGCGCGGGCGTAGGCGAGCAGCGCGCGGTGCGCGGGCTGGAAGAGGCTGGAGTTTTCGCCGCTGTCGAGAGCGGTGATTTGTTCACGGGTGACACCGCAGGCGGGCGCGTATTTTGTGGCGTGTATCTGGAACTGATAATCCGCACCGGTGAGTTGCGCCACGCGCAGGATGGCGAGTTCGCGCGCTTCTCCATCGAGCGCGGTGTTAAAGCGGATGGCGTTGTTGAAGGCTTGCCAGGCTTCGGCGACCGACGGGCTGTTGAGCAGCACGCGGTAGAGGTTGATGAGTTTGCCGCCGCGTGCGCCCTTCAACTTGGCGATGAGCGCGGAGAGTGGGCCGTGGTCTTCGGAGATTAACGGAACGCGCGCCATGAGAGTTTCCTATAAGTATTTGATTTATAACATTAAATTTAATACGTGGCGCCGACCGTCAGCCGCGTCACTGCTCGATTCTGACGCCGGCGGCCTTGGCGACTGCGGCCCATGTCTCAATGTCCTTGCGAATGAACGTGGTGAATTCTTCCGGGCTCAGGGTCAGCGGATCGGCGCCGACGTTGGTGAATTTCTCGCGCACTTCGGGCGTGGTCATGGTTTTGACCGCGGCGTCGTGCAGCTTCATCACGATGTCGCGCGGCGTTTTGGCCGGCAGCAACAGCGAGTAAACGTTGCTCACCTGCACGCCGGGGTAGCCGCTTTCGGTGGTGGTTGGTACGTCGGGGAAATACACCGAGCGCTTGGGGCTTGCCACCGCCAGCGCGCGTGCCTTGCCTGATTTGACGTAAGGCGAAATCACCGGCAGGTCGACAAACATGCCATTAATTTGCCCGCCGATGACGTCGATCACCGCCGGCCCCGCGCCCTTGTACGGCACGTGGATAAGCTTGGTGCCGGCCTGCGTGTTTAACAATTCCAGCGCGAGGTGCAGGATGGTGCCATTGCCGCCGGAAGCCATCGACAAATCGGGCCGTGCCTTGGCCAGCGCGACCAATTCCTTGAGATTGCGCGGGGGCAGAGACGGATGCACCACCAGCAGTGTTGCGGTGGACATCAGCGGCGTCAGCGGCTGCAGATCGCGCAGCGTATCGTAGGGCCGTTTGGGGTACACCACCATGTTGATCGAGGTGATGCTCGCGGTGGCCAGCATCATGGTGTAGCCGTCGGGCGGCGCCTTGGCGACGATTTCCGCGCCGATAAAGCCGCTGGCGCCGCCGCGATTGTCGATGATGAGAGAAACGCCAAGTAGCTCTGTCATGCGCGGCGAAATATTGCGCGCGCTGATATCAGACGGCCCGCCTGCCGCAAATGGAATTACCATGCGTATGGGCTTGCTGGGGTAAGTCTGTGCGACGGTGGCGGTGCCGGCGGTGAGTGCCGCAGCAGCGCAAAACACGGGAAGACGGAACATGGGGAGAGGGTGCATGATGGGCTTTCATGAGCAAAGTAGGCACTGCAAGGCCATGCCTGCAACGTAACCGGCGCGGGTCACAGAGGCGACCCCGGCGGGGCAATGAAAGCATAGCAAACTATTCAAACCGGCAGGCTGCGCGCGCGGCGGTGTGGACAGTGCGGGCGAAGCAGGTGTCTGCCGCACGTCAATCAACTATGCCGCCCGGCGACTACCCTGCGCCAAACCCGCCGCCGCCCGGCGTTTCAATTGCAAACACGTCACCGGTTTGCATCTCGGTTTGATCACAGCCGCCGAGCGCGAGTTTGGTTCCATCAACGCGCTCAACCGTGTTGCGGCCCACCGCGCCGGGTTGCCCGCCGGCCATGCCGTACGGGGGTATGCGGCGGTGGCTCGACAATATTGCAGCGGTCATCGGCTCGAGGAATTTCACGCGGCGGATGGCGCCGTTGCCGCCACGGTTTTTGCCGGCGCCGCCACTGCTCTTGCGCATTTCAAAACTTTCCAGCCGTACCGGAAAGCGCCATTCCAGAACCTCGGGGTCGGTGAGCCGCGAGTTGGTCATGTGCGTTTGCACCACGCTGGCGCCGTCAAAGCCCGGCCCTGCCCCACTGCCGCCAGCGATGGTTTCGTAGTACTGAAGGCGCGCGTTGCCGAAAGTGAAATTATTCATGGTGCCTTGTGACGCGCCCATCACGCCGAGCGCGCCGTAGAGCGCATCGGTCACGCATTGCGAGGTTTCCACATTGCCCGCCACCACCGCCGCCGGGTGGCGCGGATTCAGCATGCAGCCTTCGGGGATGATGACCTTGAGCGGCTTGAGGCACCCGGCGTTCATCGGGATATCGTCATCCACCAGCGTGCGAAACACATACAGCACGGCGGCCATGGCCACGGCGGACGGCGCGTTGAAATTATTGTCGCGCTGCGGTGAGGTGCCCGTAAAATCGATGATGCCGCTGCGCGTGGCGTGATCCAGCGTGATTCTCACTTTGATCACTGCACCGTCGTCCATTTCATAGCTGAATTCGCCGTCTTTGAGCGCGCCGATCACGCGCCGCACGGATTCCTCGGCGTTGTCCTGCACATGGCGCATGTACCCGTGCACGGCCTCCAGGCCGAACTCATGGACGATGCGTGCAAGCTCGGTCACGCCTTTTTGGTTGGCGGCGATCATTGCGCGCAGATCAGCGAGGTTTTGTTCGATGTTGCGTGACGGGTAACGCGCGCCTGCCAGCAGCGCCCGTGTTTCAGCTTCGCGCAGACGTCCGCCTTCGACCAGCAGAAAATTGGTGATGAGCACGCCTTCTTCGTCGATGTGTTTGCTGTCGGGCGGCATCGAGCCGGGCGTGATGCCGCCGATATCGGCGTGGTGCCCGCGCGAGCCGACATAGAAGAGCAGTCTCGTTCCCGCCGTGTCAAACACCGGCGTGATGACCGTGATGTCGGGCAAATGCGTGCCGCCGCGATACGGATCGTTCAGCATGTAGGCGTCGCCGGCACAAATACCACGAGGGCGCGCCTTGTTGTCGCGGATGATGGAGCGCACGCTCTCACCCATTGACCCCAGATGCACCGGCATGTGGGGTGCGTTGGCAATCAGGTTGCCGTCGGCGTCGAAAAGCGCACACGAGAAATCCAGCCGTTCCTTGATGTTGACCGAGTAAGCCGTGTTGGCGAGCGTGACGCCCATTTGCTCGGCGATGGCCATGAAAAGGTTGTTGAAAATCTCCAGCAGCACGGGGTCGACGGTGGTACCGATGGCGGCTTGGGCGGCACGCGGTTTTGCTCGCGTGAGCAGCAAGTGGCCAAATGCCGTTACCTCGGCTTGCCATTCGGGCTCGACAACGGTGGTGGCGTTGGCGTCGGTAATGATGGCGGGGCCGGGGATGCGGTTGCCGGGCTTGAGGTTTTCGGCGCGGTAGAGTGGCGTGGCATGGTAGGCGCCGTCGCTGAACATTTGAACGTGGGCTTCGGCGCGGGCGGTGTCCGCCATTGAAACGCCCTCTACCGCCGCCGCTTGCAGATTCCGGGGGGAGCCGGAGGCATGAGCAGGTTCACACGAAGCCGCCTCCACTGCCACCGCCTCGACTATCAATGCGCGCCCTGGCATTAAAAAGCTGTAGCGCCCGAGATAAGCTGATTCGAACGCGTGCGTCATGTCAGCCACGGAACCGAAGGCGACGACCAGCGCGGTATCGGTGCCGTCATACTTGATGTGCGCGCGGCGCGTCACGGTGATCTGTTCAGCGGCAACATTTTGTGCGGCGACTTCCGCGCTGGCCGCCGCCGCCAACGTGTTCAGCGTGATCGTCAGGCGTGGCAATACGTCATCATTGAGCGCCGCCTCCACTGCCTGCTCGCGCATCGCCGTGATATCCGCGAGCCCCATGCCATAAGCCGACAGCACACCCGCGTACGGGTGTATGTAAACGCGCGGCATCGCCAGCGCATCGGCCACTCGGCAGGCGTGCTGGCCCGCCGCACCACCAAAACACGCCAGCGTGTAGCGCGTGACATCGTAGCCGCGTGCCACCGAAATCTTTTTGATGGCGTTGGCCATGTTGTCCACGGCGATGCGCAGGTAACCTTCGGCGATTTGTTCTTCTGATTGTAAGTATTTGTTTTTATTGATATTTTTTGATAGAGCCGAAAACTTCTCTTGCGCGGCAGCGCGATCCAGTAGTGCCTTGCCGGAAGCGCCAAACACCGCCGGAAAGTAATCCGGTTGAATGCGCCCCAGCAGCACATTGCAATCGGTCACCGTTAACGGCCCACCGCGCCCGTAACACGCCGGGCCGGGCTGTGCGCCCGCGCTGTCGGGGCCGACCCGCATGCGGGCGCCATCGAAATGCAGAATCGAACCGCCGCCCGCGGCGACAGTGTGGATACTCATCATCGGCGCGCGCATGCGCACGCCCGCCACCAGCGTATCAAACGCGCGCTCGTATTCGCCCGCGAAGTGCGACACATCAGTCGACGTGCCGCCCATGTCAAAACCGATGATGCGATCAAAGCCCGCGCCCTGCGCCGTACGTGCCATGCCCACCACGCCGCCGGCAGGGCCGGACAAGACGGAATCCTTGCCGTGAAAGCGCCGCGCGTCGGTGAGGCCGCCGGAAGACTGCATGAACATCACATTCACGCCGCCAAGCTCCCGCGTGATGCGCTCGACGTAACGGCGCAACACCGGCGACAGATACGCATCGGCCACGGTGGTGTCGCCGCGCGACACCAGCTTCATCAGCGGGCTGACTCGGTGCGACACCGAGATTTGCGTGAAGCCGATTTCCTGTGCTAAATCAAGTAGTTGCAATTCGTGCTGTGGATGGCGGTAAGCATGCATCAGCACGATTGCACAGGCACGCAGCCCGTTGCCAAAAGCGGATTGCAGTTCGCGCCGTGCCTGGGGCAGGTTCAAAGGGGTCACGATTTCGCCATGTGCACCCAGCCGTTCATCAATTTCGTGCACAGCGGTGTAGAGCATTTCCGGCAGCACAATGTGCCGGTCAAAAATGCGCGGCCGGTTTTGATAGCCGATGCGCAGCGCATCCCGAAACCCGCGCGTGATAAACAACGCTGTTGGCTCGCCCTTGCGTTCGAGTAACGCGTTGGTGGCAATGGTGGTGCCCATTTTCACGGCGGCAATCTGATCGGCGGGGATGGTCGCATCGCGTGCAACGCCCAGCAGATCGCGTATGCCCGCGAGCGCCGCATCGGCATACTGCACCGGGTCTTCGGACAGCAGCTTATGAGTGACGAGCGAACCGTCAGGCCGGCGCGCGACGATATCGGTAAACGTACCGCCGCGGTCGATCCAGAATTGCCAGCGGGCGGGGGCTGAGAGGGTATTCATAGGTAAAAGATGCTATCACGTGCGTATTCAGTGGCGTGCCACCCGCAAAGCCCGCGCAACTACAAATCCTTCTCAATAAATTCATCAATAAAATCAGAAAGTTACCAAAAAAAAGCTGCCTGATCGAAGAAGTTGGGCACACGTACCTTGCGCGCACGGCAAACCGGTGCGCATGACTTAGGCGTGGCTGCTTCAGCGCGTGTTCTTCATCGATGTTGGGCGCTGTGCTTGTAGCGGCAGACTGAAGCACATCGCGGTGATCAAAGGAACGGGCAGTGATTGAGGTTATGGGCGCATCTTGGCTGGTGGCTCCACTGCCGCCACGGGTGCCGGCGCGGCGGGTGGATTTGCTCGAGGGGATTGAGGCGGCGTGAGGTTCGGCCGGGATTTACGGGGTCGAGGATTTGTCGTGGCCTACGTGAACGCGGAGTGATAATTGTTATTTTAAATCAGATAGTTAAAACGCTACCCTGGCGATTAGCGGTGGGCGAATTGCGCGGGAAGTACGGGCGCCGAGCCGCAACCGTTCATTGACCCGGCGATGCGGCGCGGATACATTGGCATTTATGCTAATCGGGCGTTTGAAATTCCTATACCCGTGAATGCAATGGCGGTGAGACTTTGAATTCCGTGTGAACTCGCTGGATTGCGACGTCAGGCGGCTTTGAATCGCTAGAGGAAGTGTTGTCATGCCGTTGCAACGGTTAACAGATTGTAAGTTTCGCATCAGCACACTTCTGTGGATGGTTTTGGCAGGTGCTATGCCTGGTGGCGAGACGCTGGCTCAGGTAGCGCGCGTCGAGGTTTTCCCCATTGTGACCGCGACTCTGACTACTACCGAGTTCCTGACCGGAAAAGTAGATGGGAAGCGCGATACGATTGCAGGTGAGCTGCGCATTCCTCTTCCCGGAAGCAATCGCCTTCCAGCTGTAATTCTAATGCACGGTGGTGGCGGTGTTTCAGCCAACGACGATGACTGGGCGCAACACTTTAATGCCATGGGAATCGCAACGCTTGTGCTCGATAGTTTTACAGGTCGTGGCGGAAGTCGATCGTCCATAGCTGCCTTGGCTAGAATCGTAGATGCTTACCGGGCGCTGGAACTGCTCGCGCGACATCCCAGAATTGATCCGGACAGGATTGCTCTCATGGGTTTTTCGCATGGGTCCCAAGCTGCCCTCTATTCCAGCATGAAACGCTTTGCCAACAGGTATGGCCCGGCCGATGGTCGTAAATTTGCTGCGCACATCGCCTTTTATCCTGGCTGCCACGTCGAGTATCTCGAAGGCCGAGACCTTACGAATAGGCCGATCCGGATTTTTCATGGCGAGGCAGATGACGTTCTATCCATCGCCTCTTGCCGCGAATACGTCGCCAGGCTTCGCGAAGCAGGAAACGATGTCGCGCTATCCGGGTATCCTGGCGCGCACCATTCGTTCGACAACCGGCTCCGCAAGGAACCCGAACGGGATCAGGGGGATTCCTTCATTCGTTGCAGGGTGGAGGAAAGTCCTCGCGGACAATTGCTGAATAGTGACACCCAGCAACCCTTCAATACTCAAGACCCCTGTGTTGACCGGGGAAGGACGCTTGGCTATCACGCTGCCGCGCATAGCCAAGCGCTGAAGTCTGTCACGGAATTCGTCGCCGCTACATTGAAGCAAAAGTAATCAGAACTTCTGGGGAGCTTGCCAACTTTGATGCGGTGGCTCTGTTGCCGAATATTATTCAAACGCAGCGCGAAGGCACATTGCACCCGACGGCATTCAAGCATATGTCGGGGTCACAGCATATGTCGGGGTCAAGTCTTGCCTTTTGCCTATTCCCTCCGCGGCAGTTGTGAGCATTTGTTTTTATTGAATTATTTTTTCTGGAACCAAGGCGTTGGTGGCAATGGTGGTGCCCATTTTCACGGCGGCAATCTGATCGGCGGGAATCGGTGCATCCCTCGCAACGCCCAGCAGATCGCGGATGCCGGCCAGCGCTGCGTCGGCATACTGCGCCGGGTCTTCCGACAGCAGCTTGTGAGTGGTCAGAGAACCATCGGGCCGGCGCGCGACGATATCGGTAAAAGTGCCGCCGCGATCGATCCAGAATTGCCAGCGGGGGGATGCGAGTGTGTGTTCATGGCCGTGAATGCTATCACCGCCGATGGCGTCTGGCGTAGGCCGTGGGGGCGTTTGCCGTATCTGGAGTGGCGGAGTCTCAGTTACTTATCCGCGCGTAGAATGATATCCCTGTGCCAACAGGCAAGATTCCGCGAGGGATAAACATGCTGAAAGTTTTCGCCGGTATTTTTGTGGCATCACTGGCTGCGGGCACAGCCTTTGCTCAAAGCTGGCCCGCCGCGCCGCTGCGCTACATTGTGCCGTTTCCGCCCGGAGGTTCCACCGATATCATCAGCCGCCACCTTGGTGAAAAGTTGCGCGAGCGGCTGGGTCAACCGGTGGTCATCGAAAACATCGGCGGCGCGGGCAGTGCCATAGGCGTTGCGCGTGTGGCGAAAGCCGCGCCCGACGGTTACACCATTGGCTTGGGCAATACCGCATCGCATACGATTATTCCGTTCTTGTCTTCTACCCCACCGTATGACCCCAATGCGGATTTTTCACCGGTCAGTCTCATTAACGAATACGTCAACGTGCTGGTGACGCATCCCGGGATTCCGGCGCGCAATGTGCGGGAACTGATGGCGCTGAACAAATTGCGCGCGGGCGGATTGACTTACGCCTCTTCCGGCAATGGCGCGAGCAATCATTTGTCGGCCGAACTGCTGGCGCGCGTGGCAAACGTGCGCATGACGCACGTGCCCTATAAAGGCGGCCCGCTCGCGCTGGTGGATGTGCGTGCAGGGCAGGTCGACTACATGTTTGACACCATCATCGGGTCCATGGCGATGATCAAGGCGGGTAGCGTGCGCGCGCTTGCCACCACCGGGCGTACTCGCGACCCGTACCTGTCTGACGTTCCCGCGGTGGCGGAGTTTTACCCCGGCTACGAAGTGGCGGGATTCATGGCCGTCTTCGGCCCGGCAGGCATCCCCAGGGCGGTGGTTGACCGGCTGAACCGTGAAATCGCCGCGATCATCCGTTCTCCCGAAATGACCGAACGGCTGACGCAGCAGTATTTCAATGCCCGCACAAGTACGCCGGACGAACTCACGCAGCGTGTGCGCAAGGATGGCGCGCATTGGAAGGCGTTGATTGCCAGCGCGGGGATAAAGCTGAATTAACTTTAGCGTCACCAAAGAGACGCTGTGAAGGAATCGTCACGGCAAAGAATCGACGCTAATTTTCGCTTCCTTGATCAGCTTGCGCCAGGCCTGCAGATCGCTGCGGATGAGATCAGCGTAGCCCTGCGGCGTCGAGGTCGCGGATTCGTTGCCCACCGCAAAAAACCGCTGTGCGACTTCCGGCGACTGCAGGGCCTTGTTCATGATTGAATTCAGTTTTTCGCTGATTGATTTCGGCAAACCCGGCGGCGCGATCAAGCCCCACCAGCCGGTGTTGTAGTAGCCGGGTATGGTTTCATTGACGGCGGGAACTTCCGGCGCGAACTTGATGCGCTGGGTGTGGCCCACGCCGATGACGCGCAGCCGCCCCGCCTTGATGTGCGGCATGGTCGACGAGAACCCGGTGATGGTGAGATGGATGGTGCCGGCGATCAGATCGGACAGCGACAGTCCGCTGCCTTTATACGGCACGTGCAATAGATCTATGCCGGCGAGTGTCACCAATTGCGCGCCGCCAATGTGGTTGGGCGTGCCGACGCCGGGCGAGGAGTAGTTGAGCTTGCCGGGCGAAGCCTTGGCGAGCTTGATGAAATCCGCGACGGTACGCGCTGGCGAACTGGCGTTCACGAACAGGGCGTAATAAATGTACGTGGCGAGGCCAATGTGAGTGAAATCCCTGAGCGGATCATAGGGAATCCGGTTGCCCAGCAGCGCCGGGCCCGACACCAGACCGCCCGTGGTGCCTATGCCGATGGTGTAGCCATCCGGCGCGGCGCTGGATACGAGCGCATGCCCCATGGTAGCGGCAGCCCCGGGGCGATGGTCGACGATAAACTGCTGCCCCAGCTCCTGTGTAAAGGCGTTGGCGATTTCGCGCGCGGTGATGCTGGCGCCCGCGGGATAGGGCACGATCAGTCGCACAGGTTTGATGGGATAGGATTGCGCGGATGCCTGTGGCGTCACTGCCATGGCTGCCATCACTATAGCCATGGTTGAAATTATGCCTGTGAATGCAGGCGCAAGCGGCCGCGCAGGTCCACGGGTCTCACGCTGTAACGCTGCAACGTCCACTTCATGATTCGAAGCGCGATCTGTCACAAGTGCCCCCTTTCTCGGACTGGTGGACTGGCGGACATCGGCAAGGCAGGCAATGCCATAATGCCGGCACAGTATGCCATAGGGTGCGCAGCCTGCCGGGCGTTTCGTCATCCGGCAGAAAATGCGCCATAATCTGTGCGCGCAGTCGATGAAATGCCAGGCGGTGAAATGCTTTAAATGCTTTAGCGGAAAGGACGAGCATGGATAAGGTCGTAGCGTCAGCACAGCAGGCCATCGCCGACATGCCTGACGGCGCCACGGTGTCGTTGACGGGCTTCGGCCTTGGCCACCGCTTTCCCAACACCCTGTTGCAGGCGCTGCTTGGCAAAAATGTCAGGGAGCTCACGCTGGTGTGCAATTCGCTGGGCGCGTCAGGCGAGAAGGGGCAGTTGCTGGTGGAAAACCACCAGGTCAAAAAAATTCTGGCGTCGTTTTCCGTGCGTCCCGGCGCAAGAACTGCGGCGGAAGCTCAGATCATCGCGGGTGAGCTGGCGGTGGAACTGATTCCGCAGGGCATACTGGTTGAACGCTGCCGCGCGGGCGGCGCGGGCATCCCGGCGTTTTATTCGCCGACAGCGGTCGATACGGATTTGGCCGCCGGCAAGGATGTGCGCTACTTCAACGGCAAGCCGCATGTGCTGGAACACGCCATACACCTCGACTACGCGCTGTTAAGCGGCTATCGAGCCGACCGTGCGGGCAATGTGCAGTTTCGCGGCGGCGCGCAAAACTTCAATCCGTCGTTCGCCAAGGCCGCGCGTGTGGCGATTATCGAAGTGGATGAAATTGTCGAGACCGGCGAGATTCCGTCCGAATTGATCGATTTGCCCGGCATATTTATCGACCGCGTGGTGCAGAACACGCAATTTATCGACGCGCGTACGTTATCGCGCAGCGGCAAACGCGCGGCGGATACCGCGCGCAATTATCTTGGCAAGCCCGGCGTGACCCGCGCTGCCATAGCGCGCAACGCCGCGAAGATTTTGCGTAATGACAGCTACGTCAATCTGGGTACCGGCATTCCGACGCAGGTTTCCAACTACCTTGAAGGGCGCGGCGTATGGCTGCACGCGGAAAACGGCGTGCTCGGTTACGGTGGCATTGTTACCGGGGACGCTATCGACCCGGATCTGTTCAACGCCAGCGGCCAGTTTGTGCAGGCCATAGCGGGCACCTCGTATTTCGACAGCGTGACTTCGTTTGAAATGGCGCGCGGCGGTCACATCGATGCCGTGGTGTTGGGCGCATATGAAGTCGATCAGGAAGGCAATGTCGCCAACTGGAGTCTCGCCAATGCGCAGCGCGGCGGCATCGGCGGCGCGATGGATCTGGTGGCGGGCGATGCCGAATTAATCATCGTGCTGGAACACCGCGACAGTAAGGACCGGCCCAAGCTGCGCAAGCGCTGTACCTTTCCGCTTACCGCGCGGCGGCGTGTCAATTGGGTGGTGACCGATCTCGCGGTGTTGCACTGGGTGGATGGGCGCTTTGTGCTGGAAGCCATCGCGCCGGGTTTTACCGTCGAGGAAGTAAAGTCGTTGACCGAAATGGAGTTTGCGGTGGCGCCAGCGGTGGCGGTGATGCAAACTGCTTGATCCCAACAGAGCAATATGGCAGTCCAATCACGAGGAGCAGCCGATGAAGCCCCCGCCCTTGATGTCAGCCCTGGCGCTCTTATTTGGATTATTGCCGCTGCAGACAACCGCCGTGATGGCGCAGACGGCTGGACAGGCCTATCCCACCAAACTGGTACGCGTGCTGGTCGGCTTTACCG
>OMIN01000059.1 GCA_900299145.1 Betaproteobacteria bacterium | reverse complement strand
GTTGCAGATGGCGCCTGCGCGCGCGGTGGCGATTTGACCAGCAGGCCGGGATGAGCAATCTGTACGTAGACGTAAGCGCCGTAACAGATCATCGCCAGCCCGCCCAAGCTGCCAATCAGATAAACGGGATTTGTCAGCCACTTGGGCACTGCACCAGACGCAGCACCAGGCGTGGCAGTGGCGGTAAGTACAGCGGCCGCGCGCGTCTGGGCACTGCTGTCGCCAGCGGCAACAGCACTGGCACCTGTCAAACTGGAGCGGCCAGATGCCTTGGTGGAGTTCGCCACGTTTGGGGGCGCTGACGTGTTGTCGACCTCCACCGGCTGGGTATCGGCGGCAGGTTTGACGTCCACGTTTTCCAGACTGAATTTGGCCGGCGCGGCGGGCGTCTTGTCCCGTTCCTGCGCGGCCTTTTCCAGCGCCTTCATCAACAGGCTCATTTTTCGGCGCCGGTCGTCCGAGTGGTATCCGAAGTTCTCGCAGGTTCCGCCTGCGGCAGATAGCGCTGGAACATTTTCAGTTCATCGCTCTCCAGCGATGCGTTGGCCACTACCGTGGGCCGCAGGAATATCACCAACTCGGTCTTGCTGGCGTTTTCGTTACGAAAACGCGCAAGATCGCCTGCCGCGCCGGCCAGATCAGCGCCGGGAAGCTGTTCGCGGTTAAGCCGTACATCGTCCTGCATTAGCCCGCCGAGGATGACCGTTTGTCCGCTGCTGATTTGCAGCACGGATTCCATTTCGCGTACCTGAACTTCAGGCACCTGACTCGGCACGCAGTTGGTGCGATTGGTATCGCACAGACTCGGATTGGGGTCGTTGCGGAAACGCAACACGCGAGAAATGGTCGGGCGTACGTTAAGCGACACGCGGCCATCGTCGGCGATTTGCGGCGTCACGCCCATGACCACGCCCACCGACACGATTTTTGGCGTGGACGTAAACGTCTGGATCGGCGGGCTGCCCGCAGTGCCCGCCACGGTCGAGCCCTGCACTTCAAAATACACAATATTATCAACGACTTTCAGTAACGCGGTCTGGTTGTTGAGCGCCATCAGCTTGGGGCTGGAAAGAATTTTGGTGTCGCCGAATTCTTCCAGCAACCGCACCGTGCCGGCAATATTGCCGATGGGCGTCGTGGGATTGGTATAGCGCACCTGGAAGAAGTTAGCGCCCGCTTGCGTCAGGCCTACAGCCGCGCCTGCCGCGCCAAAGCCGGTGAGCAGTGATTGCGTCAACTGAATGCCGCCAGAGACGGCGAGCCGGCTCCAGTCGATACCGCCTTGATAGGTGTTTGAGAGTTTGACTTCGACAATCGTGGCTTCGATCAGCACCTGCCTTTGCGCGGCATTGGTAATGCTGTCGATGTGCTGCTGAATCAACTGATGCTGCCGCTCATTGGCGAGCACGCTGATGGTGCCGCCCACCGGTTTGGCCACGATATCGTCACGGAATTCAAGCGCTTGCTGCGCGAGATTGGTGCCGGGGCCGAACGCTGTGTTGAAAAGGTTGTTGGCCCCGGTGCCGGCGCGCGCCACCACCTCGGCCTGCTGCAAACGTTCTTCGCGCGCAGCCTTGGTGAGTTCCGCGCGGCGCGCGCGTTCCTCGGCGGTCTGGCTCTGATTGCGCGTGGCGGTAACGATGGACCGGATATTGTCGGTGAGAATTTTCCAGAAATCGTTGTTGGAAACAGTCTTCACCCGCGTGCCAGAACCACCCGCGCCGGTGCTACCGCCACTGCCGCTCGTGCCACCGCCGCCGCTGGCGGCGATTTCACCCGACACATTGACTGTTGACGTGGTGTCGCGAACCATATTCACGTAAGCAATCCGGTAGGTTTTCATGTACGCGGTGTCAGGCGAAACGATGATGGTATTGCCCTCGACGCGGTAGCGCATGTTGATCTGTTTCGACACGCGCTCCAGAATTGCCGGCAGTGTTTCGTTGATGGCGTTCAGACTCACCAGTCCGGTGATGCCGGGATGCACGTCGATGTTTTGTTTGGTGTCGCGCGACAGCGCCAGCAGCAATTCCTTCACCGGCACTTCGTTTACCACCACGCTGTAGGTTTGTGGCTTGACCGTGGGCTTGGGCGGCGGCACGAAAGTGCTGACGCGCGCGGGAGGTGGAATGTCTGCCGCGACGGCCGCAGCGGCTTCAGGTTTGGGTGCTGGGGCGGTGATATGGCCCTGCGAGGGCGGTACACTGACAGTGCGCGGGGCGGCACACCCGGACAGACCGCCGACAACGGCCAAGGCGGCCATCAAGGCGCAAATGACTAGATGTGGAAATTGGGTACCACGGCTACGCAGCGAGACGGATACGCCGGGGCGGGTGTCTCGCCGGAAGTCTGGTTCGGAGGCCAACGTCGCGTGCATACCATCCCTTCTCGACCGTGGCGCCTACCTCACTATTGATATCAATGGATTTGGAGAGAATTCTAAGATGATTTCTCAGATCGTCTTCAGAGTCGCTGGAGAGTGCTTGCAGTGTCCATGATGTGGCGCTTTGCTGGGCCAACCAGGCTGTGGTTGCCTCCAGCCGGTCATTCAATATGTCTTTTGTTGCGTTTTTGCCGACTACCGGTTTGGCTGGAGGCGGTGTATCGGCCACGGGCGCTTTGGCGGCGGGTTCCGACGGGGCGGCCGGTGGTGGGGGCGGGCTTTCCGGCGAAGTCGTGCTCGTGGGCGCGGCTGGCGCGGGCAATGCGGGTGAGGGTGCCGGTACTGCCGCAGGCGCAGGTGCTGGTGCAGGCACAGGGGCCGGTTGCGCCGTTGGCGCGGGCCGGCTGTCGAGGCGGCCGGCAATGAAAGCGTAACCCGCCGCGCCAAGCGCGATCCCTCCCAACGCCGCCAGCAGCCACGTCCATGAAAGTGAATGCGCACTGCGAACTGCGACGTGGCTGAACTCGCTGTCGCGCAGCGCGGCTTCGATGTGACGTGGCTTCAGCGTATGCGTGTTTTCGGAAAACGCCGCCAGCATCGCCTTGTCGGCTATCAGATTGATGCGACGCGTAAGGCCGCCCGAAGCGCGTGCGATCATGTTGACGATTTTGCCGCTGAACAAATCCGGCCCGCGATAGCCCGCCGCGCGAAGGCGAAACATCAGGTATTCACGTACTTCATTTACCGTCAGCGGCGCGAGGCCGAAGCTGTGGGTAATACGTTCACGCAACTGGCGGATATTCGGCTGCCGCAGATTTTCGTCGAGTTCCGGCTGGCCGAAGAGCACGATTTGCAGCAGCTTGTCATTGCGCGTTTCGAGGTTCGACAACAGGCGGATTTCTTCGAGCGTGGCAATGGGCATGCCCTGCGATTCCTCGACGAACACCACCACGCGCTTGCCCTCGGCGTGGCGCTTCAACAGGTAATCCTGCAACGCCTGCATCACTTCCAGGCGCGTTGCCTGCCGGTCGATGCCGAGCTGCAGTTCGAACGCGATGGCGTGTAGGATTTCGTCGGGCGACACACTCGGGTTGGCCAGATACACCGTCTCGACGTTTTCCGGCAGCCGCTCCATGAGCATATTGCACAGCATGGTCTTGCCGCTGCCCACTTCGCCGCTGACTTTGATAATGCCTTCGCCGTTGCTGACGGCGTAAATCAGCGCTTCAAGGATCGGCCCGCGATTGCCGCCACCGAAGAAAAAATCCGTGTTCGGAGTGATCCGGAAAGGCGCTTGCGTTAGGCCAAAAAATTCGTAATACATTGATTTTATTAACTATTTTTTTCGGGCGATTGGGCATCCAGCGCGTAATTCTGCATGCGGCTGTAAAGCGTGGTGCGGTTCACGCCCAACAATTTGGCGGCGCGCGACAAGTTGCCGTGCGACAGCTCCAGCGCTGCCTCGACATATCCGCGCTCCCAGCGTGCCAGCGTCTCGTCGAGATTAAAGCCTTCGCCAGACTCCAGTTGCCGGCGTGCGCTTTCAGCAAGCGTTGCGGCTTCGAGTGACGGGCTCGCATCTGTGCTGCCGCAGCCCGACTGTGCGTCGGCGTCAGCATCGAGTTCGGCGCACAACTGCTGCTCGTTCACCGTCTGCCCCGCGCATTTGGTGGCCAGCCGAATCACGATGTTGCGCAACTCGCGCACGTTGCCCGGAAAGCCGTACTGCATCCACACGGCTTGTGCGCGCGCGTCCAGTTTGAACGGCACGGTGTTTGCCTGACGCGCGTAAAACTCGCGAAAATGATCCAGCAGCGTTAGGCGGTCGTCGCCCAGTTCTCGCAGCGGCGGCACCTCGATGGTGAACACCGACAGCCGGTGATACAAATCGGCGCGAAAACGCCCAGTGCGGATTTCCTGTTTAAGATCGCGGTTGGTGGCGGCCACCACGCGTGCGTTCGAGGTGCGGCTTTGCGTTTCACCGACGCGCTGAAACTCGCCGTTTTCCAGTACGCGCAACAGCTTGGCCTGCAAATCCAGCGGCAGTTCGCCGATTTCATCGAGAATCAATGTCGAATCCTGCGCGTCTTCAAAATAGCCCGCGCGCGCCGTGTTGGCGCCGGTGAACGCGCCCTTGGCATAGCCGAACAGTGTGGGCTCCACCAGCGTCGGCGAAATCGCCGCGCAGTTCAGCGCATACAGGGTTTTGCCCGCACGCGCACTCTGCTCATGCAGCGCGCGCGCCACCAGTTCCTTGCCGCTGCCTGATTCGCCATGCACCAGCACCGGGAACGGTGATGACGCAAACTGCGCTACCTGCTGCCGCAATTTCTGAATCGGTGCGGAATTGCCCAGCAGACCGCCGGTGGTGGCGGATTTTTCCGCCGAACTCACCTGCAACGCCTGCAACAGCAGTTGCTTTAACCGCTGCGGATCGGTGGGCTTGGCGACAAACTCGATCGCACCCAGCGCGCGGGCATGGCGCGCGTTGGCTTCGTCGTTTTGCCCCGACAGCACCACGATCTTGATCGCCGGCGAATACGCCAGCAGTTCGCCGATCAACTGGAAGCCTTCATCGGGCCGGTGCGGCGAAGGCGGCAGGCCCAAATCCACCAGCGCCAGCGCGGGCGGCGTCTCCAGTTGCCGCAACAGACTGCGTGCCTGCGGCCGCGATTCGGCGGCACACACGTTGAAATCCTGACTCAGCACAAAATTCAGCGTGTCCGAGATCAGCGGATCGTGGTCCACGATCAGCAGATCGGGCTTGGTAGCTGCATTTTGTGCCGGGTGGGCTGAAATTGGCGCGTTCATGATCTGGCGGTGATTGTGCCAGATGATTGAAGGCGGCGCTGTGTGCAACACGCCGCCGTAGGCCGAATAGGCGGAAATCCAATGAAAAACCCC
>OMIN01000058.1 GCA_900299145.1 Betaproteobacteria bacterium | reverse complement strand
TGCCTTGCACTTGAAGGAAACCGAGTTTCGTTTCAACCACCGGCACGACAATCTCTATACCGTCCTGTTAAAGTTACTCAGAATGCAACCTCTTTAACCCAGTTTGCTTCCTAAGACCCCTGTTTTTATTGAATATTACGTAATCTTGCTATCCAGCCCCGCCTCGGCAATCTCCGCCGCACGCAGCAGCGCCCGCGCCTTGTTCTGGGTTTCCTGCCATTCCGCCGCGGGCTCGGAGTCGGCAACCACGCCGCCACCCGCCTGCGCGTAAAGCATGCCGTCTTTGACGACGCCGGTGCGTAGCGCAATCGCCACATCCATGTTTCCATCGAAACCGAGGTAGCCAACCGCGCCGGCATAGATGCCGCGTTTGACGGGTTCCAGTTCGTCGATGATTTCCATGGCGCGCACTTTGGGCGCGCCGGAGACCGTGCCTGCGGGAAAGGTGGCGCGCAGCACGTCGATCGCGCCCAAGCCTGGTTTGATTTTGCCCTCGACGTTCGACACGATGTGCATCACGTGTGAGTAACGCTCGATCACCATTTGCTCGGTGACTTTCACGCTGCCGATTTGCGCGACACGTCCAGCGTCATTGCGGCCCAGATCAATCAGCATCAGGTGTTCGGCCAGTTCCTTGGGATCGGCGAGCAGTTCCACCGCCAGCGCGTTGTCTTCCTCGTCCGTCGCGCCACGTCGGCGCGTGCCGGCAATCGGGCGCACGGTGACGGTGTCGCCTTCAAGCCGCGCTAGAATTTCGGGCGATGCGCCGACAACATGAAAATCGTCGAAGTCAAAATAGAACATGTACGGCGACGGATTCAGCGTGCGCAGCGCGCGATACAGCGCGAGTGGGGTAGCGCGCAGCGGTTTCACCATGCGCTGCGACGGCACCACTTGCATGATGTCACCCTCGAAGATGTACTTTTTCGCGCGCTCGACGGCAATGTGGTACGCCTCTTCGCCAAAGCCCGACACAGCCGGCGCTGAGGTCGCGCTGCTGGCAGGCGGAATCACCACCGGCTCGCGCAGTTTTGGCAACAGTTCGGCGAGCCGTGCCCGTGCACGCTGATAAGCGTCGGTTTCGCCGGGCTTTGCGTAGACCACGATAAACAACTTGCCCGACAGATTGTCGACAATTGCCAGCTCTTCCGACACCAGCAGCGCGATATCCGGCGTGCCGAGTTGATCCGGCTTTTGGCTGTGCGCGAGTTTTTTCTCGACGTAGCGCACGGTGTCGTAGCCGAAGTAGCCCACAAGCCCGCCGCAAAAACGCGGCAGCTTGGCGGTCGTTTCGAGCGGCGCCACCTTGAATTGTGCGAGGTACTTTTCGACGTAATCAAGCGGGTCGCTGACGGTTTCCCGCGTTGTTATTGCGCTGCCGGAAAACTCGGTACATTGATAGCCACGCACTTCAAGCCGCGTTTTCGCCGCAAGGCCAATGAACGAATAACGCCCGAAACGCTCGCCGCCAACCACGGATTCGAGCAGATAGGTATAAGGCAGGTTGGCGAGCTTGAGATAAATCGACAGCGGCGTGTCGAGATCGGCAAAAGTCTCAAGCAGCAGGGGAATGCGGTTGTAGCCGGCTTGTGCCAGCCGGTTGAATTCGGCTTCGGTCATGATCTGCTTTCTGCGAAAAACGGTTTATTCAGGTTGCGCCCGCGGTTCAAACCTGGCGGCGCGCACGGCTTACGGCAAGGGGAAAAGTTAGCTGCGCCAGCGACGCCAGCGTTCCCCGGCCAAACCTGAAAGTGCGTTTTTCAAAACCATGACGAATCAACCAAGCCGCTAATTTATCTTTGAAATCAAGCGTGTAGCCTCAACCAGCGACGCTACTATAGCATCAACGTCGAGCGACTGCACGTCGTGGCCTTCGTTGTAGCCGTAGGTCACGCAGAACACCGGGCAACCCGCCGCGCGCGCGGCCTGTGCGTCGTTGAGCGAATCGCCGATCATCAGCATCTCGTTGGGCTTGACGTTCATTTGCTTGCACGCGTGCCACAGCGGTTCGGGATCGGGCTTTTTTTGCGGCAGCGTATCGCCCGCCACCACGCTGACAAAGTACTCTGACAGCTTGACGTAATCCAGCAACGGCAACGTGAAGCGCTCGGATTTATTGGTCACGCACGCCAGCGGATAACCCTGCGCGCGAAGGAGATCAAGCCCCTCGCGCACGCCGGGATACATGGTGGTGTGCTTGCCGTTGGCCTCGCGGTAGGTGCGTTCGTACACCGGCACGGCGCGTTCAAACAAATTGGGGTCGGGCTTGCCATCCATGCTGTTGGTCAGCGTGCGCTCGATCAAATTGGCGATGCCTTTACCGACATAGTTGCGAATGGTGGCGACCGGCAACGCGGGCATGCCGAGTTCCGTCAACATGCCGTTGGCGGCAGCGGCAAGATCAGGAATGGTGTCGAGCAGCGTGCCGTCCAGATCGATCATCACGGCTTTGACGCTTAGGGGAGGGGTGAACTTCAAGAAAAATTCCTTAATAAAATCAATTACTTATTATTTGTTCGCGATTTGTTCACGCATCGCTGCAATCGTCGCTTTGTAATCTTTCGCGCCGAATATTGCCGAACCTGCCACAAACGTATCGGCCCCGGCGCGCGCGATGTTCGCGATGTTATCGATCTTTACTCCACCATCGACCTCCAGCCAGATATCACGGCCACAGGCATCAATGCGTTGGCGCACGGCTTTGATCTTGTTGAGCGCTTCGGCAATAAACGTTTGCCCGCCAAAGCCGGGGTTCACCGACATGATGAGCACGAGATCAAGTTTGTGGAGCACATGGTCAAGATAGTGCAGCGGCGTACCCGGGTTGAACACCAGCCCGGCTTTACAGCCGCTGTCGTGGATCAAGCCGATGGTCCTGTCGATATGATCTGACGCCTCCGGGTGAAACGAAATAATGTTGGCACCGGCCTTGGCGAAATCCGGCACGATGCGATCCACCGGACGCACCATCAAATGCACGTCGATGGGTACCTGCACGTGCGGGCGTATCGCCTCACACACCAGCGGGCCGATGGTGAGGTTTGGCACGTAGTGATTATCCATCACGTCAAAGTGAATGATGTCGGCGCCAGCGGCCACCACGGCCCCCACCTCGTCGCCCAGCCGCGCAAAGTCGGCGGACAAAATGCTCGGCGCGATGCGGACTGCCGGCTTGCTGCTGCGTGCAGGTGCGATACTCATGCGGGGTATTGTAACGTAATGACGTAACGGGTTTGCCGCCATGGCGTGTTCCTCGCGTATACTACCTGCGAGCGAGTACACCCATCATGACCAGCAAAGCCTACGACATCGCGGTGAAAACGCGCACGGTTTACATTGCCGATCAGTCCGATCCGGCCAATGACCGTTACGTGTTTGCCTACACCATCACCATTACCAACAGCGGCAGCGTTGCCGCGCAGCTGCTGAGCCGCCATTGGATCATCACCGACGCCGCCGACAAGGTGCAGGAGGTTCGCGGCAAGGGCGTGGTCGGCGAGCAACCGCACCTGAAGCCCGGTGAAAGTTTTGAATACACCAGCGGTTCGGCCATTGCCACGCCCGTGGGCACCATGCGCGGCAGCTACCAGATGATTGCCGACGATGGCACGAAATTCGAAGCGCCGATCCCGGAATTCACGCTGTCGATTCCGCGCGTGCTGCACTGACCCTTGCGCGCCTTAACGGTTGCCGTTTTGCGGCGGATCGCCGTCATTGTCCTTGGATTTGCGCGGCCAGGTCAACCACACCACCAGCGCCAGCAGCGCGGCGGCGGCCAGTGCCTCCAGCAAAAACCACCCCAAAACGTCCATGTTGTTGCCTGCCGTATTGCGACTATGCTCCCGTGCCATCATGAATGAACTGGCGGGGAAAATCCAATATTTCAAGGTGTTGTCGGCGGCGGCGCTGATGCTGCTGTCCGGCGCATGCCAGTCACCTGCGCCACTGCCCCCTGCGGAAGCCGCCACACCAGCCACACGCACGCCCGCGCCCGTGATCGACGGTACGCCTGCAGCGCCTGCGGCCGCTGAGGCGCCAGCACCCGCCCCGGCGCCGCCGGAATCCACACCGGAATCATCGCCGGCCGCGCCGCAAATCCTCACGCCGATCACTTTCGCCGAGCTCCCCGGCTGGATGCAGGACAATCACGCGGATGCGATGCCCGCATGGCTCGCCAGTTGCCGCGTGCTGTCCAAACAACCGGCGTGGCGCCCGGCATGCGACGCCGCACCCCAAGTGAAAACCCGCGAAGCCGCGCGGCAATTCTTCGAGCAGCACTTCACGCCGTATCGCGTGACAAACCCCGATGGCACGCAGGAAGGGCTGGCCACAGGCTATTTTGAGCCGACCATTCGCGGCAGCCGAACGCGCAGTACGCGTAACCGCTATCCGGTTTACGCCGCGCCGGACGACATTCTGATCGTCGATCTCGCGTCGGTGGCGCCGGAACTCAAAGGTGCCCTGCCACGCGGCCGGCTCGACGGCCGGCGGGTGGTGCCGTATCACACGCGCGCGCAAATCGAGGCCGAGATTTCGCCGTTGCGCGGCCGTGAAATCGCATGGGTGGACGACGCCATCGACTTGTTCTTTCTGCAAGTACAGGGTTCGGGCCGCATCGTACTCACCGAAGGCGGCGTCATGCGCATCGGCTTTGCCGAGCACAACGGGCACCCCTACCGCTCCATCGGACGCGTGCTGATCGAGCGCGGCGAATTACCTGCCGAGCGCGCGTCGATGCAGGGCATCAAGGCATGGGCGCGCGCCAATCCGGCGCGGCTCACCGAGCTGCTGCATCAGAATCCACGCTATGTGTTTTTCCGTGAATTGACCGGGGCGGCAACGTCACCGCCGGGTGCGCTGGGCGTGCCGCTCACGCCCGAGCGCAGCGTGGCCATTGATCCACGATACATCCCCTTGGGCGCGCCGGTGCACGTGGCAACCACCTGGCCCAACACGACGAAGCCGCTGCAACGCCTGATGCTGGCGCAGGACACCGGCGGTGCGATTCGCGGCGCGGTGCGCATCGATTATTTCTGGGGGGCGGGCGACAACGCGGCACTGGAAGCTGGCCGCATGCAGCAGCAGGTGCGCAAGTGGGTGCTGCTGCCGCAAGGTTACACAGCCCTGAATGGCATACTGCAAAAAATTCAATAAAAACAATTGCTTACGATATATCAATGCGCCTTATCGTAGCCCAGGCTGACGCGCACCTCCGCCTTGACGATGCGCCCGTCGCGGCGCGCCGGGGAAAACCGCGTTTGCCACAGCAGGGTGCGCGCGGCACGCGCGATTTCTGGATCGGCGGCATCAATGGCGCGCACATCCTTCACCACGCCGGCCTCATCAATCAACACCGTGGCGCGAATTTCACCAACAGCGCCGCTCGCGGCACGTGCCAAGTGTGCACCTAAATCCAGCGGCGTGATGGCGCGCGGATACACGTCCAGACTCAGTGCGCCGTGATACGTGGGATCGCTGGGTTGCGGCAGCGGCGCATCGCCTTGTGCGGCCCAGACGCCAGCCGTTGTGGATGGTTCGGAAGGTGGTGTTGCCTTCGGCTGCGCTGCCGGAACCGGTGTTTCGTGAACCGCAGGTGACGTGGCGGTCATCGCTGGCGCCGGCAAGGCAGGCACATCGCGGGCCACCGGTTTATCCACGGCGGGCACAGACAGGCTGGCGGTAAGCGCCGCCGCAGCGCCGGCTTCGACACGCGGCTTTCGCAATCCTCGTGCGTCATGCATGGCCCATACATGCAGCAGCAACGACACGGCCAGCGCCAGCGTCAGGCGTCGGCTTGCTCCGCGCAGACCAGCTATCGCAACCATCGCTTCAAATGGATTTATTTCTTGCCGAACGCGTTTTCGATTTGCTGCGCCGGCAAAAAGCCGCCGAGCTGCTGGCCGCTTGCCAGATAAATCGCCGGCGTGCCGCGGATGCCGAGGCGCTGCGAAATCTCGGTGTTCTTCGCCAGCGGCGCATCGCAGGGTTTTGAAGGCTCGGCCACATTGCCCTTGGTCATCACCTGTTCCCATGCCTTGGCGCGGTCTTTCGCGCACCAGATGGCACGCGACTTTTCCGTGGAATCGGGTGACAGAATCGGCAGCAGGTACGTGTAGACGGTCACATCCGTCATCTTGGCAAGCTCCTTGTAAAGCTCCTTGCAGTAGCCGCAGTTCGGATCCTCGAATGTGTACAGCACTCGCTTGCCGTTGCCGCGCACCATTTTGATGGCCGTGTCGTGCGAGCCGGTGATCAGCTTTGCGGTAATTTTCTGCGTCGTGTCTTGTGTCAGATTGCGCGCGGGCATGGTGCGCACGTCGTACAGGGTGCCGCCGAGCAGATACTCCGTCTTGACGTCGGTGTAAAGCACTTCGCCACCCATCACCACCTCAAACAGACCACCAAACGGCATGCGTGTCACGGAGTCCACCGCCAATTTGGGAAACTTGGCCTGCATCGCCTGTTTGACGCGGGCCTCATCGGCGTCCTGCGCGTGCACGGCAAAGGCCGCAAGTGCCAACGGTATTGCCAGCATCAGCGAAATCCGCATCGAAATTCGTTTCAACATATCATTCCTTTTAGTCGTGTCGCGCGCCAACCAATCGCTGTTCCGGTTTACGCAATTGCGTGCTTTACCAGCAGATTTCTCAACAGCGGCTGCCGGCCGAGCAGATCTACCCCCAAATTGCGTGCGCGTGACAGCCAGACCGCCTTCGAGGCAAAAAGTTTCTGCAAGCCGTCCGTCGCCAACTGCAATGTAAGCACGTCTTCCTTGCGCGCACGTTCGTAGCACCGCAGCAGCGCGTAATCGCCGCAGTCAGTCTGCGCGCCGCGATCACTCAACACTGCCGCCAGCTCACGCGCGTCCCTGAAACCCAGATTCACACCCTGTCCCGCCAGCGGATGCACATTATGCGCAGCGTCACCCACCAGCGCAAGGCGCGGTTGCACGAATGCCGTCACGCGCTGCAGGTTTAGCGGGAACGCTGCCGCCGGGGTGATGACGTCGAGCGCGCCCAATGCATTTTGCGCAGCTTCGCCCACTTGCCGTGCCAGCGTTTCGGGATCCAACGCCACTAACTCCCGTGCATGCGCATCATCGGTTGACCACACCATCGACACGCGGTTTCCGGGCAGCGGCAGCAACGCCAGCACGCCATCGTCGCGAAACCATTGAAACGCGGTATCGCGATGCGGCAGTGCGCAGGAAAAATTCGCTACCACGCCGTGTTGTGCATAGGCCTGTGTGTGCACCTTGATGCCTGCTGCTGTGCGCACCCAGCTATGCGCGCCGTCCGCGCCGACTACGAGCTTTGCGCGCAACGTCGTGCCGTCATCGAGCCGGATTTCCGTGGCGTCCGGGTGTTGTGTCATGTGCTCGCACACGGCGGGACAGTATCGCGTGACGTGCTCGGCGTCCGCCAACTGCTGCAACTGTTCCCATAAAGCAATCTGCAAGCGCCCGCTTTCGGCAATAAACGCCAGTTCGCTCAAGCCCGCTTCATAGGCGCTGAACTCGAACTGTGACGCGGGCGCGTCGCCGAAAATGCGCATGGTTTCCACGCGCGCGATGCGTGCCCCATCTGCCGTTGGCGCTGTCTGCCACGCGCCAATACTTGCGAGAAACGCCGCCGAGCCCGGGCTGATGGCGTAAATGCGGCTGTCCCACGCATCGCCGGTCGCGGCTGCGGCTGGCGCGCGCGGCTCCACCAGTGCCACGCGCAACCGCGCTGGCGCCAGTGCAAGCGCAAGACTTGCGCCCACCAGCCCCGCGCCGATGATGGCGACGTCGCAGGATTCAGTCATGGCAAACCGGTGTTTTAACCATGACACGAGTTTACGCGCGCGGCAGGCGGGCCGCCATCGCGCCGGCTACATGTGCCGTGACGCAATGCACGTTGCGTGCGCGCTACGTAAGCGCACGCACTGACCAGGTTCGGCCTGGATGCGCGAGAATTGTCAATTCCGGGCTGGGCAGTGCTCGCCGCCGCTTCGCACAAGCCGAAGACGAGGAATAAAATATTGTTTAAAAATAGATAGTTACGGAATATTCGTGGATTCCATCACGGCGCATTTTTGCGATGGCATGTTCGATGCTCGATTGTCACACGGGAGTACCCGACAAGGAGAGCAACATGATTGTTCATTTCAGGGATTACGGCGTGGAGCCGGAGTTTGATGACCTTGACGCCTTCATGCACGACGACGGCCGCCCCGGCGTGGGACAGGCGGCGCGTGCCGCCCCAACACGGCGCGCGTTGTCGCCGCGCATTTTGCGCGCCATCAACCCGATGCTGGACGCAGACGACGACTTGGACGACTTCAGCGATTTCGATGTCCGCGAATTCGTGGGGCGCAGCTACCAGTAAACCATAGAACCAAAGCGGCAATCAGTCGCCTGATTGCCGCCGTGTAATACGCCTACCGCTACGCACCTTTCGAAGCGGTGCGCGAAGTTCTGCGTACGGTTCTATTTCTGGTTCTGTTTCCCCTACGCGCGCTGCCCCAGTGGCCCGCGCAGCAAGCGCCCCGGCAGCGCCCCGGTGGGCTTGCAATCCTTGAGCACAATTTTTCCGTTCACCACCGTCGCCGCCATGCCTTTCGTGCGCTGCACCAGCCGCCGCGCGCCGGCGGGCAGATCGTGCACCACTTCCGGCATGGTTGCCGTAATAGTGTCCGGGTTGAACACCACCATGTCGGCCATCATGCCTTCGCGCAGCAGGCCGCGGTCGTGAAAGCCCCAAAGCGTCGCCGGCACCAGCGATAGCATGCGCACTGCCTGCTCCAGCGTAAACGCCTGCTTCTCGCGCACCCAGTGCGACAGCAAGTGCGTTTGCAATGAGGAATCCATCAACTGTGAAACGTGCGCGCCGGAGTCGGAGAACGTCGTCACCGTGCGCGGATGGCGCATGATTTCGAGCGCGGCATCCTGATCCTCGTTGGCCACCGGCTGCAAGAAGAATAAATCCAGATCCTTTTCCAGCGCCAGTTCGATCATGGTTTCGGCCGGGTGCTGATTGCGCTCACGCGCCACTTCCGCCACCGAGCGGTGCGGCCCTTTCACGCTGTCGAACACGAACAGCCAGTCGTAATCGGCAAGCCGAGCCTCGGTGCCGCGCGGCTGGTGGCTGTCGCGCGCGCCGGACGCTTCAATCAGCTTGGCCCGTAGCGCGGGGTCGCGCAGCTTGGCTTTTTGTTCTTCCAGCGGCAGCGCGCGAATGTCCTTCCACAGCGGCAGGCGGTCAAACGGCATTTGCGTTTTGAAAGACAGCAGCGCGCTCAATGAACGGCTGTGCGCCTGCGCGAACATGCGTCCGCCGGCTGCCGCGGTTTCGTCAAGCAGCGCGAGATACTTGCGCCACGTGCCGGGCGATTCACGGCGGCCAAATACGCCAAAGGTGATCGGCCGGCCTGATTCCACCGCCAGATCACGCAGCCGCTCGTGGTATTCGCGCAGGCCGGGGTCACCCAGCTTGCGGTCGACGCCCTCGCCTGCCATTTCAAACAGTCCGGCGTTCAACTTGCCCATCGTGCCGACCAGCCGCCGCACCTCCTCCCAGTCCGCCGCCCGGCTCGCCACCGGGCGCGCCTCGGGTGTTTCGTGGGCCGGGGAGCGCGATGAGGTAAAGCCAACCGCACCCGCCGAAATCGCGTCATGCACCTGGCGTTCCATCGCCTGCAGATCATCTTCTGTGGCTTTTTCGGTGAACGCACGCTCGCCCATGACAAACGTACGGATCGCAGAGTGGCCAACGTAGCTCGCGTAGTTGATGCCCTTGGGTAGCTTCTCGATAGTTTCCAGAAACTCCGGGTAAGTCGTCCAGTTCCACTTGATGCCGGCTTCCATCGCCTCCGGCGAAATGTCCTCGGCGCGTTGCAGGTTGCGCACCACCAGGTGCTTGTCTTTTGAGGCGCACGGCGCCAGCGTAAAGCCGCAATTACCCATCACCACCGAAGTAATGCCGTGATAGCACGACGACGTACCCAGCGGATCCCAGAAAATCTGCGCGTCCATGTGGGTGTGGCCGTCGACAAAACCGGGCGCGACGACATGGCCTTCGGCATCCAGCACTTCCTTCGCGCTATCGCGAATGCGCCCGATGCGCGCAATCTTGCCTTGAATAACGCCAACATCCGCGCGAAATCGCGGCATGCCCGAACCATCGACTATCGTGCCGTTTTTGACTACCAGATCGTATTGCATTGTGGTCTCCGTTACTATGCCAGTATGTGCAGAATGTACATAGAGCAATCGTGAGCCAAGACCGGCAATCATGCAAGCGGGTGTGCGGAATGTTGAATGGCATCCAGCGCGGGGCCGGCATAGACCCAGACAAAGCGCGCCCCCGAAAGCGGTTTGACGCTGCACTGCCCGCGAGATAGATTGCCGCAACGCTCACCGCGCAAAACGCAAGGAACACCCCATGCCCATAGGAGACGCCGACTGGCTGAAACTGACGCCCGAAGCCGCGCTGGAACCGGCATTACCCGTATGTGACCCGCACCACCACATCTGGGCGCAGCGGCACGATCCGCCCGCCTACCCGAGCTACCTGTTGCCTGATCTGGCCGCGGACATCCGTGATAGCGGCCACAACATCCGTTCAACAGTGTTCATCGAGGTCAAGGCGTTTTATCGGGACAGCGGCCCGGAGGCGATGCAGCCGGTGGGCGAAGTTGAGCACGTCCACAAAGTCGCGGACGAAGCCGGAAGTTACGCGAGGGGCAAAGACGGCCCAACGAAAATCGCAGCATCCATCGTCGGCCACGCCGATTTGAAGCTCGGCGATAACGTGGCCCCCGTGCTGGAAGCCATGGTGGCCGCCAGCCCGCGCTTTCGCGGCATACGCCACGCGGCCGGCTGGGATGCCAGCCCCGAACTCGCCAAGCGCGACATCGAAGGCGTGATGTCCACCCCGCAATACCGCGCCGGCGCAAAAGTGCTGGCGAAAATGAGCTTAACCCTCGACAACTCTCTCTACCACACACAACTCGACGAACTCGCCGAATTCGCCCGCTCCGTGCCCGACCTCACCATCGTGTTGAACCACGTCGGGGGGCTGGTGCGCGTGGGCCCTTACGCCAGCCGCGACAACGAAGTGCTCGCCGACTGGCGTCGTGGCATCGCCACCGCAGCAGCCTGCCCGAATATCGTGCTCAAACTCGGCGGCGTCGGCCAAAAGCGTTTCGGCTACGACTGGCACACGCGTGCCAAGCCCATTGGCTCGGAAGAACTGGCAAACGCGCTCGCGCCGCTGATGCACTACTGCATCGAAAAATTCGGCCCCAACCGCTGCATGTTCGAAAGCAATTTCCCGGTGGACAAGATTTCGTATTCGTACGGCGTGGTGTGGAACGCGTTCAAACGGCTGTCCAAGAACTACTCGGCTTCAGAGCGCGCAGCGCTGTTTCACGATACGGCAGCACGGGTGTATCAGATAGTAGCGTGACGGATGATGCCGATTACTCGATCTTTACACCCACGGTTTTAATCAGTTTCGCCCACATCGCAGTTTCCTCGCGTACTATCGTCGTCGTTTCACGAGGGGAAATCCCTGAAGGCTCCGATCCGGTGGCGAGCACGGCGTCGCGCACCTCGGGGAGCTTTAGGACCTTGGTAGTTTCGTCATACACGCGCGCAATAATGCTGTCCGGCGTTTTCGCCGGCGCGTAAAAGCCGACCCAGCCTTCAACGTTGTAACCTGCGACGCCCGATTCCGCGAGCGTGGGCAAATCCGGCAGCGCCGCCGAACGCTTGGCGCTGGTGACCGCGATCACCTTCAGGCGACCACTCTTGACATGCGGTATTGCTGACGGCGGCGTGGCAAACGAAATCTGCGTTTCATTGCCGATGAGGCTGATAATCGCCGGGCCGCCGCCCTTGTAGGAAACGCCGGTAATCTTTATCCCGGCCATTTGATTGAACAGCTCCGCACCCAGATGCACATTGGTGCCCACACCCGGATGCGCGTAACTCAACTTGCCCGGCTGATCTTTCGCCAGAGCAACCAGTTCCTTCGCCGTGCCCGCCTTCACCGACGGATGCAGCGCAACCACGTTGGCGTACTTGATGATCTGCGTAATCGGCGCCAGATCGCGCGTCGCGTTATACGGCAGGGATGCATACAGGCTTGGGCTGATGGTAATCGCGCCCTCCGTCGTCACCAGCAGCGTGTAACCATCCGGCGCGGCCTTGGCAACAATATCGTTGCCGATGTTGCCGCCCGCCCCGCCGCGGTTATCCACCACAATGGACTGCCCCAGCGCCTTGGGCAGATGACTTGCCAGCACCCGCGCGGCAAAATCCGTAGAACCGCCCGGCGGAAACGCCACCACAATGCGTATGGGTTTGGTGGGGTAGGTTTGCGCGAACGCGGGCGGCGTGACCGGCCAGCCGCAGAACAGCGCGACTGATGCAACCGGCAAAATGCACTGGTGGGTTACGGGTTTCACAGTTTTACTTTCCCTGCCGCGTTCGCCATTGCCAAGCCGGCACGAACTACGCCAACAAAAACCAGCGTTTACGCCGGCTTTGAACGCTTCTTGGTGAAGTCCTGCTTTAGGAAGGTGCAATGGCATCTGCCAATGCGCCATGGCGACAAAACGACACACGTTGCGGCGTCAATGTATTGCGCGGCAACCTTGGTCAAGGCAACTTGACGGGATGCGTAAAAACCCAATCCCGATCCTTGACCGGGGTGTGACACCCTATGCATTCCTGCACAAAGTTTGCGTCCTTGCCGTAAGGCCGTTGTTCTGCGCCAAGCCATCGAGCGTAGCCCCCCCCGCCGGTATCCTTGAAGCGCTTGCTGTCTTTAATCATGAATTCGGCATGAACAAATGCTGCTGGTTCCGTGGCTGCCGGAAATCGGTCGTGACTATTGCCCTTGAATACTGTCTTGCCGAGTATTGCACCTTCTGGCCATGGATTGGTTTTGCCTTCACGCGCAGCCTTGATCGCTATATCGTTTCCAAGCACGGCTCGCAGGGTGCCGTTGTCGGTGCGGTGGTGCACGGACAACACTCTCCAATCCTTGTAGCCTTCAGGCAAAGCTATCCCGTTGGGAGCAAGGTCCGCGCCAGAGGCCATGGCGGCTACCAAGCCCAAGCTAGCCAAACCCATATTGAGTACCTTATGCATAGCGACGTCTCCAGTTAAGCGTTTTGTTTGTTTCCGGCGTTAGATCTCAATGCTGAGCGTGATTTTGACGCAAAATACAACTATGTCCAACAGCTTCACTTGTTGCTGGTAAAGACACTTTGCATCCCTAAGTCTTAACGCAATGGAACACGGTTCAATACTGGTATGCCACAAGCCGCTCGAACAGATTCGATCCCGTGGCCGATACGCTGAACCTACTGGGTGTTGCGGCTAGTCTTCTTCGGGAACGCAGCCCGCTACGACCCAACTTGCTATCGTCCGTATCTTTGGGTTAACGCCTCTTGAGCAGTCACATATCCACCCGGACGAATTTACCAATGAAAAACCGGCAGTTACGCCGGTTTTTGGATACCGCTGGATAGTGCTGGATTGTTAAGTGGTGGTGATAGGTGGATTTGAACCACCGACCTCAGCGTTATGAGTGCTGCGCTCTAACCACCTGAGCTATATCACCAGAGGGGCGGGATTGTCCGGATTTGGCGCGGGTTTGTCAATTGGCGGCCCAATGGTGGTCGCAAAAAATATCATTTTAAATCAGTTACTTATCTAATGCCGCCGCAATTTGGCTGTAACTCTGGCATTTTGCGGGCCACCGCGCTGAGCGATAATGCACGTCCCGCCACTTTTCCCGAGCACGCATCATGCCCAACAAAATCCGCCTCGGCTTCATCGGTGCAAACCCCAAATCAACCTGGGCCGCGCAGTCGCATTTTCCCGCGCTGCTGGCGCACCCCGATGTTGAATTCACTGCGGTATGCACATCCAACCCGCAAAGTGCGGAGGCTGCGAAAAAAGCCTTCGGCGCGAAGCTCGCGTTTCATGATTTCCGCGCGATGGTGGCTTCCCCCGATATCGATGCGGTAGCAGTGGTAATCAAGGTGCCATCACATTACGAACCGACCAAGGCCGCGATTGCAGCCGGCAAACACGTTTACACCGAGTGGCCGCTGGGCCGCAACACCGCCGAGGCTGTTGAACTTACCGCGCTCGCCAAAGCCAAGGGCGTGCAGACAGCTTGCGGCCTGCAATCGCGCGTGAGCCCCGCACTGCTCTACGTGAAAGAGCTAATCGACGGCGGCTACGTGGGCGAAGTGCTGGCCTGCCACGCCACCTGCATGCGCGACGGTACGCTGGAGCGCCCCTCCAGCCGCACCTGGCAGCGCGATGCCACGCTCGGCGCCAACACGCTGACGATTGCGAATGGTCATGTCATCGACGCGCTACGGTTTGTCGCGGGCAATTTCTCGCGCGTGGCGTGCATGGTCACCACGCAAGCCAAGCAATGGTACGAAACCGACACGAAGCAAATGGTGGATGTCACCTCGCCCGACAACATTCAGGTCAGCGGCCAGCTTGCGCGCGGCGCGGCGGCGTCCGTGCACGTGGGTGCGGTGCCGTGGGCGGGTGGTGGCGTCAAGATTGAGATTTTCGGGCGTGACGGCACACTGGTCGTCACCGGCAACATCTCCACCCAACGCGGTGAAATGCTGCGCGTGCAGGGCGCGCAACGCAGCCAGAAGCTGAATGATTTGCCACTGCCCACGCGTTATATGCACGTGCCACCGGAGTTCCCCAAGGGAGACCCTTACAACGTCGGGCAGATGTACGCGCTGTTCGCCGAGGGCATCCGTACCGGCAAACCCAACAGCCGTCTGCCGACATTCGACACTGCGGTGGAACTGCATCACTTTATCGATACGATACAGCGGGCTTCGGACATGGGGCAGGCGTTGGCGGTCAGCGCCGGATAAGCATCGATTCTATCGTCCGCACGATCGCTGCCTCGTAAGCACGCACAAATTCCACGCTTTTTTCGTCATTGATACGCAGCTGCTTTTTCAGCTGCGCCGGCGTGGGCTTGCGCTGATCGACTGACTTGAAAAACGCAACGGTGCGGGCGAGGTCGCCGTCCATCGCTTCATAAACGCGCTCCAGCAGCGGATAGTGGCGGCTGTAGGTCATTTCGTTGGCGAGACCGACGTTGTTCATCGCACTTTTGTTCCAGCCCAGGGTTCGTTCGGCGTTAGTGAAAATGCGCGCACGGAATTGCAGCGCGGCATCAGCAGTGATTTCCTTGCGCGCGTGTTGCGCGTAGAGTTGCTCAACTTGCTGGTAGTAATCGACCACCGCGCGCGTCAGTGTTGATTGCATGCCAACGTAGCGGCGAATGGCGAGATGTTCGCGCCCCAGCGCGCCGTACTTCTGCGTGGTAAACGCGGCCATGCCCTTGTAGCCGATGAGATTGCATAGCGCCTCTTCGATACCATAGGGCAGATCAAACTGATCGTGGCAATCTTCGTGGATCACCAGATACAAAAAGCGGTCAAGCTTGCCTTCGAGCATGCTGGACGTAACCGCAGTGCCAATCTCGCCCACGGCCTCGACCGTGGTGAAATACATGTCATCGCCGCCCGCGCCCGCGCGGCAGGCTTCTTCGGTCGCGGCATCCGCCCAGCGGATCAGCGGATCCTGATACGAATACGGCAACTGAAAGCGCGGGGCGTAACCGCACATCGTGTAGCTGCCCTGCTCCTGATACACGCTTTTGAAGTTCTCGGTTTCTTTGGTAAAGCCGACGCGCTTTTCAAACGTGCGTACTTCGGCGAGCAGCGCGTTCCATTCGCCGGGCACGTTGGGCGTGGGCAAAATCAAATCCTGTATGCGTGCGCACCCGCCGAACAGCACGGTGACCAGCGCGGTTAGCACGGACAAAACCAGCAGGCAGGCTTTTTTCTTGGATGTGGAATACACGGCAAGGCGCAATGCGGGACGGATGAAGTGCGGCACGCGCCATCTGATCGCGGCGCGGCGGAAAAGTGCCACAACAGCGGGCCAGTCGAACAGGGTCTCCTGTAACTATTTGGTTTAATTGATTATTTTATATTCGCTTGGACGATGTTATTTGCCTGAATTCGCCGCCACGCTACCCAGCCGCTGCCGCCGCGCCTTCACCTTGGGCCGGATCACCGGCGCCCAGCGCCCCAGATCGGATTTGGCTTTCCACTGCGGCGTGGTGGGCAAATCGGGCTGCGTGATCAGATACAGCGCCGAATATTTGAGCCACCCCTGCGGCGTTCGCTCGGCATCGCGCAAGCGGATTACCTGCAATACACCCTCGACTTGCAAAATGTTCGGGATGTGCTCGGTGTCGTAGATTTCATTGAAATCCTTCTCGTCCTGCGGATCGATTTCGAAGGTGACCATGTAAAAGTACGGCGCCTTTTCTTTCATATTCTGCTCCCTTGTTAGCGCTTTGCTGCGTATCGAATTTTGCCGCTTATCGAATCATGCCCAACGCCAGGATCACCGGCAAACTCAGCCAAAACAACAGCGTGGTCCAGCCGACGATCAGGCCGGCCATGGCGCTATCGAGCCTGAAGCGATCCGCCAACAGCAGCGTGGTCATCATCGCTGGTGTTGCGGCCTGAGCCACGGCGGCGTATTGCGCCTCATGGCGTTGTTCAAACAGGGCGCCGGCGGCAAGCCACACCATCACCGGCATCGCCAGCAGCTTGACCAGCGCGACAGCGAGGATTTCCGGGCGTGGCGTGAGGTTGCGCCATGGGATGGTGAGGCCCAGTATGAACAGCAACACCGGTATCGTTGCCTGCCCGATGAACTGTGCGGCGGACACCAGCGGCTGATACGTCAAGCCCAACTGCTGCGAAGCAAAGCCCAGCGCAAACGCCCAGATCGGCGGCATGGTGGCGAGCACGCGCCACACCGAAGTGGATGGCGAAGCATACGACACGTTGCTGTCGTGCGAACCCAGCCTTGTGGCGATCCACACGCCGAGGCTCCACACCAGCGGCATGGTCATCAACACGTCGTTGTATATCGCGTAACGCGTGGCATCGCGGCCGAAAAAGAATACCAGCACCGGCGCACCGATGTTGAACGTGTTACCCCACATCCCGCCAATCACCAGCACCGCACGCGTGGGGTCGGAGAGTTTCCTGCCCAACGGCGTGCGATAGAGCAGCCAGTACAACAACGCCCCCGATAGCAGCGTGCCCATGCCCACCAGCAGCGGCACCGACAACAGCGCCGGCGTGATTGGCGTGGAAGCCGCCACCGCAAACAAAACGCACGGGTAGAACACATACATCGCCATCCGGTTCAGTTGCGTGCGCAGCACGTCGGTATGCGCGTCGGCAAACAGGCGCGGCCACAACGCGCCCGCCGCCACCAGCAGGCCCAGCGGCAACATGACTTCGATCATCAGGCCGCGCAATTGGGTGAAATAATTCATGCTGCCGGGCGTTTCTATTGACGCGTCAAAAAAGGGAAAATGTTTAAGGAGAGGCGGTAAAACGGTACGGCAATTTACAGCCGGAAGCCATGATGTCTGGCTTGCCGTCGTGCCATGCCTATTCTAATCTGTCCGCTCGTGACACCCTTCACCGTAATTCAGTGTCGAAAGAAACGAGCAAAAGCATGAAAAGACTATTGATCGGCGGCGCAATTCTGGCCGGACTCTGGCTCACGTTCGGCCGCACCAAACCGCCGCAGGTCGTGGAAGCACCGCCACCGGCCGTGGTGTCGGCGGGCTCGGAACGCGAAGCGCCGCGTCAGGATTCAATAGCACGGCCACACGTGTTTTCCATGAACGGCTACGAACTCAGAACCCTCGCGCAGTTCGGATTGACCGCGCGTGCGCTCTCGGTAACGGACTATCGCATGGGCCGCGAGTCTGATTTGTCGCCGCTGGATATTGCCTTCGGCTGGGGGCGCATGAGTGAGCCGCCGGTGAGCGACCGGCTGTCGATTTCGCAAAGCAACCGCTGGTACTACTGGCGCTTTGAAGGCGAGCCGCCCATACCCCCGCGAGAGATTGAAACCTCCAGCGCCAACATGCACCTGATCCCCGCCGACGCGGGCGTGGCGCGCGCGCTGGGCAAGATTCGCAAGGGACAAATCGTCAAGCTCTCGGGCTATCTGGTGGAAATCAAAGCGAAAGATGGCTGGAGCTGGCGCAGTTCGATGACGCGCGATGACACGGGGCAAGGCAGCTGCGAAGTGATTTTCGTTCAGGCAGTGAATGCCAGCGGGTAGCGGCGCCGCACAGTGCCTCGGTTACAATGCCTCACAAAAGCATAATCAATGCTTGTAAAAATTCCACAAAATCAAATACTTACGAGTATCCCCTTGAGCGATCGCCAAGATAGGGATGTTAGTTGCGCAACTCCCTTTGCACAGCCCGACTACGCGGCAATGGCAAAACATTCGGGGGCGAGGGCGGACTGACTTTTGCTAGCTGACACTCGCTGATCGGCACTTTCAAACAGACAACCATGGCAACCATCACCGAAACCCTCATCGATAAAATCCGCGCGGTTCAATACGACACGCTGCCGCCCGCCGCCATTGACATGGCCAAAGCCTGCGTGCTCGACGGCATCGCCGTGATGCTCGCCGGCGCCACCGAGCCGCTGGGGCTGGGCCGCATCGTCACGCAATATGTAAAAGACTGCGGCGGCAATCCGCAGGCGACAGTGATCGCGGGCGGCTTCAAAACCTCGATGATCAGCGCCGCTTACGCGAATGGCACCATGGCGCATGCGCTCGATTTCGACAACACCTGGTATCCGCTGAATCACCCGACTTCGCCCACGCTGCCGGCAATTCTGGCGATTGCGGAACATCACGGCCTCGGCGGCAAAAAAATCATCGAGTCGCTGGTGGCGGCGTTTGAAGTGCAGGGCCGCATGCGCATGGCTTCTACGGGATTGGAAACCGGGTCCGGCTTTCACAAGCCAGGCACCACCGGGCAATTCGGCGCGGTCACTGCCGCGTGCAAGATGCTCGATCTTGCGCGGGAACAAATGCTGATGGCCTTCGGCATTGCCGGTTCGCGCGCGGGCAGCATTTCGATCAACACTGGCAGCATGACCAAGTCGTCGCATTCCGGCCACGCCGCTCGCAATGGCGTGGAATGTGCGGTGCTGGCACAAATGGGCTTTACGGGTGCGGCCGATGTGTTCGGACCAAAGGGCTTTTTCGACACGTTTCTCTTCGGCCGCGCCGAGCCGCATTTACTCGTCGACAACTTCGGCGCACCGTTTCGCATGGTCGATCCTGGGGTAGGGTTCAAAAAACATCCGTCCAATTATTTCACCCATCGGCCGATCGACGCCGCGCTGGCGCTGCGCGAACAGCATCAGATCAAGCCTGAACAAATCGCGAAAGTTGACGTGCGCTCTCCGCGCTTTGAATACGTCAACCGCCCGCAGCCCAAGACCGGCCTCGACGGAAAATTCAGTATTCAATACACCACGGCGGTGGCGCTGCTCGACGGCGAAATCACCGTCGACTCCTTCGACAACGCGCGCCGCTTCGCGCCCGACGTCGAAGCCCTGCTGCCGAAAGTGACGCTCATCATGGACGATGCAATCCCCAACGACTTCGACCGCATGCATATCGACATGACCGTCACCCTTACCGACGGCCGCGTGCTGACACAACGCGTCGACAAACTCTCCGGCTGGGTGGGCAATCCGCTGACACGTGAGCAGCGGATGAAGAAATTTCATTCGTGCGCACGCCGGGTAATTGATACCGCAAGGGCGGATCGGGTTGTTGATCTTGTGGAAAATCTGCAAACGTTGCAGAGTGTAAATGACCTGATGTCGCTAGTGCGCACTTAACGTGCGGCGTGAGTCAATCCTTCGCCTTAAGGCATAATAGCTGTTCTCTCAGTCGCCTCTGCCCGCATTCCCTTGGCTTTCGTTTAGACTTTCTTCATTCTCCGAGAGGTTTTCCATGTCTCTAATTTTCAAGAAAATTTTCGCAGCGCTCGCATTGACTGCAGCGTTCACGCTAAACTTCGGCGCGGCAGCGCAGCAATACGGCGACAAGGAATATCAACCCAGCGTCGGTCAGGAAGGCAAAGACGTGATTTGGGTGCCAACGCCCAATGAGTTGATTGCCAAAATGCTCGACATGGCTAAGCTTACGCCGCAGGACATTCACTTTGATCTGGGCAGCGGCGACGGACGCACGGTGATCGCCGCGGCCAAGCGCGGTGCGAATGCCACGGGTGTCGAGTTCAATCCGGATATGGTGGCGCTGTCGAACCGCAGTGCGCAGCGCGAGGGCGTCGCCAGCAAGGTGAAGTTTATCAACGCCGATATCTTCAAAACGGATTTCAGCAACGCCACGGTGATCACGTTGTATCTGCTGCCGAGCCTGAATCTGAAGTTGCGCCCGATCATTCTGGGGATGAAGCCGGGCACGCGCGTGGTGTCGCACGCGTTCACCATGGGCGAATGGGAGGCGGACGAGACCGCGAATGTCGAGGGCCGCACCGCGTACTTCTGGGTGGTGCCGGCGAAGGTGGAGGGCAACTGGCGCATCGAAGGCGGCGGCGCGGGCGATCTTTCGTTGAAACAGGAATTCCAGAAAGTGTCCGGCAGCGCGGGCGGCAAGGCCATCACCAGCGCCAGCCTGCGCGGCGATGTGATCAGCTTTTCTGTTGATGGCCGGGAATACAGCGGCCGTGTTTCTGGCGACCGCATGGAAGGCACGGTGAAAGGGGCGAGCGCGGGTAAGTGGAGCGCTACGCGTGCCCGGTAATCTCCGTATCAACGATAATTATAAGTATCTGATTTAATTAATAAAATAGCGCTGCTACGGCGGCGCTATTTTTTCGCATTTTTACGGGAGTATTCGGTATGTCTCAGGTTTCACAAGTCGCGATCATCGGCGGCGGCATCATGGGCGGCGACATCGCCACGGTTTTCGCGGCCAGGGGCTGGCGTGTGCACGTGATGAGCCCGTCGCAAAAAACACGCGATGCGCTGGGTGCGCGGCTGACGGCGGGGCTGAAAAAAATCAACGCGGACGCGGCGTGCGCGAAGCACGTAGCCGTGCACGCGCGGCTGGGCGACATCGCCTGGCAGGGCATTGATCTGGTGATCGAAGCCGTCACCGAGGATTTGCCGCTGAAACAAAAACTGTTTGCGCAGCTCGAAACGCTGGTGCGGCCCGATACGCCGATCACTACCAATACCTCAAATTTCAAAATTGGTTCGGTGAGTCAGGGCTTGAAAACCGCGTCACGCATGGCGGGACTGCATTTTTTCATGCCAGCGCATCTGGTGCCGCTGGTGGAAGTGGTGAGCGCCGACACCACAGACCCGGCGGTAGCCGCCAAGCTCGAACAAACCATGAACGAAGTCGGCAAGGCGCCAGTCCGCGTCAACAAGGATGTGCCGGGCTTTGTCGGCAACCGGCTGCAAGTTGCGCTGATGCGCGAGGCAATGTGGATGATTCACGATGGCGTCACCACCGCCGAGGGTATCGATACCGCCGTGCGCTACGGCTTCGGCTTTCGCTTCGTGGCTTGCGGCCCGTTCCGGCAAAAAGAAATGTCCGGCTGGGACACGCACTACGCGGTGTCTACTTCACTCTATCCCGAACTGCACAACGAAAAAGCACCGCCGCCCTTTTTTCGCGAAATGGTGGAGCGTGGCCATGTTGGCATGAAAGCCAAACACGGTTTCTGGCCGTGGACGGATGAATCGATTGCGCAGGAAAAAGCGCGCATCGAAAAAGCGCTGCAGGCCGGATTTGCTATTCTGGAGTCCGACAAAAAGTAGTTCGGGTAGTTCTGCAGCAATTCGCAGTAGAATGAAAGCGCGAGTAAATACTTCATGGCGCGCTTTGTAAAATTTCTGGTGTCGCTGCCGTTTGTGGCGGCGGCGGCTGCACTAGCGCTCTACGCACTGGGCGGCTTCGTCGTAGCGCCATGGTGGATCCAGCGCGAGCTGCCGGAGATTCTCCAGCGCAAGTTCAACGCCACCGGCTCAGTGGGCGAAGTCGTGATTAATCCGTTTCTGTTCACGATTGATGCGCGCAACTTTACGCTCACCGAGGCCGGCGGCAGAAAGCCGGCCATTACCTTCGACCGGCTTTTCGTCGATTTCGAAGCGAGCAGTCTGATACATCGTGCCTGGACGTTCGCGGAGATTGCGCTGGAGCGGCCGCGAGTGAATCTTGAAGCGGACGAAAACGGCGCTCTCAATCTCGCGCGGCTGCTGCCGAAGGAAACTCAACCCAAGCCTGAAAAATCCGAAGGCCTGCCGCGCCTGCTGCTGGAAAAGTTTGTCCTCAAGGATGGCGGCGTAGCGTTCACCGACAAGGCGCTGGCGCAACCCGCAGCAGCGACGCTGGACCCCATCGCGTTTGAGTTGCACGATCTGTCGACACTGCCAGATCAACGCGGCAACTATACGCTAACGGCCAGGCTGCCTGCGGGCGGCACGCTCGGCTGGCGCGGCGCGATATCACTCGCGCCCATTGCATCGGCAGGCCAGATCGAAGTGAAGTCCGTGAAGCTCACCACGCTGTGGCAGTTCGTGCAGGATAAGTTGCGCATCGAAGAACCGGGCGGGCAAGCGGGGCTGTCGCTGCAGTACGATGCCCGCTACGCGGACAGCAAACTTGCGGCGTCAGCCAGCGCGATAACGTTCAATCTTGCGGATGTTTCGCTTAGACAAAGAGGTGTGGCGGAAACGGCGTTGACTGCGGGTGAACTGGCGCTCAGCGGCGGCACGTTTGATCTTGCACAGCGCAAAATTCAGTTTGCGCAACTTGCCTTGAACAAGATCGCCGCCAATACGTTGATCGACGCCAAAGGCGACAACAACTGGGCGCAACTCGTGGCGGCTGGCGGTGCGAAGCCGACTGCCGAGAAACCCGCCACCGAACCGGCTGCCGCGCAGGCTGCCTCCGTGGCTCCGTGGCAATTTGCCATCGATAGTGTCAAGGCCGAAGACGTGCGCCTGCGCGTCATCGATCAGGGTTTCGTGCAACCGCTGACCGTGGACATCGCGCGCGCCGCCGCCAGCACCAGCGTCAAGGCGTCGGTTGGTGCGCAAGTGACGGCGAACGTCGAAAATATTACGGTCGACGTAGCCGACATTCGGATTTCTTCAGCGGGCGCAAAAGAGAGTCTCGTGACGCTTGCGTCGGCGAATCTTGCCGGTGGCAATTTCGATCTGGCGCAAAAGAAATTTTTTGCCAACGCAGTCAAGATCAGCAAACCGGCCACGGCTATGGTGCGCGACGCGAGCGGCACAATCAATTTGGCCACGGCGTTTGCGCGAAGACCCAGGCCGCCCGAGCCGGATTCGATCAGCGCGGAAATTCTCGCCATCGAAGTCGTGGATGGCACGGCATCGTTTCGTGATCTGGGTGCGAATACGCCGCTCGCGCTGGATGTGCAAAGCCTGCGCTTCGCTGCGAAAAATTTCGACAGCAGTGGCAAGAACGCGATGCCGTTTGAAGCGGCTCTGCAAATCAAACAGGGCGGCACGCTGCGCGCGACCGGCAACGTGACACCGTCGCAACAACGCGCCAGCATCAAGCTCGACGCCAACAGCATCGCCCTGCTACCTTTGGCAGCGCTCATCGAAAAGCAATCCGGCTTCAAACTAACAGCTGGCACGGCGCAGGTTGGCGGGCAACTGGACTGGAACGGCGACGGCAAGGCCGCCGGCATTCGTTACAACGGCAATGCCGCGTTGGAGGATGTGCGCGTTGCCGCCGCCGGCGCTACGGCCACCAACGCGCCAGCGCCCGCACCGGGCGCGTCGTTGCGGGCGCAGGGTACGGCCTCCACCGCCGAACAGCGCGCGTCGTTCAAGGTTGAGGCGCGCAACGTGGCCTTGTTGCCGCTGGCGGGCGTGGTGGCAAAGTACACCACGCTAAAACTGGTGTCGGGCGCGGCGCACGCAGCCGGACAGATCGAATGGAGTGGGCAAGGCAAAGCCCCGGGCGTGCGTTATATACGGGCAGCGCCGGGCTGGATGATTTTCGGCTGGACCCGGAAGGTGGCGACGAGCGGTTGGTAGCGCTAAAAGGGCTGCTTGCCGAAGGCATACAGCTGGATAGTGCGGCGCGTATTGAGGACGTGCGGCTCACCGCACCCAGCGGCAAGATCGCCATTGCAAGGGACAAAAGCACCAATTTCGCGGGCATACTTCGCAAGTCTGCCGACGCGGCTGAACAAACAGCTTCGACGCCAACGCCGGCAGCCTCCAATACCACGGCTGGCGAAGCGCCGTTCAATTTCAGTATCGAACGCGTTAATGTCAGCAACGGTGAACTGGATTTTGCCGATCAAAGCCTGGTGCTGCCGTTTGCAGCGCTGATACGGGAATTCAATGGCACGATTACCGGGCTTTCCAGTCAGCCAGGCACGCGCGCGGGCGTGAAGCTCGAAGGCCGCGTGGATGAGTTCGGACAGGCGCAAATTGGTGGCACGTTAAATCCGTTCGAGCCGAAAGCGTTCACCGATATCGCGGTGAATTTCCGCAACGTGGCGATGTCACCGCTCACGCCCTACAGCGCGACGTTCGCCGGGCGCCGTATCGCCTCCGGCAAATTATCGCTGGACTTGCAATACAAGTTAAACAACAGCCAGTTGCAGGGCGAGAACAAGGTGTTGCTAGAACAGTTCACGCTGGGCGAGCGCGTGGATAGCCCGACGGCCATCAATCTGCCGCTGGACCTTGCGATTGCGCTGCTTACGGATTCCAACGGCAAGATTGATCTGTCGGTGCCGGTGCGCGGCAATGTCGACAACCCGGAATTCGCCTATGGACATCTGGTGTGGCAGGCGATTCGCACCGTGCTGACCAATATCGTCACCGCACCGTTTCGGGCGCTGGCGTCGCTGTTCGGAGGTGGCGCGGAGAAAATGGACGCCATCGCTTTTGAAGCAGGCCGCGCACTGCTTACGCCGCCGGAGCGGGAAAAACTCGCGCGCGTCGCTGGTGTGCTAAAGCAGCGGCCACAACTCAAGCTGCTGGTGGAAGGCCGCTACGATACGCGTCACGACGGCGCGGCGTTGCGCGCATCGGCGGCGCGGCGCGCACTGGCGGAGCGGCAAGGCATCAAGGTCACGGGCGAAGAAGATCCTGTGCTGGTAAATTTCGACAACGCCAAAACGCAGCGTGCGATTGAGGCCATGATGGAAGAACGTGTGGGCAAAGACGGCATAGACAAATTCAGGGCCACACACGAAAAAGCCACCGGCAAGCCGGTGAGCCGGGTCAACCCGGCGCTGGCGCTCGTGGGGCGCGGCAGCCCCGACCGCCAATTCTAGGAAGCGCTGTTCAATCAGGTAATTGAATTGCAGCCGCTCGCCAAAGATGCGTTGACGGCGCTGGCGGCGCAACGCAGTTCAGCGATCCTGAGTCATCTCAAAACCACGGCTGGCCTTGAAGAAGCGCGTATTGGCAGCAAGGCCGCCGCCGAGGTGAAAGCAGACAAACCCGCGGAAATCGCCACGGCGCTGACACTGGACGCCGGGAAATAACCAATTAAAACAAATAGTTACAAAACCCACGCGCTGAGCTTACTTCGCCTCCATCAGCGCGGCCAGCGTTTTCTCCGGATCGTGCTCGTAAATGCCCGCCTGCAGGCCGCGTACGATGCGATACGGCTCGCCATTAGGTGATGGTGGATCGAGGATCAGATCGAGCATGATGGGCGAGGGATACGACTGACGGTCCTTGTCAAGCACCAGCATCACGCGCGGCTTCAGGCGCCGCGAACGATTCTGCGACACCACTACCGCGACTTCGCCGGTGTTCAGCTCAACCAGACTGCCCACCGGGAACACGCCCACGCATTGTATGAATTGCTCCACCAGGTCGCCTCTGAATGCCTGACCGCGGCTAGTATACAGTTGGTGCAGCGCCTGCTGCACGGATATCGGCTGCGCGTAGGCACGCGCGCTGATCAGCGCGGCGTACGTATCCACCAGCCCGGCCATGCCGCCCAGTTGTGAAATCTGGTCGCCGGCGAGGCCCTTGGGGTAACCGCTGCCGTCGAAGCGCTCGTGATGCTGCGATATGGCATCGAGCAACGCCGGCGTGGAATCGCTGGAACTCGACACCACGGTGATGCTGTGGCCGACGTGGCTCTGAAACACCTTCAGTTCCGCTGCCGACAGTTTGCTGGTTTTTTCAAGAAGCGCGCGCGGCAGTTTGATCTTGCCGACATCCTGCATCAGACCCACTGTGCCGATGGTCTGCAACTGGTCTTCGGGCAGACCGAGATGCCGGCCGAAGGCAATGAGATAAATCGCGGTGTTCAAACCGTGATCGTAGGTGTAGGCGTCGACACTTTTCAGACGCGTCAGCCACACCATGCCGTCAGGGTTGCGCACCACCGATTCGACCATCCAGCCCACGGCTTCATTGACTCGGTCCAACTCCAGCGTTTTGTTTTTGTTCAGATCGGCAATGACCGACTGCACGACCGTCTCGACTTTTTGTGCGGCCGCTTGCGCCATCGGAATTTCATCTTCGATGGTGGTCTGGTCGACGTAGACCGGCTTTTCTTCCACCACCGCGCGGCTGGCTTCGACGAGTTTCTTGTCCTCGGCGCTGACCTTGAGCAGCCGGGTAAGCTTGCCCAACAAGCCGCCTGATTCCTTTTCGGCGTACACCTTGACCGTGGCTTCGGGATCGAGGGCCTGTTCGATATAGCCACGTTCTTCGCTGCTCATGCCTTTTTCGCGCACAGCCGAGACTTCCTGCGGCTTGGGCCGTTTGGCGGGCTCCTGGTCCTTGTAAAACGTGATGACCGGTTCGCGTTCGCGCACCGGCGCGGCGCGGGACGGCGCGCGAGGTTCTTCCGGCGGCGGCACGCCGTCGGTGGAAAATGCCGACTTGAAAATCTTGCCAATGCTGCCGATCAGGCCGCCGCCTTCGGCGTTATCCGCCCCGTCGCTCTTGTCCTTGTAAATCTTGGCCTGCGGCTCGGCACGCACGCGCTGCACCGCGACTTTCGCCTCGACCTTCTCCGCAATGAACTGATCGCCGGTCGACAGGCTGCGTTCGACGAACACATGTTTACACACGCGCTGAAGCTGTTGAATCTCGCGCTCGGTCTCGACCACGAAGCCCCGGATTAAAAACGGCGTGCCAACCCATGGCCTGTCCAGTTCGGCCACGAACATGCCTATAGCGAGCTTATCGACGGGAACCTGTTCTCTCATGGCGCCATTTCAGCGGCAATCATTCCTGCGTGGCAAGCGCGCATTGTAAACAAAACACAAACCCAATGTCAGGGTTTTAAGTAGTCATGTGCCTTCGCGCAGGCTTGCCGGGGCGTATTTACGCAATAACTCAAGCAACACTTTCACGTCGATGGGCTTCATCATGTAATCGTCCATGCCCGCCGCGATACAGTGATCGCGCTCGTCCTCGGGCGCGTGCGCCGACAGCGCCGCGATCATGGTATGGCGGCCCAGTGGCGCCTCGAACTCGCGTATCTTAGCCACGGCCTCAATGCCACCCATGATCGGCATTTCAAGGTCCATAAATACCAGATCGTACGTATTGGTACGCAGATTTTCCACCGCCTCCGTACCGTCGCCGACGATTACCGCCTCCACGCCCTGCTTCGCAAGCAGCAGTTCGATCAGCATCTGGTTGTTGTCGTTATCCTCGGCCACCAGAACGCGCATGCCCTTGAACGGCGGCGCATCGGCGGCGGGAGCCGCTGCCGCGCCGGCAACCGCGGGCATGGCGGGTGGCGTGTCGAAGCGTTTGTCCATGTCGGCCGCTTCGGAAATCTTGAACGGCAACTCGAACCAGAATTCGGAGCCCTTGCCTGATTCGCTGTTGACGCCGATCTTGCCTTCCATCAGCTCCACCAGCGATTTACAAATCGACAGTCCCAGCCCCGTGCCACCGTACTTGCGCGCGGTGCTGGCTTCGGCCTGCGTGTAGCGCTGGAACATCGCGGGCAAGCGGTCGGCTGGAATGCCGATGCCCGTGTCGGTGACGGAAAACGCCAGGCGCGGTACGCCATCGGTCATGGAAAGCAGCCGCACCCGCGTCGATACCGTGCCGTTGGCGGGCGTAAATTTGATGGCATTGCCGATCAGATTGAGCAGTATCTGCCGCAGCCGCAGCGAATCGCCCACCAAAGCGTCGGGCACATCGGCTTCGACAGCGAGTTCGAGGTTCACCTGCTTTTCGCGCGCCTTCACCTCCTGCTCCCGCACCACCTCGTCGACAAGCTGGCGCAATTCAAGGTCGGTGTATTCAATGTTGAGCTTGCCCGCTTCGATTTTCGACAGGTCAAGCAGGTCGTTGATCAGCGTCAGTAAGCGCGTGCTCGCACCCTTGATGCGGCGCGTGTAATCGCGGTGCGTGGAATTCTGCGGCGAGGCCAGTAGCGCATCGGAAAAACCGATCACCGCAGTCAAAGGCGTACGGATTTCATGACTGGTATACGCGAGAAAATCGCCCTTCGCCTGATTCGCGTCGTCGGCCGCCTGCTTGGCAATTTTCAATTCCGCTTCCGCGCGTTCGCGCTCGGTTACCACTTGTGCGAAGAGCCGATTGGCAGTTTCAGCGCCGCGTATCATGGCGGCATCCGAGGCGCTGCGCCGCTCGTAACCGTCGATGCTCGCCGCGAGCAGCATGCGATAGCGCGACAGGCTGTACCACAAGGTCAACATCAGCGCGATCGCCAACACAGCGGGCGCCGCAAACTTCATTGGATCGATCATCATCAGATTCACGATGAACGGTACCAACATGGGCAACAGCAGTGCAGCCAGCGTCTCGCGCGTGGGCGAAATGGTCTGCGCAGACGCCGCCGCGACGGTGAGCGCCAAAATCAACGTCAGCTCTACGCCCGACTGATTGCCATAAAAAAATGCATATGCGGCCCAGCCCCAACACGCGCCGATCAGGCCATTGCTGATGGCGACGATGTGGCCCCAGTGACGGTCGGCCTTCAGATCGGCCTGCACGCGCTTGTAGGCGACGTGCAGGGCATAGCGCAGGCCTACCGCGCAGAACATGCAGAACAGCCAAGTCATCACGTGCGCCAGACCTGGCGACACCGTATTGGCGTGAATAAACGTCAACGCAGTAATCGCCGCCGACACGCCCTGCGCCATCAGTCCATGATCGCTGACGCTCTGAATCAGCGTCATTTCGTCCGTGCGCAAGGTTTGCTGGAGCGGCCGGCTCGCCGAACCGGGCAAACCAAAACCATGATTATCTTGAACGGACATTTTTCGGTTTTTATACGGCGTTACTCAATCGAAAGACCCGGCTCTTTTTGTGCCTACCGCGCCCTTTTGCGCCCTGTGCGGATGTTTTGTGGCTTATCGTTCCCAATGGTCCTCTATCGGCAACTGACATACTTTCTGAAGCATCCCGCAATTCATACGGGCCATACCGGCAATTCGGGCGGCGTATTCTAACCGCTGCGGCTCGCGGACTCGCGCGGCCAACATGGGCCAAACGGCACTATGTCACAAAAGCCGTAAAATAAATATCCAATAAATCAGACACTTACAAAACCCATCCCGTCAGCGCCCCTGGCGGCTACTGCTGGGTAATTTTCGCGTCGCGGATCACCTTGCCCCACTTTGCGATTTCGGATTTCAGGAACGTCATCGCTTCCGCGGGTGTGTTGCCCAGCGCTTCGGTCCCGCCTTTGGCCAGCATATCGAGCATGTCCTTGGCCTTTAACGCGTTGGCTGTTTCGCGATGAATCTGGTTGATGATGGGCGCGGGCGTTTTGGCGGGGGCCAGCACCATGTACCACGACGTCGCCTCGTACCCCGGCACGCCGGCCTCGCTCACCGTGGGTACATCGGGCAGCGACGCCACGCGCCTGGCGGAGGTTACGCCAAGCAAACGCAACTGCCCCGCGTTCACCTGATTGATAATCGCCAGCATCGGGTTGATGTACATCTGCAGGCGCCCCGGTATCAGATCGGTCAGCACCGGCCCCGTACCCTTGTAAGCGATGTGAACCATTTCCGTGCCGGTCATGCCGAGAAACATTTCGCCTGCGAGATGCGAGGCCGAGCCCGGCCCCGATGAGCCAAACGAATAGCCGCGTGGTTTGGTTTTCAGCAGTGCAATCAGCTCCTTGACGTTTTTCGCCGGCAGCGAATTGGGCGTCACCAGCCCGAACGCCTGCGTAGCGACCACGCAAATGGGAATCAGATCATTCACCGGATCGTACGGTAGCTTCGCCATCAGCGTGGCGTTGATCGCGTGCGACGGATTCACCAGCACCAGCGTGTGGCCGTCGGGCGTGGCTTTCGATGCGAGGTCGATGCCAATCACCATGCCCGCGCCGGGCCGGTTATCCACCACGATCTGCTGCGCCCACGCGGCGGTGTAGCGGTTGCCGAGGAAACGCACGATCTGATCGGAACCGCCGCCAGCAGCGGTGGGAATGATGAAACGGATGGGCTTGGTGGGAAACGTCTGCGCGTGGCCCGCGCTACTGTATCCCACGCTTAACGCGCCGCTCGCAAGAACAAACACCGTAGTCAATACATTTCGCACAACGCCTCCGCATTTGGCCCTGTAACTTACTTCAACGGCAGCGGTACGCCTTCCGGCAACTGCGCGCGATCCACGTTCAGGATCATCGACACCAGCGAGTAGTAACCATTGACCGCCACGAGATCAAACACGCCGCGCTCGCCGAATTGATCCAGCACGCGCTGGTAATTTTCGTCTGACACGCTTTTCTTCGTATGCAGTTCGTGCGAGAAATCGTAGACGGCGGCTTCGGCGGCATCCATGTTGGCCGGGCGGCGATTCTCGGCTACATCTTTTGCCTTGGCCGGATCCAGCCCGGCTTCGATCGCCAGCCGGCAGTGCGCATGCCATTCGTACTGCGACGTCCAGTAGCGCGCGGTGACAATAATCGCAAATTCATTCAGCTTGGCGGGCAACGAGGAATTGAAGCGAATTTCGCCGCCCAGCGATTGCACGATATTGCCGATGCCGGGGCTGCGCAACATCATGTTAAACGGCCCGCCCAGCGGCCCTGGCGCGGCACCGCTAAAGTTGGCAAGCTTCGCGCGGGGCCCCCCGCGTATCGAGTCATATACTTTGCGCTGCTCGGTGCTGAGTTTATCGACGGGAATGAGAGGTAAACGGCGGCCGGCCATAGTGTGTCCTTGAAAAATTTCGAAAAGTTGCGGAGGGAGGAAGTTAACACGACTGCGGCGGGATCAACACACCGTCGCGCATCGGCACGTAGCACTGCAATCAACGGCACTGCCGCAGGATCGTGTGGCGGCGACGCCGGCACTTTCAGGAACCCATGCCCAGCATCCCGCAAAAAATCAATAAAAACAGATACTTATGGGCGGCCCGGAGAAGGCGTCATGCACCACACACAACACTGGCCGGGATGGCGGCAAGGGCGCACGCCTGAACGAAAGCGAAAGCACGGCAAAGCTGTAAAGGAATTGGCAAACCACTTGTCGCGGTTACCCGCACGATTCGGTCATGCGGGCAGCCGCGTGGCAATTACGCCAGCAATAGCGCCAGCAATATCAATACTGCAACTGCACGCCCAGTGTGAACATGTCGGTATCTCGCACCGCGACCGCCAGACGATTGTCGTTGAACTTAGTATACATCAGCGAAATTTTCGCGTTCGGACCGCGGATGATGTAGTTCAAGCCAACATCGGTCGCCTTGCTGGTGGTGCTGCTCACTGAGCGGTTGAACTTCTGGTAACGCACAAACGGCTGGAATTTTCCCCAACCGATTTGTTGCGGGAACATCCACGCAGCGCCCAGTAAATACGATTTGCCGTCGACCTGCCCGCCCAGATTGTCACCCGTAGGCAATACCGCCGGACAGCCCACCGCGCCAGGCTCACCGGAGCCGCAATCCACCGCGCCGAGGTTGTACTTATAGTAAGCGCCTTCCAGCGTCGGCACGCCGGCGCTGAGTTTTTTCTCAAACAGCAAATCGGCGTTCCAGATGTTCAGGCTGCCTTTGCGGGTTGCGCTGCCCACGCCGTCCGACTGGCGTGACGTAGCCAACCCCACGGTGAACAGATCCTTGCCACCGTACCAGCCGCCCGTGTAGTGCGCGGGCGCGGGTTCGGCTTCCAGCAGATTCAACGCCACACGCCCGGAATATTGCAGGCGATCGGAACCGCCCGATAACGCCGCATTTTTGTTGTGACCTTCAAACGCACCCACCGAATACACCAGCTTGCCGCCAAACGGCTTGCCCCAAACCATGACACCGTTGTCGCGACCGACGGCAAGATTGGGGTAATTGGAGGCGACCCCGGGATAAGACCACGGCAACGCAAAGAACGGCCCATACAGATTGGCGCGGTCGCTCGGTGGCAGCATGCGGCCCATCCACACATTGAATTCGGGCATGAACTCAAATTGCGCAATCGCATCCATCACGCGCACGTTGTCACCGCCGGTGGCGGCCGGCCCGCCCGTGCGCTCCGTGTTGAACGTGAGCTTGATGACCTTGCCGTACTGGCCGCTCATATAGAGGCGGATATTTTCCAGATTGAAATCGCTCGAGCGCGAGGTGCCGTTGGGCGCGCCACGTTCCGTGCTGGTGTAGCTGGTGCGCAGCCCCACGCCGAGATTGACACTGGCATCGTCGCTGATCTTCAGTTCAGCGCCGGCGAAAGCGCCTTGCGTTGTGGCGAGCACGGCCAGCGCGAGCAGATTGCGCACTGTTTTGCCACGCAGTGAATTGTTTGGTTTTGATAACGGACGTGATCGCGCCGCGAGTTTCATTTTTGCCCCTTTAGTTTGGCTATGAAAAAGATTTGATGCTTCAAAGGATGCGTGCGTACTGCGCACCAAAATATGCAGAGCACCTTTCATGCCACTGCGATCACTTCACCGGCGATGCACGAACTTACGAGTGCCGTCAAAAATTCCATGAGCATTCGTGTTGACCGGAAGGCCGTAAGCGGATTTTTCGGGAACCAGGCAGCAGAATTTCGCCGAATGCACAACCACGGTGCCCGCCCGAAACGCGGGATGTCAGAGCCATCCCAATCTGGTGCATTCCAAATGCATTGGCGTAATTTCGGTGCGAACTGGGTGCGCAACTTTTGTGCTGAAAATTTTTTCCCGTTAAGCCGTCACGGACGCGTACTGCCGAATTTCTCCGTCAGTCTCATTAAAAACTCCTTACAAATCAGATAGATGAAAAATCTTCATGCGGCGATTTGGTGTTCGCTTATCGATGGGTTGGGATGCCTCCCGTCTGTGCGCCACTGCGATCGGGCAGACGGCATCCCCCGTCACGCGTCGTTGGCATGAGTCGTGCTTTATCAACCAGGCACTCATGAACTTCATGGCTCCAGACGCGAGTCCTCAAAACTTTTCCTTAAGGGGGTAACGCAACATGTTTCACCGCAGATCATTTCTTAAACGATTTTCAGCGCTGGCCAGTACGCTGGCCGTGGCCGCTGCCGTGGGCGTTCACGCGCCGGATGCGCTTGCGCAAGCCAAGACGGTTAAAGTCGGCATACTGCACTCGCTGTCCGGCACCATGGCGATCAGCGAAACCGTGCTGAAAGACGTGGCGTTGATGGCGATCGACGAAATCAATGCCAAGGGCGGCGTGATGGGCATGAAGATCGAACCGGTGGTGGTCGACCCGGCATCGAATTGGCCACTGTTTGCCGAGAAGGCTCGGCAGTTGATTTCGCAGGATAAAGTTGCGGTTACCTTTGGTTGCTGGACTTCGGTGTCGCGCAAATCCGTGCTGCCGGTGTTCGAGGAATTAAACAGCCTGCTGTTTTATCCGGTGCAATACGAAGGCGAAGAAATCTCCAGGAACGTGTTCTACACGGGCGCCGCGCCCAATCAACAAGCCATCCCCGCTGTCGAGTACTTGATGAGCAAGGAAGGCGGCGCCGCCAAGCGCTGGGTGTTGCTGGGCACAGACTATGTGTATCCGCGCACCACCAACAAGATTCTGCGCGCGTTCCTGAAATCCAAAGGCGTTGCAGACAAGGATATCGACGAGAAGTACACGCCGTTCGGCCACAGCGACTATCAAACCATCGTCGCTGACGTGAAGAAATTCGCTGCGGGCGGCAAGACCGCAGTGGTTTCCACAATCAATGGCGACTCCAACGTCCCTTTCTATAAAGAGCTTGGAAATCAAGGACTTAAGGCAACTGACGTCCCGGTCGTCGCATTCTCGGTGGGCGAAGAAGAGTTGCGCGGCGTCGACACCAAGCCGCTGGTAGGCCATCTAGCCGCGTGGAACTACTTCATGTCGATAAAGGCGCCCGCCAACGACGAGTTCACCAAGAAGTGGGCCTCTTATGCCAAGGCCAAGAACATCGCTGGCCATAAAGACAAGCCACTGACTAACGATCCGATGGAAGCGACTTACATTGGCATCTATATGTGGAAGCAGGCGGTGGAAAAAGCCAAATCGTTCGACACCGACAAAGTCGCTGCCGCGATGGGCGGTCAAACGTTCACCGCGCCTTCTGGCATCACCTCGAAAATGGACGAAAAGAACCACCACCTGCACAAAGCCGTGTTCATCGGCGAGGTGAAGGCAGATGGCCAGTTCAACGTGGTGTGGAAAACCAAGGGCCCGGTCAAGGCGCAGCCATGGAGCCCGTTCATCCCCGGCAACGACAAGAAGAAGGACGAGCCTGCACTGATGGCGGAGAAGCCTGCCGCGAAGAAGTAATTTTGTAGCACCGGCGGAGCGTAATCTCCGCCGTGCACAAAAAGGGGGCTTGATTCAGGCTCCCTTTTTATGCGCGGAAAAAAATGAAATTCACTATTCTGGTGCTGTTAAGTGCCCTCATTGTGTGCGCTACGCCCCATGCCGTGGCGCTGGATCGCGCTGCCGTGGAAAAGCTCGCGCTCGGCGACGGGGAAGAACGCCTGGAGGCAATCGCCGCATTGATTACCGAAGGCGATGCGCGGGCGGTGGAAGTTCTCGACGCCCTGGCCTCGGGCGACTTGCAGGTCGCCGGCAAGCGCGTGCTGATCGTCAAGGGCGGTAGCGCCGTGGACGCGGTGACCGGCGAAAAACTGGCGGCACTGCCGGCCGAGCGCGAAGACGTGGTGGCCAACAACCGCCTGCGCAACGCCGCGCAGGGCGCTGTGGCGACCTTGCAACTGGTATCGCCCGATCGCGCCCAACGATTCGCGGCGGCCAAAGCCTTGTCAGCCAGTGCAGACGCCAGCGCCCTGCCGCTGGTGAAAAAGGCCCTGGAAAAAGAGGGCGACACGGACATTCGCGCGCTGCTTGCGCAAATTGCCGCGACACTCGAATTGAAAGCCGGCGACGCCAAAACCCGCCTCTCGGCCGTGCGCACGCTCGGCACATCCGGCGGTGGCAATGCCAAGCCGCTCTTGTTATCGGTGTTGGAAGACGAGACCGATCCCGACGTTAAACTGGAAGCGAAGCATAGCCTGAAACAAATCGACAAACGGCTGGCATGGGGCCAGCGCGCGGGACTGCTTTTCGCCGGCGTCAGTCTGGGTTCGATACTGCTGCTCGCGGCACTCGGACTTGCCATTACCTACGGCTTGATGGGCGTAATCAATATGGCCCACGGCGAATTGATCATGATCGGGGCCTACGCCACCTTCGTGGTGCAAAATCTGTTTAAAGCGCATATGCCCTCTGTGTTCGATTGGTACCTCTTGTGCGCCGTACCGGTGGCGTTTGCGGTAGCCGCGTTGGTCGGCATGGTGCTTGAGCGCACCGTGATTCGCTGGCTGTACGGACGGCCGCTAGAAACCCTGCTCGCCACATGGGGCATCAGTCTGGTGCTGATACAGGCCGTACGTACGATTTTCGGCGCGCAAAACGTGCAGGTCGAGAACCCCGCGTTCATGTCGGGCGGCATCGAGATCATGAGCGGCGTGGTGCTGCCTTGGAGCCGCATTGTCATTGTCTCGTTTGCCGGTGCGGTGCTGGCGGGCGTGTGGCTGTTGCTGACGCGTACTCGGCTGGGGCTTTTTATACGCGGGGTGACACAAAATCGCGGCATGGCTTCTTGCGTGGGCGTGCCCACCGCGCGCGTGGATACGCTGGCGTTCGGGCTGGGTTCCGGCATCGCGGGACTGGCGGGCTGCGCGCTGTCGCAGATCGGCAACGTGGGGCCCGACTTGGGCCAATCCTATATCGTTGACTCTTTCATGGTGGTAGTGCTGGGCGGCGTCGGACAACTGGCGGGAACGGTTTACGCGGCACTCGGGTTGGGCTTCGCCAACAAACTGCTGGAATCGTGGGCGGGCGCGGTGCTCGCCAAAATCGCAGTGCTGGTGTTCATCATCGTGTTTATCCAGAAGCGGCCGCAGGGCATGTTTGCGCTGAAAGGGCGCTCGGTGGAAACATGAGCGGGCCTCTAACATCAACCTTCACACTGCTGTACGGCGCGCGCGGCTGGTCAGCGCTGGCGGCGGCGGGGTGCGTGCTGTTCGTGGCATTCCCCATGCTGAATCTGCTGGCGCCCGCGGACAGCGTGCTACAGCTGTCGGCCTACTGGGTAACGCTGATCGGCAAAATCATGTGTTACGCCATTGTCGCGGTGGCAATGGACTTGATCTGGGGTTACTGCGGCATCCTGTCGCTCGGCCACGGCCTCTTTTTCGCGCTGGGCGGCTACGGCATGGGCATGTATCTGATGCGCCAGATCGGCCGCGACGGGCAGTACCGCGCCGAGTTGCCCGACTTCATGGTGTTTCTCGACTGGAAGGAACTGCCGTGGCATTGGTGGAATAGCGACAGCTTTGCTTGGGCGCTGCTGCTCGCCGTGGCCGTGCCAGGATTGCTGGCTTACGTGTTCGGTTACTTCGCATTTCGCTCGCGCATCAAAGGGGTGTATTTTTCGATCATCACGCAGGCCTTGACCTTTGCCGCGATGCTGCTTTTTTTCCGCAACGAAACCGGCTTTGGCGGCAACAACGGCTTCACCGACTTCAAGCGTATTCTCGGCTTTCCGATCACCACGCCGCAAACGCGCATGGTACTGTTCACGCTTACCGGCGCGGTGCTGATCGCGACCTTATTGCTTGGCCGTTATCTCGTGACCTCCAAATTTGGCCGCGTGCTGGCGGCCATCCGCGACGCCGAGCAGCGCGTGATGTTCTGCGGTTACAACACACTGCACTACAAGCTTTTTATATGGACGCTTTCCGCGGTGCTATGCGGCATTGCTGGCGCGCTCTATGTAACGCAGGTCGGCATCATCAACCCTGGCGAAATGTCGCCGGCGAACTCGATAGAAATCGCCATCTGGGTGGCGGTGGGCGGCCGCGGCACGCTCGCTGGCGCCATCGCCGGCGCGGGCGTGGTCAACGGCGCCAAGAGCTTTTTCACGCAGGTGTTTCCGGAATACTGGCTGTATGTGCTGGGCATGATGTTCATCCTGGTCACGCTGTTCATGCCGCAAGGCATCGTCGGCCTGCTCAACAAATCACGGAGTGGAAAATGACCGCATGGATGTGGCCGCCACCGGTGGAAATCCCGGAGCGTCACAGGCGCAAGGCCATGGACGATGCAGCGTCGTCTTACGGCCGTGTGCTAAAACCCGGGCAACTCGACACCTCGCACGGCGTGGTGCTGTACCTGGACAACATTTGCGTGAGCTTTGACGGCTTCAAGGCGCTTAACAATTTGTCCCTGTCCATCGACGTGGGCGAACTGCGTTGCGTGATCGGCCCTAACGGCGCGGGCAAGACCACCATGATGGATGTCATCACAGGCAAAACGCGTGCCGACTCCGGCACTGCGTTCTTTGGACAAACCATTGATTTAAAACAATATTCTGAAGTCGAGATCGCGCAGGCCGGGATCGGCCGCAAGTTTCAGAAGCCAACCATTTTCGAGCAGCATACGGTGTTCGAGAATCTGGAGTTGTCGATGAAAGCCGACAAGCGCGTGCGCAAGACGCTGTTTGCGCGGCTGTCCAGCGCCGAGCGTGACCGCATCGCCGAGATGCTGACGCTCGTCCGCCTCACCGATAGCGCCGATCGCCTGGCGGGCCTGTTATCACACGGGCAAAAGCAATGGCTCGAAATCGGCATGCTGTTAATGCAGGAACCCAGGCTGCTGCTGCTCGATGAGCCGGTCGCCGGCATGAGCGATGATGAAACCGAGCGCACCGCTGAACTGTTTCTGACGCTGGCCGGCAAACACTCGCTGGTGGTGGTGGAACATGACATGGCGTTTGTGGACAAAATTGCGCGCAAGGTGACGGTGCTGCACGAAGGTAGCGTGCTCGCCGAGGGCGCGATGAATGAAGTGCAGAACGATCCGCGAGTGATTGAAGTCTACTTGGGCCGGTGATGAGGGCGCTGACATGCTGACAGTGCAAGGTCTCAATCAGTACTACGGTGGCAGCCACATCCTGCGCGATCTCGCGTTTGAGGCGCCCGCGGGCAAAGTCACCGTGCTGCTGGGCCGCAACGGCGTGGGCAAGACGACGCTGCTCAAATCGCTGATGGGACTGGTGCCGGTTAGAAGCGGCGCCATTACTTTTGACGGCCAGGACATTACTCATGCCGCGCCTTATGAACGCGCACGCGCAGGACTGGGTTATGTACCGCAGGGGCGCGACATTTTCGCGCGGCTGACTGTCGCCGAAAATCTGGACATGGGGCTCGCCACGCGGCCGCGCGGCGCGCGCGTGCCCGACCGCATTCATGAAATGTTCCCCGTTTTAAGGCAGATGATGAAACGCCGCGGGGGTGATTTGTCCGGCGGCCAGCAGCAGCAACTGGCGATCGGCCGCGCGCTGGCAATGAACCCGAAGCTGCTGATACTCGACGAGCCGACCGAAGGCATCCAGCCGTCGATCATCAAGGACATCGAACGCGCCATCCGCACGCTGGCAGCCGGCGGCGACATGTCGATTTTGTTGTGCGAGCAATATTACGATTTCGCACGCTCGCTGGCCGATCAGTATCTGGTCATGGAGCGCGGCGAAATCATCGCGCGCGGCGCTGGCGCCGATATGGACAAAAACGACGTGAGGGCGCTGCTGGCGGTATGATGGCCGTATGCACATTGCCGATCCTCCTTTTACCAACGCGGCCGCCAGCAACGCAGGCTGGCGCGCGCACCTTGCACTCGAATACGCGCAACGTGACCAGGCAGGCCGAGCGCGCACCGTGCTTGCCAGGCGCCGACACGATGGCCCTCTGGTGGTGCAAAAGGCGCTCTATCCTGAAGGCGATGCGGTGTGTCACAACATCATCGTGCATCCGCCGGCCGGCATTGCCGGTGGCGACAGCCTCGAAGTCGATGTCCGCGTGGGCGAAGCGGCGCACGCACTGCTTACCACGCCGGGCGCGGCCAAGTGGTACCGTTCCGCCGGCGCATGGGCACGGCAGTACAACCACTTTGTGGTTGCAACCGGCGCGTGCCTCGAATATCTGCCGCAGGAAACCATTGTGTATGACGGCGCGCTGGCGCAACCGGACACCGAGGTTCAACTCGCGCCAGGCGCGAGCTACATCGGCTGGGACGTGTTGTGCCTTGGCCGCTCGGGATCAGGCGAGCGCTTTACGCGTGGGCAGTGCCACGCCAGCGTGCGGGTTTCGCGTGGCGGCAAGCCGCTTTGGCTGGAACGAGCGCGCATCGACGCTGGCGGCTTGCTGATGCAATCGGCGGCGGGGTTAAGCGGCAATAGCGTGTGTGGCACGTTGATTGCCGTTACGGAAAATCCGGAAGCGCTCGATCTGAATGCATGCCGCGCGGTCACGGCGAAATCGGGCGACACGGCGGTTACGCGGTTGCCGGGCCTGCTGGTCGCGCGCTATCTGGGGCATTCGAGCGAGGCGGCAAAAAGCTATTTCGTGGCATTGTGGCAGTTGCTGCGGCCCGTTCTCATGGGACGGCCGGCAATCGTACCGCGCATTTGGAACACATAAGCAGCACGTAAGGAACGCCAATGGAATTGACGCCCAGAGAAAAAGACAAGTTGCTGATTTTCACCGCTGGTCTGCTAGCGGAGCGGCGTAAGGCACGCGGCCTGAAACTGAATTATCCCGAAGCCGTCGCATTTATCAGCGCCGCGATCATGGAAGGCGCGCGTGACGGAAAATCCGTTTCTGAACTCATGGGCTGGGGTGCGACCCTGCTCGCCCGCGATGACGTGATGGAGGGGGTGGCGGAAATGATTCCTGAAATCCAGATTGAAGCGACGTTTCCGGATGGCACCAAATTGGTCACGGTGCACAACCCGATAATTTAAAAATATTAAATAAAAACAAATACTTATATCATTACCGAGCCAATCATGATTCCCGGTGAAATGCAGGCGGCGGCAGGCGACATCGAACTCAACGTGGGGCGCAAAACCGTCTCGTTGGCAGTCACCAACAGCGGTGACCGCCCGATACAGGTCGGCTCGCACTACCACTTTTTCGAGACCAACGAGGCGCTCAAGTTTGACCGCAAAAAGGCGCGCGGCTATCGGTTGAACATCGCGGCAGGCACGGCGGTACGCTTTGAGCCGGGGCAGTCGCGCACGGTGCAGCTGGTGGCGCTGGCGGGCGGGCGCAAGGTGTTTGGTTTTGCTGGAAAGATCATGGGACGCTTATGATTATTTGCGTCCCCCTCGTCGTTCCAGCTTTCGCTGGAACGACGGAATGGTGAGCGGCGAGTACGAATCCAAGGTGACATCAACATGAAAATCTCCCGCCAGGCCTATACCGAAATGTTTGGCCCCACTACCGGCGACCGGGTGCGGCTTGCCGACACCGATTTGTGGATTGAAGTCGAAAGAGATTTCACCACCTATGGCGAAGAAGTGAAATTCGGCGGCGGCAAGGTGATCCGCGATGGCATGGGGCAGAGCCAGCTCGCCTCGGCGAAAGTTGCCGACACGGTGATTACCAACGCATTGATCATCGACCACTGGGGCATCGTCAAGGCCGACATCGGCATCAAAAAGGGCCGCATCTGGAAAATTGGCAAGGCCGGCAATCCGGATATCCAACCCGCGATCACCATCCCCATCGGCGCGGCCACCGAGATCATTGCCGGCGAAGGCATGATCGTCACCGCCGGCGGCATCGACACGCACATTCATTTCATTTGCCCGCAGCAAATCGAAGAGGCGCTGATGTCGGGCGTGACTACCATGATCGGCGGCGGCACCGGCCCCGCCACCGGCACGTTTGCGACCACCTGCACGCCGGGGCCGTGGCACATCCATTCGATGTTGCGTGCGGCCGATGCATTCCCGATGAATCTCGGTTTTCTCGGCAAGGGCAACGTCAGCCAGCCCGCACCTTTGAAGGAACAAATTGACGCCGGCGCCATCGGCCTGAAGCTGCACGAGGACTGGGGCACCACGCCGGCGGCCATCGACAACTGTCTTTCAGTCGCCGACAAAATGGATGTGCAGGTGGCGATCCACACCGACACACTTAACGAATCCGGCTTTGTCGAAACCACGGTGGCGGCGATGAAGGGCCGCGCCATCTGCACCTTTCACACCGAGGGCGCAGGTGGTGGCCACGCGCCCGACATTATCAAGGTGTGCGGCGAAGCCAACGTGCTGCCGTCGTCGACTAACCCGACTATGCCGTACACGGTGAACACCATTGCCGAGCATCTGGACATGCTGATGGTGTGCCACCACCTCGATCCGGCGATTGCGGAAGACGTGGCGTTTGCCGAGTCGCGCATCCGCAAGGAAACCATTGCCGCCGAAGACATTCTGCATGACCTGGGCGCGTTTTCGATGATGTCCTCCGACTCGCAGGCGATGGGCCGCGTGGGCGAGGTCATCATCCGCACCTGGCAGACCGCGCACAAAATGAAAGTGCAGCGCGGTTCACTCAAAGGCGATCCGAAGCAACACGACAACACGCGCGTGAAACGTTTCGTGGCGAAGTACACTATCAACCCGGCTATCGCGCACGGCATCTCGCACGTGGTGGGGTCGGTCGAATCGGGCAAGCTCGCCGATCTGGTGTTGTGGAAGCCGGCGTTTTTCGGCGTCAAACCGTTTTTGATTCTGAAGGGCGGCATGATCGCCGCCGCCGCCATGGGTGACCCGAATGCTTCGATTCCCACGCCACAGCCGGTGCATTACCGGCCGATGTTCGGCAGCTTTGGCACGGCGCTGAACACGTCGCTAACCTTCGTCTCCAAAGCCGCACTGAAAAACCCCGCCGTGCGGAAGCTGGGCTTGATGAAGCCCCTCGAAGCCATTCGCAACGTGCGCAAAATTGGCAAGAAAGACATGGTGCATAACGACTGGCAGCCGAAGATTACCGTCGATGCCGAAACCTATGAAGTGCACGCCGATGGCGAACTGCTGGTGTGCGAGCCCGCCAAGCTGCTGCCAATGGCGCAACGGTATTTTTTATTCTGATGGTCGAGCTGACAGGCAAACTTTCGAACGACAGCCGAGCCGCACAGGCGCGACTGCAGTTGCCTTTCGATCTGCGGCGGAAAAGCCGTTTGCGCACGAAGCTCGCGGATGGCGAGGATGCCTGGCTGCTGTTGCCGCGCGGTGACATTCTGCGCGGCGGTGATAAATTGCTGGCGAGCGATGGGCGTATTGTCGAGGTGATTGCGCAACCCGAAGACGTGCTGCATATCGAATGCGCCGACGCCACGGCACTTGCGCGTGCCGCATACCATCTTGGCAACCGCCATGTGCCGGTACAGGTGGGCGACGGTTTTTTGCGCATCGCCGCCGATCATGTGCTGGCACTAATGCTGCACGGGTTGGGTGCGACAGTGAAGCCGATGCTCGCGCCGTTCGAGCCGGAGGCGGGCGCGTATGGCAACCACAGTCACACCAGCGGCCATCATCACGGCACCGAAGGCACGCACATAGGCCGCATTCACGAGTATGAAAAAATTTAATAAAAACAAATAGTTATGATTGTTCCAGCCACAAGAAATTCTCGTCTCGCCCGCCTGCTGCAACTGGCCAGCCCCACGCTGCCGGTGGGTGCCTACAGCTATTCGCAGGGTCTGGAGGCTGCCGTTGAAGCCGGCATTGTGAGCGACGCCGCCAGCGCGCAAACATGGATAGGTGACGTGCTGGAACTCTCCGTCGCCGCCATGGAAGCACCGTTGCTGCTGCGGCTGATGCAGGCGTGGGCGCAAAAGGATTTGGCCGCTGTCGAACACTGGAACGCGCTGTTTCTCGCCAGCCGAGAGACCGCCGAGTTGCGCGCGGAAACCGTGCAAATGGGTTATTCGCTGGCGCGGCTGTTACATGAACTCGATGATGCTGGTGATGGCTGCGCAACTGCGTTCAAGCAATTGCAATCGCTTGATGAACCGGCATATCCCGCAGCGTACGCCTGTGCTGCCACCCAATGGCAAATCGAGCCGACGACTGCGCTCACTGCCTATCTGTGGAGCTGGCTCGAGAATCAGGTGATGGCTGCACTCAAGGCCGTGCCGCTGGGCCAAACCAACGGGCAAAAAATATTGCTCGCGCTGGGCGCGCGGCTCGACGCAGTGGCGCAGACGGCCGTCACACTTGCCGACGGCGAACTCGGTAATTTCGCGCCGCATTTCGCAATGCTCTCCAGCCAACACGAAACGCAATACAGCAGATTGTTCCGCTCATGAATACAAACGCCACACTACCCCCGCAATCCTTGCAACCATTGCAACCCTTGCGCATCGGCATCGGCGGCCCGGTCGGCTCCGGCAAAACGGCGCTGACGCTGTCGCTGTGTCGCGCACTTCGCGACAAATACAATATCGCCGTCGTTACCAACGATATTTACACCGAGGAAGACGCACAGTTTCTGGTGCGCAACGAGGCTCTGGCGCCGGAGCGTATTATCGGTGTTGAAACCGGCGGCTGCCCGCACACGGCGATCCGCGAAGATGCGTCAATCAATCTCGAAGCCGTGGCGCGGCTGAATCGCCGCTTCGAGGCGCTGGACCTCATTATCATCGAATCGGGCGGTGATAACCTTGCCGCGACCTTCAGTCCGGAGTTGTCCGATTTGACGCTTTACGTGATCGACGTCGCCGCCGGCGATAAAATACCGCGCAAAGGCGGGCCGGGCATCACCAAATCCGATCTGCTGGTGATCAATAAAATCGATCTGGCGCCGATGGTGGGCGCATCGCTCGAGGTGATGGATCGCGACGCGAAAAAAATGCGCGGGGAAAAACCGTTTGTCTTTACTAACCTTAAGACCGGCAAAAATCTGGATACCGTTATACGCTTTATCGAAACCGAGGGGTTGCCATGCACAAAATCAACAAAATCCTGATCGCCGCAATACTGGCCAGCGGTGAAGCGCTAGCGCACACCGGCCATAGCGCAGCGGCATTACATTTTCACGAGTGGGACTATGCGTTACTGACGGCGGCCGTGGTGACCGCTGCCGTGGTGATACGCCGAATTAAGAGCAAGGCGAAAGTCACGGCGAACGCGAAAGCAAAAGCGAAAACATAGCCGGGTGACACGGGGCGCTTTCGAGGCACTACTCCAGCGCCCCGCGCACGTCCGCCAGCACCGCTTTCGCCAGATTTTCCAGCATCACGTCTGCACCCTGCATCAGGCAAATGCGGATGCCGTGTTCGTGCATGCGTTTGACGCGATCGCGCATTTGCGGCGGCGTGGTGAAGGCATAGCCCATGTTGGCGGCCACCACGATGTTGCGCGCGTGGCATTTGGAGACGATACGGTCGACCGCGCGCCACAATTCCGGGTGATCGTATTCGAACGGCAGGGTGATGGCTTTGGATAAATCCGTCATCGCCAGCATGATGACGCGCAGCCCGTCGAGCGCGATGATTTCGTCGATTTCCTTTACCGAGTTGCCGGCTTCGATGTGCGGCACGAACACCGCCGCGTCGGCTTCCTTCTTGTGCATGGCGGCAAAGGTTTCATTCGAGTTTGGATACTCGCCCGCGCCGGAGCGATGCCAGTCCTGCGACACTTCCAGACACGCACGCGCTTGCGCGGCCGAGGCAATCGAAGCGCCAACAAAGGGAATGCCGAGACTGAACGCGCGTTGCACATCCACCGTGACCTGCAGCGAATCGTTGCCGGCGAGCCACGGGTTCGCCGGCACGCGCACCCACGTGGTAATGCCCACGGCCTGCGCGGTGCGGTTGATGTGATCGAGCTCGCGCCAATCGATGGCGGAGAACATCATGTCGGGGCGTATGAAATCGAAACCGGCGCGCGCGATGGTTGGCACCCAGCTCGGACCACCCTTGATCCATACGCCCAGCCCCATCTGGCCCGCGGCCAGCTTCTCGAACAATCGGCTCATAAATTCTCCCTTAAAAACAAATAGTTACATCGAGGTTATTGGAGCTGCAGCTTCAAGCCACTGGTAACTTTGCCCCACTTTTGAATCTCGCGGCGCATCAGCGCCGCGAATTCTTCCGGCGTGCTGACAGCAACTTCAGCGCCTTGTGCGGCGAGCTTTTCACGCACGTCGGCTGTGCGCAGAATGGCATTGATCTCGCGATTCAGCCGCGTCACGATGTCGGCGGGCACGCGCGCCGGCGCAAGCACGCCGTACCACGTGTCGGCTTCATAGCCCGGCAAGCCGGATTCCGCCACCGCAGGCAGGCCCGGAAACAGCGGTGACGGCTTCGGCGTGGAAATGCCCAGTGCGATGAGCCGCTTGTTGCGCACATAGGGCATGCAGTTGATGACATTGCTGAACATCAGTTGTACGTGGCCGCCCGCCAGATCCACCAGCGCCGCCGAGCCGCCCTTATAAGGCACATGCACGGCGCTGATTTTCGACAGTGCGGCAAAGAGTTCGAACGCGAGGTGCGTACCCGAGCCCGCGCCTGCCGACGAAAAATACAGTTTGCCCGGATGCTGCCGCGCCAGCGCGATGATGTCGCGTGCGGATTTCGCTGGCACGCTGGGGTGTATCACCAGCACAAACGGCAACGTCGCGGCGAAGCCGATGGCTGAAAAATCTTCCACCGGATCGTAGCGCAGGTTTTTGTGGATGCCGGCGTTGATGGCGTGACTGCTGGTCACCATTAACAGTGTGTGGCCGTCGGGCGGCGCTTTGGCGGTGAGTTCGGAAGCGAGCATAGTGCCGGCACCGGGCCGGTTGTCCATGGTGACCGGCTGGCCGAGCGCGGTTGCCAGCTGCGCACCCACCAGGCGCGCGACGGTGTCCACGCCGCCGCCAGCGCCTGCGGGAATGAGCATGCGCAGCGGGCGCGACGGGTAAGATGGCGCAGGCGCGGGCTGCGCGTAAGCCGCACCCTGCATTGCCGATAACACCCACGGCACTAAAAGTACCAAAGCCGCCGCCATTACTCCGCGCGCATGCCGCGTTCCTTGATCACGCGGCGCCATTTGTCGAGTTCCGATTGCACGTGTTTGGCCGCCTGCTCCGGCGAACTGGCGATGACGTCGGCGCCATCGCGCGCCATGCGGTCCGCAACCTCGGGCGAACGCATAGCTTTCACCAGATGTTCGTTGAGCAACGCCACGATCGTCGCAGGCGTGCCCGCGGGCGCGGCCATGATTTGCCACGGCGTGAAGTCGTAGCCCTCCAATCCTGCGACGCCGGATTCGGCAATGGCGGGCACATCCGGCGTGGCTTTCGAGCGCTTGGCGCTGGTGACACCCAGCCCGCGGATGCGGCCCGTTTTGATGAAGGGCACCGCTTGCATCACGTTGGGCCAGTTCAGGCCCACTTCACCCGACAGATTGGCCACTGCCGCGGGCCCGCCGCCTTTGAAATGAATATGCACGATTTCAACTTTGGCGAGGTAGTTAATCAGCTCGCCCGCGATATGGTGATTGCTGCCCGGGCCGGATGACGCATAGCTCAACATGCCCGGTTTGTTCTTCGCCAACTGCACCAGCTCACGCACTGATTTCACCGGCACCGAAGGATGCACCACCAGCATCGCGGGCGAAGACGCCAGCACGGAAAGGGGCACGAAATCACGGGTGACGTCGTACGCCATGCGGCTATACAAAAAGCCGTTGGTTACATAAGGCAGTGTGTTCGCGAGCAGTGTGTATCCATCAGGCGCGGCACGCGCCGCCAACTCACTGCCGATGTTGCCGGATGCCCCCGAACGATTGTCGATCACTACTTGCTGCCCCAAAGATTCGGCGAGCTTGGGCGCGACCACGCGCGCGGTGAAATCGACACTGCCACCGGGTGGGAACGGCGCGATGATGCGTATCGGTTTGGTGGGGAAGGGCTGGGCACTCGCAGTCGCGGCCACCGCAAGCAGCACGCACATAACCAGTTGTTTTAGGATAGGCATGTCATAAGTATCTGTTTTCAAACAATATTTTTAACCGGCTTTTTGTGTCGCTTGCGGGAACATGCGCAACAATTTTCCATAGCCAGCGATACTGCCGCTGAAGCCGATTTTTTTCAGCGCACCCCAGATGCTCACTTGCGACGTCGACAACACGGGTTTGCCCAAGTCCCGCTCCAGCCGCTCGATTATGGCCATGCTTTTCCAGTTGGTGCAGGCAAGCACAATGGCCTCGGCTTCGGGGCAATCAATTTTCCTGCCAAGATCATAAGCAGTCTGCACATCCAGCCGGCCTATTTGCAGATTGTCGACAACGTTAAGGCCGTCCATGGCCACCACTTTGATACCGTTGGCTTCGATGAATTTCGCGCAGATGCCATTGACCTCCGGGCTGTACGCGGAGCCGAGCGCGATGCGTGAAATGCCGAGCGCCTTGAACGCTTCCAGCAGTGCTGTGGAAGTCGTGGTCGCCGGCTTGCCGGTGACGCGCGTGATGCGCTCGCTGACTTCGCGGTCGTAGCCCAGCCCCTTCAAAAAACTCGGCGCGGTGGCGCCCAATATAATCACGTCCACATCAGCGGTGGCGAGCAGTTTTGATTCAACATCCAGTGAATCGGCCATCTTGCCGATGGAATCCGGCGTGACCTGCGTGATCGGCAGGCGCGCGGTGTGAAGTGAAACGCCTTGCGGCAGAGCGCGGTAAAACTCCGGTTCGACGGTGGTGTTTGACGAGGGCGCGAGCAGCCCGATGCGTCCGGAAAATGACATGATGGACTCCGAATTCAAGGGTGCGGCAAGTCTAGCAGGTCGCTGGATTACAATCTTGCCCATCTCTGTTCATTCGCAATTGGAACCGTGAAACACAATGAGTAACGACGCATTCGATGTTGTAGTGGTGGGCGGTGGCATCGCCGGCCTCTCCGCCGCCAACCGGGCGGCTCAACAGGGCCTGAAAGTCGCCGTGCTGGAGCGTGGCGATGGCCCGCAATACCTGTGCAACTCACGCTACTCCGGCGGCGTGCTGCACATCGCCATGCACAATGCCAAGGATCCCGCCGAAAAACTGCTCGACGTGATCAATAACGCCACCAACAACAAAGCCGATCCGGAACTGGCGCGCTCGCTCGCCAACACGGCGGGCCGCGCCATCGACTGGCTGCAAGCTGAAGGCGCGAAATACATCCGTGTCGGCAACATCGTATGGCAGCAGCACGTGCTGGCGCCCCCGCGTCCCATCGTAGCGGGGCTGGACTGGAAGGGCCGCGGCCCCGATGTCACGCTGCGGCAACTGGTGGCAAATCTGGAAAAGCGCGGCGGCAAGATGTTCCGCTTACCCGCCTCCACGTTGATGGAAAAGGAAGGCCAGTGCATCGGGGTCGAAGCGGGGGACAATAGCGGTAACGGCGGCGCGGCCAAACAACAATTCGTCGCCCGCGCGGTGATCCTTGCGGACGGCGGCTACCAGGGCAACCCGGCGCTGGTGCGTGAGCACATGGGCATTGATTTCGCCAAAGTCAAAACGCGCGGCGCGGGCACCGGCATTGGCGACGGCATGCGCATGGCGCGCGAACTGGGCGCGCGATTTTCAGAACTCAAATATTTTTACGGGCACATGCTATCGCGAGATTCGTTCACCAATGACAAGGTGTGGCCTTACCCGCAACTCGATGAGCTTGGCACCGTGGGCATCGTGGTCAACGACGCGGGTGAACGCTTCGTCGACGAAGGCTTGGGCGGTGTTTACGTTGCCAACACCATCGCGCGGCTCGCTAATCCGCTTTCCACGTGGGCCATCCTCGACCAAGCCATCTGGGAAGGGCCGGGCCGCACCGCACGCATCCCTGCCAATCCGCAATTGGCCAACGCGGGCGGCACCATCATCAAGGCCGACACACTGGCGGAACTGGCCACCAAAACCGGCATCGCCGCCGCGCAACTTGAAGCCACGGTGCGTGGTTACAACGAAGCGCTCGCTCAAGGCAAAGCCGCAGGTCTTGCGCCCACGCGCAGCGTGCAACCCATAGTGCCCTCGCCGGTGAACAAGCCGCCTTACTACGCCGTGCCGCTGTGTGCGGGCATGACCTACACGTTCGGTGGCATTTTCACCGACGGCGATGCGCGCGTGATGAGTACGCGCGGCGCGCCGATCGAAGGCTTGTATGCGGTGGGTGCCACCACGGGCGGACTGGAAGGCGGCTCGAACGGCGGTGGCTACGTCGGCGGGCTAATCAAGGGTGTGTCATTCGGCATGCGGGCCGCTGAGCACATTACGAAGGCGCTAAAAGGCTGAAAAGCTGGGAAGTTGAAACGTTGCAAAGTTGCAAGGTTGACATGCGGCCACGTTGCACGGGCATGCTGTTGCTGACCGTGCTCTACGTCAACACGCACTCGGCGCTGGGTGCGGGCGCTGCCTACCCAAACCGCCCCGTTCGTGTCATCGTCTCGGTCGCCGCGGGTGGCGGCACCGATACCGTCGGCCGCTCGCTGGCGCAAAAGCTGACCGAGCGGCTGGGTCAGCAATTCGTTGTCGATAACCGGCCTGGAGCTGGCGGAAGCATTGCAGTCGATTTGACCACGCGCGCCGCGCCAGACGGGCATACGCTGCTGTTTTCGTCGAGCACGTTCGTTACCAACCAACTGCTGTACAAGGTAAATTACGACACACTGCGTGATCTTGCCCCGGTCAGTCTGGCGAGTGAAAACCCCTATGTGTTTGCCGTCAATGCCGGCGTGCCCGCCAAAACGTTGCAACAGTTCATTGCGCTTGCAAAAGGCAAACAGGCTTTCAACTACGCCTCGCCCGGCAAGGGCAGTCTGGTGCATCTGACAGCGGAGCTGATCAAGTCCGCCGCCGGTATCGACATGCAGCATATTCCCTATAAGGGCATGGCGCTGGCATTTCCCGACATTATTGCCGGCCAGGTACATGTGGCAATTTCAAGCGCGTTGACCATGCTGCCACATCTGCGCGGCGGGCGCGTGAACGCACTGGGCGTCACCAGCCGAGCGCGCATGGCAGCATTGCCGGAGATTCCCACCATCGCTGTGCAGGGCTTTCCCGGCTTCGAAGTCACGCAGTGGTACGGCATGATGGCGCCAGCGGGCACGCTGTTGCCGGTACGCATCACCGTTCAGCGCGAAATGTCTCGGGCACTGCAATTGCCGGAGGTGAAAGCGCGGCTATCGGCGGAAGGGGCGGAACCGGTGGGGAATACGCCTGACTCATTTTCAGCGCGGTTAATAGAGGAGATTGCGAAATGGGGAAAGACAATACGGGCAGCAGGTATTAAGGCAGAATGACGGGCGTATCATGGTCACGGTAGATGTGGTTTTCACTCTGAATCGTCTCAATTCATCTTCGGAATGATCGTGCACAGATCATGATGCTGGAAGCGTAAGATGTTGGGGTGCCGTCGGTTAAGGCGAGCGCGAATCTATTTTATGTTTCTACTACTTCGCTTTCAGCGCTTACTGGAAGAAAGCAGTAGCGGTTTGCCGGGTTTCCATAGACACGTCACGGAGGGGGTATGAAATTCAGAAATGTGTTGGCGATTATTGCTGTGTTGTCGAATTCCACGTCAGCTCAACAAACCGGACCGTCGTCAGTGAAGTTGAAAGACGCATTGCTGGCCCCAAATGGATTTGATGTTGAATCTGCTTGTGGTAGAGGCGGAGCATCGATTAACAGGTCGCATTTGGTTTTTCGCGATGAAGAAGGAAAGGTCATTATTGAGATCAATAATTTCGATCGCGGCACATGCAAGAAGGAAGCCCGGCTCGGCGACGACAGCTTTACGTTCGATGGCTGCCGCGATAGCGGTATTTCGATGAAGTACGATCCGGCATCGAAAGAAAGCCCCTTTAAAGGACAAAGCAGGCAATGCAACTATGTATTTCGGGTCAAGTGATCAGGTAGCGGGGAATCGCAGTGTCCAAAGCCTCTTTGTTCCTCGGCGCCCTTTTCTGTGTCGTACTGGCAGGCTCTGCGCAAGCACAGCCACGTACGGTTGCAGATATTTTTGATTTGCTGGCGCGGCAGACGTTATCCGCGGACACGGCGCAAGCACAAGAAACGCTTTCGCGTAAAGCGCCATCCTCGGACGCTTCTGTCGCAGTCCAATCAGCCTACCTAATTGAACGGGCTGCTGCCGCCGCGCGGCTGGGCCATCTTTCAGCCGTGATAGAAGCCCGTACAAAGTTGGTCGAAATCAGTCAGACCGACCACAATCTGCCAAAACATCTGATTGATTTATCAATCAACGAAATGACAGCCGGCAACTGGTCGCGGGCGCATGCTCACGTGCGCCGAGTGACAAGTGCACCCGCTGCCTGGTGGGGGCAGGATATTGCGGCGCAAAGCTTGGCCGCGCGCATGCAAACGTTCTTTGGCGATACCTCCAGCGCCCGGACACAGACGGATAGTATCGACGCGCTGATTCGCAAAGGACGCAGCTTTGTAGGCTCAGCCGGTTTGACTGATCTGATCAATGCAATGCTGGGGTGGGCCAAGGCCGATACATTGCTGGCGGACGGCAATGTGCAGGCCGGAGAACGGGCGCTCAAGGCAGCTCACGCGCATGCGTTGGCCGATACAAAGTTGGCGGCTAGCCGGAGCAAAACCGTCGAGCGTTCGCCCGCGGAAGATGTTACCTGGCAGTTGCTCGACCTGATCCAGATGCAGTTGATCAGATTGCACCTGCGTCAGGGACGCTTGCAAGAAGCCGAGTTGCTTGGCCGCCAGATGATCGTCCGCAACGCCGATCGCTATGGCCGAAATTCACCCTCCACCGCGCTGGCTCTGGCAACGCTGGGTGAAGTATTGGTGGCCCAGGGGCGATACCAGGAGTCGACGGCATTAGCCGACGCAGCGGTTGACGACATGAAAGCACTTGGCGTGCCGGCTTCTGCCGGGTTTTCGTTCTATTCCCGGCAGGTAGCGATAGTCTCGCGTATAGGAATTCTGGATTGGCGTGGGGCCGTAGATCGTATCGACCAGTTGCGGGAATCACTCACCGAAGACGAGTTTCTGCTGAAATCCACCGAGCGGCAACCTGCGTGGGCGCTCGCGCTATTGCGGATGGGACGCGCCCGGCAAGCAGCGGCGTGGCTGACAGCGCTTGTCGCGGAGCAAGAGCGATTCCTTGGAGCAGACCGCTACGAGACCGCGGAATCGAAAGGACTGTTGGGGGTGGCCCTTGCTGCCACCGGTGATACTGACCGGGCATTTTCCTACTTTGCGGCGGCATTACCGGCACTCACTGCCAGACGGCGCGGCACTGAAACAGAGGCCGAAGACGCGTTACGGCGGCATGTCCGGCGAGCAATATTTGAAGCCTATGCAGATCTCATATATCAGACACGAACCTTCCAAAGCGCCGCTATGGTGGAAGATTCGTTCCGGCTAGGGGACGCGATGCTGGGCGGTGCCGTGCAATCCGCCCTTGCCGCGAGCGCGGCACGCGCCCTTGCGGGCACGCCAAAGTTGAGTGATTTGATTCGCGGCGAACAAGATGCCAGACTGGAAATTGCTGGGCTCAATGATCGATTGCTAGCGCTTGCCACAGCTGCTGATTCGAAAGAGCGCGAGGAAGCGGTAAAAGTCTTGCGTGCCCGTGTCGATGCGTTGACCGGCAAACGTGCCGAGCTTTTTCGGAGCATCGAGGAGGGGTTTCCCGATTATGCTAATTTGATCAGCCCGCGCCCGGCGGCACTGGACGAAGCCCGAAAATCACTGGCCTCGGATGAAGCACTGTTGTTGATCGTGCCCGGTGCCAGCCAAACATTTGTCTGGGCGGTCAGGCCCGCTGGTGCTATGGCTTTTCACGCCAGTTCCATGTCTGCTCAAGAGGTCGCGTCTGTCGTAGCCAAACTCAGACAAACGCTAGATCCCGGCTCGGTTACTCTACCAGTATTGCGGCAGTTTGATTACGCGGCTGCTCATCGTTTGTATTTGGAATTGCTCGCCCCGGTCGAGCAGGTCTGGCGTGACGCCAAGACACTGGTCGTCGCGGCCGATGGCGTGCTGGGTCAATTGCCGCTGTCTTTGACATTAACGCAGTCCTTCACGGTAGGCACGGATGCCGATCAAGGTGTACAACCTCTATCTGGGATGAAAGTAGCACCTTGGTTAGCTCGCAAAGTGGCGGTGGCCAACGTGCCGTCTGTGAATGCCTTTGTGCGATTGCGCGCACTACCGCAAGGCAGTGCCACTAGAACCGCTTTCGCGGGATTTGGCGACCCCCAGTTTGGCCGGACGCCGGCGGCAACGGGCGGCAGCCGCGGTTTACGCAACATCAATGTCGATCGCGTGGCCGCCACGCGGGATCCCAGTCGGCAAGCAGTAGATTATGTTTCCTATGGCAGCCTTTCGCCGCTACCCGAGACCCGCGAGGAAATTGAAGCCATCGCTCGCGTATTGGGCGCGGATTTCAAGCAGGATGTTTTCTTTGGCGCCCTCGCAACGCGAAACACCGTGAAGTCGATAGACCTGGCTCAACGCCGAATACTGGCGTTTGCAACGCATGGATTGGTACCCGGAGATCTACCTGGACTTACACAACCTGCGCTTGCGATGACCCAGACTGATGACCCAAAGGAATCACCCCTATTAACACTGGAAGACGTGCTGGGACTCAAGCTGGACGCGGATTGGGTGGTGCTCTCCGCTTGCAATACCGCGTCGGGTGACGGCGCGGGCGCTGAAGCGCTGTCCGGTCTGGGGCGGGGTTTCTTTTATGCAGGGAGCCGCGCATTGCTGGCCACGCACTGGCCCGTGGAATCGGAATCAGCGCGCGTGCTTGTGACCGGCATTTTCGAGCGCTATGCAAAGAATCCGGACATGACACGGGCGCAAGCGCTAAATGACGCGATGCTGGCGCTCATTGACGGGCCGGGATCTCCGGAATTTTCATATGCGCATCCGATCTTTTGGGCGCCCTATGCACTGTTTGGAGACGGAAGGCGGTAGTCGGATTTTGAATGGCGCAGGAATGTTTCCGGCATACAAGCCCCGGGCAGGCCACGACACAGTTATTCAAATGCCATTGTTGCTTACCGCATCGGACGTGTAAGGAACAACCTTGATATTGCCAAAATTGGTTTGCCGGACATCCAGCATACGATCGGCGCCGAAAATGCCATGCAGAATGCGCGTTACTTCGATGTCCATATTCCGATCTACGGCATATTCAAACTGCAGTTGCCCGTCCGCGTGCTGATGCAAACGATACTGCCACAGCGGCAGCGCCCGCAATGCATGGGTAACATCGTTGTTATTGATCCACGCGCCGTCAGTCGTGCGAAATCGTACCGGGGCGCGACCTGATAGTCCGCACAAGACAGTCTCGTTACTCCGAGTTTGAAGGCTGGCGTAGTCGCCGGTGCGGTAACGTAGTAGCGGCAGGCAGAAGTTGAATCCGCCGGTGAGTGTGATTTCGCCGCGCTCGCCGAGTCGCACGCGTTTGCCGGCGGGGTCGAGTATTTCCACCAACAATTGTTGCTGCAGCAACACGTGTCCGCCGGCGCACGCGTCGTACACGCCTATGGGCCCGGCTTCGGTCATTGAATAGACGTCAAGCACAGGGCAGCTGAAACGGGTCTCCAATTCGTTGCGCAGCGCGGGCAACAAGGTCATCGACGTGGAGACCAGCGCGCGCGGCTTCCATGTCATCGACAGCGCCAGCAGTGCCGAAAATGAGATAGGGTCGCCCGACAAAATCTCCGGACGCAGCGCGTCGAGATACTGCGCGCGGTCCTCGGGGCTGCGCCAGTCATCCGGGTGCAGGTTGAGCTTCACGTAGCCGGCTTCGTCCATTGCCGGAATTACCGAAACATAGGTGAAGCATTGGCGCTGATAACCCAGCAGCACCACGCCCACGTCATTGCGGCCGGCTGTCAATTCAATGCCGTATCGCCGCAACGCCAGCCTGTGAAAAGCCAAATAAGACGCCGCCACCAGCGGATGCGATGGAATCAGCAACGGATGGCCGGTCACGCCGCTGGTGCGAAAATTAATCAGCCGATCCAGCGCCACGCTGTCGGGCACAAAAGCGGTGATGTCGTGCGCCAGGTCTGCACGGCGCGTTGTGGGAATGGCTTCAAATCCAGACGGCGCAACGCCGCGCGCCCTGTAGTGCGGCACATCGGCGTAACAACGCGCCACGAAATCCGCAAGCCATGGCGGTTCGCCGCCGCGCTGACCGACGCAACCAGCCTCGGCGACCCCGGCCTCAAATACGCGCAGCCGTGCAAGATCATGGGCAGTGAGGCGGCTGCCACTCTTGTTGCGAAAAACCGGTGCGTGCCGGTGCTGTGCCAGGTAATCAAGCATGCGCTGCCCGGCTTCGCTTAGCGTCGGGTGACGATCGGCGTCGGTGGGGTCCGGGTCAGTCATTCTCGCCACATTTTGTCGGCCGATTCTTCGGCGGCCTTGCGGGCCAGCGCTTCACGGATTTTGCGCGCCCGCTCGGCCATGCCGCGCGCGGCGCTCACGGCAATCTGCCGCTGGCTGCTGGAAACATTGGCCAGGCGATCTTGCGCCTGTTCGATCGATTCATCGGCTGGACGATGATCCAGCGCGGCGAGCAGCGTGCGTACCAATTCTTCCCGGCGGTCGCCATCCGCCAGAAAACTGGCCGCTGGTGCGTGCGACGACAGCGCCGTAGCTGCCGCGTCTATCGCGCGTATCAGCCGTACAGGCGCAATGCCCGCTCCGCGAAACCACGCATCGGCGCAAACCCAGGCCGCCAGCTGGGCCAGTGCCAGTCGATTGCGTGCGCCGCCGTCCGGGTCTGCAAATCGCCGAAGCTCGCCTGCCGGCGCTCGCTCGCCCAGCATCGTCGTAACATCCCCTAGCAGCGCATCCACGTGCACTACGCCGCGCGAGCCAATTTTGGGCTCGGCCAAAAATTCCGGCGGCGTATCAAGCAGCCGCCGTGTCAACGATTCAAGCGGCGGGCCGGCGTGTTGCATGGCAAGCAAGGCTCATCATGGTGTTAACGCGGTAAATTTACCGTGGTGTTGCGTGCTGTGGCAATCCGCGCAGGCCGCAGAGCGGCGCTGGCACATCGAGTCACTGAAACGGCCCGGCAAGGCAGCGATACCCTCTTCGCGGGCTAGACTCTTCAACGCAATGCCGTAGTCAGCGGGCGTGTGCGCACAAGGGGCGATACGCCCGGTCTCGTCGATGAACAGAAAGTTACGTCCCGGCGCGCAATCTCCGGGCGCCAAACGTTCACTACGGCTGCTGGCGACAATGCGTTCCAGATAGCTGTTCGCACCACGCAGCGTTACGCCACGGCTCGCCAGTTCGCGGCGCAGTGCCGGCACGCTTGCCGCAAAGGCTGCGGCCTGCTCCGGCAACAAGTGATGGGCGGGGAAAAATTCGGGCCGGTCCACGCCGCCCAACCGATTGAAGGTGATTTCCTCGATTCCCCAGCTTGCGATGTCATGGCACAAATCGGCGAACCCGGCGATGGTGTCGCGCATCAGCACAACATTGGCGCGCAGCAACGGCCCGTATCCGGCGGCGCGCTTCTCCACTGCGAGCTGCCGGACCGCGCGGACGAGTGCTTCGTAAAGCCCCTGCTTGCCCCGCAAGGCGTCATGCACGCCGCCCTTGCCATCGATACTCACGGTGATTTCCGCAAAATGCGCCATCAGTAACGCACGCACGTCAGGACGATGCAGACGCGTGCCGTTGGTGGTGAGACTCAACGCAAGATCATGCTGCTGGCGGTAGACGCGCGACACTTCAGCCAACGGCGCCCACAGCAACGGCTCGCCACCCAGCCAACTGACCAGTACGCGGCGGCCGGTTTCACGCCGCCACCGGCCCAGCGTTTCGCCCAGCGCCAGCACCTCCGCTGAGCTGACCTCGCGGCGGGCGCGCGCGAGGCTGCGGTCATACGCACAGAACGCGCAGGCCAGATTGCAGCGTTCGCTCACGCGCCACAGCACCACCAGCGGCTGCGTGCTCATGAAGGGCGTGACGCTGTGGGCAGCGTTTGAGGTGCGGCTACTGCACCTTGCCCAGAAAATCCATTTTTCCTATCTCCACGCCACCGTGCCGCAGCAGGTTGTACGCCGTGGTGACATGAAAATAAAAGTTCGGCAGCACCCACGCGTTCAGGTAATCGAGCCCCTTGAAATTGAAGGTGTTCTTGCCGGCGGTGAGGGTAATGGCTTTATCTTCGCTGCCGTCGATCTGCGCGGCGGTCAACGTTTGCAGAAAGTCGATGGCTTTGCGCACGCGCGCTTTCAGTTCGGGCAGGGTTTTCTCGTTGTCCTCGAACTTCGGGATGTCAATGCCCGCGAGCCGCGCGCCCGCGCCCTTGGCCATGTCTGTGGCAACGCGGATTTGCCGCGCGAAGGTGAACATGTCCGGAAATAAGCGCGACTCGACAAACGCCGCGTCGTCGATCTTGCGTGCGCCCGCGTGGGCAATCGCTTTGTCGAGGATGGTTTCAAGATTTCCCAGCATGCGAATCATGACGGGAATGGAAGCGTTGTACATGGAAATATTCATGGTGTCCTCGGATGTCAGTTTGATTGCGGGTTACTCTGGTATTGAGCCGCGCGATTATATTCGTTACAGTGCGCCTGTCCCCTGAAGCGGGTTTTGTCTCGCGGAGAGGCATTGTTATAAGCATCTGTTTTAATTGAATTTTTTGGAGTACGGCATGACTCAACCGGATTTCACTGAACACCGTTCGATGCTCTCTAACAGCGTCGCGGATTTTGCGCGCGGCGCTGATCTTGCGCGCGTGCGCAAGCTGCGCGAAGGCAACCCGGAATGCGATCGCAAGGTGTGGACGCAAATGGCCGAACTCGGCTGGCTCGGCGTGCTGGCGCCGGAAGCGTCCGGTGGCATGGGCCTTAAGCTCGGCGATATGGCCATTGTCGCGCAAGGCCTCGCGCGCGCGCTGACGCCGGAGCCGCTGACTGCCGCAGCCGTGCTCGCCGTGCGCGTGCTCGCCGACAGCCGCAACGACGTGCTCAAAGGCATGCTGCTTGAAGGGCTGGTGTCGGGCGAGATTCTGCCCGCCGTGGCGTGGCAGGAAGAAGCCGGCTCGCTTGATGTGAACAACATCAACGTGCAGGCCACGCCTGCCGGCGACGGCTTTCGTGTCAACGGCAGCAAGCGTTTCATCATGGGCGCAACGAGCGCGGATGGCTATATCGTCTCGGCGCGGTCGGGGCAGGAACTGGTGTTGTTGTCGGTTCCCCGTGATACCCCAGGCGCTACGCTGCAGTTCGATGCGCTGGCCGACGGCCGCCAGAGCGGCACGCTGACACTCACCAACGTCATTGTGCCGAAGGCGCAGGTGCTCAATAGCGGTGCGGCGGCCGCGGAATCGCTGGCGCGGGCCATCGATCACACGGCCGCGATCATCGGCGCGGAACTGTGTGGCATCATGAGCCGCTCGCTAGAAATCACGCTCGATTATCTGAAAACGCGGGTGCAGTTCGGCAAGGCCATCGGCAGTTTCCAGGCGCTGCAGCACCGTGCGGTGGATTTGTACATTCAGCAGGAATTGTCCTCGGCGGTACTCGGTGAATGTCTCGCGATTCTGGACGGGGAACCCGACGCCAAAACCCGGGCCGCCACTGCCAGCCGCGTCAAGGCGCGCTGCACCGATGCGGCGTTGCTGATCACGCGCCAGTCAATCCAGATGCATGGCGCCATCGGCTACACCGAAGACTGCGACGTGGGGCTATATGTGAAGCGCGCAATGGTGCTGGCGGCGTGGCTCGGCAACGGCCATGCGCACCGCCGCCGCTATGCCAAAACCGAAATTCTTGAAGGAGCACTGTGACATGAGCGCAACCGCAGCCGTGGATTACAACGCAATGGACGATGACGCCTTCCGTGCGGAAGCGCGTGCGTTTTTTGAAAGCGAATACCCCGAAAACCTGCGCTTTTTGCCACGCCGGCTGACGTGGGCGGAAAGCAAGCCGTGGTGGATGGCGCTGTCGAAGAAAGGCTGGCTCGCACCCAATTGGCCGGTGGAACACGGCGGCATGGGCCTCGAACCCGGCAAGTTGATTATTTACTGGGAAGAGACCGAGCGCGCGGGCATCGGCCGCATGCCCGATCAGGGCGTCACCATGGTGGGGCCAACGCTGATTCGTTTTGGCAACGAAGCACAGCGCGCGAAGTATCTGCCAAAAATTCTTTCGGGCGAAAACGTGTGGTGCCAGGGTTATTCGGAGCCGAATGCAGGCAGCGACCTTGCCAGCTTGCGCACGGAAGCCGTACTTGACGGCGAACATTACGTTATCAACGGCAGCAAAATCTGGACCTCGATGGCACATCACGCCACGAATATTTACGTGCTGGTGCGCACCGACAAGCAAGTCAAGCAGCAGCGCGGCATCAGCTTTCTGCTGGTGGACATGAAAACGCCGGGCATCACCTTTCGCACCATCCGCAACATTGCCGGGCACGAAGAATTTTGCCAGGTGTTTTTCGACAACGTGCGCACACACAAGGACAACCTTGTCGGCAAACTCAACGAAGGCTGGACCATTGCCAAGGGGCTGCTCACCTTTGAACGTCTGAATATCGGCAGCCCGCGCCGCCCGCTGCAGGCCTTCGAGCAGCTCGATACGCTGGCGCGCGCGCAAAAACTTTTCGACGACCCCGGTTTCGTCGACCGCTACACGCAACTCAAAATGGATCTCAACGACCTGGGTTCGCTGTATCAGCGCTATGTCGACAAGGCGCGGCGCGGCGAAGCGCTGGGGCCGGATATCTCCATGCTGAAAGTGTTCGCCATGGACACCTATCAAAAGCTCGCCGAGTTGCTGCTGGAAGCGGGCGCGGAATATGGCGCCTACGCTGACGAAATTACGCTGGCTGACGAAAAAATCGATCTGATGGCGCAGTTTTATACCTCGCGCCCCGGCACGATTTACGGCGGCTCTAACGAGATACAGCGCAATATTTTGTCGAAGTATGTGTTGCAGTTGCCGGGGTAACAGCGAACCACGATAAGCATGCGCCTCACAGCGGCACCCGTGCGCTGGAAAACAAACCTGTCCCACGCTATCGCTGTGCTGATCCTATGCATGGTGGACATCTGTGCGTTCGCGCAGCTCAGTTTCCAGCATATTGCGCCGCCCACTCCCGACCAGCGCCGCGTGGCTGAACCCGTGTCTCCACTGAAATGCGAATATTCCCGTGGCAGCGCCGCCATTGAACTGGTCGTATCACCTCAACTGCTGCAACAATTGGAAGGATTGGGGCTGGACGTGCCGGCGTTGACGCGGGAGGCTACAGCGGTGATTGACGCATCGGGTTGTTACGTCATAGACCCCGCAGCCAAAGACCAGCTACGCATGACGATTGCCGAAATCTCGTATCGTCAAGGCGGAATCGGGCAACTCATGTTAGGCATGATGCCGCCGCATTCTCTAGTCAGAAATACTTTTCAGGGGCATCTGCTGGCATATCTGCTGGATGTGGTAGTGACACGAGGCGCCGTCAATACCGGCACAACGGGACAGGCCGGAGCAGAAGTCATGAGCATGGGTTTGACCAGGAAATTTTATGTCGTTCGCGGCCTTTCCCAACAATCACTGTATTCAGGTGATGATCGGAACAAAGCGCACGTGCTGCCGTTTGGCTTGGCCATCGAGGACGCCTTGCGAAAACTGAAATGAAACCTGGACTAGCTCAATAAGCCGGGCGCCGCATGGCTTGTTAGTCATAAGTGTATGTTTTTATTGAACTATTTTAGACTATCGAGTAACGCGCGTATTTCCTTGGTGTCCCGCTGCATGACCTGCTGCACCGCCGCGCGCGTGCGTGAGACCTGATAGTTGAGCCAGCGCTCGTACACCGGCTGCGATTTTTGCTCGAGCGGTTCCAGCCGCTTCATCACGGCATCGCGCCCGTTCGGGTCGCCACGCAGCGCGTTGATGGCGTCCTGCGCAATGTCGCCTGCGCGGTAGGCGTTGCCCGCCCACGCACGCGCGGGCTCAATGCCGCGCCGCCAGAAGCTGGCTATGATGAGTCGCTCCACCGTGGGCATCAGCTTTTGACCGCGCGCGCTGGCAGCTTCAACACGCATCCAGTCGGCGTCCACGTCGGAAATCAGTTCGGTGAGCATGCCCGCCAGCGCATCTGACGTGGGCGCATCAGCACCGAGTTTTTGCACGCGCGGCAGGATGAATTCCGTCATGCGCGGCCGGCGAGTACCGTCACTGTCCCAGTTTTCCGGGCGGCCTGCCGCGCGGGCCAGTTCATGCACGCGCAGTTGCACTTCCAACGCATGGATGTCGGCCCATAACGCGCCGTAAAATCGCGCGAGTTCCGGCATGCGCAAAGCTTCGATCAGTGCCTCGATCTTTGCCGCGCTGCCTATCTGGCGCGCCTTCCCGCTGGCGTAATCCGGATACAACTCGCGCGCCAGCGCCAAGGCGGCAGCGGCGGAACGCGCCCGCTGCGCGCGGACGGTTTGTTCAACAGCCGACTTCAGCTTGTCGAAAGCGGCCTCCGCAGTGGACGCCGCGGGCTGCAAACGCCCCTTGCCCGCCGCCGGATCGTAGGCGCTTGCCATACCACGCACGCGCGCCCACAGCCGCGAGGCATCGGGCGAAGTCTGCTCGCCGATGCCCGCCGATGTCAGCATGGCGATGGCGAGCGTGGCGTCCACGTAAGATTGCGCCGCGGCATTTGCCGGTCGCGCGCCTTCGATCAGCGCCTGCCATTCAGTGGCAGCGAGCATCGCGCCCAACCGCCGCGCGGCATCTGCTTCCGATTCGGCCTTGTCGGCGTTGCCGTCGGCAAGGCGCTTGCCGACGGCGGCGATCATGGGTTGTATTCTTGGCGCGTATTGCGCGTGATTGGCGGCGTTCAACGATATGCCCGGCGCCACCATCGCCATCGCGGCATCACTCAAGGCCACGCCGCGCCCGCTGGCGAGCCACAGGCGGTACGCCGCCATGGCCTGCGGCAGCGATGCCGGATCAAAACGCAATTGCACGGCGGTAAGTGACAATGGCGGCACTTGCGCCAACACAGCGCCCGTCAGAGTCGTCAGTAAAACGGCTAACCAGCGGCGCATGGCGGCGAGCCTCGCGGGTTGAGAGTTGAGGTCGCAAAAGCGTATGCCGCCGCGGTGGGTTCGTCAACGCCGCATACACGCAACGGCAAAAGATTGATTTTGCGGTTTTTTCGGGCGATGATGGCTTATCGACATTACCGCAAACACGGGTAGGCCATGACAAAAAAAATCATTCACACCAATGATGCCCCAAAAGCCATCGGCACGTATTCCCAAGCCGTGCGCGCGGGCAACACGGTTTATCTGTCCGGCCAGATCGGCCTTGATCCGCGGACCATGCAAATGGTCGAGGGCATCGACGCACAAATCAAGCGCGTGTTCGAAAACCTGAAAGCCGTGGCCGAAGCCGCGGGTGGTTCGCTCGATGACGTGGTGCGCTTCACGGTGTATCTCACCGATCTGAAGCACTTTGCTAAAGTGAATGAAATCATGGCGACGTACGTTGCAGAGCCTTATCCCGCGCGCGCGGCGATTGGTGTAGCGAGTTTGCCGCGTGATGCGCTGGTGGAGGTGGATGCGGTGATGGTTCTTGAAGCGTGAGGCGTGAGACGTGAGGCGTGAGGCGAAAAAAGATCCACCGCGAGCCGCCCCCTCACGCCCCACCCCTCACGCCTCACTCGCGGGCTTAAGCAAACCCACGCTCGACAGACTCGCCAAGCTCAACATCAGCAGCAAGTTCGATTTGGTGCTGCATCTGCCGCTGCGCTACGACGACGAGACGCATGTGTATCCGGTCAAGGATGCGCCCGCCGGGCGTGACGTGCTGATTGAAGCGACGGTGGTTGAAACCGACATCAAGTATCGGCCGCGCCGGCAACTGGTGTGCCATCTTGAAGATGGCAGCGGCACCAATAGTACGATAACGCTGCGGTTTTTGAATTTCTACGGCAGTCAGGTGAAGCAGTTCGCGCCCGGCGTGCGCGTGCGGGCCTTCGGCGAAATCCGCCACGGGTTTTTTGGCGCAGAGATGGTGCACCCACGTTATCGCATCGTGCAGCCCGGCGCGCCGGTGGCCGAGGCGTTGACGCCGGTATATCCCACCACGGCGGGGTTGGGGCAGGACACGCTGCGCAAGTTGATTGCACGCGCCATGGCGTCGGACCCGCTTGAGGATACGCTGCCTGAACCGTTGATCCGCGAGCAGCGGCTGCCGAAGTTCCGTGACGCCGTGTTTTTTCTGCACAATCCGCTGCCGGAGGTGTCGCAGCAGGCGTTGCAGGATCGCACGCACCCGGCGTGGCGGCGTATGAAGTTCGACGAGTTGCTGGCCCAACAACTGTCGATGCGCGTGCATCACCAGCGGCGGCGTGGCATGGGTGCCCCCGCGCTGCATGTCCGCGGCACGCTGGTGAGCCGGCTGCTGAAGGACTTGCCATTTGAACTGACGCAGGCACAGCAGCGCGCCGTCGCGCAAATTCGCGGCGATCTGGAAAGGCCACACCCGATGCAGCGTCTGCTACAGGGCGACGTCGGCAGTGGCAAAACCATTGTCGCGGCAATCGCGGCGTTGCAGTGCGTGGAAAACGATTTTCAGGTGGCGCTGATGGCGCCGACGGAAATTCTTACTGAACAGCATTACCGCAAGTTTTCCGCGTGGTTGGAATCGCTGGGCGTGGGCGTGGCGTGGCTCTCGGGCAGCACAAACAAAAGTGTTAAAAAACAAATACTTATAGATATATCCGCCGGGCGCGTCGCGGTGGTGGTTGGCACCCACGCGCTGTTTGAAGACGACGTGGTGTTCAACCGGCTGGGGCTTGCGATCATCGACGAGCAGCATCGCTTCGGTGTGCGTCAACGGCTGGCGTTGCGGTTAAAGGGTACACAAGCCTCATCCGCGAACGCGGGCAAACCCCAAGCCCAGCCTCATCAACTCATGATGAGCGCGACGCCGATTCCGCGCACGCTGGCGATGAGCTATTACGCCGATCTCGATGTGTCAGTGATCGACGAATTGCCGCCGGGCCGTACGCCTGTCACCACCAAGCTGGTGTCTGACGCGCGGCGCGAAGAGGTGATTGTGCGCGTGCATGAGGCGTGTGCGGCGGGCGGTCAGGCGTATTGGGTGTGTCCACTGATCGAAGAAATCGAAAGTGACGGCGACCCCGAAGAAAATGCCCCACAGACAATAGCCAAGGCGGCGGCAAAGGCTGCACCCACGGCTTCACCCAAACCGGCGAAGCCGCGCGGCCGCGGTGGACTGGAAGCACTGCAACTCAAAGCGGCGGAAGAAACCCACGAAGCCCTTACTCGCGCGTTTCCCGATCTCAAGGTGGGCCTCGCTCACGGGCGGTTGAAGCCCGCGGAAAAATCCGCAGTGATGCAGGCGTTTCAGCGCAACGAGGTACAGGTACTGGTGGCCACCACGGTGATTGAAGTCGGCGTCGACGTGCCGAATGCCTCGCTGATGGTGATCGAGAACGCCGAGCGCATGGGCTTGTCGCAGCTGCATCAGTTGCGCGGCCGCGTCGGACGGGGCGCCGCGCAAAGCGCGTGCATACTGCTGTATCACGCGCCGCTGTCGGCGATGGCGCGCGAGCGGCTCAAGATCATATTTGAAAACAGCGACGGCTTTGAAATCGCGCGGCATGATTTGCATCTGCGCGGCCCCGGCGAATTGCTCGGCGCACGGCAAAGCGGCGTGCCGCTACTGCGCTTTGCCGATCTCGCCACCGACACTGATCTTCTGGATGCCGCACGCGACGCGGCGACCACCCTGCTTGCGGAAAACCCCGCTGCGGCGCGCGCACATTTGCAGCGCTGGCTCGGCGGACGCGGAGAATTTCTCAAGGTATAGCTGGTGTCCTGAGTCAGAAATTCGGAGAGGGCATTTTTCTTCCCTGCCTTTCTGCTACGAATTTCAGGCTCAGGACACCAGGCCGGCTGGCGGCGATGCGTGCGTGTTTTCTGGGATAATCTCACGCACAAAAAGAGGCTCCGCCAAGTGACCCTGCCCCACTCCCTGCAACACCCGCAACGAATGCCGCAAGATCTGTGCTGGCAACTGGCGCCCTGTGCTGCGGGACGTTACCGGCCGTGGCTCACCGATCGCGGGTCGCTTACTGAAAGGATCACGGCGCGCTCGCCCGGCATGACAGTCAAGGTCATTTTTCAGGGCCGCCGCCGCCTGCATCGTGACGAGCTTTTTCTTGCCCGCCGTGGCGCATCCGTCATGGCCTATACGCGCGATGTGGTCTTGTATTGCGGTGCAATGCCTGTGGTCTACGCCCACAGCGTGCTCATGCCAGGCCGGAATGGCCCTGGCTTGCGGCTGATGCGTGGGCTGGGTTCCATGCCGCTGGGCGCGGCGCTGTTTACCGATCCGCGCATCCGCCGGCTGAAGCTGCGGCAGCAAAAACTTGCCCCCGGCCACGAGCTGGCGCGGCAGGCCCGCCAGGCCACGCGTAATGAAGCCCTCGGACTATTGTGGGCGCGCCGTTCGCTGTTTATCACCGGCAAATCGCCTATACTCGTGACTGAAGTCTTCTTGCCGGGAGTGCTCACGCTATGACGCAAGAACCCACGCAGACGCTCACGCCCAAACCCACCCTCAAACAGCGACTGGATGCCTACGAAAAGCTGATGCGGCTCGACAAGCCCATCGGCACGTTGCTGCTGTTGTGGCCGGCGTTGTGGGGGCTTTGGTTCGCTTCGCCGGTGTACCAGCGCGTGGAAATCGTGCTGATCTTCGTGCTGGGCACGGTGCTCATGCGTAGCGCGGGCTGCGTCATGAACGACTATGCCGACCGCGATATTGACGCGCATGTCAAGCGTACTGCGGGTCGCCCGTTGGCGAAAAAGCTGATCGATCCGAAAGAAGCGCTGGCGCTTGCCGCTGTGCTGGCGCTGCTGGCGTTTGCGCTGGTGCTGTTCCTGAACAAGCTCACCATTCTGTTGTCGCTGGTGGCGCTGTTTCTGGCGGTGACGTACCCGTTTACCAAGCGGTTTTTCCCGTTGCCGCAGGCGTATCTGGGCATTGCATTCGGCTTTTCGATTCCGATGGCGTTCGCCGCCTATCAGAACAGCGTGCCGGCGCTGGCCTGGGTGCTGCTGCTCGCGAATGTTTTCTGGGCGATCGCCTACGACACCGAGTACGCGATGGTCGATCGTGACGACGACATGAAGCTCAATCTCAAGTCGTCGGCACTGCTGTTTGGTGTGTTTGACGTGGCACTGACCATGGTGTTTCACGGCCTGTTCCTCGCGGTGATGGCGGGCGTGGGGTTGTACTTGAAACAGGGCCTGTTTTATTTTCTGGGGCTTGCGCTGGCGGCTGCCCTGATCGCGTGTCAGTACCGAATGATCAGGCGCCGCGACCGCGACGGCTGTTTCAGGGCGTTCATGAACAACAACTGGGTGGGCGCGGCGGTGTTCGCCGGGCTGGCGCTCGACTATTACTTCATGATTCCCGTCATCAAGTAGCCGTGCTCGACGCACGTGGACGATAGCGGTTAAGATGCCCGGTCAAAAGTTTTAATGGAGTTTTCATGCGTTCGTATCGTTGCATGCCCATGGCTGCCGCGCTGGCGTGGGCCGCTTGCCTGCCCTGCGCTGCCGTAGCGCAGTCGTACCCGTCCAAAGCCATCCGCGTTGTGGTGCCGTTCGCTGCCGGCAGCGCCACCGACACCGTGGGGCGCAGTTACACCGCCAAATTCAACGAGCTACTGGGCCAGGCTGGCGTAATCGACAACCGCCCCGGCGCCAACGGTATGATCGGCGCGGAGGCGGTGGCCAAAGCCGCGCCCGACGGCTACACCATCTTGTGCGGCACCAACAGCACCAACGCCGCACTGGTGAGTTTGTACAAAAAGCTGCCGTACGATCAGGACAAGGATTTCGTGCCAATCGCGTTTTTAGGGTCGGTGCCGCTGATTGTCGCGGTCAACAATACGCTGCCGGTAAAAAACCTGAAAGACATGATCGCACTGGCAAAATCGAAGCCAGGCGAGTTTCTGTATGCGTCTGCCAGCACCTCGCAGCGCGTGTCGACGGAAATGTTCGCCAATATGGCAGGCATCAAGCTGACCATGGTGCCGTATAAGAGCTCGCCGCACGCCATCACCGATTTGATCGCGGGGCAGGTGATGATGTTCACCGCTGACCTCGCGGTAACCATGCCGCAGGTGAAGGCGGGCAAGATCAAAGGTCTGGCGGTCACGTCGTTAAAGCGCACCGCGCTCATCGATCTGCCCACGGTGGAAGAAGCCGGCGGATTGAAAGGCTATGAACTGATCGCTTGGTTCGCGGCTTATGCCCCGCGCGGCACGCCGCAACCGGTGATTGAGCGCTTGAACACGGCCCTCAACAACGCCGCCAACAGTAAAGAGGTCAAGGACCGGCTCATCGCATTTGGCGTGGAGACCAGCCCGCACACGCCAGCCCAGCTGGGCGAGCGCACGCGCGTGGAGACAGTAAAGTGGGCGAAGGCGATTAAGGATGCCGGGATACAGCCTGAATAAGCATTCTTAAATATTGAATAAAATCAAATACTTGTGGGATCTGCGCAGCTTTCTCGCCGAACTGGAAAGGCTTGGCGAGTTAAGGCGCGTGGCGGTCGAGGTCGATCCCAAGCTGGAAATGACCGAAATCTGCGACCGCGTGCTGAAAGCAGGCGGCCCGGCCATTCTGTTTGAAAACCCAAAAGGGCAAACGGCAGCGCACGCCATGCCCGTGCTCTGCAATCTGTTCGGTACGGTGAAACGCGTGGCGCTGGCAATGGGCGCCGCGCCCGGCGACGATGCGTTGGCGAAGCTGCGCGAGATCGGTGAAACACTGGCGTATCTGAAAGAGCCGGAGCCACCCAGGGGCCTGCGCGATGCGTGGGACAAACTGCCGCTGCTCAAACAAATCCTCACCATGCAGCCGCGCGTGGTGACGAGCGCGCCATGCCAGGAAATTGTGTGGGAAAAGGATCAGGTCGATCTCGCGCGGCTACCGATACAAACCTGTTGGCCAGGCGACGCTGCACCCTTGATTACTTGGGGCCTCACCGTCACGCGCGGGCCGCACAAGGCGCGGCAGAATCTGGGCATTTACCGTCAGCAAGTCATTGCCAAAAATAAAGTCATCATGCGCTGGCTTGCGCATCGTGGCGGCGCGCTGGATTTTCGCGACCACGCGCTGCTGCATCCGCGCGAGCCCTATCCGGTCGCGGTAGCGCTGGGCGCTGATCCGGCAACGATACTCGGCGCGGTGACGCCGGTGCCCGACTCATTAAGCGAATACCAGTTCGCGGGATTGCTGCGCGGCGACAAAACGGAAGTGGTGAAGTGCCTTACGCACGATTTGCAGGTACCAGCGACCGCGGAAATTGTGCTCGAAGGATTCATCTATCCGAACGAAACAGCGTTGGAGGGACCTTACGGGGATCACACCGGCTACTACAACGAGCAGGAAAGGTTTCCGGCTTTTACGATTGAGCGCATCACGCAACGGCGCAACGCGATTTATCACTCAACCTATACCGGCAAGCCGCCCGACGAACCGGCAATGCTGGGCGTGGCGCTGAACGAAGTGTTCGTACCGCTGCTGAAAAAACAATTCCCGGAAATTGTCGACTTTCACCTGCCGCCCGAAGGCTGCTCGTACCGCATCGCCTGCGTCAGCATCAAAAAGCAGTACGCCGGCCACGCCAAGCGCGTGATGTTCGGCATCTGGAGCTTTCTGCGCCAGTTCATGTACACCAAATTCATCATCGTGGTCGATGACGACATCAACGTGCGCGAGTGGAAAGAAGTCATATGGGCGCTTACCACCCGCGTCGATCCGCGCCGCGACACGCTGTTCGCGGACAACACGCCGATTGATTATCTGGATTTCGCCTCACCCGTGGCGGGGTTGGGGTCGAAGATGGGGATCGATGCCACCAACAAATGGCCCGCGGAGACGGGGCGACAGTGGGGCACGCCGATTGCGATGGATGAGGCCGTCAAGAAACGTGTGGATGATATCTGGCGCAGCCTGCGTCTTTGACGCTATCGCCTGGCTATCGGGCATGCACCCAACGCAAAAAAGCATCCTGCACCAGATTCGCATTGTGCGCGTTGGCATGATTGATCAGTAGCACGGCAACCACGCGCTTTCCCCTGGCATCCAGCACATAACCACCCAGCGCGCGCACGCCGTTGATGAGGCCCGTTTTGATGTGGGCTTGTCCGGCGACGTCGGAATTTTTCAGGCGCCGGACCATGGTGCCGTCAACACCGACCAGCGGCATGGACGCCATGAATTCCGGCATTACCGGACTGCGCCAGGCGCTTAGTAGCATCTGGCCGAGATCGCGCGCGCTGACGCGTTCGATGCGCGACAGGCCGGAGCCATTTTCAATCACCAGTTGCTGCATCGGCAGGTTCTTGCTGGCGAAGAATTGCCGCGCGGCTTGGGCGCCACGTTCAGGTGTCGATTGCGCGCCGCCGCCGGATGCGCCCGTCGTTAAGCCTACAGACAGCAGCAGTTGCCGCGCCATCACGTTGTTACTGAATTTATTGATGTCGCGCACGATTTCAGACAGCGCAAGTGAACGTTGGCTGGCAATTTTCGCCGCAGCGGGTGGTACGTCGGCTTCGCGCACGCGGCCGCTGAATGTTCCGCCGAGTTCGCGCCACAAATATTGAAACAGTCCGGCAGCGTAAGCGCGGTGGCTCAACAAGCTGTAGTAATTCGCCTGTTCACCGCACTGGCGCGAATACGGCCCGGCGAGTGTCAGGCGCGCGCTGTCGCCGGCATCCTGCGCCTGCGTTTTGATACGGTTCATCCATAGGCCGCCGCAGGGGCCGTCGCTTACCGTGAGTTGATTGACAATTTGCAGTTGCGGCAGCGGCGGGTCAACGGTAACGTTGACCGCTTTACCATCGGCTTCCGGCTTGAAGGTCAGCGTGAAGGTTTTGAAATTGGCGAGCAGCGCGTCGGGCGTGGTGTTGTACGGTTGCAGCGGTTCGTTATCAAACTGGCCGGGATCGGGATGCGCGGTGGTGAACAAGGAACGGTCGAGCACCAGATCACCGCGGATCTGGCGCACGCCTTTGGCACGCAGCGCACGCAGCAGCAGCCAGAAATTTTCAATGGTGAACTTGGGATCGCCACCGCCCTTGAGATACACATTGCCGGCGAGCGTGTCCTGCTGCAACTCGCCGTCGGTGAAAAGATCGGTACTCCACTGATGCGCGGGACCCAGCAGTTCCAGCGCGGCGTATGTGGTGACGAGTTTCATCACCGACGCAGGGTTAAGCGGCTGGTCGCCGCGATGCACGGCCACCGGCTCAGCAGCGCCGACTTCGTGCACATAAAGGCCGACGCCGCTTTCGGCAATGCCCGCGCGGGCGAGTGCCTGCGCCACCGGCGGCGGCAGTTGGGCTTGTGCGGCATCGCAGAAAAATATTAATAAAAACAGATACTTACGATATGTCCGCATGGCCGTCTGTGCGTTAGCTGTCGAGCAGTTCGCGCGTGCCGCGCGTGAGCTGGGCGATTTCTTCATCGGTGATGACGTACGGCGGCATGAAGTACACGGTGTTACCTATCGGTCGCAGCAGCAGTTCCTTCTCCAGTGCGCGCTGATGAAAGTTGCGCGCGAACGTGGGGTCATCGGTGTCCACTTCAAACGCCCAGATCATGCCGTGCTGGCGAAAGTTCCGCACGCGTGGGTGACGCGCGATAGCTTCACACGCGGCGGTGATTTTCGCGCTGGTTTGGCGATTAGCCCCGATCACATTTTCCGTTTCAAAAATATCCAGCGTCGCCAACGCCGCACGGCAGGCCAGCGCGTTGCCGGTGTAGGAGTGCGAATGCAGGAATCCTCTCGTCACGCTGTCGTCGTAGAACGCGGCGTAAATGGCATCGGTTGTCATCACCACCGACAGCGGCAGATAGCCGCCGGTGATGCCTTTGGACAGACACAAAAAATCGGGAACCACTTCGGCCTGCTCGTGCGCGAAAAAGGTTCCCGTGCGGCCGAAGCCGGTCATGATTTCATCGGCGATGAGATGCACGCGGTAGCGGTCGCACAGCGCTCGCGCCTCGGTGAGATACGCCGCGTCGTACATCGCCATGCCGGTGGCACCCTGCACCAGCGGTTCGACGATCAGCGCGGCTGTGGTGGCGTGATGCTGTTGCAGGTGGGCCTCAAGCGCACGCGCGGCACGCAGGGCGTAATCACGCGGGGTCTCGCCGGGCTCCGCCAGACGCCAGTCGGGGCTTGGCACTTGCGCGCTCGTCCGTAGTAGCGGTGCGTAAGTGTCTTTGAACAGCGCGACGTCGGTGACGGACAGCGCGCCCAGCGTTTCACCGTGGTAACTGCCCTTGAGGCTGATGAAATGGGTCTTCAGCGGCTCACCGCTGTTGCGCCAATAGTGAAAACTCATCTTGAGCGCGATTTCCACTGACGAAGCACCATCGCTGCCGTAAAAGCAGTGGCCGAGTTTGCCGCCGGCAAGCTTCGACAGGCGCTCTGAGAGCTCCACCACTGGCCCGTGCGTAAAGCCCGCGAGCATGGCGTGCTCCAGTGTGTCGAGCTGATCGCGTAGTGCGGCGTTGATGCGCGCATGACTGTGGCCGAAGAGATTCACCCACCATGAGCTCACCGCGTCAAGATAGCGCCTGCCGTCAAAGTCATACAGCCAGCAGCCCTGTGCGCGCGCCACCGGAATCAGCGGCAAGGTTTCGTGCTGCTTCATTTGCGTGCACGGATGCCACACGGCGGCACGGCTGCGGTTTAGCAGCAGATGGTTGCGAGTGCTGGTACGCCAATCCTGAGTCATGAAGGCATTATCGCTGCGTCAACGGCTGTGCGGTTTGTACCGTTAAAGAAAAAAGCCTGCAAAGCGGCACGCAATTTGCATTCGAGTTTATCACCGGTTCAATTTTGAAAAGGAGATAGCGGATCATGAAATTGCTTAAGCGCATCGAGGAGCAAATCACCGCCACCGGTTTGCCGCTGGTGGGCGTCACGCTGGCTGCGGTGCCGTGCCCGGACACGCCGGTGATACTGACGCTGCACTGGCACGGCTTCATCAAGCAAAAACTCGCCGATGTCGAATCCGCGCAGGCCGTCGCCTACACGCCCGTGCCGAGCTCCGCGTTGCAGGTAAACGACCGCTGGGACGATCTGGCGGACGTCGATCAGGCCACGCTGGAGGCTGCGTGGCACATGGGCGCATGGGATGTGCAGCGCGCGGAGCAGCCGGCGTGCGTGCGCCCCGGCGCAAAGCACACGGAACCGCTGGTGTGCATGCAGGCGTTCGGCGCTTACGCACTGCGCATGCGGGGCCATCCGCTCGCCGTCAGCGAAGCGCCGGATGCCGACGAACTGATCGAACTCGCCGCGCGCCGCGGCTATCTGATGTGGCTGTTCCGACCGGTAGCGGGCAGCATCTGGAGTAGTGTTAAGGATGCACGCGCTGACGCCACGCTCACGCCCGAAGGCCGCCGCGCCGGGCCGTGTCCGTATCGGGTAATTCGCACAGCGCAGTCGTCGCCCGCCTGTGACGGGCAGCGGCGGACGGTGTACCGCTTGGGCGTGCCGGAGGACACGGCAAGAGCCACTGAGAATACCTTATAAGTATATGATTTATTTATGCTTTTAATCGACCGATGCTTACCGCGTCTACGCTTTCAGCACCGGTCTGGGGCTGAAGCTGACGCTACCGCTCAGATTCGCGGCATGCCAAGACCGCGTTCCGCCACGATATTGCGCTGAATCTCGTTGGTGCCGCCGGCAATGGTGCCGGAGAACGCGCTCAGAAAATCGAACATCGGGCTGCCAAACGGTTCCTCCGCCAGCAGCGCGAAATCCTGGCCTTCAATACCGGCTATGCGCGTCATGAACGAGCAAATCCGCTGACGCAACACGGTGGCCGACAGCTTCACCAGCGACGGCAACACGCTGGCGGAAGCTTCCGGCGTTTCGCTTTCCGCCAGCACGCGCCGCAGCATGCGCCGCCCCGCCTGCATTTCCGCGAGAAAGCCCATGAACTCGCGGCGCAGTTGATCATCATTGAGCCAAGCCGCGTTGCTCGCCAGCGCCTTGCGATAGAACGCCTCGATCTCGTAACACTGCCGCTCGGCACCCTCGAACGCGATGACGCCGCGCTCCGAGGCGAGCGTCGCCTGCGCCACGCGCCAGCCGTTGTTTTCACGGCCGATCATGTTTTCGGCGGGAATGCTGACATTGGTAAGAAAGATTTCGCCGAACTCGGCGCGGCCGTTGGCCTGCCGGATGGGCCGCACCTCGACGCCCGGCGCGCGCATATCCATGATGAAATAACTGATGCCGCGGTGTTTTTGCGCATCCGGATCGGTGCGGGTCAGCAGGATACAGTGGTCGGCGTACATTGAATACGACGACCAGATTTTCTGCCCGTTGATCACGTAACGATCGCCGTCACGCACCGCGCGGCAGCGCAACGAAGCTAGGTCGGAGCCGGAGTTGGGCTCGGAAAAGCCCTGGCACCACACATCGCCCTTGGCCACGCCGGCAAGGTAACGCCGCTTCTGCGCCTCGGTCCCGTGCGGAAACAGTGTGCCGGGCAAATGAATCAGCGAAATGGTGAACATGCGGGTAAGTGGCGCATCCGCGCGCGCCATTTCGCCGGCGATCACGATGAGGTGCTGCAGCGTCAGGCCAGCGCCGCCGTATTCGGCCGGCCAGTGCGGCACGGCAAGCCCGACTTTGCGGCGTTCCGCCATCCACCAGCGTTGCCCGGCGATGTATTCCTCATTGGTTGCACGGGCCATGCGCGCCTTCCAGTCGGCGGGCACGGCGTCCGCCAGCCACGCCCGAATTTCCGCGCGGAATTTGGGCAGATCGTCTTTCGCTTCGAGGATGCTGCTCATAAACCCAACTCCAATGCGGAATGTCCGGCACGAGTGGTGTCGGCAAGCGCAGCGGCTGCGTGGTCGCGCAGCGCCGGGTTCGCCATCGCCAGTATTTCGTTAAGCCGCGCGCGCTTCAGGTAAATGTGCGGATCGTATTCCCACGTGTACCCAACGCCGCCGTGAAGTTGCACGCAATCCGTGGCGATGAACACGAAGTGTTCCGTGGTTTCGGCCTTGGCGAGTGATGTCCAGATCTCCGCGTCCACCGCGCCCATGGTCGCGCGGTGCAAGGCATGCGCCACCAGTTCGTCCATCACCGCAAGACGGGTGGCGAGATCTGCAGCACGATGTTTCAACGCCTGAAATCCGGCAATCGGTTGCCCGAATTGCTGGCGAGTCTTCATGTAGGCGATGGTGCGCTCGGTGATGGATCGCGCAGCGCCGGCGCTGTCTGCCGCTATCGCGAGCGTCATGGCCTGCAGCAGCGCCGTGGCGACACCCGCGGCGTCTTCCAGAATGGCGGCGGGTTTCGCGTCTCGCAGCCTGACATCGATGGTTTCGCGCGTGCGGTCCCACATGGCTACTGGGGCCGTGTTGGCCCCGGCTGCTCCGGCCAGTTCGACGATAACCCAGACATCACCGGCGGGGGCGAGGAGGAATGCCGCATCGGCGGAGCCCAGACAGCGCAACTCGCCCGATACGCCCGCATTGGACAACGTCAATCCGGCGCTCTGTCTAATGCGCTGGTTGTCATTCAGCGAGACAGGGATGGCTGCGCGAATCTCGCCGGCCGCGATGCGCGGCAGCCAGGCTTTGCGCACGGCCTCCGTGCCGCCAGCGGCAATCGCCTGGCCCGCGCAAAGCGTCGCCACATACGGCCCCGGCGCGGCCTGGCGGCCAAGTTCCGTGTGCAGGATGCCAAGGCCGTGCAAACCCAGTCCGAGACCATCGTATTGCTCGGCAATGCCGAAGCCGAGCCATCCGAGCGATGCTGCCTGTGCCCACAGATCGCGGTCGAGCGCGGTCTTGCCATCGATGAAGGCATGCAGCGCCGTGCTGCCGCATTGCTCCGTTAACACGCCGGCGACGCTCTCGCGCAGAGCTTCGAGCGTTGTCGGGTCAATTTCGGTAGGAATTGTCATTGATTACAGTTTGCTGATTTATCCTGCTGACCGGTTCGCTCGCAAAAACCGCCGCACTTTCTCAATCGTCCGCGCTTTCAACTCCGGCGGTTCGCGCCACGGGAACACGCTGATATCGGCGTTGGGGCAGAGTGATGCCACTTCATTGGAGACCACGAACGGGTGGGCTGGCGTTTCATCGGGCAAAACCAGAATCGGTGTTTGGCACGACCGCGCGAAATCCTTGCTTACGCTATATACGAACTCCGGACGCGTGCGGTAAAGCGCGTGCAGATAAGGTTCGATCTGCGCCGGATTGAGATCGGGGCGCTTGGGCAGCAGTTCCGGCGCCCACACGTCGCGACCGGAGTTGTACATGTAATCCGGATGTTGCGGATGGTGGCCGACGGTTTGCACCAGCACCGCGCCCCTCACGCGCTCGGGCGCACGCTCCATCAGTTTCATGGCGAAGCAGCCACCGATGCAGTTGCCCATAAACAAAAATTGTTTGACGCCCAGATAATCCATCAAGCCGAGTTGGTCGTCGGCAAAGGCGTCCCACGGACTAGCTGCGGGAATGGGGCCGGTGGATTCGCCGCCGTTGGCGTTCCTTTGATCCATGGTGATGCAGCGAAACTCGTTGCTGAATACCTCCATCGAGTTGAACACGGCAGTCTTCCAGTTGCTGATGCGCGAGTTCAGCCCGCCGCCGGGCACGAGCAGCAGCGGAAAACCTTTTCCGGCTTCTTCGTAGCGGATGCGGACATCTCCCTTCTGATAAAACGGCATGGTGACTTCTTTTTGGTGATTGGGTTTGGACTAGGCCAGCGCTAGCCTCGGATAACCCGCCGCCGCAACCGCATCGCAGTGTTCCCGGTACGCCGGATGGCCGCCGCTGTAGCGCATGATTCTGGGCGTTTGCTTGCCTTCGAGATTGCGGTTGACGCCGGTCATCCACGAGCCGGTTTCGTTCATGAGCTGGCCCTGCCCCAGACCCAGCACGTAATCGGTCCATTCGCGCACGCCTTCGGCAGTCGCTGCAACTCGGGTGAGCCCGCGCTGCGTCGCATATTGAATGACACCCGTCACCCACTCGACACTGTATTCCGCGCAGCGCGTGTAATTGCCAAGGCCGGCATGCGGCCCCATTGCCATCAACAGGTTCGGAAAGCCCTGCACGAACACGCCCAAATACGTTTGCGGCCCGTTGGCCCAAACCTCTTTCAGCCTCAGACCATTGACGCCCCGGATATCCATGCGGTCAAACGTGCCGGTAATGGCGTCAAAGCCGGTGGCGTAAATGATGATGTCGAAGTCGTGGGCCTTTGCGCTGGTTTGTATGCCGGCAGCGGTTACCCGCTCGATGGGCGTTTCCCTGACATCGACCAGTTCGACGTTGGGCTGGTTGTAGACTTCGTAGTAGCCGGTCTCCAGCGGCTGCCGGCGCATGCCGACGCCGTGGTCTTTCGGAATCAGCTTTTCGGCGACCACCGGGTCATGCACGCGGCTACGAATCTTGTTGGCGATGAATTCGCTCGCCAGCGCGTTGGCGGCGCGGTCGGTCAGCATGTCTTGAAAATTGCCCTGCCAGAAACCAAAGCCGGGCGAAGCGTAACGCTTTTCCCAAAACGCCGTGCGCTCTTCGGGCGTGGTGTTGAGTGTCGAGCGCGGGTCAGTGGAATGCACATAGCAGCCGGGGGTTTCGCGGCAGCGCGCGAGTATTTCGCCATAGCGAGCGCGTATGCCGCGCATTTCTTCCGTGGAAATCCTGCTGTTGTTGAGCGGCGCGCACCAGTTCGGCGTGCGCTGAAATATCGTCAGATGGCCAACGGTTTTCGCTATCGTCTGGATAATCTGCACGGCGGTGGCGCCGGTGCCAATAATGCCAACGCGCTTGCCGGCAAAACTCACCGTTTCTTTCGGCCAATTGTGCGTGTGGCAGGATTGGCCCTTGAACGACTCAACCCCGGGAATGTTCGGCATCACCGGTGCGGAAAGTATGCCGATGGCGGTCACCAGAAACCGCGTCGTGCGGCGGCTGCCGTCGTGAAGGGTGATTTCCCAGTTGCGTGTGTCTTCGCGGTAGTGCGCGGCGGTCACGCGCGTATTGAATTGAATGTCGCGGCGCAAATCAAACTTGTCGGCGACAAAATTAAGATATCTCTCGGTTTCGGGCTGGGGTGCAAAGTGTTCGCTCCAGTCCCACTCGTTGAGCAGTTCTCTGGAAAACGCGTAGCCGTAGGTCCAGCTTTCCGAATCGAAGCGGGCGCCGGGGTAGCGGTTCCAGTACCAGGTGCCACCCACCCTGCTGCCGGCTTCGAACGCACGTACCCGCACGCCCAACTCGCGCAGCTTATACAGCTGATACAGCCCGGTGACGCCCGCGCCGATGACTATGGCGTCGAAATCCAGACGCGCTGAAGCGCCGGTGCCGGCGCTACCGGCCTCTGCTGCTGTATCCATATCGTTACCCCCTGCGCTAACCCGTGGCCCCTGAGAGGCATTCTATACCAGCGTGGCATTTCGGCTGGGGCGCGAACCCGGCATGCGGACGCGCTTCACGGTGATTGACGGTTTGACGCTATGCGGGTTAGCGGCTAAATTGGCAGAGACGGCAAACCATTTTAGTTCCTGCAAAACACCCATCGGAGGTTCCATGAAAGTCGGCGAAGCGATTGCGAAGGCCATGAAGGCCGAGGGTATGGAAATACTCTGCGGTTATCCGGTGAATCATCTGATCGAATTCGCGGCGGCGCAGAACATCCGCCCGATCATCGTGCGCCAGGAGCGCATCGGCTTGCACATGGCCGATGCGATTTCGCGCGTGACTTCGGGCAAAAAAATCGGCGCGTTTTGCATGCAGCACGGGCCGGGCGCCGAGAACGCCTATGGCGGGGTTGCGCAGTGCTACAGCGAGAACATTCCGGTGCTGGTGGTGCCGCAGGGCTACGCGCGGCGCATCGCGGGCGTGGACCCGAATTTTTCATCGGCGCTACACATGCGCAGCGTCAGCAAATCCGCCGAACACCTGATGATGCCGAAGGAGACGCCCAATGCGCTGCGGCGGGCTTTTTCCAAGTTGCGCAACGGCCGCGGCGGGCCTTGCTTGATTGAAGTGCCCACGGATATCTGGCAGGAGGAAATCGGTGATTTTGACTACACGCCGGTGGTCAAGGCCCGCACCGCGCCCGATCCGGCAGATGTGCGCAAGGCGGCTGCAGCGATTCTCGCGGCCAAGCGCCCAGTCATCTACGCGGGCACGGGCGTGCAGTGGGCGGAAGCGTGGGCGGAGCTGAAGCAGTTCGCGGAGCTGCTCGGTGCGCCGGTCACCACCAGCCTCGGTGGCAAGTCGAGCTTTCCGGAGAATCATCCGCTGTCGCTCGGCTCCGGCGGCAATTCGGTACCGCTGGCGGTGCATGAATTCATCAAGAATGCCGATCTCATCATCGGCATCGGCTGCTCGTTCACCGAAACCAACTTCGGCATCAAGTTTCCGGCGGGCAAGAAATTCGTGCACGCCACGCTGGAACCCGATCACCTGAACAAGGACGTGCGCGCGGAAGTGGCGCTCCTGGGCGATGCACAACTGGTGTTGCAGGCACTGATCGGCGAACTGGGCCAGACGATTAAATCGCCGCGCGATGCCTCCGCCGTTGTCGCTGAAATCACCAAACTGCGCGAGCAGTTTCTGGCGCAGTGGATGCCGCTACTCACCAGCAACGATGCGCCGCTGAACCCGTATCGCGTGATCTGGGATTTGATGCACACGGTCGACCGCGACAACTGCATCATCACCCATGATGCCGGCAGCCCGCGTGATCAGATCACGCCGTTCTGGGTGTCCACCACGCCGCTCTCCTACATGGGCTGGGGCAAGACCACGCAACTCGGCTCCGGCCTCGGCATGGCAATGGGCGCAAAGCTCGCCAAGCCCGACAAGCTGTGCATGAACATCTGGGGCGACGCGGCGATTGGCTTTACCGGCATGGATTTTGAAACCGCCGTGCGCGAGCGCATACCCATCATGTCCATCCTGTTAAACAATTTCTCGATGGCGATTGAGTTGAAGGTGATGCCGGTTTCCACCGAGAAATACCGCTCGACCGACATCTCCGGCAACTATGCCGACATGGCGAAAGCCTTCGACGGCCACGGCGAGCGCGTAACGCAGCCGGGCGACATCAAGGCGGCAATCCGGCGTGGCATCGAAGCAACGCAGCAAGGCAAACCCGCGCTGCTGGAATTTATCACCAGCAAGGAAACGCGCGTGTCGAAGCTTTGATGGGGCAGAACAGAAGCTGGCTTCGACAAGCGGCTGTTTCAAATCTTGCAAGTTGTGAAGAGTGAAGGGTGGAGGGCGTATAACAGCCTATCGTAAGTATTTGTTTTATTGAATTTTTTCCATGCGCCGACGGCCCGGCCGGAACCGGAAGCCGTCTATCGCGCCACTATAGGCAATCCGTTGCATCGCGAGCAATTGCCAACCGAGGAGCACTTCATGACTGAAAAGCCGCTAAACGCAGCCGAGCAGAGCACCAAGCCCGGCGAACGCATCACCGACAAACCCGAACTGCCGAGCCAGGGCCTCGCCATGCATCTGGTCGCCGATACGGAGTCGATCGAAAACGAGACTCATCTTAAGGTAGGCAACTCGCGCGGCTTCACCATTTACTCGGATGAACCACCCACCATCGGCGGCACCAACCGGCATGCGCCGCCGATGAGTTATCTCGCGCTCGGCATCGGCTTTTGACTGCTGACTCAGGTGGCGCGGTACGCGTCCATGATGAAGCTCAAAGTGAAAAAGGCGCGCTGCCACGTTGAACTCGATTTTCAGGTATCCGGCTCGGTGCTGCAGGGCACGGTGAAAGGCAGCTGGCAGGGGGTGAACACCCGTCTTGATATTGATTCGGACGAGCCGATGGAGAAAATCGTGGCGCTCGTGCGCAACGCCAAGGGCGGATGCTTTGCCGAACAGTTGATCGTAAACCCGGTCAAGCTCACGAGTTCAATCACCCTGCGCGGGCAGACGGTTCAGTTCGAACCTGAAAATCCGTGACACGCCGGGCGCCCTTTGTGGTTCCAGTTCACGGCTGATTACACCGCTACTGCCCGACCGTGATATTGGCCGCGCGCGCCACCTTGGTGTATTCCGCAATTTCCTGCCTGATGCGCGCGGCGAATACTTCCGGCGTGTTGAGCACCAGTTCGGAGCCGGTGGATTCAAATCGTTCGCGTAATTCCGGCGACGTCTTGAACGCTTTTTGTGTTTCATCGTAAATGCGGCTGATGATGGCCCTGGGCGTGCCTGCGGGTGCAAGCAACGCATACCAGCCGCCGATCTCCGCACCGGCGATGCCGGCTTCCGCCAGCGTGGGCACATCCGGGAGCGATTTCAGACGCGAGCTGCCCGCTAGCGCCAACGCGCGCACGCGATTGCCGCGGATAAACTGCAGCTGGTTTTGCACCGAATCGAGCGACGCGTTGACTTCACCGCCGACCAGCGCCGCCGCCGAGGGCGCACCGCCCTTGTAGGGAACATGCGTGAGCCGCATACCCGTTTTGAGCATGATGAGCTCCATGCCGAAATGCGCAATGCTTGCCGGGCCGAACGATGAATACGACAGGTTGCCGCGCGATTTGGACACCGCAACCAGCTCAGTCACCGTCTTGGCCGGCAGCGACGGATGCACTACCAGCAAAAAAGGTGATGCCATGACGATGGTAATGGGCGCGAAGTCGCGCACTGCATCGAACGGTAATTTACTAAATACCGCGCTGTTGGCGATCAACTGGCCATTCGTGCCGGCAAGCAGGGTGTAACCGTCGGGCTGTGCACGCGCCGCGATTTCCACGCCGATAATGCCGTTGGCGCCGGGCCGGTTGTCCACCACGAACGATTGCCCGAGTGCTTCGGTGAGTTTCTGCCCGACACCGCGCGCCATAATGTCTGAGGGGCCGCCGGGCTGAGTCGGGTTGACGATACGTACCGGTTTTGTGGGCCATGCCTGCGCATGGATCGCAAATGGCAATGCTGCGAAGGCGCCGGCGGAAACTGCAGCGAAGAAACGCTTGCTCATCTTGCCCTCTTGAGTTGTCGGCTAACGCTCAGCGAATACGGTTATCACGCGGTGTTGCTGTACCGTGGAATTCAAACCGTCGCCGGATCATGGGTGCTGTACTTTGATCCTATGATACTGATTTCAGCGCCCGGCGTTCGGCGCCACTGCCAGGCCACGCGAAAACATACGTGGCGTTACGTAGGCGCTGTGCGCAATGGCCTTCTGTGCTGCCAGTGATAAATTCCGCTTGCACCCGATCATCATTACCCATTATTTGTGGAGGCCCTGCATGCCCAGACTGGAACCATTGGCCATAGGCGCCGTGCCCGAAGTGGCCGGCGTTTTCGAAAAAATCAAAGCGACCGGGCACTACGTTCCCAATAGCTTGCTGATTCTTCAGCGCAAGCCCGCGATCATGACGGCGTTGCGCGCGCTGAGCGCGGCGGTGATGGACCCGCACGGCGAAGTTTCGCTGGGGCTCAAGCGACTGCTGGCCTACGTGGTCGCGCGCGTGCATGGCTGCCACTACTGAATGGCGCACAACGCTGGAGGGTCTCTCCAGCAAGGCATCGACGCGAACAAGCTTGCCGCCGTGTGGGAGTATGCCAGCAGCCCCTTGTTCAGTGACGCGGAACGCGCGGCGCTCGATCTCGCCATTGCCGCAGCGTCGCAGCCGAACGATGTGACCGACGAACTATTCGAGCGCGTCAAACGCCATTGGACGGAAAACCAGATTATCGAAATCGTGTCGCTGGTGTCGTACTTCGGTTTTATGAACCGCTTTAACGACACCATGGCGACGCCGCTTGAAGACGAACCCATCGCGGTAGCCGAAAAGCATATCAGCCAGCATGGCTGGACGCTTGGCAAGCACGGGCGCTGAGGCGGGCTTGACTACTGCGCCCCTGAATTTACGTCGGTAAGTAGCGAAACGAGGACCGCAGGGATGCCCGCCGTAAACGTCCGCATCCCCGGAATCGAAGAGGCTTCGTAACTATCTGTTTTTATTGAATAATTTTAGGTATTTTTACCGCTACTCCGGTGGCGAGCAGCTAACCCCCCTGTTTTTCGGTACAAACCTGTTGAAATTGCTGCGGTACGGCATTATTATTAGCACTCATCGGGGTCGAGTGCTAACAGTGCCGAATGGTGCTGCAATGGGCCGCCGGATTGCCGTTTAGTCTAGGTATGCCGCAGTTGGCCCGGTTTACCCACCGTGCTGACCGGTCAGCGTGCTGACTCCGAAGATTCCGTCAGTTACTCATTCAACAGGAGATTGATCTATGAAAATTCGTCCGTTGCACGACCGCATTATCGTGAAGCGGCTGGAAGAGGAACGTAAAACCGCTTCCGGTATCGTCATCCCCGACACCGCCGCCGAGAAACCCGACCAAGGCGAAGTCAAAGCCGTTGGCAAGGGCAAAAAGGGCGACGATGGCAAAGTGATTCCGCTCGACGTCAAAGTCGGTGACCGCGTGCTCTTCGGCAAATATTCCGGCCAGACCGTCAAAGTTGACGGCGAGGAACTGCTGGTGATGCGCGAAGAAGACATCATGGGCGTGGTTGAGTAAGCCGTAAGCCCCACGCCACCCACAAACTCATTCAGGAGATATCAACATGGCAGCTAAAGACGTCAAGTTTCATGAGAATGCGCGTCACCGCATCGTCGCCGGCGTGAACGTACTCGCCGACGCAGTTAAAGTGACCCTCGGCCCGAAAGGCCGCAACGTGGTGCTCGAGCGCAGCTTCGGCGCCCCCACCGTCACCAAGGACGGCGTATCGGTAGCTAAGGAAATCGAACTCAAAGACAAGTTCGAAAACATGGGCGCGCAGATGGTCAAGGAAGTCGCTTCCAAGACCAGCGACACCGCGGGCGACGGCACCACCACCGCCACCGTGCTGGCGCAAGCGATCGTGCAGGAAGGCATGAAGTTCGTTGCCGCAGGCATGAACCCGATGGATCTGAAGCGCGGCATCGACAAGGCCGTTGGTAGCATCGTTGGCGAGCTAAAGAAGCTCTCCAAGCCCTGCACCACCAACAAGGAAATCGCGCAAGTCGGTTCGATCTCCGCCAACTCTGATGCCTCCATCGGCAAGATCATCGCCGACGCGATGGACAAAGTGGGCAAGGAAGGCGTGATCACCGTTGAAGACGGCAAGAGCCTCGACAACGAACTGGAAGTCGTGGAAGGCATGCAGTTTGACCGCGGCTACCTCTCGCCCTATTTCATCAACAATCCGGACAAGCAAATCGCCGTGCTGGATGATCCGTTCATCCTGTTGCACGACAAGAAGATTTCGAACATCCGTGATCTGCTGCCGGTGTTGGAGCAAGTGGCGAAGGCTGGCAAACCGCTGCTGATCGTGGCGGAAGAAGTCGAAGGCGAAGCGCTGGCGACCCTGGTGGTCAACAATCTGCGCGGTATTCTGAAGACCTGTGCCGTCAAGGCCCCAGGCTTCGGTGATCGCCGCAAGGCCATGCTGGAAGACATCGCCATCCTGACGGGCGGCACCGTGATTTCCGACGAAGTGGGCCTGCAGCTTGAGAAAGCCACGCTGAAAGACCTCGGCCGCGCCAAGCGCATCGAAATCGAGAAAGAAAACACCACGATTATCGACGGCGCGGGCGACAAGGCTGGCATCGAAGGCCGTGTGAAGAACATCCGCACGCAAATCGAAGAAGCCACCAGCGACTACGACAAAGAGAAGCTGCAAGAGCGCGTGGCCAAGCTGGCCGGCGGCGTTGCGCTGATCCGCGTCGGTGCTGCGACCGAAGTCGAAATGAAAGAGAAAAAAGCCCGTGTCGAAGACGCCCTGCACGCGACCCGCGCAGCGGTGGAAGAAGGCATCGTGGCAGGCGGTGGCGTTGCCCTGATTCGTGCCCGCAGCACCATGGGCGCGGTCAAAGGCGACAACACCGATCAGGAAGCCGGTATCAAAATCGTGCTGCGCGCGATTGAAGAGCCGCTGCGCATGATCGTCTCCAACGCCGGCGACGAGCCGTCCGTGGTGTTGAACAAGGTTGTCGAAGGCAAAGGCAACTTTGGCTACAACGCCGGCACCGGCGAGTATGGCGACCTGGTACAAATGGGCGTTCTCGATCCGACCAAAGTAACGCGCTGCGCGTTGCAAAACGCCGCATCCGTGGCCGGCCTGATCCTGACGACTGATGCCATGGTTGCCGAAGCGCCGAAGGAAGAAGCAGCTGGCGGCCACGCGGGTCATGGGCACGGCATGGGTGATATGGGCGGCATGGGGATGTAATTTTCGCTTGGCGAAAATTACTCCCTGATGGGCGGAGTCAAAAAGAGGGAACCTGCGGTTCCCTCCGTAACCTCCCCTCCTTTTAAAAACCCCGCTTCAGCGGGGTTTTTTATTTCCAATCAACTTACGATTGGATGAGAGAAACCCGTGCCCTTGCACTCCCGGTCATCTCGAGCTTGCTAAGGGACCTAAGGATTAATCATTCTTAACTCAATGGTTTGCGCGGTACCCGCTGTACGATAAAATAGAGGCCCTTCCTGTAGTACCGGGGCCAAGTAGCTCAGTTGGTAGAGCAG
>OMIN01000057.1 GCA_900299145.1 Betaproteobacteria bacterium | reverse complement strand
GTCTCCAGCGCAGTGTCGAGATGGCGCGGATCGATCCGCAGGCGCTGCGTCAATGTTGCGCGGTCTATGGTCGAACAGTCGAGTCCATGGCCATCAGCGGTAATTTGAGCGGCGATACCGGCCAACGATTCGTCTCGATCCAGAAAAGCCACGCTGAGTGACTCATCCATCGAATCCAGATCCAGCGTCGACAGGTACATCCGGGTATTCGACAGCTCGGTAAAGAGCATCTGCGCCGCGTCCTTCGGATCTTTCGGCACCGGGCGCGTGAGACGGCTGGAATAAAACTCACCGTCCTTGTAGAAGGTGAGGCGCAGGCCCGAACTGTGCGGCGCAGCGATCAATACACGCGGCGCTGTAATGCCAAGCTTTGGCAGCAGCGCGGCGGTCAGCATAGACACCAGATATACACCGGCTACCGGAGAGCCGTGCTGGGCGATGGCGGTGATCCACGGGTCGATCAGACCCGGATTCGTCAACGCCGAGAATAAATAGCGGTCATCACGGCGCTTGTCGCCGCCCCGTCCGCGCGAAAGTGCCGACACGAAGCGTGTGCTGCGGTAGTACTGCCGGATCTTGCGATCGAGCAGTGACGTGCGGTCGGCGCCGGTGGCGTGCGGCAACGTGTCAAAGCGGTAGTCTTCCTCGACCGTATCGGCGGCGATATACGCGAGGGCGTTGCCGGTCGATTTCAGGAATTCCGGGAAGGACTCCAGTCCTGACTCATCGTTGGCGAAGGTTTCGCAGCGCACGATGCCGTTGCCGCGCCAGTGGGCGGCAACGGTTTGCGACGGCGAAATGCACAGCAGAATCTTGTTGGCCATGAATCGTGGGTTGTTCGCCGGTTAATCCGAAAACACGCGCTAAATTTTCAGCTTGCCCAGAATATCATACACGGGCGAGAGCACCGCCCACATGATAAAAGCCATCACCAGACCAAGGCCCATGGTGAGCGTGGGTTCGAGCATTTTCATCGCCTTGTCCACTGATTCGCGCACGTCCCGCGTGTAAAAATAATTGACGTTGCGCAGCGCCACGTCCAGTGCACCGGTATTCTCGCCGACGCGCAACATGCGTATCACCATTGCCGGCAACATACCCAGATCGCGAAAGGCATCGGTTAGTGTTTGACCGGCTGAAATCTGCTGGCCCGCGCGCGCAAGGCCGTCGGCGATGTAACGGTTGGCGGCGATTTCCTCGCTGGTTTTCAGTGCGTCGAGGACGGTGATTCCAGATTCATACATCAGTGCGAAAAAGTTGGCAAAGCGCGCCAGAATAATTTTTTGCAGTAGCGGTCCGATCACGGGAATGCGCAGCTTGGCGTAATCCCACAGGTACGCCACGCGCGTGCTGCGCCGCACCGCTACCACGATTGCCGCGACACTGAACACCGGCACGGCCAGCAGCAACGGCCACCAGCCCTTGACGATATTTGAGGCGCCGATCAATACCTGCGTCTGCAGCGGCAGGGCGACGTTCATGGTCTTTAGCAGCGTGGTCACTTGCGGCACCAGAAATGTCAGCAGAAAAATAATCACGCCGGTGACCACCACCAGCACTATCACTGGATAGATCAGCAGTTTCTTGGTTTGCGAGGCGAGCTCATCCTGCCATTTCAGCGAATCGGCGAGGCTTTTGTAGACATCGGCCACGCGCCCTGTCTGCTCGCCCGCCTTGATCAGGCTGACAAACACCTTGTTGAAGGTTTCCGGCTGTCCGGCCATGCACTGTGACAGCGTTTTGCCGCTGTCCATGTCTTCGGCCATGACTGTCAACACTTCTCGAAAGCGCTTATTTTCCAGCGTATCGCGCAGATCGCGCAGTCCATCAATGATCGGAATGCCGGCGCGGTTCATCTGTTCCATGTCGAAGCAGAAGTTGATCAGATCGAGCCGTGTGATCTTAGTTGCGCCAGCAACGATGGAGGTTTGGCGATCCACCTCCGTGGCGGTGATAAGGTCAAGTCCCATGCGCTTTAAGCGCAGCTCAAGATCCACCTCGTTGACGGCTTCCATGCCGCCCAGCGCCTGCCTGCCGGATTTTTCGACAGCCTTGTAACGAAAGGAGGGCATCGGACGCGCGCGCGGTGATCAACCGATGCGTTGGTTGAGCGTGAGGTCGACCGCCCGCAGCACTTCCGTGATCGTCGAGTCGCCGTCGAGCACGCGGCGTATGCCGGCGTCAGCGAGCGTCTGAAAGCCCTTGCTCCGCGCGGTGTCGCGCAGATCGCGTGCGGTGGCGCCGCGTGCCACCAGCTCGTCCAGATCACCGTCCATCACCAGCAATTCCATGATCGGCGTGCGTCCCTTGTAACCCTTGCCGCCGCATTCCGGGCAACCCACGGGCTTGAAAAGCCGCACGTCGGCGTTATTCGCCACGCCCAGCAGCTTGCGCTCGTCTTCATCCGGTGTGTAGGGTTGCTTGCACGCCTTGCACAGCACGCGCACCAGCCTCTGCGCGACGATGCCGATGATGTTGCCCGCCATGATGCCTGGCTGTATGCCCAGATCGAGCAGCCGCGGAAACGCGCCCAGCGCCGAATTCGTATGCAGCGTGGTGAATACCTGATGGCCTGTCATCGCCGCGCGAAACGCCATTTCGGAGGTTTCCTTGTCGCGCATCTCACCCACCAGAATGATGTCCGGGTCCTGACGCATGATGGAGCGGATACCGTTGGCGAAATCCATGCGTGCGACTTCGTTCACCGAGGTTTGCCGCAGTAGATTCAACGGATATTCCACCGGGTCTTCCAGCGTCATGATATTGACGGTTTCATCGTTGACCTGCGCCAGCAGCGAATACAGCGTGGTGGTCTTGCCGCTGCCGGTGGGGCCGGTGACAATCATGATGCCTTCGGGCCGCGCCAGCAGACGATTGAGGTTGTCCATGGTCGCCGCCGGTAGCGCCATGTTGTCCAGACTGATGATCGATTTTTCGCGGTCAAGCACGCGTAGCACGATGTTTTCGCCGTAAATCGTCGGTTGCGTCGACACACGAAAATCCACCTGACGGCCATTCATGGTGAGCGACAGGCGGCCGTCCTGTAGTGCGCGCGTTTCCGCGATGTTCATGTTGCTGACGACCTTCAACCTCACGGTAATGCCGGAGGAAAAGGTCTTGTGCAGGCTGCGCACGGTTTCCAGCACGCCGTCGATGCGGTAACGAATGCGCAGGAACGCATATTCCGGCTCGAAGTGTATGTCCGAGGCGCCGCGCTTTACTGCGTCGACTAGCAGCGCGTTGACCAGACGCACCATCGGTTGTGTGTATTCGTCGCCGCCTGCGCGCAGACTTTCGTAGTCGATTTCGCCGGTTTCGATTTCCTTGAGAATGCCATCGACCGACAATTCGTAGCCATAGAAGCGGTCGATGTATTCCTCGACCTGCGCTTCGGCGGCGATCTGCGAGCGGATGTCAACATTGGCGCCGACCAGCGCGCGCAACTGATCCATTACGACGACGTTGAAAATTTCCGTGGCCGCAATGGTCAATGAGCGTTCCGCCGGCGAATACGCAAGCGGTAGCACCTGATTGCGGCGTGCGAAATCCTGCGGCACCATTTGCAGCGCGTCAGGGTCGGCAACCACGTTCGACAGATCAATGGATTCCTGCCCGACCGTGCGCGCCATGGCGTCGCGCACGGCGCTTTCGGTGGCAAATCCCAGCCGCACCACCAGTCGCCCCAAGGGCACGCCGGAATTGCGCTGTTCCGCCAGCAGAATCATCAACTGATCGGGCGAGATCAGCCCCTGCTGTACCAGCAGGTCGCCCAGTCGCAAGCGTTTACGCTGTTCGGCCATGAATAGAACTACCTGATTTGGGCGGAAAGCTGGGCAATGCGTGCTTGTATCCGCGCGGTGTCGAAATTCACCGCGCCTTTGTCGGTCGCCAGTTGCAACGCCTTGCGATAGTAATCGAGCGCGATTTTCTGTTGGCCCAAATGCTCGAGTCCGACGGCGAGGTTATAGGCGTAGTCGGGATTGCGTGGATCAAGATTGTGCGCCTGAAAGTAAGCCTGCTGCGCCTGCGGCCATTGGCCCTGCTCGGCGTGCACGTTGCCAAGGTTGAAGTAGAGCGGCGCCGAGGGCTCGCGCGCGATCAATTGCTTGAGCCGTGTTTCCGCCGCCTGCGGATCGGCGCGGCCGATCATCGCGGCCAATCCAGCCTGTGCCAGCGCGTTGCGGGGGTCGATATTAAGTATCGCCATGAAATGCCGTTGCGCTTCATCGGGCCGGTTGTCGTGTTGAGCGATTGCGGCCAGACCGAGCAGCGCGTCGACGTTGCCGGGTTCAGCGCGCAGCGCCTGTTGGTAAAGTTGCCGCGCGCTGTCGAACTGGCGTGCTACAAGCGCGTTGTACGCGTCGTTGATTTGGGCGTTAATGCGGGGTGCAGCGGTGTCGCCTTGACTGATGGCTACGCGTGTTGTCGCTACTGGTGCTGGTCCAGGCGCCGGGGGCGACAGTGACGTGGCAGGCGTGATCGCGGGCTTCGCTGCAGGCAGCACACCGGACTGTTGCGCGGCGGGGGCGGCAGCTGGCTGCGGCGGAACGGTGGCCGTGGTTGATGGCGCGCTGGCCGCTGGCGCTGGCAGATCCGTTGGTGAGCGGCTGCTTAGTACCGACTGCATGGTAACCATGCCGGGCGGGGCTTCGGTGGGCGGGGGCGTGACGGCTGAAGGCGAAGGGGG
>OMIN01000056.1 GCA_900299145.1 Betaproteobacteria bacterium | reverse complement strand
TAAGCGAAGAAGCGTGATTGCGGATCACCACTTCGCCCGCTTTCGGCTCGGGTATGGGCACATCGCGATAATCGATTACGGCGGCGTCATGGGTCGAAACGATCCAGCAGGATTTCATGGTTGCTCCGCGCATCAGGGTTGCAGAATGAAAAATCGAAATTCCCACGGACAGTTTACGGATAGGCGCTCTACGGCTTTCCGATGGTCAGAAAGTGTTAGCAGAATATTTGAAGACGAATTTCGTGACAATTAGGTGTCAATGGAATATATTGTTCCCTAAAACGGAACAATAGGTGAGGCCTTGGACCTGCTCAATGCGATGGATGTGTTCAATCGGGTTGCAAAGCTCGAAAGCTTCTCGGCTGCGGCCCGAGACCTCGGCATGTCGAAGACGGCGGTCAGCCGCCATGTTTCGGATCTTGAGACGGATTTGGGCGTGCGACTGCTCAATCGTACGACCCGGCGCATGAGCTTGACCGAGGCCGGTCACGCGTATTTCGCGCGGAGTTCCGCGATCATTACCGACATCGAGGAGCTCCAGGATTCGGTTCGTCATTTACACCGCCAGCCCACCGGGGTGCTGCGGGTCACCTCGGCCGTAACGTTCGGCCACTGCAGTCTGGCGCCATTGATCGGAGGGTTCCTCGACCTATATCCTGAAATCAGCGTGCAGCTGGATCTGAGCAATCGGTTCGTGGACATTGTTGACGAGGGCTTCGATCTCGCCATTCGTGTCGGGAGCCCGCAAAGCTCTAGCCTCATCAGCCGGCCGCTCGTGGACGCGAAACGATACGCCTGCGCTTCGCCCGCCTATATTGAACGGCGGGGATCCCCGGTGAAGCCCTCGGATCTGGCGTCGCACGCCTGCGTGGTCTTTCAATCTCAAAGTAGCGAGGCCCGGTGGGATTTCGCCAATTCGGATGGCGAACACTCCGTGACTGTTGCTGGCCGTCTGTGTGTGAACAGCACAGAGGCAGCCACCCAGGCGGTGCGCGATGGCGTCGGTATCGGCGTGCTGCCCGACTACGCTGTCCGCGAGTTCTTGGCTTCGGGAGAGGTGCAACGTTTGTTAACCACATACGACATAGATGGCGATCACCGCATTTACGCGATCTACCCGCACCGCCATCACCTCCCGGCGAAGGTCCGCGTATTCATCGACTATTTGGTTGCGGCTCTGGGTAAAGTGAGTTGAAGCCTTCCGCGCAGAACTGCAGACCAGATCAAACTCAGTAGGATGTGCCTACTGTGTGTCGGCAGCATCAAGCGTGTTTTTTCGGCTCGGCATCAGCGGCCGCGGATTGGATCAACGGTTACATCGAGCAGGGCGCGCGCCATCTGGTGTTGCGCTTCGCTGGTGATCACGAGCGGCACCAGGATATTTTTGCCAAGCTGCGCCCACAGTTGCGTGCGTAGACGCACGTGATCGGCAACGATCGCATAGCGTGCGGCGCGGTTTGCGTATTCCCGGCGCTGGCCGCCACCGCGCTGCAGAGTGTGCTGGCGCAGTCCGTGCCGGCGCGTGCCGTGCAGTGGTGGCCGATGATCAAGGCGGCGGGTATCAAGGCGGATTAATGCCGAGATTTCTTCTCGCCACGCGGCGGTTGCTTTGATGGCTCTGGATGCTAGTTGAGCGTCCTCTCTCAGGAAGTTCGACAGTCCGCTTGGGGTCGGTTCCAGACATTGGCTCTCAGATCGAGTTGTTGACGCGTTACGAGTATCTGCACGTGAGCGATGTGTTCTCTGCGCCTGTCCTGAGTCTGTCGAAGGGCGCGGTATCTTGCCAGTGTGTGGCGCTAGTTAAAAAAATTCACCACCGCATCCAGCCCGCCAAAATTCACCGCATGCGTGGTTTGCCCGCGCACTATCGGCTTGGCGTGATACGCCACGCTGACGCCGCATTCGGCCATGAATTTGAGGTCGTTGGCGCCATCGCCCATGCCGATGATTTGTTCACGTTGGATGCCCAACAATGAACTCACACGCAATAGTTCGTCGCGCTTGGCATCGGCGTTGACGATGCGGCCGATGATGTCGCCGGTGAGTTTGCCGTTGGCGACGCCCAGCGTATTTGAATAGGTGTAGTCTAGGCCGAGCCGCGGCTTTAAGAGTTCCGTGACATGGGTGAAGCCGCCGGACACCAGCAGCGTTTTGATGCCGTGTTGTTTGGCGGCGGCGAGCAACACTTCCGCACCGGGCGAGAGTTTTAGGCGTTCGTCGTAGACGCGTTTCAGCGCGCTTTCATCGAGGCCCTTGAGTAGCCCCACGCGGCGTTGCAGGCTTTCGTTGTATTCGATTTCGCCGCGCATGGCCTGCTCGGTGATTTTGGCGACTTGCGGTTTCAGGCCCACCAGATCGGCGAGTTCGTCGATGGTTTCGATGGTGATGAGGGTGGAATCCATGTCCATCACCAGCAGTTTGAAATCGGCGAGGCGGCGGCTTTCGGGCACGAAGGCGAAATCGAGTTTCGCCCTTTCGCACCGTTGCGTGATTTCCGCCGTGGCCTGCGCGGCCTGGCCACCGCCGGCATCGCGCAGCCGGAATGCCGTGGCGGAAATCTGCTCAATGGCGGACGCGCCGGCCAATTTGGCGAGGGTTTTGAGATCGCCAGTATCGATCTCCGCGCCTTGTATGATGAGAAGCATGGCGGCTAGGGCGTGGTGTCTTCGCGCAATTCCACGCGGTAGCGCTTGGCGCGCTCGGCATAGGTGTCGGCAAAGGCGCTGAAAAATTTGATTTCGTCGGCGCTCAGTTCGCGCACGATTTTGCCGGGCGCGCCCATCACCATGACGCCATCGGGTATCACCTTCTTTTCAGTGATCAGCGCGTTGGCGCCGATCACGCAATTCTTGCCGATGACCGCGCCGTTTAACACCGTGCTGTGTATGCCGATCAGCGTGCCGTCGCCGATGGTGCAGCCATGAATCATCGACATGTGGCCGATGCTCACGCCCTTGCCGATGTTGATCGGAAACCCGGGGTCGCCATGCAGCACACAGCCGTCCTGCACCTGCGAGTTGTCGCCGATGGTGATGCGGTCATTGTCACCGCGCACCACGCTGTTGAACCAGATGCTGACATCGTGGCCGAGCACCACGTCGCCGATGACGTGCGCACCAGGGGCGATCCAGTAATCGCCGCGGGTGATGACGCGGCGGTCTTTCAGGGTATATTTCATAATAAAATCATATGGTTACGATATATTTTATCGCTGCATGGTATGCGAAACCGGCTCATGGCCGCGGCGCGCGTTTTTCCAGCACCGGCTCGGTCACGCCTTCCACGCCCGCCAGCGCCAGCGACAGTAACAGCATGTTTTGCGCGCCCAGCGTGTTGTTGATGGGCGCATACCATTCGCCCAGCGAGTGGCTGCCGCCCGCCTGTCCGCTGCTCGACAAGGTAATTGCAGGTACGCCCAGACTGATTGGCAAGTTGGAATCGGTGCTGGACGCTTCCATCGAGCGCGTGCCGGCGCCAACGGCGGTGAGCGCCGCGCGCGCGGCCTGCACAATGCGCGCATCACGCGGAGTACTGCCGGCGGGCCGGTCGCCGACTTGTTTGATGTCCACGGTAATTTGCGCCTTGGATTTCCAGCGATTGTTTTCGTCGGCGACGGCTTCGTGAATCGCGGCCATGACTTTTTCGACGAACTTCACCAACTCTTCCTGGCTGTTGGAGCGCACGTCTATGCCGATGGTGGCATCGCCGGAAATCGCATTCACCGACGTGCCACCACGAACAGTGCCGACGGTGAAAGTCGTTTTGGGATTGGCTGGCGGCACCAGATCGCCGATTTTCGCCACCGCGCGGCCCATCGCGTGTATGGCACTCGGCAGGCCGAACGCGGCAAAGCTGTGCCCGCCCGGTCCCTTGAAGCTCGCCAGAAAGCGCTGGCTGCCGGTGGCGGCGTTGACTATGCGGCCCAAGCCCACGCCATCCAGCGATATGAAGCCGTCGATATCCTTGTGGTCGCGAAAAAGCGCCTTCATGCCGCGCAGATCGCCGAGTTCTTCCTCGCCCACCGTGCCGACGAATACGATGTCGCCAACGGTCCGCACGCCGGATTGATTCAGGTGTTGCAACACGGTCAGCAGCGTGGCGAGTCCCGCGGCGTCGTCACCGATACCTGGCGCGTAATAGCGGCCGTCTTTTTCGCGCACCTTGACATCCGTGCCTTCGGGGAACACGGTGTCCAGATGCGCGCTGACGACCAGCTTGGGGCCGGTTCCGTTACCCCGGCGCACGCCGATGACGTTGCCTTCCTTGTCGATGGCGGCATCGGCAAGGCCGGCCTCCTTGATCTTCTTCAGGTAATACGCGGCGCGTGCCTGCTCCTTGAACGGTGGCGCGGGAATTTCGTTGATACGCACTTGTTCTTCAAACATCGGCACGCTGATTGCCTTAATGGCTTCCAGCGCTTTCACGACCGGCGCGTGTTTGGCGACGCGCGCCACGGCTTGCTCGACATCGGGTGACACGGGCGGGAAGGCGGGTTGCGCCAACGCGATCAACGGCGCAAGCCCGGACAACCCAAGCAGAAACTTAAATTTATTTAATAAAATCATATGCTTACGATTGCGGAGCCGATGTCAGGAAGGGCGGATTATAGCGGGTTGAGTCACCGCACGATATGGATACACAAAGGCGTGGGCGGGCGTGCAAGCGGTCCTCGGATGCTTGCAGCGATGCCGTGTGACTAACGACGCCTTGATCCTTGAATGCTCAGTCCTTCACTGCCAAGCCATTTTGCCGCAGCCGAACCCGCCAGTCGGCCGCTGGCGAAACACGCTGTCAACAGATAGCCGCCGGTGGGTGCTTCCCAGTCGAGCATTTCGCCGGCGCAGAATACGCCGGGCAAGGCGCGCAGCATGAGGCTTTCGTCCACCGCACTGAAACTGACACCCCCCGCGCTGCTGATGGCCTCACTGAGCGGGCGCGGGGCGGTTAGGGTGACGGGGCAAGCTTTGAGGCGACCGGCGAGCCGCGCTGATTCGCCGAGTTCTTCCGTGCTTAGTCCTTCGCGCAGCAGCCCGGCCTTGACGCCGCTGATGCCCGCCTTGTTCTGCAAATGGTTGGCGAGCGAGCGTTTGCCGCGGGATTCGGCAAGGTCGTGCGTGAGGCGTTGCAGGTCACGGCCTGGCGCGAGGTCGAAGTGCAACGTGGCGCTGTCGTTGGCCGCGATGGCGTCGCGCAGCGGTGCGCTGAGCGCATAAATTACACCGCCTTCGATGCCGTTTGTAGTGATGATGCATTCGCCGGCTTGCGCGTGTTCCCGGCCATCCACGCCGGTGAAAGACGCCACCACGGATTTCAGTGGCTGGCCGGCATGGCGCTCACGAAAGTGTTCGCTCCACGCGCAGTCAAAACCGCAGTTGGCTGGCTGCAAAGGTGCGATGTTTATGCCGCGTGCGGCGAGCAGGGATGTCCATGCGCCGTCGGAGCCCAGTTGCGGCCAGCTGCCGCCGCCGAGGGCGAGTATCACGGCATCGGCGCGCACGCGGTGTTCTCCGCCCGGGTTGCTGATTGTGCTGAACCGCAACGTGCCATGACGTTCGCCGTCATCACACCAGCCGAGCCAGCGGTGACGCATATGAAAGCCCACGCCCGCCGCGCGCAGCTGCCGCAGCCACGCGCGCAACAGCGGTGCGGCTTTCATTTCCTTCGGAAAGACGCGTTGCGACGAGCCGACAAAGGTGTCGATGCCTAGAGCGTGCGCCCACGCACGCAGGTCGTCAGGACTGAACGAGGCCAGCCATGGCGCGACCTGATGATGCCGCGCGCCGTAACGCAACAGAAAGGCCGGCATGGCTTCTGCATGCGTGAGGTTCAGTCCTCCTTTGCCGGCCATCAGGAATTTGCGGCCAACCGAAGGCATGGCGTCGTAGACGTCCACGGACATGCCGGCTGCAATGGCGCTTTCGGCGGCCATTAAGCCCGCGGGGCCGCCGCCGATGATGGCTATGCTTGGCATGTTTGAGTTTCGGATTGCCCAACAAAAAAGGGACGCCGCAGCGTCCCTTCGAGTATGGAGCATCAGGTTATTTTACGGTGAAACTTCTGGTACCGGCAGATTTGCCATTTAGGAAAACCTCGACTTGATAGCTTCCTGGCGTCAGGCTTTCGCCCGTTCCCGCGTTAAACGTGCTGACAGCAGAGCCATTGGCGGTGACTTCTTCCCGGGCTTCGCTGACGGCACTGAATTTTCCGTCGTTATTGCGGCTCCATTTTGCTGCGACGGAAGCACTTCCCGAGCCGGTGAGTTCGACGGCGGCATATACCTGGTCAGACTTGGCGAAAGTGGTCGCCGGCGCGGTGACTTTCTTGTCCATGCCAATGGCGGTGCCCAAAGTAATTTCCGTTACGCTGGGTGCGGGTTTGACGTCCGCAGCGGGCGCTGCGTTGGAGGCCGGAGCGGCAGGCGTGGCTGCTGGCGGGGGGGCTGGCTTGCATCCGGCAAGCCCGGCAGTAATGGCCGTCATAGCCGCAAATAAGACGTAAAGCATGCGTAGTTTCATATTGACCTTTGCGTAGCCCGTAGACACAAGCACTGGGCAGGATATTATTAACTATCTGATTCTGTTGAATATTATGACATGGAGCCCCGAGGGCTGCCAGCCACGACAAGTCTCCCACGCCGGGCAATACGATCGAGCCCCACAAGCCTCTGGCAACGCAGACCGCGCCGCACAAAGGCGCACAGCTATTTCACCGAGAAGTTCTTGATGCCACCAGGCTTGTCGTCGACAAATACTTCAACGTGATAACTGCCAACCGGCCAGCTCGCGGGCTTGCTCAGCGGAAACGAGCTCACGGTTGAACCGGTGGCGTACAGCGGCTCAAATGATTCACCGACATCGGCGGCATTCTTGTCGCCATGGAAAGTCCACTTGGCTTTGACGGTGACCTGGCCTTCTCCACTGGTGTCTACCGCGACGTAAATGGTGTCGTTCTTGCCGAACACTTCCGTCGATTCGACGACGCGTTTGTCCGCGCCGATGGCCGTGCCCAGCGCGATGGACTGAATCGACACACCCAGCTCGACCTTGGGGGCGACGATACTGGCCGAGGGCGCCACAACGGGCTTGGGTGGCGGCGGCGGTGGTTCGTTGCTGCATCCGCTTAGGGCAAGAGTCAGCGGCAGCGCGGTAGCGAACACGGAGGTCAAACGTAATTTCATTCAGTATTCCGGTAACGAATATCTAAGGAATGCGGTAGAGGGGATTATTATAACTTATTGATTTTATTGACTATTATAACACGTTCATTGTGTCATCTTTCAACGTGCCCAACAAAAAAGGGGACGCCAACGGCATCCCCCTTTTCGTGGTTTGTGACCTGCTTACAATAAGGGCACGATCAACAAAGCTACGATGTTGATGATCTTGATCAGCGGGTTTACCGCCGGGCCGGCTGTGTCCTTATACGGATCGCCAACGGTGTCGCCGGTGACCGCGGCCTTGTGGGCTTCGGAGCCTTTACCGCCGTGATTGCCGTCTTCGATGTATTTCTTGGCGTTATCCCACGCGCCCCCGCCGGTGGTCATGGAGATCGCAACAAACAAGCCGGTGACGATGGATCCCATCAGCACACCGCCCAGCGCTTTCGGTCCGAGCAGCACGCCAACTACTACTGGAACCAGCACGGGCAGCAACGACGGCACGATCATTTCCTTGATCGCAGCGAGGGTTAGCATATCGACGGCCTTGGAGTAATCGGGCTTGGCTTTGCCTTCCATGATGCCGGCGATTTCCTTGAACTGGCGGCGCACTTCAACCACCACCGAACCCGCCGCGCGGCCGACGGCTTCCATCGCCATCGCGCCGAAGAGATACGGAATCATGCCGCCGATGAACAAGCCGATGATGACCATGTGATCTGAAAGATCAAATTTGATCATCTTGCCGGCCGATTCCAGCGCGTGCGTGTAGTCGGCGAAGAGCACCAGCGCGGCCAAACCTGCCGAGCCGATGGCGTAACCCTTGGTCACAGCCTTGGTGGTGTTGCCCACGGCGTCGAGCGGATCGGTAATCGCGCGCACTTCCTTCGGCAGGCCCGACATTTCGGCGATGCCGCCGGCGTTGTCGGTGATCGGGCCGTAGGCGTCGAGCGCAACGATAATACCGGTCATCGACAACATGGAGGTGGCGGCAATGGCAATGCCGTAAAGCTCGGCCAGCGAGTAGGCGCCATAGATGGCGGCGCAAACCGCCAGCACCGGCCACATGGTCGAGCGCATCGATACACCCAAGCCGGCAATGATGTTGGTGCCGTGGCCGGTAGTGGAAGCTGCGGCGACGTGGCGCACTGGTGCGAATTCGGTCGCGGTGTAGTACTCGGTGATTACGACCATTAGCGCGGTCAGCACAAGGCCAATGACCGCGCAGCCGAAGAGATTGCCCGTGGTGTATTTCGGGTAATCCACGGCGATGTTGCCCATCAGGCTGCTGGTGACAAAGTAAAACGCGATCAGCGCCAGAACGCCCGACACTGCGAGGCCGCGATACAGCGCGTTCATGATCTTGCCGCCCTCGCGCGCTTTCACAAAATAGCAGCCGATGATCGAGGCGATGATCGACACGCCGCCCAGCGCCAGGGGGTACACCACGGCGTTGAGCGAAGCGCCGGGTTTGGTGATGAGCAGCGCGCCCAGCACCATGGTCGCGACAATGGTCACCGCATAGGTTTCAAAGAGGTCCGCCGCCATGCCTGCACAGTCGCCGACGTTGTCACCCACGTTGTCCGCGATCACGGCGGGGTTCCGCGGATCGTCTTCGGGAATGCCGGCTTCGACTTTACCCACGAGATCGGCGCCGACGTCAGCGCCCTTGGTGAAGATGCCGCCGCCCAGACGCGCGAAAATCGAAATCAGCGAACCGCCAAAGGCGAGGCCCACCAGCGGGTGCGCGATGTCCTTGATCGATGCGCCACCGGATGCGCTTTGCAACAGCACGTAGAAAAAGCCCGCCACGCCGAGCAGCCCCAGGCCAACCACCAGCAAGCCGGTGATGGCGCCGCCGCGAAACGCGATGGCGAGGGCGTCATTAAGACCCTTGCGCGCGGCTTCGGCGGTGCGCACGTTGGAGCGCACAGACACGTTCATGCCGATTACGCCGGCCGCACCCGACAGAATCGCGCCGATGGCAAAGCCGACGGCGGTTTTCATGTCGAGGAAGGCTGCCATGGCGATAAACAACACCACCCCGACTATCGCGATGGTTTTGTATTGCCGCCACAGATAGGCCGTCGCACCCTGGTGAATCGCCAACGCGATCTCGCGCATGCGTTCATTGCCGTCGGGTTGGCTGGTGACCTGTTTGGCCCACAAGCCGCCGAAGACAATGCCAACAATCGCGCATGCGATGGCCAGCGTTAGTCCGTTGTATGCATTCATGTGCTGCGTCTCCCTATCGACTGTAACTACGGTTAAACTATTAAGTATTTGATTTTAAAGAAATTTTACTTCAATGCCGCGAAAACCTTGTCGCGGATGGCTTCCACCGCGCCCAAGCCCGCGATGTGTGAGTAGCGCGGCGCGCGCGCATCACCACTTTTTGACCAATCGACGTAGTATTTCACCAGCGGCTGGGTTTGTTCGCGATAGACGTCGAGGCGCGCTTTTACCGTGGCTTCGGCGTCGTCGGGGCGCTGCACCAGAGGCTCGCCCGTCACGTCGTCTTTGCCTTCGACCTTGGGTGGGTTGAATTCGATGTGATAGCTGCGGCCAGACGCCATGTGCACCCGCCGGCCGCTCATGCGGCGCAGGATTTCCGCGTCGGGTACTTCGATTTCAATCACGCTATCAAGATCAACGCCAGCGCTGCGCAGCGCTTCAGCCTGCGGCAACGTGCGCGGAAAACCGTCCATGATGAAGCCCTTGGCACAGTCCGCCGCCTTGATGCGTTCCTTGACCAGCGCTATGACCAAGGCGTCGGGCACCAGCGCGCCCTTGTCCATATAGCCCTTGGCTTCCAGACCCAGCGGTGCGCCGGCGCGAATGGCGCTGCGCAGCATGTCGCCGGTGGAAATTTGCGGAATGCCAAACTTCCCCATCAGAAATTGAGCCTGCGTGCCTTTACCCGCGCCGGGCTGGCCAAGAAGCAAAATGCGCATGGTTAAAAACTTAATAAAAACAATTAGTTAAGACTATGCAGCCGGGGTAATGCTGTGATCGGGCAAAGTGCCGCGATGATCGGCAGCGACCGGAAAATCCCGCAGGCATCCAGCCAAATTTGTTTTAATAATGAACGGATTATACCGTAGCGCCGCTTGCGGAGCCACCCGCTGGCATCAATTGGACGTGTCTGAGTCTTGCGTAGGGCCGGTCGACTGCAAATCGTCAAAACTTTAAAATTTCTACACAATCTTTTCGTTGGGGTTGGCGATCTTGCGTAAAGGTGCGTAGCGTCCGGATTTGACGCACAGCGGATGCCGCGCGTCGCCGCCGTCCCAGCGCGGCTCTTCCAGATCGTCGAACGCATCGCGCAGCCGCTGCCCCCACGTGCTTCGGATCATCTGGAAATACGGATTGGCCTCGTCGATGCACACGATGCGGTCGCTCTCCAGTGTGCCTTCGCGATAAACCAGCAGATCCAGCGGAAGGCCCACGCTGAGGTTGGCCTTTAAAGTGGAATCCATCGACACCAGCGCGCACTTGGCGGCCGTGTCGAGCGGCGTGGTCGGCTCGATCAGCCGGTCGAGCACCGGCTTGCCGTACTTGGATTCGCCGATCTGAAAATAGGGCGTCTCGCGCGTGGCCTCGATGAAGTTGCCCGCCGGGTAGACGAGGAACATGCGCATGGCTTCGCCCTTGATTTGCCCGCCGATAATCAGCGAGGCGTTAAAGTCGATGCCGGCCTGTTGCAGCGAATCTCCATTTTCCTGTTTTACACGTCGCACGGTCGCACCCAGCACGCGAGCAACGTCGAACATGCTGTCGGCGTTCCAGATGGTCAGCGGCTCCGCGCCACCGCGTTCGCCGTCGCGCGGGATGGATTCCACCTGCAACAACTCGCGGATCGATTGTGATACCGACAGATTGCCCGCCGACAACATGACAATGAAGCGGTCGCCCGGCTTTTCGTAGACGATCATTTTGCGAAACGTGCTGATCTGGTCGAGCCCGGCGTTGGTGCGCGAATCCGACAAAAACACCATGCCCGCATCGACCCGAACTCCCACGCAATACGTCATAGGGACTCCTTATTGATTGGCCGCCATGCGTGACGCATTCACCGCCACATTGACATCCAGACGCTCGCCGGAGCCGCCGGTGCGCATGCCCCGCACCGGTGAGGCATCGAGAAAATCGCGTCCGACCGCCAGCCGGCAATAGGCCTCACCGGCGCGCGCGCGGTGCGTGGCGTCGAAACTCACCCAGCCGCGCCCGGTGATCCATACATCAGCCCACGCGTGGCTGGACGCATGGCTGGCGTCGTCGGCGCTACCAACGTCTATATAGCCGCTGACATAGCGCGCGGGTAAGCCCGCCTGCCGTGCGCAGGCGATGAAAATGTGCGCGTGGTCCTGGCACACGCCGCGGCCTTGTGCCAGCGCTTCGGCGGCCGTGTGTTCGACGTCGGTGGCGCCGGTTTCGTAACGCACGCGTGCGTGGATATCCTGCATCAGGGCGGCGAGCGCGGCGTCCTTGTCGGCGGCTGCGGCGAGCGGACGCGAGAGTTCCGTGAGCGCCGCATCGGGCTGCGTTAAAGGCGTCGGTACCAAAAACGATTCCACCGGCACCGAGGCGACATCGGCAATGGCGTCGCCCGGCTGCAGGGTGGTTTCCACCACGCCGCGCGCGCGGATGCGCAGTGACTGGTGCGCGGCATCGAGTGACATCACGTGCACCACGTTGCCGAACGCATCGGTTTGCCGCCAGAGCACACCGGGGCTTTCGATATCCCACTCGGCAATGCGCTGCCCGGCATCCGAGCGCGGCGTAAGACGCAGATACTGGATGCAATAGCGCGCCGGTGTTTCGTACTGATATACCGTGTCGTGGAGGATGGTGAGCCGCATGATGTTTCTACGGTACCAGAAAATCCGCGCTGATGCGGTTGCCCAGATCAGCCGTGCGCCCCAGGAAATCTGTCAGCATTTCGTGCAAACCGCTCGCCAGTATGGTGTCAATTCGGCCAAAGTGCAGTTCGGCATGCAACTCGCCCGCGCGCCGCTCGGTTTCTGCCGACTGGCTGTTGGCGATGATTTTCAGCGTGGCGTGGACCTCTTCCATGCAGGCGCGCAGCGAACGTGGCATGTCGGCGCGCAGCACCAGCAGCTCGGCCACACGCTCAGGCGTGATCACGTCTCGGTAAACGCGGCGGTAAATCTCAAACGCCGACACTGAACGAAGCAGCGCGCCCCATTCGTAGTATTCATTGCCGGGACTGGGCTCCGGCGCCAGCGGATCGTATTTCACGTCGAGCATGCGCGCGGTGTTGTCGGCGCGCTCCAGGAACGTGCCCAGCCGGTTGAAGTAAAACGCCTCGTCGCGCAGGCTGGTGCCGAAGGTCACCCCGCGCGACAGGTGCGAGCGAAACTTCACCCAGTCAAAGAATTCCGACAGCGCGGCGCCCTGCAACTGGGACGTGGTGACTTTACGCATTTCCAGCCAGGTGGCGTTCAGTGTCTCCCACGATTCCGAAGTAATCGCGCCGCGCACCGCGTGGGCGTTCTCGCGCGCGCTGCGCAGACAGGTGCGTATCGACGACGGATTGTCTTCGTCCAGCACCATGTAGCGGACGACATTCGGCGCGGAAAACGCGCCGTATTTTTTCTGGTACGCCTCGTCAAGGCCGTTGGCGGACAGCGCCGCGCCCCAGTAGCCGCTCACCCCCGTGGTTGGCAGCAACGACATGCGATAGGTGACGTCGAGCAGGCGCGCGACGTTTTCGGCGCGCTCCGTGTAGCGTGACATCCAGTAAACCGAATCGGCGGTGCGTGACAGCATGGATTACGCAGCCGCCGGATCGCGCACGACCCAGGTGTCCTTGGTGCCGCCGCCCTGGGATGAGTTGACGACCAGCGAGCCCGCGCGCAGCGCCACGCGCGTAAGTCCGCCAGGCGCGATGCGCACGTCACGGCCCGACAGCACAAACGGGCGCAGGTCGATATGGCGCGGCGCAATACCGGCATCGACATAGGTGGGGCAGGCCGACAGGGCTAACGTGGGCTGCGCGATGTAGCGCGCCGGGTCGGCCAGTATGCGCGTGCGAAACTCCTCGATTTCGGCTTTTGTCGCTGCGGGGCCGATCAGCATGCCGTAGCCGCCGGAGTTGTGCGTTTCCTTGACCACGAGGTCTTTCAAATGTGCCAGCACGTGATCGCGCTCAGCCGCGCGGCGGCATTGAAAAGTTTGCACATTGGCAATCAGCGGTTCTTCGCCCAAATAGAACTTGATCATGTCTGGCACGAACGGGTAGATCGATTTGTCGTCGGCGACACCCCCGCCGATGGCATTGGCGAGGGTCACGCGGCCGGCGCGATACACCGAGAGCAGGCCCGGTATGCCGAGCATGGAATCCGCGCGGAAAGCCAGCGGATCCAGAAAATCGTCGTCGATGCGGCGATAAATCACGTCCACGCGTTGCGGGCCGCGCGTGGTGCGCATGAACAGTGTTTTGTCGTGCACGAAAAGATCGCGGCCTTCGACCAGCTCCACGCCCATTTGCTGAGCGAGGAACGCGTGCTCAAAGTAAGCGGAGTTCGCGGCGCCCGGCGTCAGCACCACGATCACCGGATCGTCGACATTGTTGGGCGCGACGCTGCGCAGATTATCGAGCAGCATATCCGGATAATGATCCACTGGCTCCACCGGGTAGCGGCCGAAGAGTTCCGGAAACAGCCGGATCATCATTTTGCGGTTTTCGAGCATGTAAGACACGCCGGAGGGCACGCGAAGATTGTCTTCCAGCACACAGTATTCACCCGCGCCGTCGCGCACGATGTCGATGCCCGCGATGTGCGTATAGACGTTCATCGGCACGTTGATGTCCTGCATCTCGGGCCGGTACTGCGCGTTGCCGAAAATATGTTCGGCGGGGATTACGCCTGCTTTGACGATGCGGTGTTCATGATAGACGTCATGAATGAAGGCATTGAGTGCGCGTACGCGTTGCGTTAGACCCGTTTCAATCTTCGACCACTCTCCGGCGGGAATAATGCGCGGGATGATATCGAAAGGAATCATGCGTTCCTGGCCGCGGTCTTCCCCGTAAACTGCGAAGGTGATGCCAACGCGATGGAACGCCGAGTCCGCTTCCGTGCGCTTCTGCGCAATGTATTGCGGTGGAATGATCGACAGCCAGTTCTGGAATGCCTGATAGTGCTCGCGCGTCTGCCCGTCGGCAGCGGTCATCTCGTCGTAAAAAGCGGTGTTCATGGCGCCCAATTCCTTGCCGAAGCATCTCATGGCGCGAGCGGACACGCAAATGTTTCAGGGCGCACCACGTCGAGTGCTTGCACCGCGATAGTGCGTAAGTCGTCGAACGGACGAATACAACGACTGCAACAGATGACTAAATTGACGCCCCGGCAGATCAGTAGCGGCCGGCTATTTCGCGAATTGTCTCAGCAGACGTTTGAGATCCTCTGGCGTATCTATGCCGGGATGAGGTGCGGAACGCGTGATGGCCACACTGATGCGGTAGCCATGAGCCATTGCACGCAGTTGTTCGAGGGCTTCGAACTGCTCTACAGTTGCGGGTTTTAACTGATTGAATTTATTGAGAAAACCGCAGCGATAGGCGTAAATGCCCAAGTGCCGGTAAGCGGGCAGTTGCGGTGGCAAAGTATGGATCGCATTGGCAAACGCGTCTCTGGCATAGGGTATCGTTGCGCGGCTGAAATACAGTGCGTAGCCGGCATTGTCGAGCACGACTTTCACCACGTTGGGATTGGCAAATTCGGCGGCGCTTTTGATCGCGTGGCACGCGGTGGCGATGGCCGCGTCGCGGTGGGTAGCCAAACTCGCCGCGACGCTACGGATCAATGCAGGCGGGATCAACGGCTCGTCGCCCTGCACATTAACGACGATGTGGCTGGCTTTGAAACCGCGCTTGCGGGCGACTTCGGCGATGCGGTCTGTGCCGGTGGCGTGATCGCTGCGGGTCATTACCGCTTCAAAGCCGTGGGCTTCAACGACGCGCGCGATTTCCGCATGGTCGGTCGCGATGAGTACTTCACGCGCACCGCTTTTCGAGGCCTGCTTGGCCACACGTACCACCATCGGCTTGCCGGCAATATCCGCCAGCGGCTTTCCGGGGAAGCGAGTGGAGGCGAATCTTGCGGGGATGATAACGGTGAAGGGCATTCGGTTCGTGAAGCGTTAGGCGAGAGGGTGCGGCATAGGCATGTGGTAGCGTGCAGTGTTACACCTCAAGTCTCAAACTGCACGGATTACAGATCCACCTCCGGCGGAATTTTCCTCGCTTCATCCTCCAGCATTACCGGAATGTCATCCTTGATCGGGAACGCCAGACGGCATGGTTTGCAAATGAGTTCGGCTTCAGCCTTCTTGTAGACCAGCGGCCCTTTGCACAACGGGCAGGCGAGGATATCGAGCAGTTTGCCGTCCATGCGGTATCTCCCGGTTGCGGCTCAGCGTGGCGCAACGGCTTTCATGCGCTCAACCACTCGCTGCAATAGCGATTTGTGGATGCGCGCTTCGGTTTGCAGCGCCCAGTGGTCGTTGGTGGCGAAGCGTTCGCATTTTACCGCATCCTTTTCGGTCATCACTACTGTGTCGCCGTCATCGAACGTAATATCGGCCGCCTTGAAAGCATGATGATCGGGAAAAGCGTGCGGAACGTGCGTGATGCCCAGGCGCGTTAGACTGTCAAAAAACTGCTGCGGGTTGCCGATGCCGGCGACGGCGTGCACGCGCTTGTCCTTGAGGCTTTTGAAGGCGAGCGTGCGGTTCACTTCGTGCAGGTTGCGCAGTTTCACTGGTTCGAGCGTCATGGTGAACGCATTGCGTAGCGTGCTCATCAGGGATTCCGATAGTGAACCGCGCACCACGATGGCATCCACCGTTTGCAGCCGCACCACCGGTTCGCGCAGCGGGCCGGCGGGTAGCAATTTGCCATTGCCATTGCCGCGCGCGCCGTCGACCACGGCGATTTCCACGTCGCGCGCCAACCGATAATGTTGCAGGCCGTCGTCGCTGATAATGACATTGCACACGGGGTTGGCTTCGATCAACGCCTGCGCTGCCTTCGCCCGATCCTTGCCGATCCACACCGGGCAGCCGCTGTCGCGCGCGAGCATAACGGGTTCATCGCCACACACGGCGGCATCACTGTCCGCGCGCACCACCATGGGCTTTTTCGCCTTGCCCTTGTAGCCGCGGCTGACAATGCCGGGCCGGTAGCCGGCTTCGCGCAAGCGCGCCGCGAGCCATAGAACGAGCGGCGTTTTGCCGGTCCCGCCAACACTGATATTGCCCACCACGATTACCGGCAGAGGCAGCCGCACGCTTTTTAACCAGCCGCGGTGATACCACGACAAGCGCACAGTGACCCAGGCGCGATACAGCCACGACAGTGGCGTAAGCAAGCGGCTGACCCAGGTGGTGCGCGCCCAATACGCAGGGTAGCCGGAACCGCGCGACTTGGTTTTCTTCGCCTTCGACATCCACTTCGCCATCGAAACCGCCCTACTTTTTGGGAGTTTGCTGGATGGTGAAGGCGATTTTGCCGAAGCCGGCAAATTGCGCAGCTTCCATCACGCGAATCACCGATTGGTGCGAGGCCTGCGCATCGGCACTGATGGTGATGACGGGATCTTTGTTATCGCCGGCAGCGCGTTTCAGTTCCGTGGCAAAGGCCTCGCGCGTGCTGTAGGTGACGGCATTCTTGTTGATGACGTATTTGCCGGTGGCATCGACCGCGATGTCGATCTGATCGACGCGCTCGGCGGGCTTGGCGGATTCCGCCGTCGGCAGATTGATCTGCAACTCGCTTTGTTTGGTGTAGGTGGTGGTGATGATCAGAAAAATCAGGATCACCAGCAGCACGTCGATCAATGGAATAAAATTGATCTCCGGCTCTTCGCGGAAGGAATGCGGGCGAAATCTCATGCTCAATCCGTCCGCTTCTACGCTTGCCGCTCGCCGTGCAGGATTTCCACCAGTTTGGTGCCCTGCATCTCCATTTCCAGCAGCAGGTTATCCACCGTGGCGCGGAAGTGGCGGTAGAAAATCATGCTGGGGATCGCCACCACCAGACCGAATGCGGTGTTGTACAGCGCGATCGAAATACCATGCGCGAGCTGCGTCGGGTTACTGTTGCCGGTGGGCGACGACGACCCGAAAATTTCAATCATGCCCACCACGGTGCCGAACAAGCCCAGCAGCGGAGACACCGCCGCGATAGTTCCTAGTGTGGTGAGAAATCGTTCCAGATTGGCGGCGGCGGCGCGCCCGGCTTCTTCAATGGATTCCTTGAGAATGACCGGTGAGGATTTAATGTTCTTGATGCCGGCGGCCAGCACCTGCCCCAGCGGCGAGCCTTCGGCCAGCTTGGCCAGCGCGGTCGGGGAGGCGCCATTCTGCCGGTATTCCTGTACGGCCTGCATCAGCAGTCCCTTGGGCGTGACCAGACTGGCACGCAGCGACCACAACCGCTCGGCGATAATCGCCAAAGCGATGACCGAGGCAATGATGAGCGGCCATATCGGCCAACCGGCGGCCTGAATGAGTGAAAACACTGGATAAACTCCCTTAATAGTATGGGCTAAATGTATAGGGTGATGGCGTTTTCGGCAAGTTGATTGCTGCGTTGCGGCGTGATAGCACGGTGACCTTTCGTACGGCTGTCCGGCAGCACGTGCGGCGCATTGGACAAGCGAATGCACTGCGAATTCAGTCCCTTAGCCACTTTTCCACAAAAGCTGTGGATAGACTTGTGGGTAACGTGTGTTCGACAGCGCTAAGTGTTTTTGCGGAAAAGAGAATTTGCCATTGCTCATGAAACGCACACCATAAAATATATAATAAAAACAAATACTTATGATTTTTATTGCTGCCGCGTTACAGAAAGCTTTTTCGCAACAAGGACTTGCGTTCCCCTTGTGGATGACATGCCCCGCGTGTGCTAAAAAACTTCCATGAAATCAAGGCTGAAAGGCGTGGCCCACGGTTAAAATCGCCGGATGACCCTGTTTGAAGAAAAGGCGGTGGCTTCCAGCGGCGCGCCGGTGATTTCGGTTGGCGAATTGAACCGGCTGGTGCGGGCCGCCATCGAGAAAAACCTGCCGCTCACCTGGGTGAACGGCGAGATTTCCAACCTGCGGCGCTACGACTCCGGGCACGTGTACTTCACGCTGAAGGACGCCAGCGCGCAGGTGGATTGCGTGATGTTTCGGCATAAGGCGCAATTTCTGGATTGGCAGCCCGCCGACGGCATGCGCGTGGAAGTGCGCGCGCTGGCGACTGTCTATGAAGCGCGCGGCAAATACCAGCTGAATGTCGAAGCCATGCGCCGCGCCGGTCTGGGCGCGCTTTATGAGGCGTTCGAGCGATTAAAGGCGCGGCTTGATGCCGAGGGCCTTTTCGCAGAAGAACGCAAGCGCGAGATACCCGAATTCCCGCGCGCCGTCGGCGTGGTGACCTCTCCGCAGGCTGCCGCGCTGCGCGACGTGCTGACCACATTGAAGCGCCGCATGCCGCGCATTCCCGTGATTTTGTATCCGGCCCCGGTGCAGGGCGAGGGCGCCGCGGCGAAAATCATGCAGGCCATCGCCACCGCCTCGGCGCGCGCGGCGCAGGATGAGATCGACGTGCTGATTGTGTGCCGTGGCGGCGGCAGCATCGAAGACCTGTGGAGCTTTAACGAAGAAGTCGTCGCCCGCGCCATTCACGCGTGCGCGATCCCGGTGGTTACGGGTGTAGGCCACGAAACCGATTTCACCATCGCTGATTTCGTCGCCGACGCGCGCGCTGCCACGCCCACGGCGGCGGCGGAAATGGTGACGCCAGATCGGTCAGAGCTTCGATCTCAGTTGTCGCAACTGCGCGGGCAACTGACGCGTACCACGCATCGGCTGCTCGAAGACCACATGCAAAAACTGGATTATCTACAGCGGCGGCTCGTGCATCCGGGTGAACGCATCGCCGAGCGTCAGCGTCATCTTGCGCATCTGGCAAGCCGGTTCTCCGGCGCTTACAAACATGCGTTTGAAACGCGCGAGTGGAATCTGCGCGAAGCGGTGCAACGCTTGCGCGCCGCGCGGCCCGATTTGCAGACACTGGAGCGGAATGCCAAGGACAATGGCCGGCGTCTGGCAGACACCATGCAACGCCTGTTCGAGCGTGCGAATTCACGTCTCGCGCGCGCCGACGCTCACATCAACTCGCTCAATCCGCAACGAATGCTGGAGCGCGGCTACAGCATTACGCAAACGGCAGACGGCGGCATCGTGCGTGACAGCGTGTTATTGCAAAGCGGGCAGGCGCTGCGGCTCACGTTCGCGCGCGGGAGCGCAGAGGCCGAAGTCAAGAGCGCGATGGCGCCGGAGAAGTAATTATTGTAACTGGCTGTTTTTATTGATATTTTTAGAAAAGGCGTTGCCGCCTTATCGACGGATGTCTTCCACGCTCTCGGCGGACCGCGCTAGCCCAAATCGCCCGTAGTCAGATACTGCGCCTCCAGCGCCTGCCGGATGTAATCGAGAACGAGGCCTTCGACGTTTTCAGCCAGGCAATCGAATTCGGCGACGCCGCCCGGCTACATGCCGCGCAGCCAGGTGAGTTGGCGCTTGGTGAGCTGGCGGGTTGCGGCGATACCCTGTCCGCAAAGTTCATCGCGGTCGAACGCGCTAATACGATCTTCTCGCCTTCAAGTAGCGCTTCGCGGGCATGGCGGCTTCAGTTACGCAATCTCCGCTTTTGCGCAGTTGGACAACTTCTTCTTTCAAGCCTGCCAGTGGCGCTCTGGCGAAGCGGTTGGCGATGCGCAAGTGCAAGTCGCTCGTCCACTGGGTGCCAGTTAAGTGTTGATAAGCGTGTGGGTAAAATACACATGCGTGGGTTTTGCAAATCATGCTGACTCTAGTTGATAAGGTGCGGTATTGAGTCTCTACCGTACGCTAAAGGTGCTGAGAGTCATTGAAATGCAAATCGAGCAGGCGGGAAATTATCAGACAGCCGCACGCTGCTGGACTCGCGCGAAATGCCGGATCGTATCGAAGTGCTCGCGAAATCTTATAAATTTTTAATACCTGAACCGGAAATCCATGCGTCCCAAAACCAAATTTCTTACCGTAGTCTGGGGGGAAACCTACATCGCACGCTTCGCTTCGTTGGCTTTGCCGTCTTTTCTGGCGCAAGGCAATTTGCCCGCGTTGGCCAATGCTACAGAACTCGAGGTCGTCATCATGACCCGCCACGACGACATGATGATGTTCGAAGATCATGCGGCGTTTCGTTCGCTACGGCAGATTTGCCCCGTGCGATTTGTGGAGATTGATGATCTCATAACCTCGGCAATGTATGGCGTAACGCTGACACTAGCCTACGCACGTCCGATCATCGCGTGTGGCTCCGAGATGGTGAACATCCACTTTGTATTTATGAACGCCGATTTTGTACTGGCAGATGGCTCGCTACTATCGTTAAGTAATCACATATTAGCTGGCCGCAGTATCGTTCTGGGTCCCAGTTTTCGATCGACGGCGGAGGCAGTGGAGCCGATTCTTGAGGCTGCGGTAGACAAGACTTCAGGAATTCTGGCGATTCCTCCACGAGCATTGACTGCGTTGTCCATGGCGCATCCTCATCCGACGACAATTGCAAAAATAGTTAATCAGGATTTTTGCCATTCGACGCAGGCCAATCAATTCTTTTGGCAAGTAGATTCCCGAACTATACTGGGACGTTACTATCTGATTTTTATGCTTGCCCTGAATCCGGAAAAGATTATTAGCACGATCAATTCTTATTGCGATTACGCACTCGTTCCGGAACTTTGTCCTTCAGGAGACGAAGTTGTGATGGGAGACTCTGATGATTTTTTTATGCTTGAATTGCAGCAGCGTGATCAGGAATTAGGGCTTTTGCGCCTGGGGCGACAAAATGAGGCTGAATTGGCACGCAGCCTGAGTTACTGGACTACTGCTGAACATCGCCGGGCAGCGGCTCATGACGTTATTTTTCACTCTGGAGAATTTCCTCATGGGCTGAACGCTGTGAAGACCGAGGCGAGAGCCTTCGTAGCGCGTGTCGAAAGACAGCTTGGCCTCCCTCAACATCACGCGAGGCATAGGTACTGGACGAGCGGTGTTAGGGCTTGGATAGGTTCCCGAAAGGCGCAAGGTTTGAGCGATTTGCCAGCGGAACTCCCTCTACAAAATAGGGAATTTTTTCATTGGGCGCAGTACATTCTGCATTTTTGGCATGGCATTCGCTACATATCGCGAATGATACCGCTTCATCCATATTGGCTGGACTATGAAGCGCTCAAAAAAGTAATCTCTAAGACACTTGCTGCAAACAACGCGCGCATTCTGGTGGTTAGGGACAACGCCTTTTTGGCGGGTCATCTGATCGAAGAGACAGCAGCGATAACATTTGTCGACCTGCAGGAACTCTTAACAACTGGACCGCCAGTTCCAGATCATGTCAGCGGTGTGTATACCCACGTAGCAATCTTTCTTTTGAGCAAGGATGGAGACATTGCGCTGGCTGCGGTGCGCCGATGCCGAGGTGTCATGTCGTCGACCAGTACCTGCACGCTATTCGTTCACCGAGTGCGCGGAGCTTTATGGCATGCGCGGCTCGAATCGCAATTGGATGCTTGCTTAGAGGGTATCGTGGGTGACAACGCGGAGGGCAATGTAACGAAGGTTAACTCTATTTACATCGGTGGCTCATTATTTCGCTTCAACTCCAAGTTGTACGTCTATCTAGCGCGGCAGTATCGGAGATTTGGTCTGCCTTCGTTCTTCTGGATCTTGCCGATTGTCGCGATTGGATTCCCGCTCGCTGCGGTGATAAACCTTTTTCTGGCTATCAGGAAGCCGCAACGTCATTTCATGGTTTGGTGCAGCAATGCCGCAGCGAATTCGCGCAATGACGCATGAACGGTACATTGGTGTGCAACGGCGTTTTCAATGTCGACGACTGCAGGAAAGTGATCAGCTTGCGTCAGTTACTGGGGGTCTTCTGACTCCAGATACTGCGCCTCCAGCGCCTGCCGGATGTAATCGAGAACGAGGCCTTCGACGTTTTCAGCCAGGCAATCGAATTCGGCGACGCTCCCCGGCTCCATACCACGCAGCCAGGTGAGCTGGCGTTTGGCGAGCTGGCGGGTGGCGGCGATACCCTGTTCGCGCAGCTCGTCCATGCCGAACGCACCGTTCAAATGTTGCCACGCCTGCCGGTAGCCCACGCAACGCATCGAGGGCATGGTAGCTTCGAGCACGTATTCTTCGCGTAGTCGCGCGACCTCGTCGACAAGGCCGGCCTTTAACATGTCGTCGAAACGGTTGGCGATGCGCAAATGCAGAATGGTACGGTCGCTGGGCACCACTGAAATGCTGATCGGCGTGTAAGGGAAATACACGTACTTGGGCTTGGCGAGCCACTCCGACATCGGCTTGCCGGTGAGGTAGTAAATCTCCATCGCGCGTTGGATGCGCTGCGAGTCGTGCGGGTCGATGCGCCCTGCAGTTTCAGGGTCGACTTTCATCAGGTTGGCGTGCACGCCAGGCCAGCCTTTTTCGTCGGCGAGCGTGTCGATCATCAGGCGTACCATCGGGTCGGCTTCTGGCAGATCGTTCATGCCTTCGATCAGCGCCTTGAAATACATCATGGTGCCGCCCACCAGCAGGGGAATCTTGCCGCGCTCGGTGATTTCACGCATGTGCGTCAACGCGTCGTCGCGGAACTTCATCGCAGAATAGGTTTCGTGCGGCTCGATGATGTCGATGCCGTGATGCGGCGTGTGTTTCAGAAAATCGGCGTCGGGCTTGGCGGTGCCAATGTTCATGTCCCTGTAAATTTGGGCGGAATCGACGCTGATGACTTCGCATTGCAGTGATTGTGCAAGTTCAGCAGAAATGGCTGTCTTGCCGCTGGCGGTGGGGCCCATCAGGATGATGGCGGGCGGGTGGTGGATTTTGGGCATGAATTCAGTGATCAAAAATCAGCGTCCGCGCATGAACAGTTTGTCGAGTTCGCTTATCGAAATCTGCCGCCATGTTGGGCGGCCGTGATTGCACTGGTCTGAGCGCTCGGTGGTTTCCATGTCACGTAAAAGCGCGTTCATTTCCATTAACGTGAGTTTGCGGTTGGCGCGCACGGCGGCGTGGCAGGCCATGGTGCCCAGAAGTTCATTGCGGCGCTCGGTGAGGACGCGGCTCGCCCCGTACTCGCGCATCTCGCGCAGCACATCGGTGGCGAGGCTGCGCGCATCGGCATCGGCGAGCATCGCAGGGACGGCGCGAATGGTGAGCGTGGTGGGCGAGCCGGGCGCCATGTCGAAACCGATCTGCCGCAGCGTGACGGCGTTTTCCTCGGCGGTGGCGACATCCAGCGGCGGCGCGTTCATGGTCACTGGTACCAACAGCGGCTGCATCGGAATTTCGGCGGTATCGAGCGCGGCTTTCAGTTGCTCGTACATGATGCGCTCATGCGCGGCGTGCATGTCGACAATGACGAGGCCGTGTTCGTTTTCCGACAAAATATAAACGCCCGCCAGTTGTGCGAGTGCAAATCCGAGCGGCGGCGCTGTGGTGGCCGCGGGCGGTTCGTCAAGCACACTGGCGTTGCTGTCTTGCT
>OMIN01000055.1 GCA_900299145.1 Betaproteobacteria bacterium | reverse complement strand
GTGCGGCGGGCTGCGGACATAAGCTGCCCACCGAATGGATTACCGAAGATGTGGTGCCGTGAGGGGGGATGAGGAATGGGGGGGGGGGGCTGAGCGGTGGCGGGTGCGCCGGCTGGGCGGCTGACAAGCGCGTTCGCGTAGCGCTAGCCGCGCATTGAGTCAGCTGGCCATTAGACGTATAGTTGAAAAATCGTAACTCTGGACGGCACTCAAGTGGCCACCTCGACCCAGTCGCCTGCAACGAACACCGCCAAACCTGCGAATCCCGCGCCAGCTGCAAGGCCTGCAGGCCCCGCCGAGACACAGTCCGACCGGCCGCTGCAATTGAAGCAGGTGGTCGAGGACATGATCGCCGACAAGCTGATTACCAAGGAGACCGGCGAGCAGTTGCTGATTAACCGCCGCTCGTTTCAATCGTCACAGCATCCGCTGATCCTGATCGGGGACCAGAAATGGAAGGATTTACGTGATCCGAAAAAGACACTGCATCTGGAACATCTGACGCAGTGGCTGGCGAACCGCGTCAGTCTGGATTACTTCCACATCGATCCGTTCAAGGTGGATTTTGCCGCGGTGACCAAGGTGATGTCCAATGCCTACGCCGAGCGCTACAAGATTCTGCCGGTGGCGGTTTCCACCAATGAAGTGACCATCGCCACCGCCGAACCGTTCGTGCGTGAGTGGGAACCGCAGTTGCAACAAGTGCTGCGCCTCCCCATCAAGCGCGTGATCGCCAACCCGATCGAGATTCAGTCCTACATTGTCGAGTTTTACAACCTTGCGCGTTCGGTAAAAACCGCCAACGCGCAGGACAAGGGCGGCTTTAGCGACATCACCAACTTCGAGCAGTTGATGCAGCTGGGGCGCAGCGGCAAGCTCGACGCCAACGACTCACACATTATTCATATCTGCGACTGGCTGTTCACATACGCCTTTCAGCAGCGTGCGAGCGATATTCATCTGGAGCCGCGCCGCGAAGTGAGCAATGTACGTTTTCGTATCGACGGCGCGTTGCATCAGGTCTACCAGATTCCCACGCCGGTGATGGCCGCGATGACTTCGCGCATCAAGGTCATGGGCCGCATGGACGTGGTGGAAAAACGCCGTCCGCAGGACGGGCGTCTGAAAACCGTGTCGCCCGACGGCAGTGAAGTGGAATTGCGGCTTTCCACCATGCCCACGGCGTTCGGTGAAAAATTCGTGATGCGTATTTTCGACCCGGAAACGCTGATCAAGGACTACAAGGATCTTGGTTTCGGCGAGGAGGACGAGCGCAAGTGGAAGCACATGGTGAGCCAGCCGCACGGCATTGTGCTGGTCACCGGGCCGACGGGTTCGGGCAAGACCACCACACTGTATTCCACGCTGAAGAGCCTGGCTACGCCGGAAGTCAACGTGTGTTCGGTGGAAGACCCGATCGAAATGGTCGAGCCGTCGTTCAATCAGATGCAGGTGCAGGCAGGGCTGGGCGTGAATTTCGCCGCCGGTATCCGCACACTGATGCGGCAGGACCCGGACATCATCATGGTTGGCGAAATTCGTGATCTGGAAACCGCCGAAATGGCCGTGCAGGCGGCGCTGACCGGCCACCTGGTGCTCTCCACGCTTCACACCAACGACGCGCCGGCTGCGATCAGCCGCTTGATTGATCTGGGCGTGCCGGGTTATCTGATTCAATCAACGCTGCTTGGCGTGATGGCGCAGCGGCTGATACGCACCATCTGCCCGCATTGCCGCGAGCAAGTGGATCTGGACGACGCTACATGGGAAAACCTCGTCGCACCGTGGAAGGCGCCCAATCCGAAAGGCATGACCGCGCGTGGCAAAGGCTGCCTTGAATGCCGCATGACCGGTTACATGGGGCGCATGGGCATTTACGAAACCATGGTGCTGTCGCCGGAAGTCAAACGCTTCATCACCGATACCACCGATCTGGAATCCTTCCGCGAGGCTGCCTACAAGGATGGTCTCAAGCCACTGCGTATCAATGGCGCGATGAAGGTTGCTGCGGGGCTCACCACGGTGGATGAAATTCTCAAGATTGCCCCGCCGCCGGGGGGCGATCGGCGAACGACAGCGCGTTAGTCTGCAGCCGCTGTCCATGCCAGACTGCGAGTCGCACGTGACCCCTTGCTCGAAGTGTTAAAAATTCTCAATAAATACAGATACTTACTCGCGAACCACCCAGTTCACCTTTACACCGCCGGCGCTCTTGATGTTCAGCGCTGACCACACCCAGCGCAGCAGTGTGCGCATTTCGGTGTCGAACTTCCAAGGTGGGTTGATGATGATCATGCCGCTGCCGGGCATGACAGAAGCGTCTTCCGGCAGGATCGACAATTCAAATTGCAGCACCTTGCGGATGCCGGCGGCTTCGATCTGTTTTTCAAAACCGCGGATGACACCCGCGCCCATCATCGGATACCACACGGCGTAAGTGCCGGTGGCCCAGCGCGTGTGCGCTTCCACCAGCGCATTGGCTAGGCGCGTGAACTCGCGCGCGCGGTCAAACGAGGAATCGATCAGCACCAGCCCCCGCCGTTCCTTCGGCGGCAGGTGCGCCTTTAACGCCTGATAGCCATCCATCAACTGCACGTTGACTCGGCGGTCGTGCGCGAACACCGTTTGCAGCACGGCGCAGTCAGTCTTGTTGAGCTCGGTGAGTGCCATGCGATCCACCGCGCGGATCAGCTTGCGCGTGATTAACGGCGAGCCGGGGTAGAAACGCAAATGGCCGTCGGGATTTTCCGCGCGCACGATGTCCATATAGGGTTGCATCGCCGCCGGCAGGTCGTCGCGCGCGAACAGCTTGCCGATGCCGTTATCGTACTCGCGGCTTTTCTGCGCCCAAGGGTGCGACAAATCATAACGCCCTATGCCCGCGTGCGTATCGAGATAAAAATACGGCTTGTCTTTTTCATTCAATGCCAGCAGCAGCCGCGTCAGCAGCACGTGCTTGAAAACATCGGCGAAACTGCCTGCGTGGAAAAGGTGGCGGTAGGAGAGCATTTTGGCGTGAGATGTGAATAGTGAAATGTGAAACGGGCAAGTGCGGCGAAGCGGCTTTACGAAATACGCTTCACAATTCACGTTTCATGGCTGCTCAGAGTTTGTCATACTTTGTCGCCACACCGCGCGATTTTTCCACGGGGTATTTCAGCGCATTGAGGTCGAGCTTCTCGTCGGCAGAGGCTGCAAGGTCGATGCCGAGTTTGTCGGCGAGCCGTATCAGAAACAGCAGCACGTCGGCGCATTCGAGTGCCACTTCGCGCCGGGTGGCGGGCGGCAGGCTGGCGGCTTCTTCCAGCGTCAGCCATTGAAAGTGTTCCAGCAGTTCGCCCACTTCGCCGGCGAGCGCCATGGCGAGATTTTTCGGGTTGTGAAACTGATCCCAGTCGCGCTCGGTTGCGAAGGCGTCGAGCCGCGCGCGCAGATATTCCAGACGGTCGGCAGGTGCGGGCATGAGCTATAGCGCAGGTCTGCCGTTGTCAGCCTGCGGCGGCAGCTCGAACGCATTGGCGACGCAGCTCATCATCGCAAAATAGCCCAGCGTGGCGGCCATCTGGATGGTGGCCGGCACGCCAAAGTGCTTCACTGCTTCGTTGTAGGTGGTGTCACACACATGGTGATTGCCGCGCATCAGCTCGTGGCAAAAGGCAATGGCGGTGGCTTGCGGCCCGCTGATGTTTGCAGGCGTTTCCCCCCGCCGCAAGGCATTAATCAGCGCACCCGGCAGGCCCGCCGCGCGCGCGTGGACTACACTGCCTTGCCACGCGTACTCGCTGTCAAATTCGCGCGCGGTGACCAGCCACACCAACGTGCGCAGCGCGGGCGGCAACACGGTTTCATACAGAAAAAATGAACCGACGGTGGCCATGCGATCAGCAACATCGGGCGTGTGCAGCAGAACCTGAAATAATTCGGAAAGGTGTCCGCGCGTGCGGATGATGCGGTCAAGATAATGCTGGTCGGCGGGCTTCAGGTCGCCATGCTGAACGAGGCGGCCGATGCGCAAAGCGTCGCTGCCGCTAGAACGCAAGCGCTCAAATGCCGGCGCCTGCCGCTGTGCTGCCCCCGGAAATGGCGGCACTTTCAGCGGCACAAATGATTTGCGCAGCGCCAGTTGTGCAGCCGACATTTCGATTTCAAAGGCGTTGAGCGGAAACGCGATCATCGCGAAATAGCCCAGGCACACCACCAGCTCCACCACACCCTGCTCACCGAAATGTTTGAGCGCCGCCCGATAGGTGGTGTTGCTCACGCGATGATTTCCCGTGGCAAGCTGCGTGCAAAAATCCTGCACCAGCGCTTCCTCGGCGGTGAGATTGGGCGCGGGACGACCTTCGCGGATGGCGTCGGCGGTGTCCTGCGGCACGCCAGCTTCCAGCGCCCAACCGACCCACGCGTTCCATTCGTAAGGTACATCCAGCAGGCGCGAACCCACCAGCGCGACAAACGTACGGACTCGGGCCGACAATATCGATTCGTCCGCCTGCCCGCGCGAATGAAAATAATGGCCCAGATGAGCAAAGCGCGAGGCGAGATCGGGGCTGCTGTTCAGCGTGACGATGAACGGCCCGCTGATCGGCCGGCGTCGTATGGCGCCCACCGCGTCAAAAAAACGCCGCTGGTCTTCGGGCAATTGTTCGCGGGTTACCGTCGATAATCTCACGCCTGTCTCCGGGAGCGGTAGGATGGGCGCTATTATACGAGTGCTCATCCGCAACCCGCAGGATCATTTGCCGTGAAATTCCTGATTGCAGCGCTTGTACTGCCCGGTGCGCTTGCGCCGCACATCGTGCAGGCGCAGGCGTATCCCGCCAAACGCATACGTCTCATCGTGCCGGTCGCTGCGGGTAGTGCCACGGATATCCTCGCGCGCATCGTCGCGCAAAAAATGACCGAGCAATGGGGGCAGCAGGTCGTGGTCGACAATCGCGTGGGCGCGGGTAGCGTGGTTGGCGCTATGCTGGGTGCGCAGGCGCTGGCGGATGGGTACACGTTGACAATGATGACTTCGTCAATGGCGATCAACCCGGCGCTGCGCGCTAACATTCCGTATGACCTGATACGGGATTTCGCACCAATTGCGAATCTGGCGATGACGCCGCAGACCATCGCTGCCTTTCCCGGTGCGGAGTTCAAGACGCTGAAGGAATTCGTCGCCGCCGCACGCGATAAGCCGGGGATGATTAACTTTGCCACGCAAACCACCGGATCAACCAGTCACCTGAGTCTTGAATTGTTTCGCACGGCAGCGGGAATACGCGTTAATCACGTGCCCTTTAAGGCGGGCACGGAATCGCATACGCAAACCATCGGCGGCGCGGTGCCGATTCTGTTTGACACCATACCCGCGTTGTTGCCGCATATACGGTCGAACCGGCTGCGTGGTCTGGGCATTGCCGTGACGCAGCGTTCGCCATTCGCGCCGGAGGTGCCGACCATCGCCGAAGCGGGCTATCCGGGATTTGAAGCGGTGGGCTGGATCGGCATCGCGGCGCCTGCGCAAACAACGGTTGCGATACTTGATAAATTGAATTCGGAAATGCAGCGTATCCTCAAGCAGCCTGATGTAAAGGAAAAATTCGACACGCTCGCCATTACCGCCACCGGCGGCACACGGCACGAATTTGCCAGCTATGTGAAGTCGGAAATGGCGAAATGGGGCAAGGCGGCACGCGATTCGGGTGCGCAGGCGGATTGAGCCGCTACGTTGGTGATATCCCCGTGCTGCTGCTAACATCACGCCACCGTTCGATGTCAGTCTGCCCGGAGTTCATATGCTGTTTCGCAGTACGTGCGCGGTGTTTTTCCTTGCTGCCACATCAGTAGCAAATGCCGCTTATCCTGACCGTCCGATACGCTTGGTCGTTCCGTTCGCGCCGGGCGGTAACATCGACATTACCGCGCGCACCGTCGCGCCCGGCATGACGGAGCAGTTGGGCCAGCCGGTGGTGGTGGAAAACCGCGGCGGCGCCGGCAGCCGTTTGGGGAATGAATTCGTGGCACGGTCGGCGCCGGACGGTTATACGATGCTGCTCGGTTCCACCGGCACGATGTCGATCAACAAGGTGTTTGTGGTAAAGCCGACCTACGATCCGCTGAAGGATTTCGCGCCGACCTCGCTGGTGTCGATCACGCCAATGGTGCTGGTGACCCATCCGTCGTTGCCGGTAAAGACCGCGCAGGAATTCATTGCGCTGGCGCGGGCGAAGCCCGGTGCGGTGCTGATGGCTTCCGCGGGCACGGGCAGCAACACGCATCTCACCGGGGAATTGTTTCAGGCGATCACCGGCGTGAAGCTCACGCATGTGCCGTACAAAGGGGCGGGGCCGGCGTTGGTGGATTTGATGGGCGGGCAGACGCATTGCATTTTTGATCAGGTGTCGACTTCCGCGCCGATGGTTTCGGTGGGCAAGTTGCGCGCGATTGCGATCACCGCGCAAAAGCGCTCGGCGCTGCTCGAGGGCGTGCCGACCATGGAGCAGGCTGGCGTGAAGGATTTTGAGGCGTCTGCCAATGCAGGCGTATTTCTGCCTTCGGGCACGCCCAGGGACATCGTGAACCGGGTTTACGCTGCGCTGATCAAGGTACTCGATCAATCTTCGACGCGAGATGCCTTTGCGCGGCTTGGCGCGGACGTGATCAAAACCACGCCGGAGGAAGTCACCAAACGCCTTGCCGCGGACATCGCCAAATGGCAAAAAGTGCAGCAGCAAACCGGGATCAGGCTGGATTAGAAGGCTGAAGGTTTTAATTGTAACTATCTGTTTTTATTGAATTAATTTTTGAGAACGGAGAATGGTATGGGAAAAATATTTCTCGTGGTACCCGATGCGCCGGTAGAAGAAGTGGCGCATCTGAAGTCGAATCGTTCATTGGGTGGCGGCGGCATACGCCTCGGCATTCTCGATAACAGCAAGGCCAATGCGGACTACTTGCTGAATATGATCGTCGATGGCGTGAAGCAGGAATTCAAAGTCGATTCGGTGGTGGTAAAACGCAAACCCACGTCGAGCCGCCCCGCGACGGACCAGGTGCTCGATGAGCTGGCGAAGGAGGCAGATCTCGTCATCAGCGCCATGGCTGATTGAGGCTCGTGCACGTCGTGGAGTGTCCACGACATGGCGCAGTTGACCAAGCGCGGTTTGATCGCGGCGGTGGTGTGTTCGGATACGTTCATGAAGCTCGGCACCGCGCAGGCCAAAGTATTTGGCGTGCCGGATTTGCCGCTCCTGAAAATTCAGCATCCGCTCGGCGGGCTGAATCTCGATAAAGTGAAAGAGCGCGCCTCGGTGGCGCTGCCGCAGTTACTCAAGGTTGTGAAGGAGAAGCAGCAATGAGCGCCTCGCTCGACACGATGTTAAAAGCGCCGGGTGCGATGGTCGAGTGTGACGATGACCCGGAAGCCGTCTACGAATTTTTGTGCAGCAAGGGCTGGAGCGACGGCCTGCCGGTGATACCGCCGACGCCGGAGCGCGTCGAACGCATGCTTGCGTATTGTGACCGTGATTTCGACAAGCCGGTGGTAAAAATTCCGCCGCGTTTTGGCGCCGCTACACCCATACGCGTTGCCGCCAACGCAGTCATGGCGGGTTGCAAGCCGGAGTATTTCCCGCTGGTGCTGCTGGCGCTGGAAGCCATGGCCGAGGAGCAATACAACCTTTACGGCACGCAGGCCACTACGCATCCGTGTACGCCGATGCTGATTTTCAACGGCCCGATTGCGAAAGAAGTCGGCTTGAATAGCGGGCACAACGTGATGGGCAATTATTTTCGCGCCAACGCCGCCATTGGCCGCGCGGTAAGGCTGTGTCTGGTGAACATTGGTGCGGCGATACCGGGTACCGGTGACATGGCCACCGCCGGCACGCCGTGCAAATTCACGTTTTGCGTGGCGGAAAACGAAGAGGCCAGCCCGTGGGAGCCGCTGCATGTCGAGCTGGGTTTCCCGAAAGAAGCGACGGTGTGCACGGTGGTCGCCGCCGAAGGTCCGCACAACGTTAACGATCACGAAAGCATCACGCCCGAAGGCATCCTCGCCATGGTGGCGGGCACCATCCCCACCACTGGCTCGAACAACGCCTACTATGAAGGCCAGCCGGTGATGGCGTTCGGCCCCGAGCACGCGCAAACGGTGGCAAGCGGCGGCATGACCAAAAAGCAGGTCAAGCAATGGTTGTTCGATCACGCGACGATTCCGCTGTCGAAGTGGTCGCAAGAGGGCATCGCACGGCGGTTCCGGCGCAAGCTTGCCGATCAGTTTGCCAATGCGCCGCTCGATACACCGGTGCATATGTGGCAAAAGCCCGACGATCTCATCATCATCGTCACCGGCGGCGCGGGCAAACATTCGCAATGGGTGCCGACGTTTGGCAATACACGCGCGGCATGGCGGGCACTGAAGCGCGCGGATGGCGAGCTGGTAAAGTCAATTCATGAGTTGAAGCGGGGATAAGTGCAACGCTGCAGGGGTAACTATCAAGGAGGTCAAATGAAATCACGGATGGCAGTAGCACTGTTACTCGGGGGACTGGTCAGCGCGGGCGCATTCGCGCAGACGCTGGATGACCTGAAGAACGACACCAAAAACACCGAGAACGTGCTGACTTACGGCATGGGCTACCACCAGCAGCGTTACAGCACACTGAATCAGATCAACAAGCGCACGGTGCGGCGGCTGGTGCCGGTGTGGAATCTGTCCCTCAACAATGATTTCGGCGAGCAGGCGCAGCCATTCGTTTACGATGGGGTGCTCTACGCCACCAATGTGAAGCGCACGGTGGCCATTGACGTTGCCACCGGTCGGCAATTGTGGCAAGCGGTATCGGATTGGGACCCTGCCACTGCGCGCGTGATCTGCTGCGGGCTTTCCACGCGCGGCGTTGCGGTTTACAACGGCAAGGTATTCGTCGGCACCATCGATGCGCACCTGAAGGCGCTCGATGCCAAAACCGGCAAGGAAATCTGGAAGGTCAAACTCGCCGAATGGAAGGAAGGTTACTCCATCACCAGTGCGCCGACGGTTGCCAACGGTGTGCTGATGCAAGGCATTGCAGGCGGTGAATTCGGTATTCGCGGGTTCGTCGATGGCTATGATCCAGACACCGGCAAGCGCCTGTACCGCCGCCACACCACGCCGAATCCGGGCGAAAAGGGCAGCGAAACGTGGCCGCCGGGCGATGCGTATCTCAAGGGCGCGGGTTCGACTTGGATGACCGGTTCGCACGACCCGGAACTTGATCTTGTTTACTGGGGTGTGGGCAACGGCGGGCCGTGGGATCCACGCGTACGCGCGCCCGGCGACAACCTGTGGATGGGCAGCGTGATTGCCATGCGCCCGAAAACCGGCGAGATCATCTGGCACTATCAATGGACGCCGTCGGAGCCGTTTGACTACGACGGCATCAATGAAAACGTGCTTGCTGATATTCGCATCGATGGCCAGATGCGCAAGGTGCTGATGCACGCCGATCGCAATGGATTTTTGTATGTGCTGGATCGTACCAACGGCAAGCTCATCGCTGCGAATGCCTTCGTCAAACAGAACTGGGCCGAGCGCATTGACATGGTCACGGGGCGGCCAGTGTTATCTGACGTAGCCAAGCGGCTGATCGCGGGCGAAAAGGTCGAGCTGTGGCCGCGCACCACCGGCGGCAAGAACTGGCCGCCGATGGCATTTAACCCGCGCACGGGGCTACTCTACTTCACGCGGCTCGACGAGGGCATGACCATACACTACGACCCGAAGCTGCTGGATTACAAACCCGGTCAGCGGTATACCGGTGCGGTGGCCGGTCGCCTGCCACTGCCCGCCGGTGCGCCGTTTGGCTACTACAATGCGATGGATCCGATGACCGGCAAGCCGAAATGGCAAGTGCCGCTGCACGATGCCGACATCGGCATGTGGGCGGGCACGCTTTCGACGGCGGGTGGCTTGTTGTTCACCGGCAAGCAGACCGGCGAGTTCATTGCCATGGACGAAGACAACGGCAAGGTGCTATGGAAATTCCAGACCGGCTCTGCGGTGAATGCGCAGCCCATCACCTACACGCACAAGGGCGTGCAGTATGTGTCGGTGCTGTCGGGCATCGCCGGCGGCAACTCGGTGCAGTTGCGTGCGGAAAACATTCAGCGCGGCGGATCGGTGTGGACGTTTGCGTTAATGCCTGACTAAATAATCAATAAAAACAAATAGTTACGTAACATTCCCCTGTGGAGGGTGCCGTGAGCGCTGCAAAGAGACTACGAACGTTGCTGGCTGGAAACCGTGCGCTGATTGCGCCAGCGGTTTTCAATCCACTGTCTGCAAAACTCGCGGCTGCGGCGGGCTTTGAGGTGCTGTACCTGGGCGGCGGCACCATCGGGTATCTCAACTGCTGCCTTGAAGCCAACCTCAACATCACGCAACTATGTCAGGCGGGCATCGACATTCGCGCGGCGTGTGATCTGCCGTTGATCCTTGATGGCGCGGCAGGTTTCGGCGACCCCATGCACATGCATCACACGATTACGATGTCGGAAGCAGCGGGCTTTGCAGCGATTGAAATCGAGGATCAGATATTGCCCAAGCGCGCGCATCACCACGTTGGCACCGAACACATGGTGCCGCTGGAATTGATGGCGGCGAAAGTCAGCGAAGCGGTGAAGGCGCGGCGCGATCCGGATTTTGTGATCATCGCGCGCACCAACGGCATCCGCGGCCCCGGCGGCATGGCCGATGCCATCAAACGGGCACGCGCCTACCGTGAGGCGGGCGCCGACATGCTTTACTTGAGCGTGCGTAACGCAGACGATGCGCGCACCGTCGCGCGCGAACTGCCGCCGCCATTCATGTTTGGCCTGCCGGGGCATGGTGACAAGGGCGCGGGCTTGTCGCTCGATGAGTTGGGCAAGCTGGGTTATCGCATTCTCGCCAGCTCGATTTCCGCGTGGGCGTTCCATCGCGCGATGAAACAAAGTTACGACTACCTTGCACGCGGCGTGCCCGATCCGGCAATGGCAGGCGCCACTCACAAAGATGAACAGCACGCACTGCACGACACCATCGAAATGGATCGCATGCTGGCGGTGGAAAAGGCCACGGTGGAAAAGTAACCGCGCGCAGTTACCGTAGCTACGATAAGCCGCAATTACCACAAGCCGCAATCAAGCGGGCTACCAGACTTTCAGTTTCAGTTGTATCGCCACCGCGCCGTGCAGCCGGTCGCCATACTTGGGCACCACGGTGAAATTGGCCCCGAAGCGCTTGCCTTCGACCGCCAGCAGCGGCAGCGGCGCGACAAACCAATCGCCGTTGCGCATGCGCGGATAACCGTCAAACGCGCCGAGCACCACGCCGGCGCTGACACTGAAACTCTCGAAGGGTTCCCAGTGCAGCGGGCGCCATTGATATGCCACGTAGCGGCTGCGCGCGCGGTCGCTATTGATAAACGTTCCCGCCATCACGCCATGATTTTTGGCGAGCAACACCTCCACGCCCGCGCCGACGTTGTTATCGCGAAAGTTCTTGTTGCGCTCGAAGTGATAAGAATACAGGCCCGGGTTGATCCACACTTGAGGGGAATATTCCGCGCTGATGGCGGAACGGGTCAGAGCGATTGCTGCAATGACCACCACGGCAGCTTTGGAAAAGCCCATTGTACGAGTGCCAGCGCTCATTCGATCTTGATCCCCGCAGACTTGATGACCTTGGCCCAACGCACCAATTCGCTTTGCATCAGCGCCGACAGTTCCGCCGGCGTGCTGGTTTTAACGAAGAGTCCCTGCGCCGCCAGCCGCTCGCGCACGTCGGCCTGATTCATGGAACGCAGGGTATCGGCATTGAGCTTCGAAAGCACGTCGGCAGGTGTGCCCGCCGTAGCCACCAGACCAAACCACGAATCAGTGGCATAGCCGGGCAGGCCCGATTCGCCGATGGTGGGGTAGTTCGGCAGCGTTGGCACGCGTGTAGCGGATGTCACCGCGATGCCGCGCAGGCGTCCACTTTGCACCTGCGGCAGCACTGCCACCACGTTGGAGAACATCAGCGACATCTGGCCGCCGATCAAATCAGTGATCGCGGGCGCTTCGCCCTTGTACGGCACATGGGTAAGACGCACGCCCGCCATTTGCTGGAACAATTCGCCCGCCAGATGCGGCGGCGTGCCGGTGCCGCCGGAGCCGAAATTCAACTGTCCCGGCTGTGCACGTGCCACCTTGATCATGTCCGCCACCGAGCGAACCGGCAGCGAAGGGTGTACGGTCAATATTTGCGGCGACAGCGCCAGCAGACTGATCGACGCGAAATCGCGCTGCGTGTCATACGACAGTTTGGCCATCAGGCTTGGCATGATCGAATGCGAGGCGGAGGCGGCGATAAACAGGGTGTAGCCGTCAGGCGCGGCGCGTGCCACCAGTTCGGCGGCGATGGTCGCGCTGGCACCGAGCCGGTTTTCAACAATGAAAGACTGCCCGGCTGTCTCGGTGAGCTTTTGCGCAATGAGCCGACCCACGATATCGGTCGCGCCCCCGGGCGCGTAGCCCACCAGAATGCGCACGGATTTGGCGGGATAGGGCGCGCTCTTTTGTGCTTGCGCAATAGCATGCGGCGCAGCCAGCAAAGCCGCAGCCGAGGAGCAAAAGAGCAGAAGCTTTTTCATCGGCGGACACTCAGTAGAGAAAACGCCGGGCATTGTAACGGTTATGCTTTAATCATGGCGAGAATTGCCGTCCGCCGCCGCCTCGCACCGTTTGCGCATTACAGATACCACCGCGTCTACAATGGCCTGATAACCGGTGCAACGGCACAAGTTGCCGGCGATGTGCTCGCGGATTTCTTCGCGACTTGCCTGGGGGCTTTTTCGCGCCAGGTCTTGTGCGGTGAGCAACATGCCCGGCGTGCAAAAGCCGCATTGCAGGGCGTTGCGCGTGTGAAATGCCTGCTGCAAATCAGCAATTTCACCGCTGTCGGTAAGCCCTTCTATGGTTTCCACCGAGCGGCCTTCGACCTGTACCGCCAGCACCAGACAGCCGCGCACAATCTCGCCGTTAATGCGCACGGTGCACGCACCGCATACACCGTGCTCGCAGCCGATGTGTGTGCCAGTCAAACCCATGGCTTCGCGCAAAAAATCAACGAGGTTTTGTCGCACGGGAACGCGTCGGGTGACAGTCTCGCCATTGAGAGTGAAAGTGGTTTCGAGAATGTCGTTCATATCCATGGCACTAGGCGGCTAGGAGTTGCTTCATTACGCGTCCGGCCAGCACCTGTGCAAGGTGGCGCTTCGCGGCAGCGGAGGTATACAGGTCGGCTGCCGGGTCGATTTCGATGGCCAGTGCTTGTTGGGCGTCCCTAAGGCTCGAATCAGAAAATCCTTTTGAAACAAATACTCGTGACGTTTCAACGGCCAACACCGGTTTGTCGCCCACGCCCAGAAATGCGAGGTGCAAATCATTTATGGCGCTGCCGTCGACCTTTGCCAGTGCCGCGACACCAGCAATTGCGTAATCGCCGCGCCTCCGTGCAAGCTCGACAAAAGCCTGCCGCCAGCCCTCGCCGGGAACGGGAAAAATGACCTCGGTGATGATTTCGTCCGGCTGTAGCGCCGTGGTGTATATGCCCTGAAAGAATTCCCTTGCAGCAATTTGCCGCGAACCCGATTTACTGGTTAACACGATTTGTGCGTCTAGTGCCACGCAGCACGCCGGCCATTCCGCGGCGGGATCGGCGGTCGCCAAACTGCCGCCGAAGGTACCGCGATTGCGTATGGGGGGGTGCGCGATGTGCGTGGCGGCATCGGCAAGGAGCGGGAAATGCTTGCGAATGACGGGGGATGCGCCAACCTCGGCATGCGTGGCGAGCGCGCCAATGTGCAAGCAAGCGCCTTGTAGGCGTATGGCGGTGAGTTGTGGTGCGTGGTCACCCAGGCGGCTGATATCGATCAGTAAGGCCGGTGACGACAGCCGCATGTTCAGCGCCGGCATCAGACTCTGGCCGCCGGCAAGGATTTTGGCGTCCGCGCCGTGCTGAATGAGCAACTCAAACACTTCAGCAAGATGGTCTGCCCGTGTGTAGTTAAACGGCGGCGCTTTCATGAGTTCATCATGCGTTCACTTCACGCCGTATTTCGCACGGTAATGCTGTGCCAGCACGCGGCGATGCTGCCCACTCAACGCGGTGTTGGTGGCAAGGGCGGCGGGCCTGGCGCCTGGCTTACCGTTACGCGCCTTCTTGGCTGCCAGCAACGCCGACAGAGCGGCTTTGGCGGATGTTGTTTTCACGCGGGTAGTTTAGCATCAAGCACGCAAGGGCAAGATATACCTGACGGGCTACAATGCCGGCTGTCCTTCCCTCCGGAATTGCCATGTCACAATCCAAAACCGCGCTCTTGATACTCGATGTGCAAAACGAATTTGTTGATCCGCGAGGCAAGATCGGCTCGACCGGCTATGCCAAACTGATTGAAGAACGCCGGATCATTCCCAACATCGCCCATGCGCTGGCCGTGTTCCGCGCGAAAAAGCTGCCGGTGGCTTTTGTCAATGTCGGCTATCGCGCCGACTACGCCGACACCATCAGCCGTTCAGCGCGGTTGAAGCATTTGATGGACATGAACGCCATTGTGCTTGGCACCTGAGCGACGGAATTCCCGGAAGCCATCAAGCCTCTGCCGACGGAAATCACATTCACCAAGCGCGGTGTCAATCCGTTTTTCAACACGGCGCTGCTGTCATGGCTGCAGCGGCAGGGCGTCGATGCCGTCGCGCTTACTGGCACGCACACGCACATGGTGGTGGACAGTGCCGCGCGCCATGCCGACGACGCAGGGCTGTTCGTCAACGTGCTGGAAGATTGCTGCGCCAGCCCGGATCCTGAATTGCACCGTATCGAAATCGAGAAGATTTTGCCGTTGTTTGCCACGGTTACGACATCTGAGGCGTTGCTGCGCACGTTGTAGCGCGGACGTTGCAGATTAGAATATCCCGCGTCAGCTGACTGACGGGTGTTACAACAACTGCACTCCAGAGTCGATAATCTGGCAGCGAAATTTTTCCACTTCGGCGCGCACGAACGAGGTGTAGACCTCGGGCGGTTCGCCGCCGGGGGTGAAACCCAGCGCGATCAAACGTTCCCGTACTTCTGGTGAATTCACGGCGTGCAGCATCGCCCGGTGCAGCGTCGTCACCATCGCCGGGTTGATGCCAACGGGTGCGAATATGCCGTTCCAGAATTCAAAGGCGTACCCTTTGACGCCTTGCTCCATGATTGTGGGCATGTCGGGCAGTAAGGCGTTGCGTTTGAAGCTGGAGATGCCAAGCGCGCGCATGCGTCCCGATTTGAGATGTTGCATGCTGGCGAGTGGCGTCAGCAGCGCGACGTCGATCTCGCCCGACAGCAGCGCAATTTCCGCTGGTGAACTGCCTTTGTAATTACCGTTGTTCACCGTTATGCCCAGGAGTTTCCATAACGCGTCGCCGGCGAATTGGCCAGTGGCGCCGGGAACGCCAACGTTGATCGTGCCCGGCCGCTTTTTGCCGAGCGCGGCAAAGTCCTGTAGCGTCGAGGGAACCTTGGGATTGATCGCCACCACCAACCCCGTCGTGCCCATCAGGCTGATAGGCTGAAAATCGCGGTTCACGTCATAAGGCAGTTTGCGATACAGCGTTTGATTGATCGCGTGCGTTCCGCTGTTGCCGACGCAAATGGTGAGTCCATCGGGCGCGGCGCGTGCGCACAATTCGGCACCTACGATGCCGTTGTTGCTCGGCCGGTTGTCGACCACGATGGTTTGTCCCAGCGCTTCGCCCATCTTGGGTGCGAACAAGCGCATTTGCACATCCGACGGTCCGCCGGGCGGCGAGGCAACGATCGACCGGATTGGGCGCTTGATGGCGGTTTGCGCGTGGGTGCTGAGCGCGACAAAGCTGCCGATGACAGCCAGAACGAATAATCGAACCACTGTGCTTCTCCTCGTTATATATGTGGTGCGTGGCTGCGTTTTGCGCCAAACAATAGCCGTTTAAAACTGAATAAAATCAGATACTTGTTACTTTACGGCGATACCGGCGTCGCGTACCACTTTACTCCAGCGTTCGATCTCGCTGCGTATGTAGCGCGAGAATTCCTCGGGTGTGGAAAGCGCTACTTCCAGCCCGCGTGACACAAACTGCTCCCGCATTGCTGCTTCGCCCACAATTGCATGCACGTCCCGATTCACTCGCATTACCAACGCACCTGGCGTGCCAGTGGGGGCGAGCATGCCGACCGAGGCGGTGGCTTCAAAGGCGGTCAGTCCCGCAATACCGGACTCGGCCACGGTGGGCATTTCCGGCAATGCGGTGGCGCGTTTGGCGCTGGTCACGGCCATGCCTTTGACCTTGCCGCTTTTGATTTGCGGCAGCCCCACCGACAGATTGGAAAACGTCAATTGCACTTCGCCGCCCATCACTGCGGTCAACGCCAGAGCACCGCCTTTGTAGGGCACGTGTTGCAGGCTGACACCAGCGGCGCTTTTGAACATTTCGGCAATGAGGTGCGAGGTGCTGCCCTCGCCGAACGAGGAATAGTTGGTCTTGCCGGCATTGGCGCGGGGGAATTTGATCAGCTCTGCAACATTGGCAGCCGGCACGGACGGGTGGGTGACCAGCACGTTGGCGGCGGTGACGATCAGCGAGATGGGCGCAAAGTCGCGGCGCGGATCGAACGGTAATTTGGCATCGAGGACCACGTTGGTGACATAGGTGCTGGTGGATCCGATGGTCAGTGTGTAGCCGTCGGGATTCGCGCGCGCGCGAATCCCGACGGCTACACACTGACCATCGGATCCACCAGCACCTATGTCACCAACG
>OMIN01000054.1 GCA_900299145.1 Betaproteobacteria bacterium | reverse complement strand
CGCCAGCGGCGGATTGCACGATGACTTCGACGTTGCGCTGGGGTTTCCAGGCGCGCGCGGCGGGTGACAGGGGCGACGAAGGTGCGGCCGTGGCGTACGTCACCCCGGCGCCAATACCGCATAAAGCACCCGCAAACCCCATGGCGCAGGCCTTGGCCCGCATACCGCGACTCCACCGCATGCTTCCTCCAGTGACACTGTACCGTGTCTGCCACGCATCGTAGCGCCGAACAGCACGGCTGTCACGGCACGGCGAAGCCGGGCTGGTTGACGCACCGAATGTCGACGTACCGCTGGTTGACGCACCGTTGGTTGACGCACCAGAAGGCGGTCACTAAGCTAACGGCTCAATTCTCCGGCAGGTTTCCTTCCATGTCTCACGCTTACTACACGCCCGCCCAAATCGGCCAGCCGCTTTCCGAAGTCGACACCCCCGCGCTGATTCTCGATCTCGACGCGTTCGAGCACAACCTGAAGCTGCTCAACGAATCGCTCGCCGGGCGCAACATCAAGCTGCGGCCACACGCCAAAAGCCACAAATGCCCGGAGATCGGCAAGCGGCAGATGGCGCTGGGCGCGGTGGGCGTGTGCTGCCAGAAAGTGAGCGAGGCCGAAGCCATGGTCGATGGCGGCGTCAATGATGTGTTGATTGCGAATGAAGTGGTCGGCGCCGCCAAGTTAGAGCGTCTTGCCGCGCTGGCGAAGCGCGCGAACATCGCCGTGTGCGCAGACAATGCCGCTAACGTCTCGGCGCTCGATGCTGCTGCACAGGCTGCGGGTGTCACGTTGAACGTGCTGGTGGAGGTCAACGTCGGCGCCAACCGCTGCGGTGTTGAGCCAGGCGAACCGGCGTTCCGCCTCGCGAAGCAAATTCATGAAAGCAAACATCTGAAATTCGCCGGCCTGCAGGCGTATCAAGGCAGCGCACAACATCTGCGCAAAACCGAGGAACGCCGCGCGGCCATCGAAGCGGCCTGTGCCATGGTGAATCGCACCACCGCGCTGCTCACGCAGGCGGGCATCCCGTGCGAGCGCGTCACCGGTGCCGGCACAGGCAGCTACATGTTTGAGGCAACGAGCCGCGTGTATCACGAGCTGCAAACCGGTTCATATATTTTCATGGACGCCGATTACGCAAAAAACGACTGGACGGAAAGCGGTATCCCGCGCTTTGAGCACAGCCTCTTTGTGTGGACAAGCGTGATGAGCTGCCCGGCTGCGGATCGCGCCATCTGTGATGCGGGCTTGAAGGCCTCCAGCGTGGATTCAGGCATGCCGCGCGTGTCCGATACGCCGGGCGTGGAATACGTGAAGGCGTCCGACGAGCACGGTGTGCTGAAGCTGGCGGCGGGCACGACGCTGCCGCTCGGCCATAAGTTGAAGCTCGTGCCCGGCCACTGCGATCCCACGGTGAATCTTTATGATCACTACGTGTGTGTGCGCAAGGGCGTGGTGGAGGCCCTGTGGCCGATTACCGCGCGCGGCGCGTTGCTGTAGGCCTTGTTGAAGGCGTTCGCAATGGAGACGAAATTCACCGATCCGCTGCCGCTGCTGGGCCGTGCCGCGGCAAGTCTGCGGCTGGATAATCTGCCGCCCGAGGTGCTGCAACGCGCGCGGCAGCGCGTGCTGGATACCGTCGGGTGTCTCGTCGCCGGTTACCACGCCGAGATGTCGGAGCCGATACGCTCGTATGTGCTGGCGCAAGGTGGCAAACCCGAAGCGACGCTGCTGCCGGGCGGGCAAAAAACCACGGCGGGCCTTGCCGGCCTCGCGCACGCCACTTACATCTATGGGCTGGAACTGGCGGATGCCGCGCCGCGCGGCACGGTGCATCCGGGTTGTGAAATTATTTCCATTGCGCTCGCGGTCGCCGAACGCGACAAGTTAAGCGGTGCAGCGCTGTTGCCGGCGGTCGTGGCCGGCTATGAGGCGGAGATTCGTTTTGGCCGTGCCGTGCATCCCCACGCGTTCTACAAGGGTTGGTCGACCATCGGTCTTTTCGGTGCCATCGGGCCGGCAGTGACCGCCGCGCACTTGCTGAAGCTTGACGCGCAAGGCATCACGCGCGCGCTGGGCACGGTGTTAAGTCTGCTGCCCGCGGCGACCGGACGCGTGAGTCAGGGCGGCAACGTCAAGTGGCTGGTCGGCGGGCACGCCTGCGCCACCGGACTGCTTGCCGCGGAAATGGCCGCACGCGGCACCAAAGGCACCGCAGAAACCGTGGGGATTTGGCTGCCGGTAATTTCCGAGCAGAATCATCCGGAACGGCTGGTGGAGGGTATCGCGGCTGATGGTCAATTCACGCAGTGGGAATTGCTGAGCGGCGTACTCACCAAATACTATGCCACGGTGGGGCCGATAGCCGCGCCGCTCGATGCCACCTTCAGCCTCATCAACGAACACAATATTCGCTCCGAAGATATCGTAGAAATTCACGCCGATTGCACGCGGCGCACGGCGATTTTCAACAAATCGCATCCTGCGTCGGACCATACAGCACGCGGCAGCCTGCCGTTCTGTATCGCCGTGGCGGTGTGCACGCGTGATCCCGCGCAATTGCTGGGGCCGGCCTATCGGCCCGAGGGCTTGCGCAACGTCGAATGGTTGGCGATGGCGGACCGGGTGCGTATTACCACCAACGAAGATTATGAACGCCAGTATCCCGCGCGCAGCCTGTGCCGCGTCACCATTCATCTGAAAGACGGTGTGTCGCATAGTCTCGAAGTGGATCGCACGGCGATTGCTCGCTATCTCAATCCGACGGATGCCGACATCGAGAATAAATTCCGTCTCATCGCCACGCCGGTGCTGGGTCAGGCGCAAGCCGATGCCGTGGTGCGGCTGGTGAGTCGGCTGGAAACGCTGAGCGACATCGGTGAGTTGATGCAGGCGCTGCGCCCGTCGAAATAAATTGTTTATAAAACAAATACTTAGATAACTTCACTGACCAAAGGAACCCTCATGCCGCAACTCGTCTTCATCCACGGCCCTGGCGCCGGCGCCTGCGCCGATGCCTACGAGCCGCAACTCAAATATTTCAAAGGCAGTGTCGCGCCAACGCTGCCGGGGCATCTGGAGGGCGAGCGCTGCGTGGATGTCGTGCGCTACACCGAATGGGTGCGCGGCTGGTTGTGGGCGCAGGGCATGAAAAAAGATCTGGTGCTGGTGGGCTACACGCTGGGCGCTTCGATTGCTTTGCAATACGGGCTGGATTACCCGGACGAGGTGAAAGGCCTCGTCATTATGACGGTGGCAGCGAAGCCCAAAACCCGCGCGCCAGATACCTACGAAATGCGCCTGCGTGCAGCGAAGGAGCCGCGCGATGAAAAGGCTTACGGCGAGTGGCTGGCGTTTCAGTTGCGTGCCATGCAGTTTGTCGAGCCGGGCCTGCGAGATCGCCTGTTTGAACGTCACAAACAGGTCGGCCCGATGTCGCAGTATCACGACCTTAAAACCATTGATGCCTTTGACGTGCGCGACCGGATTTCGTCATTGAAACCCAAGCTGCTGATCATGCGCGGCCTCAACGATCACGGCAATCCGCCCGAATACGAAAAGGAAATTCACGAAGCCGTGCCGGGGTCGGAGTACATGCGGTTGCCGGGCATGGGGCATTTTCCGCTGACGGAATTTCCCGATAAATTGAATCCGGTAATCGAGAAGTTTGTGGCGGGGTTGTAGCGGGATAGTCGCCGCTACTTGATCGCCGGCATCACTTCCTTCGCAAACCGCTCCATCGAACGCAGCACGCGTTTCTGATCCATGTCGCCGAACCAGAAGCTGCAGTTGAAGTGGCTGATACCCATCACCGATTGCAGCGTCTTGATCTGGCGAATGCAGGTTTCCGGCGAGCCGATGATGAGGTAACGGTTGATCAGGTCGTCGATGTCGGGTTCGTTCTGGGCGACGATGGGCATGGCCTTGCCGTTTTCAACCTTTTCGTAGTGGTTGCGCAGGCTTAGCGTGACGCGCATGTTCCAGCGCGCATGCTCGGCGGCATCTCGTGCGTCGGCATCGTTTTCAGCGACGTAAATCGCGCGCTGCACGCCTACGCGCGGCTTTACTGGCGGCTGCACTTTGGCGCATACGTCCTCGAACATCTTGCCGAACTGCGCGAGGTGCTCGACGGTGACGCCAAAGCCGCCGGTCAGTACGTTAAAGCCGCGGCGCACCGCGGCCTCCAGCGCATAGGGGCTTTGCGCGACGATCCAGATCGGCGGATGTGGCGTTTGCAGGGGCTGCGGGAACACCATGGTGTCGGGCACCGTGTAATGTTTGCCGGCGTGGCTGAACGCCTTGCCCCGCAACGAATTCAGAATGATGTCGAGCGATTCGTCCCAGCGGTTCTTTGCCTGTTCAAGGTCAAGCCCAAAGCGCTCGAACTCGTAGTTCTGGTAACCGCGCCCGAAGCCGATGTCGACACGCCCGCCGGACAGTTGATCGAGCGTGGCAATTTCTTCCGCCACCAGCAGCGGATGATGCAGCGGCACGACGATCACCGCCGTGCCCACGCGCAGTGTTGTGGTTTTTGCGGCGATGTAAGTGGCAAGCTGTGCCGGGCGCGACAGATAGCCATATGACGAAAAGTGATGCTCGCCTAGCCAGGTGTTGCGAAAGCCCAGGGTTTCCGCCGCCTGCGCCTGCTCCACGCCGCGTGCAAATATTTCTGCTGACGAGCGCATCGACGGGGATTGCATGAGCAAGAAAGTACCGATATCCATGTTTGTCCTTAAATGACGGGTGCTCGGCGGCACTGTGTTGTGGATTCCCGCTTGCGCGATGAAGCGCAGTGATTCGGTAGACGCTGATTTACCCGATTTATCGAGGTTGTGTTACAACGCTACCAAGGCTATTGTAGCGAAAGAAAACGCAAACACCATGAATACACCATCGCAATCCCTCGCCACCGCTGCTGCTGCCCTGCCGCCCAACGGCTTTCCCGCCAGCGTCAATCTGATGCTGAATCTGGGTCATGCCATCGATCACATGTTCCTGCTGATTTTTGCCACAGCGGTGTCGGCCATCGCGCTGGAATTCGGCTTCAAGAACTGGACCGACCTTATGCCCTACAGCGTGGGCGCATTTGCGCTGTTCGGGCTGGGGGCACTGCCTGCCGGCCGCCTGGGCGATCTGTGGGGTCGGCGCAGCATGATGGTCGTTTTCTTTGTGGGCATGGGAGTATCTGCGATGCTGGTGGCGCTGACGCAGAACCACTGGCAACTGGCGGCGGCACTGACGCTGATGGGTGCGTTTGCCGCCATCTATCACCCGGTGGGCATCCCGATGCTGGTGCAAAACGTGCCCAACCCCGGGGCGGTGATTGGCTTGAACGGGCTGGTGGGCAACCTGGGCATCGCCTGCGCGGCGGTAGTCACCGGCTTTTTGGTGAAGTGGATCGGGTGGCGCGCGGCGTTTGCCATTCCCGGCGTGGTGTCGCTCGTCTGCGGATTGATCTTCGCGCTGCATTGCCCGCGCGAGGCGCACGCGCCGGCCAAGGGCAAGGGCGGCAAGGCTGCGGTTTCGCTGACGCCGCAAATGCTGATGCGCGCGTTTACCGTGATGACGGCGGCGGCGATAACCAGCAGCCTGCTGTTCAACTTCACCACCAACGGCAATGCGCAGCTGCTGGCCGAGGGCTTTCGCGGCGTGGTGGAAGACCCCGCCATGCTGGGCATGCTGCTTGGCGCGATTTATGCCATGGCTTCATTCGCACAAATCATTGTTGGGCGGCTGATCGACAAAATGCCATTCAAGCCGCTGCAATTGTGGATTTCGGTTTTCCAGATTCCGTTTCTGATCATCGCGGCGTACACGCAGCACTGGTTTCTGTTCGTGGCGTTGCTGGCGGTGATGATTTTTGTGTTTGGCGCGATTCCATTTACCGACGCCATGATTGTGCGCTACGTCGATGACCGGTTGCGTTCGCGCGTCGCCGGCATGCGGCTTACCGTGGCATTCGGTTTCAGCTCGGCGGCAGTGTGGCTGCTGGGGCCGATGGTCAAAAGCGTCGGCTTTGCCACACTGCTGTGGATCATGGCCGGCATCGCCACCATCAAGGCGCTGGTGGTGCTGATGCTGCCGGATGAACCGGCGGTAAAAGGCTAGAACCTGGCTGGAACCTGAAGCTGGACGTTATTTGGATTCGAGCTTCGCCCTGGCGATGTTTAGCCGCTAACCGCTCGATACCGATAGCCGGACAAGTGTTCCCATTCCCCAATTCCTGGCATATATAAATCCGATTCACCGTCTCGCAAAGGATGCATCATGCCCGTTTCACCCAGCACCACGGATGCCTACGTCAGTGGCTCCAATCTGGTGGATATCATCATCTCCCACATCGACCGCATATTGTGTTCGCCGGAGGAGAGTTACTACCGCCATGGTTCCGATGATGATTACTTCTACACCTTTGCCTTCGCGCTTGGCCCTCTAGACGACCGCGAGATGAACTCTCTGCGGCAGGCCTACACCACCGCCGGCTGGGGCAACGTACAGGTACGCAATTTCACGGAAGAAGACCTTTCCGCGGAGCTGATCGTTGTGCGAATATTCCGCAACGACAACAGCAGGTTTTCGCGCTGGTCTGCGTCCTGAACTGATAGTGGAGATATTGCATGAAAGAAATGAACTCTTGGAAATGGCTGCTCGGCGCGGCGGTGTTTGCTGTGCCGTACGCGCACGCGCAACAGGCGGCGAATTACCCGACCAAGCCGATGCGCATGGTCGTGCCCTTTGTGCCGGGCGGGCCGATGGATGTCATCGGCCGTCTCGTCGGCCAGAAGATCACCGCCGTGTGGGGGCACAATTTCATTATCGATAACCGCGCGGGTGCGGGCGGCATCATCGGCACCGAGAGCGTGGCCAAGGCCGCGCCCGATGGTTACACGATTTTGCATACTTCCAGCGCGCATTCGCTGTTGCCCGCGTTTAACAAGCTGCCTTATGACGCCGTGCGGGATTTCGCGCCGGTGTCCACCGCCACGCGCACCATCGGCTATGTGCTGGCGGTGCATCCGTCGATTCCGGTGAAGAGCCTGGCGGAACTCATCGCGATGGCGAAAGCGAGTCCCAACAAGCTCAACTACGGCAACACTGGCCATGGCGGCGTTCTGTATGTGGCGCAGGAAATGATGAACGCGGCAGCGGGCGGCCTCAAAATGACCACGGTGCAATACAAGGGCATCGGGCAAATGGTGACTGATCTCGCGGGCGGGCACATTGATCTGGCGTTTCTGACCACTTCCAACGCGCTCGGCATGGTGCGCACGGGCAAGGTGCGGCCGCTCGGTATCAGCGGCGCCAAGCGCTGGAAGCAATTACCCGATGTGCCGACCATCGACGAAGCCGGGCTGAAGGGTTTTGAGTACTACGCATGGTTTGGCTTCTGGTATCCGGCCGGCACGCCTGCGGATATCGTCAACAAGTTCCACGGGGAATTAAGCAAGGCCGTCGCCGCGCCCGACGTGCTCCAGCGCTTTGATGAGCTGGGCTTTGAGGCGCACATCCTCAAGCCGGAGGAATTCGGCAGGCTGGTGCAGACGGATATCGACGCCACCCGCAAGCTCGCCACGCGCCTTGGAATCAAGCCACAGTAGTTGCCGGTCATGGATACGCCGCCCAAGTTACCTGCTGGAAAGAAGAGCTTCGCGGACGTCACCTACGACGAAGCAATGCGCCGCGCGGAAGCGCTGATTCCGCTGTTGAAAGCGCACGCGGACGAATCCGAAAAGCTCACGCACATGGCGCCTGCCGTGGTGAGCGCGTTGCACGAGTCCGGGCTTCTGCGCTACATGCAGCCCAAGCGCTGGGGCGGCATGGAGCTGGATTTTGTCTCCGTGTTCGACCTGCCCGAAATGCTGGGCCGCGGCGACGCCTCGGCGGCGTGGACATTCACCAACCTCGCCGCGCATCACCGGCTGCTCGCGCTGTGGGACGCGCGCGCGCAGGAAGAAATCTGGGGTGACGACCCTGACATGCTAATCGCCTCCGGCATCGCCTTTGCGCAAGGCAGGGCGGTGAAAACGGATGGTGGTTACCGCATCACCGGGCGCTGGGGGTTTTCGTCGGGCGTGGATGTTTCGACTTGGAACATGCTGGCGTGCCAGGTCTTCGATGGCGACAAGATCGTCGACTATCGCATGTGCCTCGTGCCGCTGCCGGATTTTGAAGTGATCGACGACTGGCAGACGCTGGGCATGCGCGGCACGGGTAGCCGCACCGTGCAGTGCAAGGACATCTTCGTGCCCGAACATCGTGCGTTGTCGATGTATACGCAGCGGCCCGGCTTTGAGTACCCGGGCTGGAAGGTGAACACCGCCGCACAATATCGCATTCCGCTTTCCGGTTTTGGCGGCACCGGCATCGGCGGCTGCATGACGGGCAACGCGCGCGCCATGCTGGATGCCGCCATCGACATGGTGAAGGCGCGCAGCACCGCCTACACCGGCGCCAAAATGCGTGATTTTCAGAACGTGCAGCTGCGCATCGGCATGGCGGGCGCAAAGATCGACGCCGGCCGCCTGCTGCTTCGCACGGATTGCATCGAAGTGCAGCGCACGCTGGAAGCCGGCGGCACGGTCGATATTCCCACGCGCCTGCGTTACAAGCGCAACAGCTCTGCCGGCATCAAACTGGTGGTCGAGGCGGTGGACACCCTGTTCGAGATGGCGGGTGCGAACGGCATTTACGACAGTGCGCCGATGCAGCGCATGTTCCGTGATGCGCACGCGGGCGGGGCGCACATCAACTTTAACTGCGATGTGAATCTGTCGCCGTGGGCGCTGGTGATGCTGGGCGGGGAGTTTCGCAGCCCGACGCTGTAATAGCAGAGTTAGCGCGAATGTCGGCTGCTGGTGCTAATCCACCTAATCCACCTAGTCCGCCTTAACCCCCGCCACCTGCACCACTTTGCGCCAGGTGTCGATATCGCGCTTGATGATGGCGCCGAATTGCTCCGGCGTGCCGCCCGCGGGGGATACGCCGTCGGCGGCGAGCTTGTCTTCCATGTCTTTCGCCTTGAGCCCTTTGTTGAGCTCCGCATTGACGCGATCGACGATCGGGCGCGGCAGGCCTTTCGGGCCGACCAGTCCATGCCATAGCACCACGTCGTAACCCTTCACCCCGGATTCGGCCAGCGTCGGCACGTCAGCCAGCACCGGCAAGCGTTTGGCTGTGGTGACGGCCACGCCACGCAGGCGGTTTTGTTTCACCATCGGCATCACCACGGCAATGCTGCCAAACAGAAACTGCGTCTGCCCGGCGACGGTGTCGGTGATCGCGGGGCCCGTGCCCTTGTAGGGAATGTGCACGGCCTTGACGCCTGCGGTGTGCAGGAACAATTCGGTGGCGAGATGCACGATGCTGCCCTGGCCGCTTGAGGCATACGCCAGCGCGTTGGGTTTGGTTTTGGCGAGCGCAATCATGTCTTTCATGCTCTTGATCGGCAGCGCGGGGTTTACCACCACCAGCAGCGGCCCTTCGGAAAACTGGATCACCGGCGTGATGTCGTTAACCGGATCGAAGCTGAGCTTGTAAATCGCGGGGTTTACCGCATAGCTGCCGGCGATCACGGTGAAGGTGTAGCCGTCGGGCGGCGACTTGGCGCCAATTTCCGCGCCGAGCGTGCCGCCCGCGCCGGGGCGGTTATCGACGATCACTTGCTGCTTGATGGCTTCGGTGAGTTTTTGCGCGGCGACGCGGCCGATGAAATCCGTGCCACCGCCGGGCGCGAATGGCGCGACGAAGCGGATGGATTTGGCGGGCCAGTTCTGCTGCGCCCATGCGCTGCTGGTTGCGATGGCCACAGTGGCAGAAACGGATACCGAAACGGCGAGGACAATTTTCATGATCTGACTTTGATGGAAAAATACCGGGATGGATGGGAGATTATCTCACATCGTGTCTGCGCAGCAAAGCGTGGGTATTCGTAAGTATCTGATTTAATTGATATTTATTCGCGTGCTTGAGTGGCGTTTATGATCACGCGGCGGCAATTAACATCAGCGTGCCACAGCCTTTCCGCAGCGGGCGATAATGATGGCACCGAACACACAGACAACAGGGAGAACGCACATGAAAGTCGGCACCGGAGCCTATACCTACGAACACGTCGAAAACTTTGCCCAACTGCCCGCAGGCGAAACGTTCGGCGTGATCAGCCGCGTAACCACCGATTCGCAGAACCGGCTTTATGTGTTCCAGCGCAAAGACCCGGCAGTGGTGATTTTCGGCACGGACGGCAAATACCTCAGCTCGTGGGGTTCGGGCGTATTCAAACGCGCGCATGGATTCAAGATTGTGAACGACGTGGTTTACCTCACCGATCAGGCAGACAACGTAGCGCAGATTTACACCCTTGACGGCAAGCTCCTGAAACAGCTTGGCACGCGCGGCCAGCATTCCGATACCGGCTGTGAAGACTGGCGCATCCTGCCGCTGCGCGCGGCGGGGCCGTTCAACCACCCGACCGAACTGATGCCCAGCCCATCGGGCGATTTGTATGTGACCGATGGCTATCGCAACAGCCGCGTGCACCGTTTCAGCAAGGATGGCGAGCTGATTCAAAGCTGGGGCCAGCCCGGCAAAACCGCACCGGGGGATTTTCATTTGCCCCACACGCTGGCCATCACGCCCGACGGCACGCTGTATGTCAGCGACCGCGCCAACCGCCGCGTGCAGATTTTTACGCCGGATGGAAAGTTCAAGGGCCAGTGGACCGGCATGGGCGGCCCCAACGACATGGCGCTCGACAAGAATGGCATTTTTTATCTGGATGAACAGGCCACTGAAACCAGCAAGGCCGCCATCAGCGTGCGTGACGGCAACGGCACGGTGCTCGCGCGCTGGGAGGTGGCACCCTCGCACGGCATGGGCATAGATGGCAAGGGCAATATTTATGTTGCGCTGACCCAGCTGCACCGAATCGATAAATACGTGCGGGCGTAGGCAGCCGCGACAATTGCATTTGAAAATACCGGAGTAACCGCGCCATGCCCGACACTCGCCCCGACATCGCTGAAAACCGCGTTAACTATCGAACCATCCAGGTCGATCCGCTGACGCCCACCATCGGCGCCGAAATCGCCGGTGTTGATTTGAGCCAGCCGCTCAGCGAACTGCAGTTCGACGAAATCCACACCGCGCTGATGCGCCATCTCGTCATTTTCTTTCGCGATCAGCAAATCACCATCGAACAGCACAAGGCGTTCGGCCGGCGCTTCGGCGAGCTCGATATACACCCCACCTCGCGCATGGCGGGGCACCCGGAAATCATCGAAATCAAGGCGGACGAAAACTCCAAATACATTGCGGGCGAGGTATGGCACTCGGATGTCACCGCCAGCCCCACGCCACCGATGGGTTCAATCCTTTACATGCACAAGACGCCGGATAACGGCGGTGGTGACACGCTTTTCGTCAACATGTACCGCGCTTACGACACGCTGGCCGAACCCGTGCGCAAAATGATCGACGGCATGACCGCTATCCACGACGGCGACCGCGTGTGGCGCGGGCGGCAAAAGAAAACCGTCGCGGGCGAACTGCCGCGCTCGGAACACCCGGTGGTGCGCGTTCACCCGGAAACCGGCCGCCGCGCGCTATTCGTCAACCGCAACTTCACCGAGCAGATCGTCGGCGTATCGCGCCTTGAAAGCGATGCCATTCTCGACATGCTCTATCGCCACTCTGAACGCGACGACTTCAAGTGCCGCTTCAAGTGGCGGCCGAACTCCATCGCGTTCTGGGGCAACCGCTGCACCATGCATCTGGCGATGTGGGATTACTATCCGCAGAAGCGCTACGGTCACCGGGTGACGATTGCAGGGACCAAGCCCTGAGTCCCGATAGGCTACGCTGGTGATGAAGGGGCTCGTCCGGCAAGCTGGCTCAACTGCAAGCCAACTATCGATCTATAAAAAAGATCAATAAAAACAGATAGTTAGGAATTGCCTGGCTTTACCGCGAGTACCACGCCTTGCGCGGTGTCGCCTGATCCAGCAGTTCCAGCGCGGGCCGGTAGCGGCCGGTCGAGTATTTGGTGGCGTTGTGCCGCCACAGCGCCACATCATAGGCGCGCACGCCCGCCTCGATGATTTGCACCTGCTCGCGGCCCCACTCGGGCCCCAGGCCTTCGCGATACTCGTAGGGCGCGGTACTGGCCGCAGAGGGATCGGCCCCCTGTGACAGCAACCAGCGCACCGCTTCTTCGTTGCCCTCCAGTGCGGCAAAGTGCAGCGGTGTAAACCCCTGGTTGTTGCGCACATTCACGCCAACGGGCAGAAACGCACTGTGAAACTGCCGGTGCAGCGGCTTGTTGCCGTTGGAATCCGCCACGTTGATGTCCGCACCGGCGGCAATCAAAAGCGGCGCGATCTTCGGCCCGGCCACATGCAACGGCGTAGCCCCCTTCAGATTGCGTGCCGTGACGCTGGCGCCGGCCTTGAGCAACAGCGTGACGCACTCCGCGCAGCCGTAGCCCGCCGCCCAGTTAAGGGGTGTTGCGCCGTACTGATCACGCGCCTCAAGGTCGGCGCGCGCGGCGATCAGGGCGCTGACCATCGCGCCCTGATTTTTGGCGTAGTGGTAAGAGCAGGCCAGATGCAGCAACGAAGCCCCATGCGGCGCAGCCGGCGCACGGCCGCCATCCGCCCGCAGCAGGGCCACTACTGCGGCCGCATCCCCATCCGCGAGCGCCTTTTTGTAGGCCTCAAAGGCAGCGCTGGCCGAGTCAAACGCAACCATGAATAACCCCAGCGCCAGCGTCGACGCGATAACCCGCTGAACAAGACGGCGTGCCTGAATCACGCCGCACCGCGTGAGCCTGCCGGATAGAGCGCCGAGTGGAGGCATTTCAAACCATTGTTTTGCATGGGGGCCAATATATCGCTGTCACGCCTGCTGGTTCAAGACGTGCGCCCACGAGATTGTGTTTTGGGGCAACCCCTGCACCCCGCATTTGCCGTTGCGTTACCCTTGGCAGCAGTATAGCCGCCGATAAGGATGCGGCTGTGGCCCAATCCTGTCTTCTGTGGATATGCTTCGAGGCTGCCTCGTGCATATGGGAAAATCAAAAAATATCAATTAAAACATATACTTGTGTTATATCAAGAGCGATTCTTGCGACACTGGCTTAATCGCCCGATGTTGAGCAGAATAGCGCCATGAATCGAATCGACTTCACTTCCTTACGCAAGGCGATCGCCACGCTCGCAAAGGCGCTGGAGGCAGCCAAGCTTCGCCCCAAGGACGAGTTTGTGCGTGACGCGTCGATACAGCGCTTTGAATACACCTACGAACTGTGCGTGAAGTCACTGCGGCGGCAACTGACCGCCATGTCCGATTTGCAACTGGACAAGGCATCTGGATGAAAACGGTCGCCAAACACCGCGCGCGGCTCATGCTGTCACCAAAGCAATTGGCGTTGGTACGCAGTGTGCTGCGGATACACGCGCCGCGCCACCGCGCCTATATCTTCGGCTCAAGAGTCGTGCGTGCCGCCGCAGATCGCACCCGCCTGAAGCCGCATTCCGATCTGGATATTGCGTTGGAAGGCCCCCCGCTGAAACCCCATGAAGTCTTCGCTCTCAGAGAGGCATTTAGCGAAAGCGAACTGCCCATGCGGGTCGATGCCGTATTGGTAAAGGACTTGCCGCAGGCGTGGGATATTCGTGCCTGGCCCATTTAGTCTAAGTTTTACAAGCCGGTCAAGAAAATGAAGAGACCTAACCGCGAGCAACTTCGCTATATTGAGAGAGTAGCTCGTCGTTGCAGAAAATGTGAATTAAGAGCGGCGCACAAAAAGCTACGCCGGCCGAAGTACGCAAGACAACTAGCGCGCAGTTACGCAGGGAAAACCATAGTTGTCGTCGCCCCGGAAAAATTCGACATTGCAGTCGATGAATTTCGCCCCCCACTTATTTTTTTCTTGCACAGAATAAAGTACTTATTGATGAATGGGGCCAACGTTCGTATTTCTTTTGAAAAAACTACCAATTTGTTGCCAGCAGGTACACTACTTCTCGTGGCAACTCTCGAGTCGCTTCTCGAAGTGTATCCCAACCGTATTTCCAGTAACTATCCTTCCGACCACGTTGTAGAGCAATTGTTTCAACACATTGGACTTCTTCAAAAGCTAGGCAATGGCCCAAGGAGGGTAATAACTGCCGACAATGTAAGGCATTGGCACTTGATAAGAGGTACTACTGCTGATGTGAGTGAATTTAAGAACCTTTTCTCGACATTTGAATCTCAGCTAGGGCACGATACTGAAGCTGGACTATTTGAAAGTATGTCCGAGGCTGTGACCAACACCGTCCAACATGCTTACCCGAAAATCAAAGGCGAAATAGACTCAATCGAATCGCGATGGTGGATGTTTGCCCAGCAAAAAGACGATAAGCTAGATGTGACCATTTGCGACTTGGGTGTTGGTATCCCCAAATCACTGACCTACAAAAGAGAATTGGCGGAAATATTGCCGGCTTTGATTCGTAGGCTGCGGAAACGTGCAGACTCAGGACTAATTGAGGTAGCGGTGGAAAGTAGTCGAAGCAGAACGAAATTGCCGCATCGCGGAAAGGGGCTCCCTGATATGTTAGCGTTTATTCGTCGGGTTAACGAAGGTGGTTTTCTAATATGTAGCCTTCGCGGTCAATTGATCTACAATGCCAAATTTAGACGAGAGACTGCAAGAGACTTTGCTGATAGTGTTCCCGGGACACTAATTCAGTGGAATCTTCCGTTGTTGAATGTAAAGTGAAAACTAATGGCTATTTTTAGTATTTCTATTGCCAAGGAATTTTCGGACACTCCTGCTGGGCGCTTCAAAAGCGATGGACCTTTCTCTGGAGAAGTATTCAGAGAAAAGTTGCTACATCCGGCTTTGGTGGCCCATGAAGAAGTTGAGGTCAACTTAGATGGAGCACTAGGGTACGGATCCTCATTTCTCGAAGAGGCATTTGGCGGATTGGTAAGAGAGCACGGGATGACAAACGAGGAGTTACGCAGAAAATTGCATGTAAAGACTTCGCGTCGATTTTATGATGAGAGAATTTGGAGCTACATCAAGGATGCACAGGTTGCGGAACAGGCTAAAAAAAGGTAGCAACCAGTCGTGATGACTACTTCTTCGAGTAGTTTGACTTGCGTTGTCGCCATCGGGTGGTTACTAACAATCTGCGGTCTGTTATATGCCAACTGGACCGCTAATTGTCGCGAAACTCGCAAAGAGTACCGGGCTGATTTGGAGTCCTTGGGCGCAACCGTAGACAACTTGCTAGAAGCGTATCGAAAGTATTGTACGTGCACCGAAGACGACGACCAGGAGCAAGCGCGGTTAAGTGTGCATTCTGCAATGGAAAGGCTTCGAAGGCGCGTAGAACGATTAGAAAATCGTATTGGAACCGATTTCAAGAATAGATTTGTCGCACTCTACGAAGTGGTCACAGGTGGAGATTTTGAGTCAAAATCTCGCAAGAAATCCAAAATCGTGACCGAAAACTATGCACGTGCAACTGCAGCGGCTGAAGCTCTACTTGCATGTGCTGAAAAGTGGTTCGAGGGGCTATACCAGACTTAGAAAGCCGGGCAACTGCATGATCAAAGGGGCCTGGCTCGATTAGCCTGATGGTCTGATGTGCTACTGGCTTCGCGCAATGCCGGGTCAAGATAGCAAAGTTTAGGTCGCCAGTGATTTGGCACGGCACAAACTCATAACTATCTGTTTTAATTTACTTTTTTTGATCGCCATCGACTTCAACGTCCTCGCGATCTGCCTCGAATAAGGTCAGCAATTCCTCGCTGGCTTCGCGCGTGGTCTGTATCAATTTGCTTTCATCCTGATAGATCGCGTGTTGGCGAGTCATCAGGGCAAGGTCGTGTTCGCGGAATTTGGCAATCGCGGTGGCCGCCTCGGAAACCGGGATGCGCAGTTGCAGCAGGCTTTGCAGCGCCATCTCCAGGCTGGTGTGCCAGGTTTCGCGGTAGTAACGCGTCACGCCCATTTCGGCGAGGCGGTGCGCATGCGTGCGGTTGCGCGCGCGCGCCACGATGGGCAGCAGCGGAAAATTGCGCTGCACCAGGTGCACGCATTTCACCGAATCTTCCGGATCGTCGATCGCCAGCACAAACAGGCGCGCGCCGCCGACGTTAGCTGCGCGCAGTAACTCAAGCCGCGTGGCGTCGCCGAAATACAGTTTGCCGCCGAAGCGGCGCACGCTGTCCACCTGATCGGCATCTTTTTCCAGCGCCACGAACGGAATGTTCTTCAGCGACAGCACGCGCGCGATGATCTGGCCGACACGGCCATAACCGGCTATCACCACGTGTCCTTCCGGCGCGTCGATGGTGTCGAATTCGCGCGTGGGCGCCGGGTCGAGCAGCGGCGACAAGACTTTGTCTTCGAGCACGAACAGCAGCGGCGCAATCAGCATCGACACCGTTACCGCAACGATCAGCAGTTGCGAGACCGTTTGCGTAAAAATGCCGGTGGTGGCGGCAGTTGCGAACAGCACGAACGCGAACTCGCCGCCCTGCGCCAGCGCAAGGCCGAGCTTGCGCGCGCTGGGCGCGGCGGTGCCCGCCATGCGGCTGATTACGAATAGCAGCGCAAACTTGATGACAATCATACCGATGACAATGGCGGCGATGGTCAGTGGCTCGCGCGCCAGCAGGCCAAGGTTGGCCGACATGCCCACGGCTATGAAAAACAGACCCATCAGCAGGCCCTTGAACGGCTCGATGTCGGCTTCGAGTTCGTGGCGGTATTCCGAATCGGCGAGCAGCATGCCGGCGAGGAAAGCGCCAAGCGACGCGGTGAGGCCGGCGACGTCCATCAGCAGCGTCACGCCGACGACAATGAACAACGCCGTGGCGGTAAAAATCTCATTGCCGCCGTGCATCGCCACGAGGCGGAACAGCGGGCGCAGCAAACAGCGGCTGGAGAAAATCAGCGCGCCGATGATGGCAACGGCCTTCACCGCATCCAGCCACCCGCCGCCGTGCGCGGCCGTGCTTGCCGCCGCGGTGCCCAGCGAATGCGCCAGAAACGGCAACGCCGCCAGCAGCGGAATCACCGCCAGGTCCTGAAACAGCAGGATGGCGAAACTCTCGCGGCCGTGGCGCGCGGTGAGCTGTTTTTTCTCGGCCAGCGTTTGCAGCACAAAGGCGGTGGACGACATTGCCAGCCCGATGCCCGCCACCAGTGCCGCCTGCCAGGAGAATCCCATGAACCACGCGATTCCGCCCAGCACCAGTCCGGTGGCGGTGACCTGCGCGGCGCCAAGGCCGAACACCTGCTTGCGCAGCACCCACAGGCGCGACGGCTGCAGTTCCAGCCCGATGATGAACAACAGCAGAATCACGCCGAATTCGGAGATGTGCAGCATCGCCTCGACGTTGTCGATGAGCTTGAGGCCCCACGGGCCGATGATCATGCCCGCGCCAAGATAGCCCAGCACCGCGCCCAGCCCCAGCTTGCGTGACAGCGGCACCGCGATGATGGCGGCAAGCAGGAAAATGGCGATCTGGGTCAACATGGGCGAAGTATCAGCCTTCCTGCGGTGTTATCGCTACCGGCGCCTGTTCGGTCGCGTCGCGCGATTGATCCCGCATTCACCGTCTTGCGGGAATAGGGCCAGTCCCGCACTTCCTTAGATTCCCCCGGGAAAATCAGCGCCCATCCATCGAGTAAGGCGCCGAAGTCCCCCCGAGCAACGCCGGGTCCGGCTGCGGATACTGCATGATCAGCACTTCGGCGCCCTCCGGGCCTGCGTGTGCGTCCGGCCCGACCTCGCCGGCGTGGGCGAAGGCCAGGGATTCGTAGGGCAACGTCTTTCCTTCGTGCGTCAGTGACCCTGCCGCGACCATGATATGACGTGCGGCGCCGCCGCACTCTGCAGGCCACGCTGCTGGCGCGCCCGGCGGCAAGCGCAGCATCCAGGCAGCAAGGCCATCAGCATGCAGTTCAACAATGGCATCCAGCACGGTTTCCTTGCGCGCGCGCATCGCTTCGGGGGTGCCGATGCGCAGATCGTTCGCGCCCTTGAGAATAAAGCGCCGCTTCGATGGGCGGATCGCTTCCTTCACGCCGGGGGCGGCCAGCATGCAGGCGCCGGGGTCGGAGCGGGCGCGCAGGGTGAAATAGGTCAGGCCTTCCGGCTCCGGCACGATGGGGCCGTAGGCGGTGTACGGGTCGGTGAAATGCAGGGCCACGGGCGCCACATCCGCGCGCCCCAGCTTGCCCGCGCCCTCGACGACGACCTGCCACTGTTCCGTCTGGTGGTAATGCGCGTGGGTGATGTTCTGGTGTTCCTGACGCACCGTGTAACCCTGCGGTGAGACGCCGGGCTCGGGAGTTTTGGGTTTATCCCACGGGCCGAGGAACAGGGTCTTGGTGGCTTTGCCGCCGCCCAGCGGCAGCGTGATTTCGCGCTTTAGTGCGGCTACATCAAGGCTGGATACAACTTGCATGGTGAATTCCCGGAAAACATTTTCTATTCAGACATCCCGATCATAACGCAGGGCATCAGCCTAGGCCGGGCGGCGCCGAATGCCGACTTTGCGCCCAACCTCCGCGGGCCGTGGCCGCTGCCGGTGTACTTCAAACACGGCTTGCAGCCGCGCGAGCGGTGCTTCTGGCCAGGCGTCACTGCGCCGGGTGGCCATGTTGATGCACATCGAGATCGATTCCAGCGTGGCCGCCAGCCAGCGTTCGCGCCGGTGCAGCATGGTCATGAAGTAGTGGATGCGCTTGGCGTCGATATCGACGATCTGAAAGGTGAAATCAAGCGGGTCGTCTTTGCGCAATTCACGCTGGTAGGTGACATGGCTTTCGAGCGCAAACGTGCTGTGGCCGCTGTGGCCGTCCGCGCCGATGTTGTCGTAACCCAGGCCCAACAGCGGCCATGGAAGATCAAGCGCCTGATCGAAGATCACCGAGTAGTAGCCGATGTTCATGTGGCCGTTGCGGTCGAGATATTGGGGCAATACGGAATATCCCTCGTAGCCGAGGGCATCAATGGCGTGCACCAGATTCGAATAGTCAGGCAAGATGCGGCTCCCTGTCGCTTTTGAAAGGCTGATTTTAGCGCCGGATGTGAGCGGGGGAATGCGACAATGCACGCCTATCATCGCGGCAAGACACCACGGCACAGGAGAGACGAGCCTTATGTACCCTATGTACTTTCATCATCGCATACATTGCGCCCCGCGCACCTGGAAAGCGGTTGCGGACCACATCGGCAGCGTATCGGCTCAGTGGCCGGCGAGCGGCGGTGGTGCGCTTTACGGTGTCTGGCGCAGCCAGATTGGCCGTCCGCGCGACGAGTTGACCGTGATCACCGTCTGGCAGAATTTGCCTGCTGACGAAAAAGTGGCCGCGTTGTTCACCGGCATGGCGGATATTCTGCGGCACAGCGCGGTGGCCATCACGCCCACGTTGCGCCCCACATCGCCCGAGCCCCCGCGGCGCCAGGGCAATTACGCCTTTCGCTGGTTCAAAACGCCGGCGCATCACTGGCCTGAATTCTTGGATCTGTGCGCCGCGGCGTGGCCCGAATTCGAATCGTCGTACGATTCGCAGATCATCGGCCTGTGGCGCGCCACACCGGACGACAACAACACCGTGCGCAGCTTGCTGGTCACCCGCCGGCCTGATCTGGCCATGTGGGAGCGATCCAAGTTGCCAGCCAACGACGCCGAAGCCGAAACGCGGCGCAAGTTAAGCCGCCGCTACGACCTCTGCGATGACACGGTGGTGTGCACGTCAACCCTGCTGACTGCCGCTGATCGCGAGGATACGGCGCGCTGGACTTAAGCCGCGTGTCAGCCTTTCCCCAGCTTTGGATACAGGCCGACATACCCGGCCTTCGCGCGATGCTCGGCGGCGGCTTTGGCGCGCTCCGGCGTCATCGGAATAAAGCCGTGGCCGTGGACGATTTTGGTCATGAAAGTCATGCGCGCGGTGCAGGCAACAGCGCTGTGGTAGGCCGCTTCGTCCCAGCCGGCGGCAAACACGGCGTCGGCGTCGCTTTGCGTGATGTCATTGGGTTGCAGCACGAGTTTCTTCACCAGCGCGAGCAACGGCTTTAACTTGTTGCTCACCGGTGCACTGGCAACATCCGCCACCAGTTTTTCAACGACACCCGGCTCGATGCCGCGCGCCACCGCCGCCGCGCTGTGTGCCACATAGGCAAACTGGCAGCCGAGCAGCCCGGCCGTAAAGCCCTGAATCATTTCGCGTTCGCCCGGCGTAAGGGGCGACGGGCCATTGATCAACTGCTGGCCCATTTCCGCCCAGTGGCGGTAAATCTCCGGGTACGCCTGAAACACGTCGCCGGGGCCGGATTTGTCAGTGTGGGATTTAAGAAAAGGCATGGAAGCTCCGGATATGTGTTGACGTGGGGATTTGACGGGCGGGCGGCCGGTCAGGCCACCGTGGCTTGCGCTGCGATGGCGGTATCGTAAAACTCGAAGAACTCGCAAATCTTGCCGTCACGCAGGCGGTGTATGTCTGCCTTGGGGGTGAAGGCGACCTTGCCGGTTTTCCTGAAGCGGAAGGATACATCGCACAGCACGACCACCCGGTCGTTCTGTGCGATGAATTCGTTGGTGCGAAAGTAGATCATTTCCCAGTCGGCGGCGAGCCCGGCGAAATATTGCCGTACGTCGTCCTTCGAGGTTGCGGCGCGCGTAAACTTCATCGGTGCGGCGCCCTGCGCCAGCGACCGGAAGCTGATGTCGTCGGTCATCAGGCTCATCCAGTGTTCAACGCTGCCGCCCTTGGTGTCGTGCCAGCGCTGGTAGGCATCCTTGAGAATGGCGACATTGGTGGATTCGGTGGTCATGATTTTGCGTCTTTGCGGAAGTGGTTCATTAGTGTCGTGTGCAGTGCGGCCCGGCACAACAGGGCTTGTCATGCCGCAACGGTATCGCTCGTCCCGGGGCACGTCAATCGTGCGTATCATACGCGGCCAGACATGGGGGATCGCCAATGAACGAATATAACGAGATTAGCGAGAGCCGCCGCGGCCTGCTCAAGGCGGCATCGGCGCTGGCGGTGACCAGCGTTGCGGCGGCGGGTTGCGCGCAAACCGGCGGCAGCGGTGCGTCATCACAACCAGGTGGGCTGCCCGCGCGCGGTGAGTTTTTGATACGCGGCGCCAACGTGCTGACCATGGACGCCGCCATCGGCGATTTTGCGCGCGGTGATGTGCATGTGCGTGACGGCACCATCGTCGCCGTGGCACGCGATGTCGTAGCGCCGGCGGCCATCGTGATCGACGGGGCGGGCATGATCTGCATGCCGGGTTTTGTCGAGACACACTGGCACTTGTGGACAAGCCTGCTGCGCCCGATGATGAGTGTGGATGACGCCAAGCGCGGCTATTTTCCAGTGACTAACGCGCTGGGCCGTTTTTTCGCGCCCCGCGATCATTACAACAGCGTGCGTCTGGGGCTCGCGGAGGCGCTCTCCGCGGGGGCGACGACCGTGCACAACTGGGCGCACAACATCGCCACGCCCGATCACGCTGACGCCGAGTTGCGTGCGATGCGCGATACGGGGCTGCGCGGACGCTTCTCGTATGGCACGGTGCAGGGCGCGCCCAACGAGCAGCCGATGGATCTGGCGGGGCTTGCCAAAATCAAACAGCAATGGCTGCCCAACGACGGCCTGCTGACACTCGGCATCAGCTCGCGCAACGTCGGCGATGCCACGAATCAATTACGCGGCAACATTTCGGTGGACATGGCGCGCAAGGATTGGGGCGGCGCGCGGGCGCTGGGCCTGCCGATTACCATGCACACTTCAGGGCCGAGTCCGATCACACTGCTGGAAAAAGCCGGCCTGCTGGGGCCGGACGTGCAACTGGTGCACCCGCTGCTCACCACGGCGGAGGAGCGCAAAATTCTCGCCAGGCGCGGCGTGAGCTACAGCATGTCGCCGGTGGGCGAATCACAGCGCCCGGCTGCCGCGGGCGTGATTCAGTTGGGCGAGTTGCTGGAAGCCGGGGTCAAGGTCAGCATGTCGATTGATCTCACGGGAACGTATACGGTGGATTTTTTTCAGTGCATGCGGTTCCTATATCACCTGCACCGTCACCGCATCGGCGCCCGCATACCGCTCACCGCGAAGCGGCTGGTGCAGCTCGCCACCCTCGATGGCGCGGTCGATCTCAATATCGCGGATCGCACGGGTTCAATCACGCCGGGCAAGCGCGCGGACATCATTCTGGTGCGAACCACTGATGTGAATATGGCGCTGATGGCCGATCCGTATGAAACGCTCGTGAACATGGCGCAACCGCGTAATGTGGATACCGTGATCGCCGATGGCCGTGTGCTGCTGCGCGGTGGGCGCTTCACCGCGCTGGATCACGCGGCGGTGGTGCGAGACGCGGCACAGTCGGGCGCGGATTTGCTGGCGCGGGCGAAGGCGGGATAGTGTTACGCGAGGAGCGGCGTCAGTTCACTACTTAGTCCACCTTGGCTTTAAGTGTTTTCGCGATCATCGCGTATTTTTCGATCTCGCTCTTGATCAGCACGCCAAAGGCTTCCGGCGTGCCGCCGCCCAGTTCCACGCCGTTCGATGCGTATTTTTCGATCAGGCTGGGCGAGGTCATGGATTTGTTGACCGTATCGTTCAATCGGGCGATGACGGTTTTCGACACGCCCATCGGCGCGATCATCCCACCCCACACCGTGACTTCGTAACCCGGCACGCCGGATTCGGCAATGGTGGGCAGGTCGGGAAAACTCGACAAGCGTTTCGGCCCAGTCACCGCGATGCCGCGCAGCCGCCCGCCACGATGATGCGGCGAGATCGAACTCATGCTTTCGAATATCAGATGTACCTGCCCGCTCATCATGTCGGTCATCGCCTGCGCGCCACCCTTGTACGGCACGTGTGCGATGTTGACGCCAGCCATTTGCTTGAACAACTCGCCCGACAGATGCCCGGGTGAGCCGTTGCCGGAAGACGCGTTGAGCAGCTTGCCGGGGTTGGCCTTGGCGTGATTGATGAGATCGCGCACGGACTTGATTGGTACGACATTGCTCACCGCCAGCATCTGGCTGCCAGTGCTGGTGAGCGCGATGGGCTGCACGTCTTTCAGCGCATCGTAAGGCACCTTCGGCAGAATGCTGCGGTTGATGGCGATGCCGCCGATGTTGCCGTAACCAATGGTGTAGCCATCGGGTGCTGCGCGCACCACCATTTCGATGCCGATGGTGAGCCCGCCGCCGGGCCGATTGTCGACCACGACTTGCTGGCCGAGCAGGCGCGTGAATTCATGCGCAAGGATGCGCGCCGAGGTGTCGGACGCACTGCCCGCCGCCTGCGGCACGATGAATCGTAGCGGCCGGTCGGGGTAGCGGTTGTCTTGTGCGAAAGCGAGTGTCGATGCTGCCAGCAGTGACACGCCAGCCCAGCTGAATGCACAGGTTGATTTAATGCGCCTGATGATCTTGCGCGATGCTCGCATGGCCGTAAACCCCGTTGCTGACTATCGGATAGAGATTTTAAGTATTTGTTTTTATTGATATTTTTAAATAAAGTATAAGCGCATCGGTGTCTCGCCGCCGATGATCCGTCGCGCGCTTCCGTCCGGCACGCAGTGCTTGAACGCGGCGACGCAATCGGCGTAAGTCGCCTTGTCTTCAAACGCGGCGAACGGCCAGTCGCTGCCCCACAACAGGCGCTCCGGGCCGCAGTGTTTCAGCAACTCGCGCGCGCAGGCCTCGGCGATGTCGAGTGATTCCAGCCGATACGCCGCCGACAGCTTTACCCACGTGCGGCCTTTGGCCACCGAGCGGATGATCGCCTGCTGACCGGCGCAGGCCGCGCCCTTGCCCTTTTGCGGATGGCCGAAATGATCGACGACGATTTTTACGCCGGTGGCTTCCAGTGCGGTGAGCGGCGCATCGAGCAGTTCACCCGATTGATTGATGTGCACATGCCAATCCAGATCGCGAACGCGGCGAAAGAACTTGCGGTACTCCGGCGTGGTGATGTCGGGCAGGCTTTTTACGTTTCGCCATTGCAGCCGCACGCCCACCACGCCGTCGTCGCGCATCATGCGCATTACGTAAGGGTCGATGGAGGGTTTGACGATGGCCGTGGTGCGCAAACGGTGCTTGTGCTTCACCGTCGATTCGATCATGTATTCGTTGTAATCATCGTAAAGGCTCGCCGCCGCCATCACGGCGTACTGCACGCCGTGTTGATCGAGCGTGGCGATGTACTGCTCGATGGTGGCGTCCGCCGGCGGGTGATGCCAGGCCGTGGCGGATAGCGGCATATCGGTGGTGTAGACGTGTGCGTGGCAGTCGACGAGGGGTACATCTTTGGTTTTGTCTGACATGAGTTTTCCCTGTTCAGGCTTCCAGTCTATTGCGCAGCCGCAGCAATGGGTTCCACCACCGGCCGCCATTTATCGATTTCACTGCTGATGAATTTACCCAGCTCGGCGGGCGAGCCACCGAGCGGCCGCGCGGCCATGTCACGCAGGCGGCCCGCGCCTTCGCTGCTGGCAAGCCAGTCGTTGGCAATTTTGTTGAGTTTGGTAATGGCATCCGGCGGCATGCCCGCCGGCCCGACAATGCCGAACCAGCCCGACGCGTGATAGCCGGGCACGCCGCCTTCGATGACCGTGGGCACGTCCGGCAGCAGTGCGAAACGCGTGGCGGTGCTGATGGCGAGCGCGCGCACCGAGCCGCTTTTCAGATGCGGAATATAGGTTGATGCGAGGTCCATCGCCAGATTGACCGAACCGCCAAGGAATTCCGTCAGTGCGGGCGCGGAGCCTTTGTACGGCACGTGCGTCAACTTGATGCCGGTGCCGCGCTGGATCAACTCGGCGGTTAAATGCGCCATTGAGCCGTGGCCGGGCGACGAATAAGTGAGTTTGCCGGGATTGGCGCGCGCGTGCGCAATCGCCTCCTGCAGCGTCTTGACCGGCGTGGTCTGATTGGCGACCACGATCAGCGGCATGTCGGCGAATAGACTCACCGGCGCAAAATCACGCGCCGGATCATAGGTGGTGGTTTTGGCATACATCAGCCGGTTCAGCGCCAGTGGGCCGGTGGTGGCGAACATGATCGTGTGGCCGTCGTTGGGCGCCTTCGCCAATAGTGTTGCGCCGATATTGCCGTTCGCGCCGGGGCGGTTGTCGATCACGAATTGTTGTTTGAGTTGCTCCGTGAAGCGCACTGCCATCACGCGCCCCAGCACATCCGCCGGGCCACCCGCGGGAAACGGCACCACCACGCGCACGGGGCGCGCGGGCCAAGGCTGCGCGTGCGCCGCCGGGGTTGCGAGCATGGTCGCGTGCAGGGCGGCGGCCAGCGCCAGGGCGGGCGCGGCGCGCTGGATCAAGGCGTACATCTGCGTCTCCGGTTAGAATGTTTGTAGACTATCAGAAAAGCCCACCACACAGACCACGCGGGCCAGGTCGCTGTTTGCGGGGAGTCAGCCGCGCGCCACTTAGGGAGTGTGACTTTGTGCGTCACTTCTAGCGTGGTGTCGCGCGGCTGGCTGGCGATGCAATGAGGTTTAACAGGGAGAACACATCATGCCGTATCTGCAATCCGATGGCGCGAAGCTCTATTACGAAGAAGCCGGCAGCGGGACACCGATTATTTTTGTGCATGAATTTTCCGGCGACCTGTGGAGCTGGGAAAAGCAGATTCAGTATTTCAGCCGGCGCTATCGCTGCATTGCATTTAACGCGCGCGGCTATCCGCCGTCGGAAGTGCCGGCCAGATTGAGCAATTACTCTCACAAGCACGCGGTCGACGATGTCGCGGTGTTGATGCGGCATCTGAAGATACGCCGCGCGCACATCATGGGCTGCTCGATGGGTTCGCGCACGACGCTGGATTTTGGGCTGACGTATCCGCGCATGGCGATTTCGCTCACGATGATCGGCATCGGCAGCGGCGGCGATCCGCGCAATAAGGCCCAGTTTTTGCGCGATGCGGAAGCGCGAGCGCGGCTGTACGAAGAAGGCGGTCTGGAGGTGGTATTGAAGGGCTTGCGCGTGGCCGCCAACCGCATTCAGTTGAAGCACAAGAATCCGCGTGCGTGGGACGATTTCGGTCGGCGATTTTTGCAGCACTCGGCGCAGGGCTGCGCCAATATCACGCGCCGCGTGATGGCGCCGCGGCCGTCCCTCTTCGGCATGGAAAAAGCGCTGCGCGCCATGCGCGTGCCCGCGCACGTGGTGGTCGGTGACGAAGATCCGGGCGCCATTGATTCGGGCCTGTTCATGAAGCAGGTCAGCCCGGCGGTGCGCCTGTCCGTCGCGGCGTCCACGGGGCATCTGGTGAATCTGGAAGAGCCGGAACTGCTGCACCAGATTACTGATGATTTTTATGCGCTGATCGAGTCGGGGAAGTGGCGGCCACGCGGCAATTAGGAAATATTCAAATAAAACAAATACTTAAGAAACTCCAAGGCTGCGCATGCGAACCCTGCTTACCAACGCCACGTTGATCGACTGCATCGATGCCACTCCCAAAGCGCACACCGCAGTTGCGATTGGCGACGACGGGCGCATCGCGTCGATTCATCTTGATGGTGCAGCGCCGGCCCCGCAAGGCGCCAACGTGATCGATTTGAAGGGGGCGTACTTGATGCCGGGCCTTTGGGACGTGCACATCCATCCGGATTACCTGACGCTGGCGGAAGCACCGCTGGCGGATCAGGTGGCGCTGTTCGGCCACCGGCTGATGAGCGCGCTGACCGATTCCGGCATTGTCGGTTTTCGCTGCGCCGGCACGCACAGTTTCATGGACGTGGCGTGGAAGCGCGCGTTTGATACGGGTCTCTTTGTGGGGCCGCGTTTGTATGCGAGCGGCCATTTTCTCACCACCACTGGTGGACATTTTCTCACCACCGGCCACGCGCTTGAATGCGACGGGCCGTATGGCTTTGTGAAGGCCATCCGCGAGCAGATCAAGCATGGTGTCGATCACATAAAATTGAATCTCTCCGGCGGCATCATGGGCCCGGCGTGGGACCGCCATTGGCATTCGTTTTTGCTTGACGACGAAATCCGCGCGGCTTTCGAGATTTGCCGCCAGCGTGAATTCAAGGTGATGGCGCACGCGACCAACCCGGACGCAGTCAAAAACGCGCTGAAGCTCGGCGCGCACAGCGTCGAGCACGGCTATATCATGGACGACGAATGCATTGAGCTGTTTCTGAAACGCGATGCGTGGTACGTGCCCACGCTCGCCATCAGCCATCTCACGCCCAATCAGGCGGGTAATGAATGGGAGCGGTCGTATCTGAAACAACGCAACCTTTCGCCGTCGCTGTGTTGCCGCGCCGACGCCGCGAGCGACGTACACGCCGCTTGGTTTCGCAAGGCTTTGAACGCTGGCGTGAAAATGGCCCTGGGGTCGGACATTCGCCCCTTGAAAGATGCCGCGTTGCTGGAAATGGGGCTGTGGGTGAAAGATGGCGCGAGCCCCTGGCAGACATTGCTCGCCGCTACGCGGCATGCAGCCGCGGTGTGTGGCGCGGGCGATGATTTGGGCACGGTGGAGGTTGGCAAGCTGGCGGATTTGATAGTCGTTGCGGCAAATCCGCTGGCGGACATTAACAACGTACGGCAGTTGCAGTTGGTGCTGAAGGAAGGGCGGGTGGTTTCGGATAAGCGTGTTCCGCAAAGCGGCGAAATTTTAAAATAAAGCTGAACAGGAAAGAGAATTACGAATGACACGCTTGCTTAATAGCATGATTGCAACGCTGATCTTTACCAGCATTGCCGCACTCACGGTGCCAGTGATGATCAACCCATCCCACGCCCAACCCGCCGAAGCCTACCCCGCGCGCCCGATACGGATGATCGTGCCGTTTCCGCCCGGTGGCAGCAACGACATCATGGGACGCTATTTCGCCAACTATCTGACCGAGCGTCTCGGCAGGCAGGTAGTGCTGGATAACCGCCCGGGTGCTGACGGCATCATCGGCACGGAAATCGTCGCGCGGTCGGCGCCGGATGGTTACACGCTGCTGGTGGCCTCCGCCGCGCACGCCGTTAATGGCGGCACGCGCAAATTGCCTTTTGATCCGCTGAATTCCTTCGCGTGGGCGGCGATGCTGGGGTTGGGGCCGAGCGTGGTGTCGGTGCATGCCTCGCTGCCCGTCAACTCGATCAAGGAGTTACTGGCCCATGGCAAGGCGAATCCGGGCAAGCTCGTGCTGTCGACTTCCGGCGGCTATGCGCATTTCACCTCGGAACTGTTCCATCACATGTCGGGCATGAAGCTCGTGGTGGTGGTTTACAAGGGCGGCTTTCCGGCGATGATGGATACCATGGCGGGGCAAACGCAAATCAACATTGGCGCGCTGGTGCAGACCATGCCGCATCTCAAAGGCGGCAAATTGAAGCCGCTCGCTACCACCGGCGCCAAGCGCGCGGGGCCGACGCCGGAGCTGCCGACGGTGGCCGAAGCAGGCATTCCCGGTTACGAGGCGAACAACTGGTGGGCTGTCGCAGCGCCCGCGGGCACCGCCGCAAACATTGTGAATCGCATCAACGCCGAATCGTTGCGCTTTTTGCAGCAGCCGGAGATCGTGAAGCGTCTGGAAGCCGACGGAGTCGAACCCGATCCGCGTTCGCCGGATTCCATACGCAAGTTCCTTCCCATTGAAATGGCGAAGTGGGCGAATGTGGCGAAAGTGGCAAACATCCGCGTGCAGTAGCAGAGCGTGCTGTTTTATAAGTATCTGTTTTTATTATATTATTTTTGTTTGAGGTCTGGGTTGCGAAAGTGCCCGCCGCCGCTGCACCGGGCTTTGCAGCGAGTCGGCGCCGTGGCTGTCGTGCTGGCCTTGGGCGGCTGCGCTGCTTTCTACACGCCCGCCCGGCACATCGATGCCCAAGCGCGTGCCGGCGATTTGCAGCCTGTCGCCGCGTTCGCGGGCACGCCGGTGCGTGGCTGGCTGCGGCAACTCCCGGACGGCGCCACTTCGGCTGACGGCACGCTCACCCTTTATATCGAAGGCGACGGTGCCGAGTGGCGCAGCAAGTTCGAGCCGCCGATAGACCCCACGCCTGAAAATCCGCTGGCGTTGCGTCTCGCGCTGCGTGATCCCTCGATGCACGTGGCTTACCTAGGGCGACCGTGCCAGTATCTGGGTTACTTCGCGTTGAGCCGATGCCCTTCAATCCTGTGGATACAGGGCCGCTACGGCGACGAAGCCGTCACCATCATGAGCGCGGCGGTCGATTTGATGCTGCTTAGTGCAAATCTGCAGCGTGTGCGATTGGTTGGGTATTCGGGCGGCGGCACCATTGCGACATTGATCGCTGCGCGGCGCAAAGATGTCGTGTGTATTGTCACAGTGGCCGCGCCACTGGATACGGAGACGTGGACAGCAGCCATCGATATTTCGCCGCTGCGCTATTCGTTGAATCCTCTGACATACGCCGCGCAACTTGCGGCTGTGCCGCAGGTGCATCTTGCTGCTGCGGACGACGCGCTGGTGCCGCACCACACGTTGCAACGTGTCCGAGACGCGTTACCGCAGGTGCGTGTGGAGGTGATCGAAGGATTCGATCACGACTGTTGCTGGGTGCAGGCGTGGGAACGGCTGCGGGAACGGACTTGCCTGGCGGGTTGATGTAGGGTGTGCATTTATACCCCCCGGTCATTCTGGCCTAAGCCGGAATGACGAAGGTGGAATCTACCGCAGCACACCTTCCAACCGGTCGCACACCGTTTCCAGCGCGTTCTCTTGTGCGAGCGTGGTGGCAATTTGTGAGGCGCGTGACGAGAAGTGCGGTTCATTCAGCAATGGCTGCAGCGCCTCGGCAAGCCGTCGCGAATTCACCTTCCTGAACGGCAGTGCGCGCGCGACGCCGAGCTTTACAGCGCGCTCGGCATTGTCCGGCTGATCAAACGCCACCGGCACAATCAGTTGCGGCCGCCCTGCCGCGAGCGCCTGCGCAAACGTGCCGATGCCCGCCTGATGGATCACCGCGCAGGCATGCGGAAACACCGCCGAGTACGGCAGATAGTCGAACACCGCGACGGTTGACGGCACGGGCTGCGGTAATTGGGGCGATTCGCCGGTGAGCAGAACTGCGCGACGTCCGAGCGCATGTGCTGCGGCGATCGCGTGATGCCAGAAATCACCCGCGATCAATACCGCCGACGAGCCAAGGCCGAACACCAGCGGCGGATCACCGCCTGCAAGAAAATGCCTGAGCCGTGCAATCGTTGCGTCATCCGCCGGCTTGCCGTCGTAACGCGGAAAGCCGCACAACACGGTATTCGCAGGCCAATCCGCCTGTGGCGTCGCGAGCAGGGGCGAGAAAAGCGTAAGATTCAGCAAGGGCGAATACTGCCCTTCGAACATTGCCGGCGGCGCGGGCGGCAAACCGAGGCTGGCCCGCAGCTCTTGCAGCGGCGATTCCCAGTGCCGGGTCGCGAGTTTGGCGAGGCTGAATACGGCGCGATACGGCCCGACACCCAGCTTGCGCACCGCGCGCAGCCACGGCGCTTCATTCAGCAGCGGCGGATCCATGCACGACAGCAGCGACAGCGGCGACAGAATGGACGACACCCACGGCAAGCTGCGCTTTTGCGCGACCAGCGGGCCGGCGAAACTGAGCGGATGGGTGACGATGAGATCGCAATCTGCCGCAGCGCGATCCAGGTCTTCGTAACTGTCGCGAATATGTGGCATGAAAAGGTGCTGCATGATGTGGCG
>OMIN01000053.1 GCA_900299145.1 Betaproteobacteria bacterium | reverse complement strand
CGCGGCGCGCGCCGCGTCAACGCCAAAAGTATCATGGGTGTGATGATGCTGGCTGCTGCCAAGGGCACTCGCATCACCGTGGAAACCAGTGGTGCCGACGAGGCCGACGCCCTGCAAGCCATCGTCGCGCTGATCGCGGACAAGTTTGGCGAAGGCGAATGAGCTCGTGAGGCGTGAAGCGTGAGGAGTAAGGCGTAGGGCTTTGGTCGTGGTAGTCTAGGTGGCATGGACACGATGATTTTCGCCTCGCGCCTCACGCCTTTCGCCTCACGCCCAACATGAGTTTCACTCTCCACGGCATCGGTGTTTCCGGCGGTATCGCCATCGGGCATGCGCATCTGGTGTCGCATGCCACGCTGGAAGTAGACCACTTTGTGCTGCCGCCGCACCAAATTGCGGCAGAGTCGCTGCGATTTGACGCGGCGATTCAGACGGTGCGCGCCGAGTTCGACGCGCTGCGTGGCGAAATTCCGGCGGGCGCGCCGGCGGAGTTTTCCGCATTTGTCGATTTACACCGCATGATTCTGGACGACGCCACGCTGTCGGCCGAGCCGCGTCGCATTATCGAAACCGAACAGTGCAATGCCGAATGGGCGATCAAGGTGCAAACCGATGCCTTGCTCGCGCAGTTCGACTCCATCGAAGACAACTACTTGCGAGAGCGCCGCCACGACGTGGTGCAGGTGGTGGAACGCGTACTGAAGGCGCTGTCAGGCCAGCCCGGTTACGTGCCGCCGCCGTCCGCGGGCGCCGAACACGAGCGCATACTGGTGGCGCACGATCTGTCGCCTGCCGACGTGGTGCAGTTCAAGCGCCACAACTTTGCGAGTTTTATCACCGACATGGGCGGCGTGACCTCGCACACGGCGGTGGTGGCGCGCAGTCTCAATATTCCTTCCATCGTCGCGTTGCACCGCGCGCGCGAGTTGGTGCGCGAAGGCGAGCTGATTATTGTCGACGGCAGCAGTGGTGTGCTGATCGTCGACCCAGATGAACGGGTACTCGCGGAGTACCAGCGGCGCAAACTCGCGTTCGGCGTGGAGCGCGGCAAACTGGCAGCGCTTCGCGACACGCGCGCGGTTACCCGCGACGGCGTGGCGGTTGAACTACACGCCAACATTGAATTGCCGGAAGATGTGACGCAAGTGCTCGCCAACGGCGCCACTGGCATCGGCTTGTTCCGCAGCGAATTTCTGTTTTTGAATCGCAGCGATCTGCCGGACGAAGACGAGCAGTTCGAGGCCTACCGCAGCGTGGCGAAGGCCATGGAGGGGCGTCCCGTTACCATCCGCACTTACGATCTGGGCGCCGACAAGCAGACCGATGAGGGTGTCGCGGCCGGCGCCAATCCGGCGCTGGGGCTGCGCGCGATACGGCTGTGTCTGACAGAACCGCAGCGCTTTATGAGCCAGTTGCGCGCGTTGCTGCGGGCCACGCATTACGGCAACGTGAGCATCTTGATTCCGATGCTGGCGAGCTCCGCTGAAATCGATCAGACACTGCAAATGATCACGCGCGCGAAGGCGAGCCTCGACGACGAGCGTATTCCCTACAACCGCAGCGTGCGTATCGGCGGCATGATCGAAGTGCCCGCGGCCGCACTGGCGCTGGACGTTTTTTTACGCAAACTCGATTTCCTGTCCATCGGCACCAACGATCTGATTCAGTACACGTTGGCCATTGACCGCGCCGATGAGAGCGTGGCGTATCTGTATGACCCGTTGCATCCGGCGGTCCTTACGCTGGTGTCGGGCATTATCCGCCGCGCGGACAAGGCCGGCGTGCCGGTGACCATGTGCGGCGAAATGGCGGGAGATGTTACGCTGACGCGGTTGCTGCTGGGCATGGGGCTGCGCAATTTTTCGATGCACGCGGCGCACGTGCCGGATGTCAAACAGCAGGTGCTGTACACCGACACGGCGGCACTGCAGAACACCGCTCGCGCGATGCTGCGCGCGAGCGATCCGGTGCGGCTTAAAATGCTGCTCGCCAAGATGAACAGTCTGGTGAACAACCCGATGAACAACCCGGCGAACTGACGGCAGAGCATGCTGCACGAAATTTCTCGCGTCAACCAACCCGATCCCAAGTGGCGGCGGCGCTGGTTTCGCGATGATTATTTCGATATTTTCACTTGGCAGGCGGCTGACGGCAGCATGATCGGCTTTCAGGTGTGCTACGACCTGCCCAATTACGAACGCGTGCTGAGCTGGCGCGCGGTGAGTGGCTACACGCATCACCGGGTTGATGGCGGGGAGGCTACACCGGTCAGGAACATGAGTCCCATCATGGTGCCGGACGGTCTGGTGCCTTTGACCACGGTGCTGGAAGAATTCGATCAGCGTGCCGCTGAACTGGCTTTGCCGATTCGGACATTTCTGCGCCAGCATCTGCTCGACTACGGCAAGGCGTACCCCGGCGAAATTGACAACCGCCAGCCGGGGGTGTAATATAAGTCCTTGTTCTGACGCGCCGATTTGATATCAGATTGCGGGCGCGCAATAAATGCGGCTAAAGAGATGCCAGCGGGCCAGTAGCAAAGTTGTCGTAGTGAACGCCCCGCTGCCGTGACTCCCAACCCGGTTTCTTGCGTGAGCCTGCAAAGGTCACATAGGCAAAACCGGGTTTTTTGTTGTCATGGATTCCTCCGAACAAATATTGAACAAGGCAGGCAGCGTTGGCGCTGTCGTGCCGCAACGCGCGCACTTCGCCGAGCCGCTTGCCTTGAAGTGCGGGCGTTCCATCGCCGATTACGAACTCGTCTATGAAACCTATGGCACGCTGAATGCTGCCGGTTCCAATGCGGTGCTGGTGTGCCACGCGCTGAATGCGTCGCACCATGTGGCTGGCACCTACGCCGACGACCCCAACAACATCGGCTGGTGGGACAACATGATCGGCCCCGGCAAGCCGCTCGACACCAACCGGTTCTTTGTGGTCGGTGTTAACAACCTCGGTGGCTGCCACGGCTCCACCGGGCCGCAATCGATCAACCCGCAAACCGGCAAGCCGTGGGGAGGCGATTTCCCGGTGGTGACGGTGGATGACTGGGTCAACGCGCAGGCGCGGCTGGCCGATCACCTGGGTATCCGGCAATTCGCAGCCGTGATGGGCGGCAGCCTTGGTGCCATACAGTGTTTGCAGTGGACGATTGCGTGGCCCGAACGCACGCGGCACGCACTGGTGATTGCCTGCACGCCGAATTTGTCCGCGCAGAACATCGCGTTTAACGAAATTGCGCGCCAGGCCATCCTCACTGATCCGGATTTTCACGGCGGGGATTTTTACGCGCATAACGTCATGCCACGGCGGGGTTTGCGCGTGGCGCGCATGGTGGGGCATGTCACCTATTTGTCCGACGACGAAATGGCCAACAAGTTCGGCCGACAGTTGAAGCATGGGCAGGTGAACTACGGTTTTGACACCGAGTTCGAGATTGAATCGTATCTGCGCTATCAGGGCGACAAATTCGCCGGCTACTTTGACGCCAACACGTACTTGCGCATTACCAAGGCGCTGGATTACTTCGACCCCGCTTTCGCGCATGGTGGCGATCTGGCGAAAGCGCTGGCGCCGGCGCGTGCCGGGTTTCTTGTAGTGTCCTTTACCACTGACTGGCGTTTTGCGCCGGAGCGTTCGCGTGAGATCGTGCACGCGCTGCTGAAAAATCGGCGAGACGTGACCTATGCCGAGATCGACGCACCACATGGTCACGATGCCTTCTTGCTGGATGATGCGCGCTATCACAAACTGGTGGCTGCGTACTTCGACCGCGTTTTCGCGGAAATGCAGGCGGGAGACGCGCGATGAACGGCATCAGCATCGACCGCGCGGATTTCGCCGCCATCGCGCAGTGGGTCAAACCCAATGCGCATGTGCTTGACCTCGGTTGCGGCGACGGCGCACTTTTCAACTATCTCAAACGCGAGCGCGCCATCACCGGCTACGGCGTGGAAATCGACGACAACAACGTGCTCGCCTGCGCGCGCAATGGCGTCAATGTGATCCAGCGCAACCTTGAGCGTGGGTTGCGTGAGTTCGACGATCAGTCGTTCGACTGCGTGATCCTGTCGCAAACGCTGCAAGCCATGCGCCATGGCGACAGCCTTATCGACGAGATGCTGCGCGTAGGGCGCGAGGGCATCGTGACGTTCCCCAATTTCGGCTATTGGCGCAATCGCTTGCAGGTGTTGCGCGGCCACATGCCGGTGTCGGACAACCTGCCCTACCAGTGGTTCGATACCCCCAACATTCACTTGTGCACGATCAGTGATTTTGAGCGCTTTTGCGCCGCGCGTAACATCCGCGTGCTGGAGCGCAAGGTGCTGACGGACGGCGTGCTGGTGAGCGCGCTGCCTAATCTACTGGGGGCGCTGGCGATTTATCACTTTGGCGCGGGTTGAGTCACGTTCAATCTGGCGATACCGCGGATCATCCATAACCCCGGAATCGCGAGCAGCGTGCAAAAGGTGAAAAACGCCGGCCAGCCCATGGCTTCGGCCAGCACGCCGGCGGGCGCCGAAATCAGCACACGCGGGACACCCATCAGGCTCGACAGCAGCGCGTACTGCGTCGCGGTAAAACGCTTGTCGGTCAGCGCGCCCATGAAGCCGACAAACGCGGCGGTGCCCAGACCCCCGGCGAAATTTTCCAGTGCGATCACCGCCGCCAGCGCGGCGTTGTTGTGGCCCACGTAAGCCAGCGCGACAAACCCCAGCGTCGACAGCATTTGCAGTGCGCCGAAGTACCACAGCGCGCGCGTCATGCCGATGCGCAGGATAAGCACACCGCCGAGGAGGCTGCCGCCGATGGTGGCCCAGAACCCAAAGAGCTTGACCACCGCGCCGATCTCGGTCTTGCTGTAACCCAACTCCAGATAGAACGGCGTGGTGATGCTTGACGCCATCACGTCACCGATTTTGTAGAGCAGGATAAACGCCAGCGCCAGCCAGGCGCCGTCGCGCGTAAAGTAGTCACGAAAGGGCTCGACGACGGCCTCCTGCAAGGTCTTGGGTGCGCCGTCGGGCAGCGGCGGCTCGATGGCCCAGAACGTCACCAGCACGCACGCCGCCATGACGGCCGCCATCATCTGATACATGAAGGCGAACGAGGTGTGATCGGCGATGATGAGGCCGCCGCCGCTGGCGAGCAGCATGCCCACCCGGTAGCCGTTGACATAGAGTGCCGAGCCCAGCCCCAGCTCCGCATCGGTAAGACTTTCCCGGCGGTAGGCATCAACCACGATATCCTGCGAAGCGGAGAAGAACGACACCAGCAGCGCCGCGGCCGAAATCCACAGCAGATGGTCTGGCGTGGGTCGCGCGAAGCTCAACGCCAACAGCGCGGCGGCGAGCAGGATTTGCATCAGCACCAACCAGCCGCGCCGCCGGCCCAGCAGTGGCGGCACATAGCGGTCGAACAGGGGCGCCCACAGGAACTTCAGCGTGTAAGGCAGCCCCGCAAGCGCGAAAAAGCCGATCTCTTTCAGGCTGACGCCGCCATCCTTCAGCCACGCTTGCAGCACCGAGCCGGTCAGCAGCAGCGGCAAGCCACAGGCAAAGCCCATGAAGAGCGCCACCAGCATGCGGCGGCTTAGCATGGCGGCGAGTGTGTCGCGCCATGCGGGCGCGGTTTGCGCCTCAGGCATCAGAGAGCGTAATCATATTCAATGGTCAACGGCGCGTGATCGGAGAATTTTTCGTCCTTGTAGATGGCGGCGCGTTTGGCGGTGGCGGCGATGCCGGGCGTGGCGATGTGGTAATCGATGCGCCACCCTACGTTCTTGGCATAGGCCTGCCCGCGATTGGACCACCAGGTGTATTGGTCAGGCCGGTCATCGACGCGGCGGAAGACATCGACCCAGTTGAGTTCGTCAAACACCTGTGTGAGCCATGCGCGCTCCTCGGGCAGGAAGCCAGAATTTTTCTGGTTGCCGCGCCAGTTCTTCAGGTCGATTTCCTTGTGCGCAATGTTCCAGTCGCCGCAAAGCACGATTTCGCGCTTCGCCGCCTTGAGCTTTTTCATATGGGGGTAGAACGCATCGAGAAACCGGAACTTTGCCGCCTGCCGTTCCTCGCCACTGGAGCCCGACGGCAGATACAGCGAGATCACCGTGAGCTTGCCGAAATCCGCCCGCACATAGCGGCCTTCATTGTCGAATTCCGCGACGCCAAAGCCGGCCGATGACTTCGCGGGTTTCATGCGACTGTAAAGGCCCACACCGCTGTAGCCCTTTTTTTCGGCGTAATGGAAGTGGCCATGGTAGCCGGCGGGCGCCAGCATTTCGGCGGTCATGTCGGCATGCTGGGCCTTCAACTCTTGCGCGCACAGGATGTCGGGTTTGTGGCGGGCGAGCCAGGGTAAAAAGCCCTTGCGCTCGGCCGAGCGTATGCCATTGAGGTTCAGCGATGTGATGCGTAACATGAAAAATTACCGGTTGTAGGTGGCGTGTGGCCGGAGCCGGGACCGCAGGCTGTCAACCACGCGCCTGCTGATGCGCTATTGCCATGGGCATGCCGCTGTAACGTTATAATGATGAAAACGGTAAGAAGTGCCGGGTAAACTGCCACGCTCAGCATGCTCCCACGCAGTTGGCGCGATGGCAATACGGCGGATAGGTTAACCCGCGGGGAAAAAGGGAACACAAAGGGAAGACTATGCGAATTCAGTCCAAACTCTCACTGGCCTTGGTAAGCGGTGCCTTGCTCGTTCTAGGTTCGCCCACCATTTTCGCGCAGAAAATCGTGTGCTGGAAGGACGCCTCGGGTAAAACCGTGGGCTGTGGTGACAAAGTGCCGCCGGAGTACGCGGGTGGCGCGACCAAGGAACTCGACAAGCAAGGCAATGTGCGCAAGACCGGCGAATCCGCCGAGGAATTGGCCAAGCGCAAAGTGGCAGAAAAAGAACAAGCGGCGGCCAAGGCTGAGGAAACACGGCGGCTGACCGAGCAAAAGCGCCAGGATACCGCGCTGCTGAATACCTTCAGCAGCGAAAAAGAAATCGATTTGAAGCATGACCGCGAAATCACCGCGCTGAATAACTTTATTACCCAGCATAACGGCGCTTTGAAAGGCGCCACCGAGCGCCTTGCGGATGCGAAAAAGCGTGCTGCTGACGTGGAAAAGGATAAGAAGCCGTTGCCGCCCAATCTTAAGGAAGATCTGGCTCGGGCCGAGCGCGAGCACACGCGTATTACCACGGATATCGCCAACAATGAAAAAGCAAAGGCGGACACCATGACCAAGTACGCGGAATACCGCAAGCGCTTCTCGGAGTTGAAAGGCACCACGCCCGAACCCGCACAGCCATCGCCCGCAGCGACTGCGGCAGCGCCCGCCAAGAAGTAGCTGCAAGCCGAAACTGTCTTAGTGCAAGAGCGGCTATTGTCCCGATTGATAGGTAGGCGACAGTAAGTTATAAGTATTTGTTTTTATTGAATTTTCTGGAATCGCTAAGACGACAGCTTGCGCTTCAAAATCTCGTTAACCTGCTGCGGGTTGGCCTTGCCTTTGGTGGCTTTCATCGCCTGCCCCACCAACGAGTTAAACGCTTTTTCCTTGCCTGCTTTGTAATCCGCGACTTGCGGCGCGTTGGCCGCCAGCACGTCATCGACTATTTTCTCGATCGTGCCCGCATCGGAGATCTGTTGTAACCCTTTGTTTTTTATAACAATATCGGCCGCATCCTCGCCGTTGGCTTCACCCGCCCAAATTGCGTCAAACACCGTCTTGGCGGCATTGCCGGAAATGCTGCCATCAGCGATGCGGTCCACCAGCCGCCGCAATTGCGGCGCGCTGACTTTACTCTGCGTAATATCCAGTGCCTCGTCGTTGAGCCGCGCGTTCAGTTGCCCGGTGATCCAGTTGGCGCACAGCTTGGCGGCTTTCGCATCGGCTTTCTGCGCTGCGCCCTCGAAAAAATCCGCCAGTTCGCGGCTGCTGGTGAGGACAGCCGCATCGTACGCGGTGACGCCATAACTGGCGGCAAAGCGCGCCTGCTTCGCTTGTGGCAGTTCCGGCAAGGCCTTGCGTATGGCTTCCAGCGTTTCTTCGCTCACTGCCAGCGGCAGCAAATCCGGGTCGGGAAAATACCGATAATCATGCGCGTCTTCTTTCGAGCGCATGGAGCGCGTTTCATCTTTGTCCGGGTCGTAAAGGCGTGTCTCCTGACGGATAGTGCCGCCGTCCTCGATGACTTCGATCTGGCGGCGCACTTCGTAGTCGATGGCTTTTTCGAGAAAGCGAAACGAATTGAGGTTTTTGATTTCGCAGCGTGTGCCGAATTCCTTCTGCCCGACCGGGCGCACCGACACGTTGGCATCGCAGCGGAACGAGCCTTCCTGCATGTTGCCGTCGCAAATGCCGATCCAGCGCACCAGCGCGTGCAGCGCCTTGGCGTAGGCGACCGCCTCGTCGGAGGAGCGCATATCCGGTTCACTTACAATTTCCAGCAGCGGCGTGCCCGCACGATTCAGATCAATGCCAGTCGTGCCCTGAAAGTCCTCATGCAACGATTTGCCGGCGTCTTCCTCGAGATGGGCGCGGGTGAGGCGCACGGTCTTTTCTGCGTCGCCAACACGAATGGTCAGCGAACCGCCTTCGACCACCGGCAATTCATACTGGCTGATCTGATAGCCCTTGGGCAGATCGGGATAAAAATAATTCTTGCGGGCGAACACCGAACGGCGATTGATCTTCGCGCCCACCGCCAGCCCAAAGCGAATCGCGCGTTCCACCGCGCCATGGTTAAGCACCGGCAACACGCCCGGCAACGCGAGATCTACCGCGCAGGCTTGCGTATTTGGTTCAGCGCCAAACGCTGTAGACGCACCGGAAAAAATTTTAGAGGCCGTGGACAACTGCGCGTGCGTTTCCAGACCGATGACAATTTCCCATTTCATCGCGCTATCTCCTCGATGCCTTTGGGGGCGCGCTGATGCCAATCCGTCGCCAACTGGTACTGATGCGCCACATTCAACATCCGCGCCTCGGCAAAATAATTGCCAATGATTTGCAGCCCGACGGGCAAGCCGCCACTGTCGAAGCCGCAAGGGATCGACATGCCTGGCAGCCCCGCCAGATTGACCGCGATGGTGTAAATATCCGAGAGATACATTTGCACCGGGTCGCCGGCTTTTTCGCCAATTTTGAATGCAGTGGAAGGGCTGGTCGGCCCCATGATCACATCGCACTGTTTGAATGCTTCGGTGAAATCCTGCGCGATCAGCCGCCGCAGTTTTTGCGCACGAATGTAGTAGGCATCGTAGTAGCCATGCGACAACACGTACGCGCCGATCAGGATGCGCCGCTTGACCTCCGCGCCGAAGCCTTCGGCGCGGGTTTTTTCATACATGTCGGTGAGGTCGGTGTAATCCCTGGCGCGATGACCGTAGCGCACGCCGTCAAAGCGCGACAGATTGCTGGAGGCTTCGGCCGGCGCCAGCACGTAATACACCGGCACCGACAGCGCCATATTGGGCAAGCTGACTTCGACGGTTTCGCAGCCCAGTTTGCGGTATTCAGCAATGGCGGATTCCACCGCACGGCTCACGTCCGGCGCAGCGCCAGCACCGAAAAACTCCTTGGGCAGGCCGATGCGCAGCCCGGCCAGCGGATTCGCCAATTCACGTGTGTAATCTTCTGCGTCACGTTGCAGGCTTGTGGAGTCGCGCGCGTCAAAGCCTGCCATGACGTTGAGCATCAGCCCCATGTCGTCGGCCGTGCGTGCCATCGGTCCGCCCTGGTCAAGACTGGAGGCAAACGCAATCATGCCGTAGCGCGACACCACGCCATAGGTCGGCTTGAGGCCGCAGATGCCGGTCAACGCCGCTGGCTGGCGGATGGAGCCGCCCGTGTCGGTGCCAGTGGCCGCCGGGGCAAGCCGTGCAGCCACTGCTGCGGCTGATCCGCCAGAGCTGCCACCCGGCACGCGCGTGGTATCCCACGGGTTCTTCACCGGGCCGTAGAACGAGGTTTCGTTGGATGACCCCATGGCGAACTCGTCCATGTTGGTCTTGCCCAGATTAACCGCGCCCGCTGCGTTAAAGCGCTCGATCACATGCGCGTCGTACGGCGACACGAAGTTCGACAGCATTTTCGAGCCGCAGGTGGTGAGCCAGCCTTGCGCGCAAAAAATATCTTTCTGGGCCAGCGGCACGCCCGTCAGCAGCTGCGCCTTGCCCGCCGCGCGCTGGGCATCGGCGGCACGCGCCTGCGCCAGGCTGCGCTGCGCATCGACGCTGATAAAGCAGTTAAGCGAAGAATTTAACTCTTTGATTTTATTAAGAAATTCTTGCGTAACTTCCACGCACGAGAACTTCCCGGCGGCAAAGCCGTCTGATAGTTGGCGCAGAGTCGCCAGTTGCGGTTCGGGTTGCATTCAGGGGTACAGGAGTACGAAACTAGGGCACCAGTTAGCTGGGGAGATTGCGCCGGTTATTCAAGCACTAGAGAAAGAGCCTATTCGATGACTTTCGGTACCAGATAAAGCCCGGCATCGACTTGAGGCGCAACGGCCTGAAACTGCTCGCGCTGGTTGGCTTCGGTCACCGCGTCCGCGCGCAGGCGTTGCACCAGGTCCTGCGCATGTGGCATCGGCTCGATGGCGCTGACAGCGACCGCTTCCATTTGCGCGATCAGTTCGAAAATGCCGGTGAGTTGCGCGTGCGTGGCCTTGGCCTCGGCATCGTTGATTGCGATGCGGGCAAGGTGCGCCACGCGCTTCACATCGTCCAGTGTCAGTGCCATAAGCCGTAAACCGAATTTTCGCCAAAAGTTTCTTCAAAAAGCACAGCGGCAAGGGTATCATAATCAGCTGTTACGGCAGCTATCGCACAGTCATTAATGCGGTCCAAAGCAGCCGATTCTTTACACGGGAAAGTCCTCGAAAGCCTTTATGCTTGGTTTTTTCGGCAGTTATTTTCAAGATGATCTGGCAATCGATCTTGGCACGGCCAATACCCTGATTTTTATGCGTGGCAAGGGTATCGTGCTCGACGAGCCGTCGGTGGTCGCCATACGTCAGGAAGGGGGCACCAACGGCAAGCGCGTGTTGCAGGAGGTTGGTCTCGCCGCCAAGCAAATGCTGGGCCGCACGCCTGGCAATATCACCGCCATACGCCCGATGAAAGACGGCGTGATCGCCGACTTTACGGTTACCGAGCAGATGCTGAAGCACTTCATCCGCAAGGTTCATCGCTCGCGTATTTTTAAACGCAGCCCGCGCATTATCATTTGCGTGCCGTGCGGTTCCACACAGGTCGAACGCCGCGCTATTCGCGAATCCGCGCTGGGCGCGGGCGCCTCCAAGGTGAATCTGATTGAAGAGCCAATGGCCGCGGCCATCGGCGCTGATTTGCCGGTGGGCGAAGCGACCGGATCGATGGTGGTGGATATTGGCGGTGGCACCACCGAGGTTGGTGTGATTGCGCTGGGCGGCCTGGTCTACAAAGGTTCGGTACGCGTGGGCGGCGACAAATTCGACGAAGCCATCATCAATTACATCCGGCGCAACTACGGTATGTTGATCGGTGAAACCACCGCCGAGCAAATCAAGAAAGACATCGGCTCCGCGTTCCCGGGTTCCGAGGTGCGTGAAAAAGAAGTCAAGGGCCGCAATCTTGCCGAGGGCATTCCGCGCAGTTTTACCATTACCAGCAACGAAATTCTCGAAGCGTTGACCGATCCGCTCAACAGCATCGTCAGCGCGGTGAAATCCGCGCTGGAGCAAACGCCGCCCGAACTCGCCGCCGACATCGCGGAAAAAGGCATGGTGTTGACGGGCGGCGGCGCACTGCTGCGCGACATCGACCGTTTGCTGATGGAAGAAACCGGCCTGCCGGTGGTGATCGCCGAAGATCCGCTGACCTGCGTGGCGCGCGGCTCCGGCAAGGCGCCGGAAGAGCGCTACAACACCATTTTCGCCTATGACGATTAAGGCGATTGACACGGCTGATGGGGCGGATCGCACGGTACGCGCCGGCGCCTGACCCTTTCCGTCTGGCCAAGCGATGGAACACACGCCGCCGCCGTTCTTCAACACCGGCCCCAGTCCGCTCACCCGTTTGCTGATATTCTCGGTGTTGTCGCTGGCGCTGCTGATCGCCGACGCGCGCTACAAGCATCTGGATGCCATCCGGCAGGTGGCGGCGGTAGCGATCTATCCACTGCAGCGCATTGCGGCCGCGCCCGCCAGCCTGCTCTCGCGCCTTGGGGAATTTTTTACGACACACAGTGCGTTGCGCGCCGAGAGTGCGCGTCTTGCACAGGAAAATCTCGCCAGCGCCACCTTGACGCAAAAAACCCGCGCGCTGGAAGCCGAAAATGCCAGCCTGCGCAAACTGCTGGAAGCACGCGAGCAGCAACAGACGCGTAACACGCTGGCGCAAGTACTTTATGCCGCACGCGATCCGTTCACGCAGCGCATCGTGATCGACAAAGGCGCGCAGCACGAAGTGCACAACGGCCAGCCGGTAATCGATGCCACCGGCGTGGTGGGGCAGGTTACGCGCGTCTATCCGATGCTGGCGGAGGTAACGTTGATTACCGACAAGGGCCATCTGATTCCCGTGCTGAATGCGCGTACCGGCATGCGTTTGGTGCTGGCGGGAACGGGCGTGCGCGGTGTGCTGGAGCTGCAGTTCGTGCCGCTCAATGCCGACGTGCAAAAAGGCGATCAACTGGTGACCTCCGGCATCGACGGCATTTATACACCGGGCCTGCCGGTGGCAGAGGTGACCGCCATCGAGCCGAATCCCTTGGCGACGTTTTCGCGGGTGGCGTGCAAACCGCTGGGCGGGGTCAGCAATAACACGCGCGTGTTCGTGGTGCAGGGCTCGGACGCTTTGCCGCCGCGGCCGCCGGAAGATAGCGAACAGGCGCCGCGCGGTCGCAAGGGGCGCAAGGGTGGTTAAAGTCATGGGTTACGGCGCATGATTAATTTCTATCCCGGCGAGCCGCAGGAAATCTTAAAGCCCGCGCAAACCGGCTTTGTCGTGTTTACGTTGCTGATGGCGCTGCTCATCAACCTGTTGCCGTGGGCGGGTTGGGGCTTGTGGGTGCGGCCGGATTTTGTGGCGTTGGTGCTGCTCTACTGGTGCATCGATCAGCCGCGCAAAATTGGATTCACCATCCCATGGTTGCTGGGTTTGTTGATGGACGTGGCTGACGGCAGTTTGTTCGGGCAGCACGCGCTGTCGTACACCATAGTCGCTTTTGCGGGTATTGCACTGCACCGGCGCGTGCAACGCTTCGCCATCACGCCGCAGGCGCTGCATGCGGTGCCGCTACTGTTGCTGAATGACGTGATCGTGCTGGTGATCCGACTGGTCGCTGGCAGTGATTTTCCGGGCATCTGGTATTTTCTCGGCAGTCTCATCGGCGGCTTGCTGTGGCCGCTGCTGTCGTTTGTGTTAAAGCTGCCGCAGCGCCCACGCGCGGATGCCGGTCATGCCTAGACTGCTGTTCAGCGGCGGCGTCGAATTTCGCGATTCCCACCGCGAGCAGGCGCAGTTTCGCGTACGCCTTGGCGTGTTGACCGCTTTCGTGCTGGCAATGTTCGCGGTGCTGCTGGTGCGGTTTGTGTATCTGCAAGTCATGCAGCACGAGCACTACCACACGCTGGCTGAAGCCAACCGTATTTCCATTGTTCCGGCGACGCCGGGGCGCGGGGTTATTACCGACCGCAACGGTGTCGAGCTCGCCTACAACTACACTGCACATACGCTGGAAATCACGCCTGGCAAGGCGGGTAATGTCGACAGCACCATCGATGGCCTTGCCGAGATTATGGAAATTTCGCCGCGTGACCGGCGACGCTTTCGCCAGTTGCTCGAGGAAAGCAAGAGCTTTGAAAGCCTCCCGATACGTTCGCGGCTGTCGGATGAGGAAATTGCGCGCTTTGCCGCGCACCGCTATCGCTTTCCTGGCGTGGAAATCAAGGCGCGACTCTTTCGCCAGTATCCGCAGGGGGAACTCTTTTCGCATGTGATCGGCTACATCGGCCGCATCAACCAGAAAGAGCTCGACAAGCTCGAAGAATCCGGCGAGATCGCCAACTACCGCGGTACCGACTACATCGGCAAGATGGGGTTGGAGCAGAGCTACGAGCGCGCATTGCACGGCACTACGGGTGTCGAGCAGGTGGAAATCGATTCGGCCGGTCGTGCGGTGCGCCTGTTGTCCCGCAAGCCGCCGGTCTCCGGCTCAAACCTGGTACTGAAAATCGACGCCGGCCTGCAGGCGTTGGTGTTCAAAGCTTTCGGCAATCGCCGCGGTGCGCTGGTGGCAATGGACCCGCAAACGGGCGGCGTGCTGGCGTTCGTGAGCAAACCGGGGTTTGATCCAAATCTTTTCGTTGATGGCATTGATCCGCAAAGCTGGGCGGAGCTGCGCAACTCGCCCGACCGGCCGATGCTAAACCGCGCGCTGAACGGTGCCTATCCGCCGGGTTCGACCTTCAAGCCTTTCATAGCGCTGGCGGCGTTGACCTATGGCAAGCGCACGCCGCAACAAGGCATTGCCGATCCGGGGTTTTACATGCTGGGCAATCACCAGTTTCGCGACGACGCCGTGGGCGGGCACGGCTGGGTTGATATGTATAAATCCATCGTGGTGTCGTGCGACACCTATTACTACATGCTGGCGAATGATCTGGGTATCGACAACATTGCCAAATTCATGTCGCAACTGGGCTTTGGTTCGCGCAGTGGCATCGATCTTATCGGCGAGTCGACCGGTATATTGCCGTCGAAGGAGTGGAAGAAAAAGCGCTTCGACAAGGAATGGTTTATTGGTGAAACCGTCAGCGTCGCCATTGGCCAGGGTTATAACGCCTACACACCGCTGCAATTGGCTTCCGCAGTTGCGACACTGGCCAACGACGGCGTGATGTTCAAGCCGCATGTGGTTGATTTTATTGAGAATATCGCCACAAAGGTGCGCACCCCCGTGGAGCCGCAGCCGTTGCGCAAACTCGACTGGAACCCCGAACACATTGCCGTCATCAAGCGCGCCATGGTGGGCGTGAATAAAGAGGGCACCAGTTCCGCGGTGTTTGTGGGCGCGCCCTACACCAGCGGCGGCAAGACCGGCACCGCGCAGGTGGTTGCCATCAAGCAGGGTGAAAAATACATTGAAAGCCGCGTGCAGGAACGCTTTCGCGATCACGCGCTGTTTATCGCCTACGCGCCGGCGGAAAACCCGAAAATCGCGGTGGCGCTGATTGTCGAGAATGCAGGTTTCGGCGCAACCGCCGCCGCGCCTATCGCACGTCAAGTGATGGATTACTACCTGCTGGGCAAGGAAACACCGGCGGGCGAAGCCCCAAAAGCCGAGGCCGCGCAATGATCGGCTATTATTTGCGGCGCTTCTCCCGCTTCATGACGGAGCACATCGATGCCCCGCTGCTTGGCGCCGTGCTGCTGCTGATGGCCGTGGGTCTTACGGTGCTTTACAGTGCGTCGAACGCGGGCTGGGCGCGCGTCTCCGGACAAATGCTCAACATGCTGGTGGCGCTGGTGGTGATGTGGGTCGTGGCCAACGTGCCGCCGCATTTTCTGATGCGGCTTGCATTGCCCCTGTTTGTCATCGGCGTTATTTTGCTGCTGGGCGTGGCGGTGAAAGGCGATATCGTCAACGGTGCGCGGCGCTGGCTCAACATTGGCGTGACGCGCATCCAACCCTCGGAGTTGATGAAAATTGCCGCACCCCTGATGCTTGCGTGGTACTTTCATCGCTACGAAGGTACGTTGCGCGGCGGCAATTTTGCGTTTGCCGCGATACTGCTGCTGGTGCCGGTCGGCCTCATTGCGCGGCAGCCCGATCTGGGCACTGCGATATTGATTCTCGCCAGTGGCGGCTACGTGCTGTTTCTCGCAGGCTTGTCTTGGAAGGTTATCGCTGGCCTTCTGGTGACGGGTGCTGCGAGCGCGCCGGTGGCGTGGTCGCTGCTGCACGACTATCAGCGTCAGCGCATATTAACCTTCATCAATCCGTCAGAAGATCCGCTGGGCAGTGGTTACCACACCATTCAGTCCACTATCGCGGTCGGCTCCGGCGGTTTCACTGGCAAGGGCTGGATGGGCGGCACGCAAACCCATCTGGATTTCATTCCCGAACGCACCACCGATTTTATTTTTGCCGTGTTTTCCGAGGAGTTCGGGCTGCTCGGCAATTGCATTTTATTGGGGCTGTTCCTGCTTGTCATCCTGCGTGGCATGGTGATCGCCTCGAACGCGCCGACGCTATTCACCCGCCTGCTGGCCGGTGCGGTGACCCTGACTTTTTTCACTTACGCCTTTGTCAACATGGGTATGGTCAGCGGCATCCTGCCGGTGGTGGGCGTGCCGCTGCCGATGATCAGCTACGGCGGGACCTCACTGGTGTCGCTGTGTCTGGGGCTGGGCATCCTGATGAGCATTCAAACTCATCGTAAACTGGTGCATACGTGACAGGTGAAACGTGTGGCAGAAACGTGAGGCGCGGGCGCACTGTCCTTGCAGCAGCGGCCATGCTGTTGCCGCTGGCGGGGTGTGGTGTATTTGGCGGCAGGCGTGAGCAGCCGCCTGCGCCATCCACCTCATCCACGCCCCCTCCATCGTCCGCGCCGTCTTCCGGCAAGGGAGGCTATTACCTTGACGACGGCCCCGGTGCGAATCCGCCGGCGGATATCGACAGCATTCCCGATGCGGTGCCGCGCGTGGAGCCTTTGCACAAGGGGGCGATGCGGCCTTATGCGGTGATGGGCCGCAACTATGTACCGATGACAGCGCTGGCGCCGTATCGCGCGCGTGGCGTGGCGTCGTGGTACGGACGGCGTTATCACGGCAAGCAAACTTCCACCGGCGAGCTTTATGACATGTATGGCATGAGCGCCGCGCATCCGACGTTGCCGCTACCGAGCTTTGTGCGTGTGACCAGCGCCGCCAACGGGCGGTCGGTAGTGGTGCGGGTAAATGATCGCGGGCCATTCATCGACAGCCGCCTGATCGATTTGTCGTACACCGCCGCGCACAAGCTGGGCATCATCGCCGGCGGCAGTGCGCTGGTGGAGGTGGAGCTGGTGTTGCTCGGCGCGCCTGCGGCTGCCTCGTCACCAGCCAGCGCGGTGCCACCCGTCACGGTTGCGCCGCCCGTTACGGCAGCGCCTCCAGCCGCTGCACGGGCTGCCGTGCCGGAACCCGCAGCGCCTGCACAAATTCCGCTGGCAACAGAAGCTGGTGGTACGTATTTGCAGCTCGCCGCTTTTGGTTCGCGCGACAACGCCGACGCCTATGTCGCGCGTGTGCGCGGACCGGTGGAGGGCTTCGCGCCGCAGGTGCAAGTTGCCGCGCGTGACAATCTTTTCCGCGTGCTGGCGGGGCCTTACGCCAGCCAGCCAGAAGCGCGGCAGGCGGCCGAAAAAATTGCGCAGGCGCTGGGGGTTAAGCCTTTTGTCGTCACAAAATAGCTTAATAAAAACAAATACTTATAAATCGATCCCGCAACCCGGCTAGCCGGTGCGCGTTCGCGCGAATGCTATAATTCGCGCGCCCTTGGGCCGCGCATCACAAGTGCCGCGGCCCATTCAACATGCCCCACAAAGGTTTTATCCATGGATATGAACGACCCCGCCGGCGCCGCGCCTTCCCCGCAAAACTTGCCGGACAGTGATCCGCAGGAGACCCGCGAATGGCTGGACGCGCTCGACGCGGTGATTAAGCACGAAGGCCCGGTACGCGCGCAGTACTTGCTGGAGCAACTGGTGGCGCGCGCGCGCAACACCGGAGCTTATATTCCTTATAACGCCAACACGGCGTATGTGAACACCATTCCCGCGGACCGCGAGGAGCGCTCGCCCGGCGACCCGGAAATGGAGCATCGCATCCGCTCGCTGGTGCGCTGGAATGCGATGGCGACGGTGGTGCGCGCCAACAAGGAATCGTCGGAGCTCGGTGGCCACATTGCCAGTTTTGCCTCTGCAGCGACGCTGTACGACGTCGGGTTCAATCATTTTTTCCGCGCTGCCAATGAAAACCATCGTGGCGACCTGATTTTCTTTCAGGGCCATTCCGCACCCGGCGTTTATGCGCGCGCATTTCTCGAAGGCCGCATCAGCGAAGAACAGCTCATCAGCTTCCGGCAGGAAGTCGAAGGCAAGGGCCTGTCGTCGTATCCGCACCCGTGGCTGATGCCGGATTTCTGGCAATTCCCCACGGTGTCGATGGGCTTGGGCCCGCTGATGGCGATTTATCAGGCGCGCTTCATGCGCTATCTGCGTGATCGCAACATTATCCCGGCGCAGGGGCGCAAGGTGTGGGCGTTCATGGGCGACGGCGAAATGGACGAGCCCGAATCGCTGGGCGCGATTTCACTGGCAGGCCGGGAAAGACTCGACAACTTGATTTTTGTCATCAACTGCAACCTGCAGCGGCTTGACGGCCCGGTGCGCGGCAACGGCAAGATCATCCAGGAACTCGAAGCGGATTTTCGCGGCTCCGGCTGGAACGTGATCAAGGTGATCTGGGGTTCATACTGGGATGAACTTTTTCTGAAAGACAAATCCGGCATGTTGTTAAAGCGCATGGAAGAATGCGTCGACGGCGAATACCAGACCATGAAGTCGCACGACGGCGCGTACGTGCGCAAGCACTTCTTCGGAAAATACCCCGAACTGGAAGCGCTGGTGGCCAATATGTCCGATGACGACATCTGGCGCCTGAATCGCGGCGGGCACGACCCGCACAAAATGTTCGCGGCGTACGCGGCGGCCACCAAACACACCGGCCAGCCGACGGTGATCCTTGCCAAAACCATCAAGGGCTATGGCATGGGCGAGGCGGGCGAGGGCCAGAACATCACCCATCAGCAAAAGAAAATGGGCACCTCGTCGATCAAGGCGTTTCGCGACCGGTTCAGCGTGCCCATTCCCAATGATCAACTGGAAAAAGTGCCGTTCTATCGGCCGCCCGAAGATGCGCCGGAAATGAAATACATGCGGAGCCGCATCGCCGCGATGGGCGGCTCGTTGCCCGCGCGCCGCCGCAAGGCCGAAGCGCTGGAAGTGCCACCGCTGTCGGCGTTCGAGGCGCAATTGAAGGGCACGGACGACCGCGAAGTGTCGACCACCATGGCCTTTGTTCGCATCCTCAATACGCTGGTACGCGACAAAAAGATTGGCAAGTTCGTGGTGCCCATCGTGCCCGACGAATCGCGTACCTTTGGCATGGAAGGCATGTTCCGGCAACTGGGCATCTATTCCAGCGTCGGCCAGCTTTACACGCCGCAGGATGCCGACCAGTTGATGTTCTACAAGGAAGACAAAACCGGCCAGATTCTGCAGGAAGGCATCAACGAGGCGGGCGCGATGTCGTCGTGGATCGCGGCGGCCACAGCCTACAGCACGCACGCGCAGACGATGATGCCGTTTTACATCTTTTATTCGATGTTCGGCTTTCAGCGCATTGGCGATCTTGCATGGGCGGCGGGCGACATGCGCGCGCGCGGTTTTCTGCTCGGCGGCACGGCGGGCCGTACTACTTTGAACGGCGAGGGCCTGCAACACGAAGACGGCCACAGCCACGTGATGGCCGCTACCATACCAAACTGCCTGACCTACGACCCGACCTACGCCTATGAACTGGCGGTGATTATTCAGGACGGCATGCGGCGCATGTATCAGGAACAGGAAGACGTGTTCTATTACATCACCGTGATGAACGAAAACTACACGCACCCGGCCATGCCCGACGGCGTGAAAAAAGGCATCCTCGCGGGCATGTATTTGCTGCGTGAAGGCAAGTCGAAAAAGGGTCAGCAGAAAGTGCAGTTGCTCGGCAGCGGTACGATTTTGCGGGAGGTACTGGCGGCCGCAGAACTGCTGGAAAAAGATTACGGTATCAGCGCCGATATCTGGAGCGTCACCAGCTTCAATCAACTGTGCCGCGATGGGCTGGAGACGCAGCGCTGGAACATGTTGCACCCCACCGAGCCGCCGCGCGAAGCCTATGTGAAGCAGTGTCTCAAGGATCGCAGCGGGCCGGTGATTGCCGCAACGGATTACATCAAGGGCTACGCCGACCAGATCCGCGCGTTTTTGCCGACGCCACACTACGCCGTGCTCGGTACCGACGGCTTCGGGCGCTCCGGCACGCGACGTGCGTTGCGGCGGCACTTCGAGGTGGATCGTCATTACGTTGCCGTGGCTGCACTCAACGCGTTGGCGGATCAAGAACTCATCGCGCGCGAAAAGGTGGCGGATGCGATTAAGCGTTACGGCGTCGATCCGGAAAAACCCAACCCAACGTCTGTCTGAGCGGACTTAAAATATTAAATAAAAACAAATACTTATGGCAAACGAGATCCAGGTATCCGTTCCCGATATCGGCGACTTTAAAAACATCCCGGTGATCGAAGTGTTCGTCAAACCGGGCGACACGGTAAAGGCCGAAGATGCGCTGATGACGCTCGAATCGGACAAGGCGACGATGGACGTGCCTTCGCCCGCCAGTGGCGTGGTGAAAGCGATACTGATTAAAACCGGCGACAAGGTTTCCAAGGGCACTCCGGTGTTGATGCTGGAACCGGCCGGAGCTGCGGTGCCTGCTTCTGCTTCTGCT
>OMIN01000052.1 GCA_900299145.1 Betaproteobacteria bacterium | reverse complement strand
CCCCAGCCGCGTTCGAGTAGAGAACCGCGTGGCCGTGCTGTCGACCAACTCGCATGTGCTGCTCGAAGCCCACTATGGCGTGCCGTTCGCCGGTGCCGTGCTGGTCGCCATGAACATGCGCCTGACCGCCACGGATTTAACCTACATTGCCGAACACAGCGAAACTCGAATTTTGATTTACGAGGCGGAGTTTGAAGCCACCGCACGCACCATCGCCGCCAACGTCAAACACCCGCTTAAGCTGATCCGCGCCGGCGGCGACGCGCAACACCCGGATGAATACGAAACGTTTCTCGCCAGCGCCACGCCGCATATCGAGCCGGTCACCGATGAGCGCGGCCTGCTGTCGATCAACTACACCAGCGGCACCACCGGCAAGCCCAAGGGCGTGATGTATCACCATCGCGGCGCCTACCTGCAGGCGCTGGCGATGGCCACGCACACACGGCTGCACGAAAGCAGCGTGTATCTGTGGACGCTGCCGATGTTCCATTGCAACGGCTGGTGTTTCACCTGGGCCGTCACCGCCGCGGGCGGCACGCATTTGTGTTTGCGCAAGCTGGAAGCGGGCGCGATCTGGCGGCATTTGCGCGAATCCGGCGTCACGCAACTGTGTGCCGCGCCGACGGTGCTGATCATGATGGCGTGGCACGACGACGCGAAGGCGCTGCCGCACACCGTCAACATCGCCACCGGCGGCGCACCGCCCACGCCGGCGCTGTTGTCGCGCATGGCGGAACTCAATATCAACATGACGCATCTGTACGGCCTTACTGAAACCTTCGGCCCAGCGGTGCTGTGCGAATGGCGCAAAGATTGGGACGCGTGGCCCGCCGGCCGACAAGCGGGTATCAAGGCGCGGCAAGGGGTCGGCAACGTCATTTCACAGCCGATACGCGTGGTGAACAGCGACGGCGGCGACGTGCCGCGCGACGGCGCCACGCTGGGCGAAATCGCGCTACGCGGCAACAACGTCATGCTCGGCTACTACAAAGATGACGAAGCAACCAACCGGGCCGCGCCCGACGGCTGGTTTCGCACCGGCGACCTCGCCGTGATGCACGAGGACGGCTACATCGAAATCCGCGACCGCGCCAAGGACATCATTATTTCCGGCGGTGAAAACATCGCCTCGGTCGAAATCGAGCGCTGCCTGTCCGCGCACCCCGCCGTGCTCGAAGCCGCCGTGGTCGCCGCGCCCGATGAAAAATGGGGCGAAGTGCCGGTGGCGTTTGTCACGTTAAAGCCCGGCCAAGCGGTCGATGAAGCCGCGTTAATCGCTCACGCGCGCCAGCAGATGGCGCATTTCAAGGCGCCAAAGAAAATCGTGTTTGGGGATTTGCCGAAGAATGCGACTGGGAAGATTCAGAAATTTGTGTTGCGGGATACGGCTCGTGGGTTACGAGTATGATTCGTCGAGAATCGTCGCCCAAACTGCTAGCCTATTGGGCGGGTAGGTAGTTCGAGATGGGGCAAAGCGTAGCGTGCCCGCACCCTACGCTTTACCGTAGGCACGCCACGCTGCGCTAATCCTACGATTGCGAAGCCTAATTACCCATTGTTAAAGAAAATACGGTGGCATCTGTATTGACTGTTAGGTATCGGGAGTCTGCACCATGAGTCAAGAATCCATTGATGTGCTCAAAATCATGGGATCTATAGTTGGCGCACTGGCAGGAACCATAGCTTTGTTATGGCGCTTATATGACGAAATTATTCGCTCCTTCCTCGGCATCTCAATAGAAGTGTCAGAACCTGCGAACGGCTGGATCACAGTCCTCACCACAGTTGAAAACAAGAGTTTGCGCCCCAAACCAGTGAATTTCGCAATGCTACTTGTCGGTCCAGAAAAGGAATCTCCGGTGCAGACAGCGAATGTCTTGATGGCTGCATTAAAGCCATCGTGGCGTGCAAAATATACGAATGACCTTGAACAGCTGAAGGAATTGCTCCGTGAAGCGATAATCGCACCAAACAGAGCTGCGATTCCACTCGATTTCTACTACTCTGAAAACGTTGATATTGCGGACGAAACTCTGACTTATAGAGCCTCAGTTCCATTGTCAACATTTGAATGCAACAGTCCTATCTCGGTACGCTTTTACCTGTTTGCAAGTAATCGACTACATCGGTCAACGCATGACGCTTTTGTAATTCCTATAGCTGCGAAATCTCGTGCAACCACAGAGTAAATCTGTAGAAGAAGGAGCAACTGCAAGGTAGCACGCTTATTGCACCCACGCCTCACGAGGCAGCCTACGTTGTTCCACCCTGCCGCACCTTTACGCTGCCACCCGCCCCAACACCCGCCGCGCTGACCGCAACACAGGTTCATCCACCATTTTCCCGCGATAGGTACACGCGCCGCCGCCCGCGGCTTCCGCAGCCGCCAGCACGCCTTTCGCAAATTCAATTTCCGCCGCCGTGGGCATGAAAGCATCGGCGATCACACTGACCTGATTGGGGTGGATCGCGAGTTTGCCGCTGAAGCCCATGGCGCGCACGCGTTCGCACTCGGCTTTGAGGCCGGGCGCATCGTCAATCGCCAGATACGGCACATCCAGCACGCCCAGGCCCGCTGCCGCCGCGCAGCGCACCACATGCGCGCGATGCGCGAGCATCGGCTCCCAGTCGGGCGAGCCGCCCAGATCGGCCGATAAATCCACGCCGCCAAACGCCAGGCTGCGCAGCCGGGGCGAGGCGCGCGCGATGTTCGACGCGTGCTCCAGCCCCAGCGCGGATTCAATCAACGCCACCAGGCCGATCTCCGCCCCGACGCCACCCGCCCCACCGGCCCCACGTAAGTGCCGCGCCACCAGATCGACATCGTAGGACGATTCCACCTTGGGCAGCATCACCGCGTCGGGTGCGACACCCTGCCCGATCAATTCCACCAGCGCGATCAAGTCGCGCAAACCCGCAGGCGTCACCACCGGGTTGATGCGCACGCACACCAGAAAATCCTTGCGCGTGATGCCCTCGCGCTTGCGCAGCCAGTTCATCACGCCGGCGCGCGCGCTGTCTTTGTCATTGGGGCCGACCGCGTCTTCGAGATCGATAATCAAGCCGTCGGCACGCGTGGCCGCGGTTTTAGCGAAGCGGTCGGGGCGCGTGCCGGGCGTGAACAGCAGGGCGCGGGCCAATGCTAAATCAGGTGCGTTGCTCATGCGGGATCCAGCCCTTTCTTGCGCAGCACGGCCTTGGCCGGCTCGGATCGCAGAAACTGGATGAACGCCTGTGCTGGAGCCGACTGCAGTGCGCGCGGGAAGCTGGTGGCGCCATAGACGATGTTCTGCTGAAATTCCTTGGGCAAATCCACGATCTGTATGCCCTCGACCGGCAACAGCTCGCTGATTTGCTGCGCGCCGATGTCGGCCTCATTGCGCATCACCACGCGGCCGATCAGCTCGCCCGGTTTGGCCGCGACGAACTTCGCTTTCATCGCCTCGGCGATGCCGAGCTTTTCGAGTATCTGCACAAACTGAATGCCGCTCGCCCCGCCGCTATAGGAAATGCCCTTTGCCGCCAGCAGCACGGCCTTGAGCTTCTCCGGCGTGGTGACATCGGGCGTGGGTTCGGTGGCCCGCAGCCCAAGCGCTGTACGCGACAACGCGAGCGCCACGCGGCTGCCTGCGGCGAGCGCGCCCTGTTTCATCAGCGGCTGGGAGAAATCATCAGGGCCCAGAAAAATATCCGCCTGCATACCGGCCGCGATACGCTTGGAAAGATCGGGGCCGCTGCCGTAGATCATGTTGAGCTTGTGGCCGCTCGCCTGCTCAAACGCCGGCGCAAGATCGTGCAAGGCTTCTTTCATCGACACCGTGCAGATCACGGATAGTTCAGCCGCCTGCGCTGCACCGCTGGGGGAAACACTCATCGCTACAACTCCCGAGTAAAGTAAAAGGGTAAAGAGGAAAATTCGGAGATTTCGGAGAATTCGCATGGATTTTCGCATGGCAAATGCCACGAAACTAACAGGGCAGCACTGCGCTGTCCACTGCGTTAGAATCAAAAGCCCCTTCAAAGGCCCTATAAAAAACTAAATAAAATCAGATACTTATGGAATTCACCCTGTCAGCCGAAATTGAAGGCTATCGCCAACGCTACAAAGCCTTCGTCGCCGAACACATTCTCCCGCTGGAACGCGACCCGGCATCGTTCGACGATCACGAAAACATCCGACTTGATCTGCTCGACACCGTGCGCGCGAAGGCCAAGGCCGCCGGGCTGTGGTGCCCACAGTTGCCCAAGGCCATCGGCGGACAAGGCCTGCCAGTGGTGGGCATGGCCGCGTGTTACGAGGAAATGAATTACTCGATTTTCGGCCCGGTGGTGTTCAACTGCGCAGCCCCTGACGACGGCAACATGACGGTGTTGAGCAAGGTGGCCACGCCCGCGCAAAAAGCACAGTGGCTGATGCCGATCGTCGAAGGCAAGGTGCGATCGTCGATCGTGATGACGGAACCGGCACCCGGCGCGGGCTCCGACCCGACAATGATGCTGACCACCGCAACCAGGCAAGGCGACAAGTGGATCATCAAGGGCCGCAAATGGTTTATCACCGGCGCGGGCGTGGCGTCGCACTTTTTGCTGCTGGCGAAGACCTCGGATGACCCGCGCAAGGGTTTGACCGCGTTTCTGTTTCACAAGGATCAGCCGGGCTGGCGCATTGTGCGCCGCATTCCCATCATGGGGCCGGAGGAGCACGGCGGCCACTGCGAACTGGAATTCGACGGGCTGGAAATTTCCGATGAAAACCGCGTGATGAACGTCGGCGACGGGTTGAAATTCACGCAGATTCGCCTTGGCACGGCGCGCCTGACGCACTGCATGCGCTGGCTGGGCCTTGCAAGGCGCGCCATGGACATCGCCGCCGAATACGTCGGCACGCGCCAAACCCACGGTGGCCCGCTGATTGCCAAGGAAAGCGTGCAATGGCTGATGGGCGACGCAGCCATGCAAATCGAAATCGGGCGCCTGCTGGTGATGCGCGCGGCCGACAAGCTCGACCGTGGCGACTTCGCTCGAAAGGAAGTCTCGATGGCGAAAGTCGTCGTCGCCGACGTGCTGCACAATGCCATCGACACCGCAATACAACTTAACGGCGCACGCGGCTATTCAAAAGACACGCCGCTGGAATGGATGTACCGTTACGCGCGGCAGGCGCGGCTGGTGGATGGCGCTTCCGAAGTACACAAAATGGTGCTGGCGCAGGCCTTCATGAAAGAACGTCAGAACTTTTGGAACTGGACGTAGGCTGGAACTGAAAATACTGTTATGCCAATGAAACCACTGCCCCGCTTCATCTGGTGCATTTTCGACGGCTTGCGCCGTGACATGATCACACCGGACATCGCGCCGCGATTACGCGCTTTCATCGACGGTGGCAGCGATTTTCCACAAAGCCGCTGCGTATTCCCGTCCGTCACGCGCGTCAACGCGGCTGCCATGGCCTGCGGCGCGACGCCCGGCATCACGGGCGTGGTCGCCAACATGTGGTACGACCCGCAGGTGTTTGCCGACAAATTGATGCAAACGGGGCTGCATGACCACATCACGCAAGCCGAGCAGGCTTACAACGGGCGCTTTGTCACCGCGCCTTCCCTCGGCGACATTCTGGCGGATCACGGCCTGAAGGTTGCCGTCGTCAGCTCCGGTTCTGCGGGGTCCACACATCTGATGAATCCGCGCTCAGCGCAGTTGGGGCATGTAAGGTTGAGCCTCAGCGACTGGCGCACGTCGACCCCGGCCGATTACGCGGCAGACGTGCTGCAACGCTTTGGCCCGATACCGCCGGGTGCAACACCCAACGCCGCGCGCATCCAGTTGCAGACCGACATGGTGCTCGATGCGGTGCTGCCGGAAATCGCACCCGATGTGCTAATCGTGTGGTTCTCCGACCCGGATTCCACCTACCACTATTGCGGCATCGGTTCGCCGGAAAGCATTGCCGCCATCCGTAACGCCGATGCGCAATTTGGCCGCATTCTTGATCATCGTTCGCGGGCCGCCGATTGCGACAACTGCCAGGTCATCGTGTGCTCTGATCACGGGCTTATCACGGCGCGCGAAAAAATCGAAGTCAAGCAACAGATGCGCGGTGCGGGCATTCCCATTGGGAACGCGTTTTCCGGCAGCGATGTCATCGCCGGCAACACCGGCTACTGTGCAGCCCTGCGCATGGCGGAGGGAACCGAAACAGCCACGCATCGCATGGTTGAATGGCTGCTGGAACAACCGTGGTGCGGCCCCATTTTTACGCCGGACGGCAACGGCGTGCTGGGTGGCATACCCGGCACGTTGGACCGCGCCCTGCTGGGGTTAACCCATCCGCGCACGCCGGAGGTTTATTACGTCATGGCGGCCGATGACACGCCAGATCGTTGGGGACATCCCGGCAGTTGCTACTTCAGTGGCGAAGCCATCCCGGTGGGTGGCGCTACGCACGGCGGACTGCACCCGATCGAGATGAACAACCTGCTGGCCATGGGCGGCGCCGCGTTCAGGCAAGGCTATTCGTCACCCTGGCCTGCGAGCCACACGGATATCGTGCCGACGATGCTTGAGGCTTTCGGCATACAGGCACCAGACAGCATGACCGGCCGCAGACTCACCGAAGCGTATGCGGAAGGCGCCTTCGAACCGGCAGCGCCACAGACAGTCAACTGCACCAGCGAGTCGCGTGCCCGGCGGCAACACCTGAAGCTGTCGCGCGTGGGCAATACCACTTACATTGATAGCGGTCGGTCCGATAGCGTCTGAGATCGTCACGCGCGCGATACCCCAATCCGATGGCAGTGCGCGCCCGCGCTATAATCGAACGCACGCCCCGGTAGCTCAGTGGATAGAGCAGCCCCCTCCTAAGGGGCAGGTCGGACGTTCGATTCGTCTTCGGGGCGCCAGCAAAATCAAAGGCTTAACCTCGAACATCGCACTAGCTTTTACCTTCGTGTCACACACTGGTCACAACTGGGAGTGTGAAATGGCGACGATAAGAGAACGGAAGTGCGGTATGTGGCAGGCTCAAGTGCGGCATCGGGGAATGCGCCCTGTTGCTAAAACATTCAAGACCAAGACAGCGGCCACCCAATGGGCACGGTTGCTGGAATCAGAGATAGACCTAGGTGTATTTGTAGATCGCACTGAGGCCCAGCGCTCAACTCTTGCCGAGTTAATAGAGCGCTACCTCGCGGAAGTGACCCCAAGGAAGAAATCGGCACGCAACGAGACGCAGCGTCTGAAGCAACTCCAGCGTCACTTCGGAGCCATCTCACCCGCTGCCCTACGCAATACGCACATTGCCGCATACCGAGACGCAAGGCTGAACGCAGGGCTGGCAGGAGCAACGGTATTGAAGGAAATCAACTCCCTCTCACACGTGCTCGATGTGGCCATCAAGGACTGGGGTATAGCACTGCACGTGAACCCTGCCAAGCTCGTGAGGCGCCCTAAGGTGGCTAGGGGCCGGGAGCGCCGCCTGTTGCCCGGAGAGGAAGCCAAGCTATTTGCTGCCTGCGCTAAGAGCCGTGCGACCATGCTCACACCCGTGGTGCGCTTCGCTATCGAGACTGCGATGCGTATGGGCGAGATAGTGTCTCTTCGGTGGAGCAACGTGGACATAACTAGCTGCGTAGCTACGCTGCCTGACACCAAGACTGGAGATGCTCGGAGAGTGCCTCTGAGCACCGCTGCAGTGGCTGCTATCGCTCAACTACCGCGACACATTAAGGATGGGCGGGTGTTCTGGACATGGAGGCGTTCGGATAGTCTGCAAAACGCATGGCGGCGTGCTGTGAAGTCTGCGGGTATAGTTGACTTCCGATTCCACGACTTGCGGCATGAGGCAACAAGCCGACTCTTTGAGAAGCAACTTACGTTGCCTGAAGTGGCCAGCGTGACCGGGCACAAAACCTGGCAGATGTTGCGCCGCTATACGCACCTGAGAGCGGAAGCGCTAGTAGCAAAACTTGGTTAGCTTATCTGTGACTGGCACCGCACACCGGGAACTAAACCTCTGATACACATGTCATAAACATGCGCCTGAAGAGGCATGCAGAGCACGAGAGTTACTATTTTGTGTTCATGTATTACTGGGGTCTGGCTTCAGTTCTTAAGTAGCATAAGGAAACTAAGTAGCACAAGAAAAACCATGATAGGAAATAGCAATGTTGATAGAACTGAGAGTGGAAGTAGGCGCGGAGGTTATTGCCTATGCCATCCTCATCGTATTAACCGTAGTTTTGTAGTAGCGTGTCACAACGGCCCGGCGAAAGTCGGGTCGTTTTTTTTAGGCAGGCGGTTAGACAAGTACCATTTATAAATCAGCACTTGGCAACTAGCTGATATTTAGTTACTACCGTAGTAACTACACTGGCAGTGAATAGCATTATGCACACGCGTATCGCTGACAATCACTTCAGTTTAAGCCACGCGGGAAGTGCATCAGGATCAATGGTGACTACAACTTGAGGAGCAGATTCCAGCTCTGCCTCGGCCACGTGTCCATTGGGGAGACGCAGTTCAAGGTCAACGTAACTTACTCCCGGGAATGTCTTTATGGCAAGAGCCATTATCTCGGGCACATCCAAAACTCCACCCTCAGGAAAATCTGCACCTACGCGTTCAGGCGAGCGTGTCGCCGCACGCCCCAATCCCTGAATGGTGTGGTGCCGTTGCAAGGTGGACAGCAATCCGCGTAGGTCCGCCTCAAGTCGCGGGCGCTGCGTTTGCTCGCTAATAGCTTGAGCAAGCCGTTGAGACACACGCGCAAAAGCAAGTTGTTCGGCCTTCGTAAGCGGCGTAAGTGCGGTGCCATTTGCACAGTAACCTGTGAGATCGTTACTTGATGGATCGACGGTGATTCGACGATGCACAAGCGCATGGCGAGTTTCGACTGTGTTGCTGTAGAGATTAGCGACTGCGTGAGAAATGGCCTGACTGGTTTTTTGTGCCAGGTTCATTGACGCAGTTTACTGCATAGCTTCTGCCTGTTCCAAGACGGGTGGTTGCGGGTTGATCGCCGCAGGTGCCGGTGGTCGGTAGCCCAGTG
>OMIN01000051.1 GCA_900299145.1 Betaproteobacteria bacterium | reverse complement strand
GCTCGGCCACGGTGCTCTGCGCAAAAAGCTGGCCCACATCGGCATAGACGTTTTTCACGCCGTGCTTGGCCGGCACTTCACTCAGATCGGTGACCCAATCCACGCGGCCGCTCTTCTCGAACTGCTCCCAGCCAACATTCCACGCGCCGCCGGTGTAGCGGAAGCCGCCGTGATAGATGATGAAATTCAGTTGCGGGAAGTCCTTCGCGGCCTTGGCCACATCATCGACCATGGCATGCTTCAGCAGGTTGGGGAACTGCTTGGTGGTCGAGGGCGGAAACAACCCCTTGTGGATGCACACGTTGGCGAGGCTCGGCGTGGTCTTGCTCCATTTCACCAGCCGCTCGTAAAACGGATACAGCAGCTTTTCATCGTCGAGCAGCCACGGGTGCTTGGCGAGGTGTTTGTTGGTGTTGTCGCCCACGGTGTAGCCCTTGAACGAATCGGGCTTCAGCGTTTCGTAATCCTTGTCCACCTTTTCCAGCCAGCCCGGCATGCCCGGCATGAAAATGGCGTGCGAGAACATGCGCTTGGAGCCCGCCTTCTTGTTCACATCGGCGCGGGTTTGCGCCTTCATTTCATTGGTCAGGAACCAGTCGCGCGGCTCTTCGGAGCCTGAACCGGAGATCAGCGCCACCTTGGTGTCGCTGTCCATGTAGATTTCCTTGAAATAATTGGCGAACTTCAGGTCTTCCAGTGTCTGCGGCTTATCGACCAGCGCGGGATTCCACGAGGCCTTGCCCACGGCCTCGCGCGAGCGCACAAAGCCTTCCAGCCGCGTGTCGTCACGCAGGAAGTGCGTGTGCATGTCCATGATGAACTGGCCTTTCAGCGCATTGGCGCGCTCGTTCGCCATTTCCGGCGTGGCTGCTTCGGCCTTGCTTACTTCGTAAAACGGGCCGTGGGTTTCATTCATTGCCACGAAGGCAGCCGCCATGCCCGCCGCGCCTTGAAAAAACGTGCGGCGCGACACGCCTTGCTGCTTGGCGAGCTGCGAACCCAGCGCTTTCAGGCGTGATTCAAACTCGCGCATTTTTTCGGTTTGTGGGCCGGGAGCAAATTCGTCACTGGAAACCGGCTGCGTGGGAATCGGGGAACGAAACTGGGCGGTTTCCGCCGGCACCAGTCTTGCGATTTCATCGGGTGACATCATCATCGGGCTCCTTGTCTATTGAGTGTTCAGGCATCAATTGTCGGATCGCAACGGCCGCTGGGGATATGCGGCTCGGGTTATGGCAACCGCTTTGCGCGCGTATTGTAGGACAGTTGTCTGTCAATGCGAGGGCATTGCGTAACTATCTGATTTAATTTATATTTTTTATTCGGCTTTGGCACCGGAATCCCGCACCACCTTGCTCCATTTGGGAATTTCCGTGCGTAAAAAAGCCGCGAACTCTTCCGGTTTGCCGCCGCGCGCTTCGACGCCTTGCGCGGCGAGCCGCTCTTTCAATTCATTCGTGGCAAGCACACTGTTGATCTCTGCATTGATGCGCGCGATCACCAGTTGCGGCGTAGCGGCAGGCACCACGAGGCCGTGCCATGTCAGCGCTTCGAATCCAGCAAGGCCCGATTCGGCAACCGTGGGCAATTCCGGCACGGTCGGCGAACGCTGCGCGGAAGTCACCGCAACCGCGCGCAGGCGACCCGAGCGGGTATGCGGAATAACAGATGATGCGGTTGCAAACATGAAATGCACCTGCCCGCTCACCAGATCGATCACGGCGGGGCCGCCACTTTTGTACGGAATGTGCTGAAAACTCACCTGCGCCGCGCCTTTGAACAACTCGCCGGCCAGATGGCCTGCGGTGCCGGTCCCCGACGACGCATAGTTCAACTGCCCCGGACGCGCCCTGGCCAGAGCCACCAGATCCTTGACGGCTTTTACCGGCAGCGAGGGATGCGTGACCAGCACACTGGGTTGCGTGGCGATCAACACCACCGTGGCAAAGTCGCGCAGCGAATCGAAAGGCATTTTCGCGTAGAGCGCCTGATTGGTGGCGAGGATACCGTTGTTGCCGAGAAACCACGTGTAGCCATCAGGCGCGCTTCGCGCGGTGATTTCCCCGGCAATATTGCCGCCCGCACCGGGCCGGTTATCGATCACGATCTGCTGTCCCAGCCGCGCGGTGAGCGGAGCGACCAACAGACGCGCCACGGCGTCGCTGGCGCCGCCGGGCGGATAGCCGAGAATGAAGCGGATGGGCTTGGCGGGGAATAAAACGTCGGCGGCGTGGGCCGCCTGGGAAAAATACCCGGAAAACAGCAGCACGATACAGACTAAAGCGCGCATCGTGCACATCACCGCAGGTGCGCTACTTCACAACCTGCAAACGGGGCCGTGGCGGTGGCGTGGGCTGCGGATCGCCGCCCGGCTGCGCCTTGGGTTCTGCCGGCACGGCGGGAGCTGATTCCGGCTCGAAAAACAAACCCTGCCCGTTTTCACGCGCAAAAATGCCTGTAATCGCGCCTACCGGAACGGAACACTCGCGCGACACGCCGCCAAAACGCGCGGCAAAGCGCACGCCGTCGTTATCAATGGTGAGTTTGTGCGTGGCGTCGTAACTGAGATTCAGCACGATCTCACCATTTTTCACATACTCCATCGGCACGCGCGTATGTTCGTCCACCTTCACCGACAGATACGGGGTATAGCCGCAGTCCGCACACCATTCGTGTATGGCGCGGACCAGGTACGGTTTGGTGGAACGCTCAGGCATGGGAAAAGAAATTACTTGCGCATGACCTTTTCGGACGCGGTCAGCGCATCAATATACGCAGGGCTGCTGAACAGGCGCTCGGCGTATTTCATCAGCGGGGCCGCCTGCTTGGGCAACTGGATGCCATAGTGATCCAGCCGCCACAGCAGCGGCGCAATGGCCACGTCGAGCATGGTGAATTCGTCGCCGAGCATGAATTTCTGCTTGGCGAACACCGGTGCGATTTGCGTCAGCGCATCACGAATCACCTGACGGCCCTTGTCGGACTGCTTTTGCGTGCCTTTTTCGATGGCATGCACGTGATTGAACATCTCGTTTTCAAAGCGGTACAGAAACAGTCGCGCGCGCGCGCGCATCACCGGATCCGCCGGCATCAACTGCGGATGCGGAAAGCGGTCGTCGATGTACTCGTTGATGATGTTCGACTCATACAGAATCAGATCGCGCTCCACCAGCACCGGCACCTGGTTATACGGATTCATCACCGCCAGGTCTTCCGGCTTATTGAAAAGATCAACGTCGACGATCTGGAAATCCATGCCCTTTTCGTAGAGCACGATGCGGCAGCGTTGACTGAAAGGGCAGGTGGTGCCCGAATAGAGAGTCATCATGAGGAGGTACCTGACAGAATAAGTGAACTGTGAACGGTAATCAGTGAACAGTAAGAACGTCGCTGTTCACTGTTTACGGTTTACTGTTCACCGCATCTAATGCACGTCTTTCCAGAAATTTTTCTTCAGCGCGTAAATCAGCGGGAACAGCAACGCGAGGAATATCAGCACGCCAAGGCCGATATTCTTGCGGCCATGGGCCGCCGGTTCGCCCATATAAACCAGATAGTTCACGAGGTCCGCCACCGCGCGGTCGTACTCGAGCGCGGACAGTTTGCCGGGCTTGGCCAGCACCGGCTTGTCGACGCTGGCCATGAAGCCGTCGCCGCGCACTCGCGTGGGCTTCATCTCCTGTTGGCCTTGCAATTCCCACAGCGCGTGGGGCATGCCGACGTTGGGGAATGTCGTATTGTTCCAGCCTGTCGGACGCGAAGCATCGCGGTAAAACGTGCGCAAATAGGTATACAACCAGTCCGCGCCCGAACCATCGCCGGAGGCGCGTGAGCGCGCAATCACCGTCAGATCAGGCGGCTGCGCGCCGAACCACACCTTGGATTCGCTCACATCCATGGTGTTTTTCATCAGATCGCCAACCTTGCCGCCGGTGAACGGCTGCACGAAGTTTTCGAGAATTTCCTTGTCGTTTAGCCCGATGTCCTTCAACCGGTTGTAGCGCATGTAGTTCGCGCTGTGACAGTTGAGGCAATAGTTGATAAACAATGCCGCGCCACGTTGCAGCGAGGCGGTATCGCTGGTGTTGATCGGCGCGCGATCCAGGTGCACGTGTTCACCAGCAGCAATACCCAGCGTGGGCAGGGCGGACAAAAGGATAGCGGCCATTATTTTTTTGATCATGTTCGCTCTCCTTAACCCGTGACCCGGTCGGGCACCGGCAGCGTTTGTTCCATCTGCGTGTACCACGGCATAAGCAGGAAGAACGCAAAATAAATCAGCGTGCCCACCTGCGAAATCAGCGTGCCCATGGCCGTTACCGACTGCGTGCCGTAGTAGCCCAGCACGAGGAACACCACCACGAAAGTGGTCAGCGCCCAGCGCGAATAGGATCCCTTATAACGTATTGATTTAACGGGACTTTTGTCCAGCCACGGCATGAGGAAGAAAATCAGCGTGGCCACGCCCATCAGCACCACACCCCACACCTTGGCTTCGATCACGCCCATCGCGATCAGCACCACCGGCGCAATCAACGCCGCCAGCAACTTGGGCAGACAGCCGCGCGCGGTGAATAGAATCAGCAAGGTGTAGGCCACCACGCCGATGCGCAGCACCCACATGAAATCCTCGGTGGTCGCGCGCAAAATCGAGTAATACGGCGTGAAATACCACACCGGCGCAATGTGCGGCGGCGTTTTCAGCGGATCGGCGGGGATGAAATTGTTGTACTCAAGAAAGTAGCCGCCCATCTCCGGCGCGAAGAACAATATGGCGCAGAACACCAGCGCAAATACCACCACGCCAAGAATGTCTTTCACCACATAATACGGGAAGAACGGAATGCCATCGACCGGGATGCCCTTCTCGTTTTTGTTCTGCTTGATTTCCACGCCGTCCGGGTTGTTGGAACCGACTTCGTGCAGCGCCATGATATGCGCGGCGACCAGCCCCAGTATCGCCAGCGGAATCGCGATCACGTGGAACGCGAAAAAGCGATTCAAAGTGGCATCCCCCACCACGAAATCACCGCGGATCCAGGTCGACAGATCCGGCCCGATGATGGGCAGCGCATCAAAGAGGTTGATGATCACCTGCGCCCCCCAGTACGACATCTGGCCCCATGGCAGCAGATAGCCGAAGAATGCCTCGGCCATCAGGCACAGATAAATGACCATGCCGAAAATCCAGATCAGCTCACGCGGCGCGCGATAAGAGCCATACATCAGCCCGCGAAACATGTGCAGGTAAATCACGATGAAAAACGCCGACGCACCGGTGGAATGCATGTAGCGGATCAGCCAGCCGCCGGGCACGTCGCGCATGATGTACTCGACCGAGGCAAAGGCTTCCGCCGCCGACGGTTTGTAGTGCATCACCAGGAAAATACCGGTGACGATTTGCAGCACCAGCACCAGCATCGCCAGTGAGCCGAAGTAGTACCAGAAGTTGAAGTTCTTCGGTGCGTAATACTCGGACATGTGGTCTTTCCACTGCGACATCAGCGGAAAGCGTTGATCGACCCACGTCAAGAGGCCGCCGATCGGCGCATTGAACGGCCCGGCGAAATTGACGACCACAGGCTCTTTTTTGGTTGCGGCCATGGTTACGCGGCTCCCTTATCATTGTCCTCGCCGATCAGAATCACGGTGTCGGACAAATACTTGTGCGGCGGCACGATCAGGTTATCGGGCGCCGGCTTGTTCTTGTAAACGCGGCCCGCCAGATCGAACAGCGACCCGTGGCACGGGCAGTAAAAGCCGCCTTTCCAGTCGGCGGCAAAGGCTTCGGCCTGCGCGGCGAATTTTTCCACCGGCGAGCAGCCCAGATGCGTGCAAATGCCCACCAGCACCAGATATTTGTCCTTGATGGCACGCGCTTCGTTCGTTGCGTACTTGGGCTGCATGACCTTTTTCGATTCAGGATCGGCCACCTTGTCGGCGCCATTCTTGATAATTTTCAGCATTTCGTCCGTGCGATGCACGATCCACACCGGCTTGCCGCGCCACTCCACGGTCATGCGCTCGCCAGGGGCAAGTTTGCTGATGTCGGCTTCCACCGGGGCGCCGGCCGCCTTGGCGCGCTCGGACGGCAACATGCTCGCCACGAACGGCACGCCAGCCGCCACCGTGGCAATGCCGCCCGCGACACCGCTTGCGGCCACCAGCATGCAGCGCCGGCCTTTATCGGGTTGTTGTTCAGCCATTGGGAAAGGTTTCCTGAAAGGTTTCCAGAAGAAAAGCGTGAATTTGAAACGCGCGTTATTTTAAGCGATTTGCCTGTAAAAGTGAACCAAAACATTAAAATAATGAATAAAAACAGATACTTATAAACAACATGCGGAATGCACCGCGCATGCCGCATGAGCTTTCTTTCCCTTTCTTTCCCTATAGTGGCCGCCGTGCGCTTTGGCCGACTTTAGGCAATAATCCGTACCCTTCACGGCACATACCCTCCATGTTAAGAAAATTCTGGCTATTTTTCGCGCAAGCGGTCACCGTATGTCTGGCGCTACTGTTTGTGGTGAACACGCTGCGGCCGGACCTGCTCCCCGGCGGCCGCCCGGCAGCCAGTGTCGCAAAAATTGCGACGCCTGCCGCCGCGCCCGTTGCGCCCGCCGCTGGCAAGCTGGCTTCTTTCAGCGAAGCGGCCAAGCGGGCGATGCCGGCGGTAGTGAACATTTACACCAGCAAGGAAGTGAAAGCGCAGCAGCGCCCGCCGTTCATGGACGACCCGGTGTTCCGCTACTTTTTTGGCGGTGAGGGCGAACAAAGCCAGTCGCAAAAAAGCAATAACCTGGGCTCCGGTGTGATTGTCAGCGAACAGGGTTACATTCTCACCAATGCTCACGTCGTCGAGGCTGCGGATGAAATCGAAGTGGCGCTCGCCGATAACCGCCGCGCCAAAGCCAAAGTGATCGGCACTGACCCGGAAACCGATCTTGCCGTCATCAAAATCGATCTGCCCAAGCTGCCGGCAATCGCCTTTGGCCAGTCGGAGCAGGCGCAAGTCGGCGACATGGTGCTCGCCATCGGCAACCCGTTTGGTGTCGGCCAAACCGTGACTTTCGGCATCGTCAGCGCACTGGCGAGGAGCCACTTGGGCATCAATACGTTTGAGAATTTCATTCAGACTGACGCGGCGATCAACCCCGGCAATTCCGGCGGCGCGCTGGTGGATATCAACGGCAACATGATCGGCATCAACACCGCGATTTACTCGCGCACGCCGGGCGGCGCGTCACTCGGCATCGGCTTTGCCATACCAGCCACCACCGCCAAAATGGTGCTGGATCAGCTGGTGGCCACCGGCAGCGTTACACGGGGCTGGATCGGCGTGGCGGTGCAGGAATTGACGCCCGAACTTGCCGAATCGCTGAAGATCGCCGACCCGCGCGGCACGCTCATCACCGAAGTATTCGGCGACACCCCGGCAGCACTTGGCGGCATGAAACCCGGCGACGTACTGATTGCGGTCGACGGCAAACCCGTTGCCGATTCGGCCGGCATGCTGACGCTGATTTCAGCGATCGCGCCCGGCAGCAGCGCCACGCTGCGCGTGATCCGCGCACAAAAGGAGCTGGATTTGAAGGTTACCGTGGGCAAGCGGCCCAAGGTGGCGAAGAAAAAATAATCAATAAAAACAAATAGTTAGATTATAGCGGAAAGCTAGCGCCCGCCGCTATTCTGTTCCTTTTCCACTGCGGCGAACTGTTGCGCCACCGGATCAGCGCCCACCGTAACATCGGTTTTTTCCTCCGGCGCCTTCACCTTGCTCAACAGGCTGGCGGCGATGATGCCGGCCTCGTAAAGCAGGCACATCGGCACCAGCAACGCCAGCATCGACACTACATCCGGCGGCGTAACGACGGCGGCGGCAATCGAGGCGCACACCACGAAATAGCCGCGAAAATCGCGCAGCTGCTGGATCGACACCACGCCCATGCGAACCAGCACAATAATCGCCACCGGTACCTCGAACGCCACGCCGAACGCGAGGAACATGGTCATCACGAACGAAAGATACGCCTCGATATCCGGTGCGGGCGTAATACTGGCCGGCGCGAACCCGGCAATAAACGTGAATAACTGGCCGAACACGAAGTAATAACAAAACGCCACACCGATAAAAAACAGAATCGTGCTGCTGATGACCAGCGGCAGCACCAGCTTTTTCTCGTGCGAATACAGACCCGGCGCAACAAACGCCCACGCCTGATACAACACATAAGGCAGCACCAGCAAAAAGCCGCCCATCAGCCCGACCTTCAACGGAATCAGAAACGGCGTGATCACGCCGGTGGCAATCATCTTGGAACCGGCGGGCAACGTTTTGATCAGCGGCAACGCCAGAAAATCGTAAATCACGCCATACGTCGGCCAGAAGCCGAGCAGTGCAAACGCCACCACCACTGCGATCAACGAGCGAAGCAGCCGGTCGCGCAGTTCGACCAGATGCGAAATGAAGGTGTCTTCGGCGAGGGACACGGGCTAAACCTTGGCAGGAGCGGATGCGACTGTCGATGCGGGCGCCGCCGCGGACGGCGCCGCATTTCCGAGCACCGCCGTAGGGGGTGCAGAATTCACGAGCACCGCCGTTGGCGGCGGTGCATTGGGCCGCGGCAGGGTATCGTCCAAACCGAGTTCGAGTTGCGCGGTTTCCACCCGCGCCGTGACCGGTTCCACCGGCGGCTCGGTTAGCGGCGGCAGTTGTTCAGCTGTAACCGGCGCGCTGGCCGGTGCAGGCTGCACCGGCGGCGGATCGGCAAAAGCGTCTGCGATGGGATCATGCACCAGCGAGGTCGCGTCGGATAATGCCTTTTGCGTGCTGTCGCCGATTTGCTGGAACTCGCTTTGCACCGAATCGATCTGGCCCTTCACCGACTGCTCGATCGAAGTGGCGGTCTTTTGCATTTCCTGCTGCAACTTGCGCAGCTCATCGAGCTCGATCTCGCGGTTGATGTCAGCCTTGACGTCGTTCACATAGCGCTGCATGCGACCGAGCAAATGTCCCGCCGTGCGCGCGACGCGCGGCAGCTTTTCGGGGCCAAGCACCACGAGGGCGATGACCGCTATCACGATCATCTCGGAAAAGCCGATATCAAACATTTGGGCGAGAGGGGCTAGGCGTGAGATAAGAGGCGCAAAACCGGGGAAGTCCATCCACGACAGCGACCGAAGCACAAGGTGCGTGCGTCAACCACAGACAACACCTCACCCATCACGCTTCACGCTTCACGCGTCACGATTTCGCGGCTTCCTTCTTCACCTCGGCCTCATAAGTGGCGCCGGTCTTGGGCGGGATCTCTCCCTTGGCTTGCGCGGTCTGCTCGCCATCGGCGGATTTGTCCGACTCACTTTTCATGCCGTCCTTGAAGCCCTTGACTGCGCCACCGAGATCAGTGCCGAGGTTGCGCAGTTTTTTGGTGCCGAATATCAGCACGATGATCGCCAGCACGATCAGCCAATGCCAGATGCTGAATGAACCCATGTCGTTCTCCTGTCTCTTCAATGAGCGCTACTTGCGCTATGGCTTGCGTGAGGCCTTTTCCGCAACGCCAGACACACCTTCACGCCGTTGCAGTTCCGCCAGAACATCGCCGGGTGTCAGCCCATGCCACGCCAGCAGCACCATGCTGTGAAACCACAAGTCAGCCACTTCCCGTACCACGTGCAGTTTATCACCCTCCTTGGAGGCGAGCAGGGTTTCGGCGGATTCCTCTGCAACTTTACGCAAAATCGCGTCCTCGCCCTTGGCCATCAACCCGGCCACATACGAACTCGCCGGATCGGCGCTCTTGCGCGCCGCCAGCGTCTCGCCCAACCGTTGCAGAATGCTCGAGTCAATCATTTTGCGTAGATTTCCTTCGGGTCTTTCTTCACGGGATCAACCTCCACCCACTGGCCGTCCCGCAACTGGTTGAAAAAACAGCTTGGCCGCCCGGTATGACAGGCGATCCCGCCGGCTTGTTCCACCTCGACCAGAATCACATCTTCATCGCAATCAAGGCGTATCGACTTGACCTTTTGCACATGCCCCGATTCCTCGCCCTTGTGCCAGAGCTTCTTGCGCGAGCGCGACCAGTAATGCACCTCGCCGGTGGCAGCAGTTTGCTTTAAAGCCTCGCGGTTCATCCACGCCACCATCAGCACGCGACCGCTCGCCGCGTCCTGCGTAACGGCAGGCACCAGGCCGTCTTGGGCCCAATTCACCTTGTTCAGCCACGCATCGCTCATGATTTACAGTCTGACCTCTATGCCTTTGGCGGCCATGTGTTCCTTCGCCTGCCGCACGGTGAATTCGCCATAATGGAAAATACTCGCCGCCAGCACCGCGTCCGCGCGGCCTGCCAGAACCCCATCGGCCAGATGCTCGAGGTTGCCCACGCCGCCGCTGGCGATCACCGGGATTTCCAGCATATCCGAAAACGCGCGCGTCAGTTCGAGATCAAATCCCACGCGCGTGCCATCGCGATCCATGCTGGTAAGCAAAATTTCACCCGCGCCGAGTTCCTGCATTTTGCGGCCCCACTCCAGTGCGTCGATTCCGGTCGCCTTGCGGCCACCATGAGTGAAAACTTCCCAACGTAAGGTATCAGCCCCTGCGACGCGTTTGGCATCAGCGTTTCGATCAACGCGTTTCGCGTCGATCGCTACAACAATACACTGTGCGCCGTAGCGCCCCGAAGCATCCGCCACCAGTTGCGGGTTTTGCACTGCGGCAGTGTTGATACTTACCTTGTCCGCGCCGGCGTTTAGCAACCGCCGCACATCGTTCACGCTACGCACACCGCCGCCCACGGTAAACGGTATGAACACCTGCGCCGCAACAGCCTCGACAATGTGCAAAATCAGGTCACGGTCATCGCTGCTCGCCGTGATATCCAGAAATGTCAGTTCATCCGCACCCTGATCGTCGTAGCGTCGCGCGATTTCCACCGGGTCGCCTGCGTCGCGCAAGCCGACGAAGTTCACGCCTTTCACCACGCGGCCGGCGGTGACGTCGAGACAGGGGATGATGCGTTTGGCTAGCGGCATGGTGATTCAGTGAACGGTTAACAGTGAACAGTAACAACCGCGGGAGCCCACGGTTCACCGTTTACGGTTTACTGTTCACTATAACTGACTGTCGTTTACTGTTTCCCGGACAACTGGTCCGCCAGCTTCTGCGCCGCCGCGAAATCCAGCGTACCCTGATACACCGCACGGCCAGTGATGGCCCCGGTAATGCCTTCGCCCTGCACGGCGCAAAGATTCTTCACGTCGTCCAGATTGGTGACGCCGCCACTGGCGATCACGGGCATCGTAAGTTGTTTGGCAAGTTTCACCGTGGCGTCGATATTTACACCCGACAGCATGCCGTCGCGGCCGATGTCGGTGTAAATCACGGCTTCGGCGCCGTAGTCCTCGAATTTCTTGGCAAGATCGACAACATCATGCCCGGTCATTTTCGACCAGCCGTCGACCGCGACTTTGCCATCCTTGGCATCGAGCCCGACCATGACATGCCCCGCAAACGCGGTACAGGCATCGTGCAAAAAGCCCGGGGTTTTGACCGCTGCGGTGCCGATGATGACGTAGCTCACGCCCGCGTCGAGATACTGCTCGATCGTGTCGAGATCACGAATGCCGCCACCCAATTGAATGGGCAGCTTGTCGCCCACCGCGCTGATAATGGCCTTGATCGCGGCGCCATTCTTGGGCTTGCCGGCGGAGGCGCCGTTCAAATCCACCACATGCAAACGCCGCGCGCCGAGGTCGAGCCAGCGTTTGGCGGTGGCGCCGGGGTCGTCCGAAAACACTGTGGCGGAATCCATATCGCCCTGCTTCAGACGTACGCACTTACCATCTTTGAGATCAATGGCCGGAATAATCAACATAGGCGTGAGCGCGGTTGAAAAACGAAATGGGAAACGAAATAAGCGGCGGAACGGAATAGCGCAAGGCGCGCGGGCGGCAGTGAGACGAAGCGGTGACCAGTCAGCGGTTCGGGAATTTCGACCGGATTATTATCCGAGGGCTATCGGTGGAATATCCGTGGGTTATCCGTTGCGATAATGCTTCCAATCATACTATAGCCGGATTTTCCGCGCAGAGGGCAAAGTATGTGGCGTGCATCACGCGGGCGACCATGTTGCGAAATTCGCCAACAGCCGCAAACCTGCCGCCGCGCTTTTTTCCGGGTGAAACTGCACCGCAAAGAGATTCTCGCGCGCCGCCGCGCAAGCGAACTCGGCCGGGTAACGGCTGACGGCGGCCGTCAAGCCCGCAACGGCCGGTTCCGGATAGTAGCTATGCACGAAATAGAAGCGCGCGCCGGGAGCAATACCTTGCCACAGCGGATGCGCGATACGCGGCTCGACTTCATTCCAGCCCATGTGCGGCACCTTGAGCTTTTGCCCATCCGGTCCGGCCAGATCATGCGCAAAGCGCCGCACGCGGCCCGGCAGCACGCCCAACCCCGGCGTGTCGCCCTCCTCGCTCACGTCAAACAACATTTGCAAGCCAATGCAGATGCCAAGAAACGGCTTGTCGCGCGCGGCATCGATCACCGCTTCGTACAGCCCGCGCCCGCGCAGTTCGCGCATGCAGTCCGGCATCGCGCCTTGCCCGGGAAATACCACGCGGTCCGCGCCGCGCACCACCGAGGGATCATCGGTGACGCGCACATCGGCGCGCGGCGCAACGTGTTCTATGGCTTTCGACACCGAGCGCAGATTGCCCATGCCGTAGTCGATGACTGCGATCATTTTGTTGAAGTAAACAATGAACGGTTAACGGTGAACAGTAAAATCAGCGCTGCGCGGGGTTACGGTTCACTGTTTACGGTTCACCGTTCACTACAAAGACCCTTTCGTAGACGGCACCCCCGTCATACGCGGATCCAGCTCCACCGCCATGCGCAGCGCACGGCCAAACGCCTTGAACGCGGTTTCGGCCTGATGATGCGCATTGTCGCCCTTGAGGTTGTCGATATGCAGCGTAACCAGCGCGTGATTGACGAAGCCCTGAAAAAACTCGCGCACGAGATCGACATCGAATTCACCGATGCGCGCGCGCACGAAGTCAATTCGCAGGTCGAGCCCCGGCCGTCCGGACAAATCGACGACGACACGTGACAACGCTTCGTCGAGCGGCACATAGGCGTGGCCGTAGCGGCGCACACCAGCCTTGTCGCCGATGGCCTTGGCGAAAGCCTGCCCCAGCGTAATGCCAACGTCTTCGACCGTGTGGTGCGCGTCGATGTGCAGATCGCCTTTCGCGGTGATCTCCAGATCGAACACGCCGTGGCGCGCGATTTGATCGAGCATGTGATCGAGAAAACCCACGCCGGTGGCGAGTTTGGATTTACCACTGCCGTCGAGATTCAGCGACACGCTGATCTGCGTTTCGTTGGTGTTGCGGGTGACTTGCGCCTGCCGTGCCATGATTGCCGCGAAAATCGCTTGTGTTATGTAACTATTTGATTTTATTGAATTTCACGATTTCGCGCAAGGCATCAACCAAACCCGCGCATTGCTCGTCCGTGCCAATGGTAATACGCATGAACGGCGAAATCCTTGCAGGGTTCTTGAAGTGCCGCACGATGATACTGCGTTCACGCAATTTCGCGGCAATGTACGCGCCGTCGCTTCCCGGAAAACGCGTGAAGATAAAGTTCGCCGCCGAGGGCAGCACCTCAAAGCCGATGGCCTGCAAATCTGCCGACAACCGCGCTTTGGTTGAAATCACTTTCCGGCACATCGCCTGAAAATAATCCTCGTCTTCCATCGCCGCTGTCGCCCCCGCCTGCGCGAAGCGATCCAGCGGATAGGAATTAAAACTGTCCTTGACGCGGTTGAGCGCTTCGATCAGATCGGCGTTGCCGGTGGCGTATCCCACACGCAGCCCCGCCAGCGCGCGCGACTTTGACAGCGTGTGCGTCACCAGCAATTGCGGATATTTCTTGATGAGCGGCACGCACGATTCACCGCCAAAATCGACATACGCTTCGTCGATCACCACCACCGAATTGGCGTTGGCCTGCAACAAGCGTTCGATCTCACGCAGCGGCACGAATTGCCCCGTCGGCGCATTCGGGTTGGGAAAAATAATGCCACCATTGCGCTGCCGATCCGGCTGCAGGTAATCATCGACGGCAATTTCAAACTGACCGTTGAGCGGCACCGGCTCGAACGCAATGCCGTACAGCCCGCAGTACACCGGATAAAAACTGTAGGTGATGTCGGGGAACAGCACGGGTGCGTCGTGCTTGAGCAACCCCATAAACACATGCGCCAGCACTTCATCCGAGCCATTGCCGACGAAGACCTCATCCGGCGCAACACCGTGACGCTTTGCAATCGCCGCGCGCAGCTTGTCGCTGCCCGGATCAGGATAGAGCCGCAGCGTGTCGCCAACTTCCGCGCGCAGCGCATCCAGCACGCGCCTGCTGGGGCCGTACGGGCTTTCGTTGGTATTCAGTTTCACAAGGTTCGGCAACTTTGGCTGCTCGCCCGGGACATAGGGCGTGAGGCTGTGGACGACCTTGCTCCAATATTGACTCATCGGCGGCTCATCCAATCACCCCGGCACCCGATAGGCCGCTGACCGCGCATGCGCGGGCAAGCCTTCGCCGCTCGCCAGTTCAACGGCAATCTTGCCGAGCTTTACCGCACCCTCGCGCGACACATTGATGATGCTCGACCGCTTCTGAAAATCGTACACGCCCAGCGGCGAGGAAAACCGCGCCGTGCGCGAGGTTGGCAACACATGATTCGGCCCGGCACAATAATCGCCCAGGGCCTCGGAGGAATATTTGCCCATGAAAATCGCACCGGCGTGGCGGATTTTCGGCAACAGCGCCTGCGCATTCTCAACCGACAGCTCCAGATGCTCCGGTGCGATGCGATTGACGATTTCACACGCCTCGTCCAGATTGCGTACCCGAATCAGCGCACCGCGCCCGTCAAGCGACGCGCGAATAATGTCCTTGCGCGGCATGGCCTGAATCTGCCGTTCGATGCTCGCCGCAACTTTGTCGATGAACGCCGCGTCGGGGCAGAGCAAAATCGCCTGCGCCATTTCGTCGTGCTCGGCTTGCGAGAAGAGATCCATCGCGATCCAGTCAGGCTCCGTCTTGCCATCGCAAACAATCAGAATTTCCGACGGCCCCGCCACCATGTCGATGCCCACCACGCCAAAAACGCGCCGCTTGGCCGCCGCGACGTACGCATTGCCGGGACCGGTAATTTTGTCCACCTGCGGCATCGTTTGCGTTCCGTAGGCGAGAGCCCCCACCGCCTGCGCGCCGCCGATGGCGAACACGCGATCGACACCGCAAAGCGCCGCTGCCGCCAGCACCATGGCATTTTTTTCGCCGTTGGGCGTGGGCACCACCATGATGATTTCGCGTACGCCCGCCACCTTGGCCGGGGTGGCGTTCATGATCACCGTTGACGGATACGCCGCCTTGCCGCCGGGCACATAAATGCCCGCGCGATCCAGCGGCGTGACCTGCTGGCCCAGCTCGTTACCAGCAGAATCAATGTAAGTATTTGTTTTAATTGATTGTTTTTCGTGGAACTCGCGCACGCGCGCGGCGGCGGCGGTGAGCGCCTCGCGCTGCGCGGCAGGCAAGGATTTCAGCGCGGCGTTCAGTTCCGCCTTGGGAATTTCAAGCTCGCCGAGTGACTGCGCCGACACGCGGTCAAAGCGCTGCGTGTATTCCAGCACCGCCGCATCACCGCGCGCTTTCACATCGGCCAATATCGCCGCGACTATCGCATCGACTTTAGGATCCTGCGCCGACTCAAACGCCAGCAGCGCGGCAAGCCGCGCGTCAAAATCCGCATCGCTACTGGAAAAACGCCGCATCAGGGTTACATCAAATCAAATGAGTTACGTCAGGTGGTTACGCCACGGCTTTGGAAAACGCATCCAGAATCGGCTGCAACGTCTTGCGCTTTAACTTCAGCGACGCCGGGTTCACGATGAGCCGCGAACTGATTTGCGCGATTTCCTCTACCGCCACCAGATGATTCGCCTTCAGCGTGCCGCCGGTGGACACCAAATCGACAATCGCATCCGCCAGCCCTACCAGCGGCGCCAGCTCCATCGAGCCATAGAGCTTGATCAAATCGACATGCACACCCTTGGAAGCAAAATGCTCGCGCGCGGTCTGCACATACTTGGTGGCAACTTTGAGCCGCGCGCCCTGCTTCACCGCGCCCGCGTAATCAAAACCCTCGCGCACCGCCACCATCATGCGGCAACGCGCGATGCGCAAATCCAGCGGCTGATACAAACCTTGCCCGCCCTGTTCATCGAGCACATCCTTGCCCGCGACACCCATATCCGCGCCGCCGTATTGCACATAAGTCGGCACATCCGACGCACGCACGATCAACAGCCGCACGTCACGCTTGTTCGTGCCCAGAATCAGCTTGCGCGACTTGTCCGGATCCTCGGACGTGGAAATCCCCGCCGCGTTCAGCAACGGCAAGGTCTCATCAAAAATGCGGCCCTTGGAGAGGGCAATGGTAATCACGGCGGAAAAAGACTCAATTAAAACAGGATTTTACCGTACGTGACCCCGCCGTAGGTCGGAACGCATAGCGGTTCCGACAAACAAGGTGGCGATGCAAGGCAACTTGTCGGAACCGCTACGCGTTCCGACCTACGCGAGCTGCGCATCTCCACCTACGATCGCTACAAAAACAACCGTGGCCATATATAGAACAGTAAATAGGTGATCGCACCAGACACCAACATTCCTAGCCGAAGGTAAATCGTGTACCGCTGATTCTCTGGTGTTTCTGTTCCCCACATATGGGCAAAAAACTCGACCGTACGAAAACTGCCAAGCGTTGCGCCCAAGAATATGGCAGTGAAACTAACCACTGCTCCCCAAACGAAAAACGGCACCGTGTAAATAAGGTTGGACCAGAAAAGCCATCTGACGCGGAAGATCAAGCCAAAAACAATTGGTAAGAACACTACTGTAATTCCCATGAAAATTATGGAAATCAGCGCACCTCCTACTCGGTCCCAGATAGACGACGCACTATCGTGACGAAATTGCATTGGACTTGCGCTTGTAGAAGTTACATTTAGGCTGTTAGAACTTCCCGCGTCACCGCCCTCGCATCCCCAAAACTAGCCACATAAACCGTATGCGTCCCCGGCCCGCCCGCCACCACAATCCCGATATCCTCCGCCTGCTGCGCCACCGTCAGCATCGTCTCCGACGTAATCGTGCCCAGCGCCGCGCCGCGCGTGGATTGTGTGCGCAACACTTCCTTCGCGCACATGCGCCCCGCTGAAAGTTTCGATTCCTCCCACAGCCTGCGCTTCACATCGAGCTTGCTCAACCCGCCGGCAGCCAAAATCGCCGCATGCTGCGGCCCCAGCACCAGCCACGGCTCACCGCCGATCCAGTAATCGTTGCTGGCCGGGAACGCCATGGTGTCGGCGATGACCTTGATGAGTTCATCGGCGTTGTCGGCATGGGTATTGAGGTTGTGCGTGCCCGCTGCGGCGATCACCGTCACCGTGCTTTGGTTGCGCTTGTAGCCGCGTTCGACGTGCAGCGCGTCCCACGGGCTTTGCGCTTCGTTTTCGGCGCAGCAAAATGAAAACTTACCGGGCTGGCCGTGTGTCGCGCGATCCATATCGCCGGGCAGCGCGCCGCCGATGTTTTGCAGGATGAGCCGCAGCGCGCGGCCCAGCGTGGCGTTGGCCACCGTGCCCTGGCCCAGGCAATTCATGCCGCCGTTCACGCCGAGTTGTTCCGCTATCGGGCCGTTCACCAGCAGCCACACCGCCACCGGGTTGGTGGTGGCCTGTATGCCCTGCAGGTTGAATTGCGGTTCAGCCATCGCCTGTGTGGCCGCGATCAGCAGCGGTAGATAATCCACGCGGCAGCCCGCCATCACGGCATTGATCGCGATGCGCTCCACCGTGGCCTCGCCGAAACCGGGTGCGATTTTGGCGATGACTTCCTCAGGCTTGCGCGCCGTGCCCGACAGCATGCGCGCGACGCGTTCGCGCGTGGGCGGCACGATGGGTAGCCCGTCGCTCCACCGGCGCGCGTGAAAAAATTCGATCAGTTCATCCAGATCGTCGGGCGCTTCGACCAGCGCGGCGCGGGTCAGTGGCTGTGTGGCAGATGCGCTCATTTTTCCGCCGCCAACCGCGCGATTTCAGCCACGCATTGTTCCGCCAGCGCGCGCACTTCGTCGCGCGAACGGCTGCCGAAGGGATGCGGGATCACCGCCAGCGGCAGATCCGCCTGCCCCAGCGCACGTGCCTGCGCCTTGCCCAGGCCGATAAACGCATTGGACACCACCGTCATCGCGGCGCCGCCGCGTTTGGCGATTTCAACACTGTCGTGGATACTCCACGACGTGCAGGAACCTCAATCGCCGGAGCCGGTGATCACCAGATCGCATTGCGTCGCGAGGTCATCAAGCACGTTTGCCGCGGCCGGTGTCGCCACGCTGCGCTTAACCTGCTTGATGACGGCTTTCACGCCATAGCGTTCGGTCAGCAGCTCGCCGAGGTCATCCACCAACAATTTGAAATTAGGCTTGGTGTTGTCGATAAAGCCGATCACCTTGCCGCGAAGATCGCCCACCGTGCGCCGCAGGTTTTGCGTGGCGCCGGCAACGGGGGCCGTGGGGTCGTAAACCTGCATAGCACATCCTTGATAAAAATATCAATTAAAACAAATACTTATGAATTCACCGGCACACACCCCGGAGCGATATCAACTCACCCGCTTGATGCGTGCACCCAGCCGGGACAGTTTTTCTTCAATCGCCTCATAGCCGCGATCAAGATGGTAAATACGATCCACAATCGTCGTGCCGCGCGCCACCAATCCGGCAATCACCAGGCTTGCTGACGCGCGCAAATCGGTGGCCATTACCGTTGCGCCGTCGAGTGCTGCGACACCCTTCACCACGGCGGTGTTGCCGTCGACTTCGATGTCCGCGCCGAGACGCTGCAACTCCTGCACGTGCATGAAGCGGTTCTCGAAGATGTCTTCATGAATCACGCCGGTGCCTTGAGCCACGCAATTCATGGCCAGAAACTGCGCCTGCATGTCGGTGGGGAACGCCGGGTAAGGCGCGGTGCGCAGGTTCACCGCTTTCAGCGGGCCGCTACGCCTGACGTGGATCCAGTCTTCGCCGGTTTCCACCGTCGCACCCGCATCGCGCAGCTTGGCAAGTACGGCATCCAGGTGGCCGGGTCGCGCGCCGGTAACGCGCACGTCGCCGCCGGTCATGGCGGCCGCAACTACGAACGTTCCGGTCTCGATGCGGTCGGGAATCACACTGGTCGTGGCGCCGTGCAATTTCGCTACACCTTCGATGGTGATGACATCGGTGCCCGCACCGCTGATCTTCGCGCCCATCGCGGTGAGGCAATGCGCGAGGTCGGTCACCTCCGGCTCGCGAGCGGCGTTTTCGATCACCGTTACGCCGTCGGCGAGCGTGCCCGCCATCATCAGGTTTTCCGTGCCGGTCACCGTGACGACATCGGTGCAGATGCGCGCGCCCTTCAGCCGTTTCGCACGCGCCACCATGTAGCCCTGCTCCACGGTGATTGTCGCGCCCATCGCCTGCAGGCCCTTGATGTGCTGATCGACAGGCCGAAGGCCAATGGCGCAGCCGCCCGGCAGCGACACGCGCGCCTCGCCGCAACGCGCCACCAGCGGCCCCAGCACCAACACTGAGGCACGCATGGTCTTGACCATCTCGTACGGCGCTTCGGGTGTATGAATGCGGGCCGCGCACAATTCGATGCCGAGTTTGTCGTCCATCGACACCGCCACGCCCATCTGCCCCAGCAGCGACAGCATGGTGCTGACATCGCGCAAATGCGGCACATTGCCGATACGCAACGGCTCGGCGGTCAACAATGCGGCGCACAAAATCGGCAACGCCGCGTTCTTCGCGCCGGAGACCGCCACTTCACCGTGTAATGGCACGCCGCCTTCGATGGCGAGTTTTTCCATCGATTATTTCCGTTCAGCCCAATCTTCCGGCGTCAGCGTCTGCATCGACAGTGCGTGGATTTCCTCTCGCATGCGGTCGCCCAGCGCCTTGTAAACGATCTGGTGCCGCTGCACGCGCGATTTGTCGCGAAACAGCGGGCTGACGATGACAGCTTCGAAATGCGCGCCGTCACCCGTCACCGCGACGTGGTCGCACTGCATGCCGTTCTGGATATAGCCTTGGAGTTGTTCAGGAGTGGTCATAATAATCGGTGTTCGATGGATAACCAGAAATGCGAAAGACGGAGAAAACGCTGTGCAGCCGAGCCATTGAACGTAGACGCCGGCGCGGCTGCGGAGTTCACGCCTTACGCCTCACGCCTCACGCCTCACGCCTCACGCCTCACG
>OMIN01000050.1 GCA_900299145.1 Betaproteobacteria bacterium | reverse complement strand
TAATTCCGTTTCCCACGTTTTCCCCACGCCAAAAGGACCAAAGGGCTAGCGCATAACGCTAACCCTTTGATTTAACTGGTAGGAGGTGCGAGATTCGAACTCGCGACCAACGGATTAAAAGTCCGCTGCTCTACCGGCTGAGCTAACCTCCCTCAAAAAGGGGCGAATTCTACCGTTCATAGGGGTGCGGGTCAACCTTCGCGCGCAAGCGGTGATGAGCGCGCACGACTCACGCATCCATGCGCCAGTACTGGTATTTCATCGCGGCCACGCTGCCGGCAACGATGGCGGCGAAGGTCAGTACAGAGCCGATGGCGAGCGTGGATACGCCCGTTATGGCCTGCCCGACGGTACAGCCCATGGCAAGCACGCCGCCCACTCCCATCAGCACGCCACCCACCGCGTGGTTGCCGAAATCCCCGGCGGATGCGAACCACTCGATGCGAAAGGTTTTGCTGGCGATCGCGTACAGGAACGAACCGAGAATCACACCCGCGAGCGCCACCACGCCAAAGTTGATGAGCGAGAATTTCGCCGGATCGAGCAGGTAGCGCGCGGTGTCGCCCATCGGGCTCACGAAGGTGAATGATTGCACCTGCACACGGCTGGGAATGTCGGTGGCCATTTCAGCAAAATCCTTCCATGCTTGGCCGAGCGGACCGCCAGTGAGATACCAACCGGCGACGATGGCAAGCCCCACCACGGCACCGCCAAGGATGTTGTCGAAACTCGCCCGAAAATCCTTCGATTTGAAAACGAATATCAGCATCGCCACCACGGCCATTAAAGCCACCGCTGCGTTGTTGGTCTTCGATGGCGCTTGCCCCATCAGGCCCGCGATGACATCGCCAGCATGCTGAGAAGGCATGCCACGCCGCGAGAGATTGACCGTGGTTGCCTGCACCCAGGGCAAAAACGCCTTTTCGTACAACGGCGACCACAGCATCAGATACGCCGCCGCCATGCCGATCAGCAACACCACCAGCGATTTCAGATTGCCGCTGCCCACGCGCACCAGCGTTTTATTGCCGCAGCCGCTGGCAAGCACCATGCCAAAGCCGAACAGCAAACCGCCCAGCACATAACGCGGCCATGCGAAATTCGCGGTGCGGTACGGCGGAAAGGTTTCGCCAGAGAGATTGATCGCACCGCTGAATTCCAGCCCGGTTGCGCCCAGCAGCGCCACCGCCATCGCGAACACCCACGCACGCATGCGACCGGTATCGCCAATGTTCATCCAGTCCGACACCGCGCCCATGGTGCAAAAATGCGTCTTGTTGACCACCGCGCCCATGATAACGGCGATCACGAAAACGGCAGTTAGCACTTGATGATGAACGTTGAATTCCATCGCGTTAGAGAGATCGCAATTACTCGGTATAATATAAGTATTTGTTTTTATTGAATAATTTTATCATCGATATCGCGTCGGATCAGCCACGGCCGCCTGCTCAAAGCCCGTGCGGCGCAACCGGCAGGCATCGCACGCGCCGCACGCGAGGCCCTCGTCCGTGGCCTGATAACACGACACGGTCTGCGCGTAATCGACGCCGAGCGCAACGCCCTTGCGAATGATGTCGGCTTTCGACAGCGCGATGATTGGCGTGTGTACCGTGAGGCGCTGACCCTCGACTGCGGCCTTGGTCGCCAGATTCGCCATGGCTTCGTAAGCCTTGACATATTCAGGCCGGCAATCCGGATAGCCGGAATAATCGACCGCATTGGCCCCAAAAAAAATATCACTCGCGCCGCACACCTCGGCATTGGCCAATGCGAATGACAGCAAAATCGTATTGCGCGCAGGGACGTAGGTGACAGGGATACCCGCGCCAACACCGCCGGTAGGGACGGCGATGCTAGCGTCAGTCAGTGCAGATCCGCCAAATCCCGCGAGATCGATTTTCACCACGCGATGATGCACGGCGCCCTGTGCTCGCGCCACGCGCGCGGCGGCGGTGAGCTCCGCGCGATGGCGCTGGCCGTAATCCAACGAAAGGCAATGGCAGGCGTAACCCTGCTCGCGCGCCATCGCGAGAACAGTCGCCGAATCGAGGCCGCCGGAGAGCAACACAACCGCGGTTTTCATGCTAAAGCGCGCAGGGTTTGAATCCGCGCATAAAAATAGAATCGATGGATTTTACTACCGGTGCGCCACTACTTGAGCGCTACCCAAGTGAGCGCTACTTGAGCGTCGCCAGACGCCGCTTGGCCTTATCGGCCGCTTCGCTGGCAGGATAGCGCTGCACCAGCGCATCCATGGTCTTGCGCGCATTGGCGCTTTCACCCAGCTCGGATTGCGCACTGGCAATGTTGAGCATGGCATCTGGCGCGGAGGCACTGTCGGGGTAAGCCGATATCAGCTTTTGCTGGCTGGCGATGGCATTACGGTAATCGCGCAAATTGAAATACGAATCGCCGATCCAGTACTGCGCGCGATGGGCAAGTCCGCTTTTCGGATACTGGCCAAGGAATGACTGGAACGACGTAATCGCCCCCTTGTAATTGCCGATGCGCCGCTGCTGTTGCGCGGCTTCATATACCCGCGTTTCATCGGGTGATGCAGCGACCGCGGGCGCGGCGGCAGGCGCAGCGGCAGGTGGTGCCGCAGTGGCGGGTGGCGGCGCAGCAGGTGTCTCGGGCGCTGCCGCACCCGCGGGCGGCGGTTCCAGCTTGCGCAGCCTCGCGTCGATGTCAACATACATATCCCGCTGGCGCTTGGCGCTGCTTTCAAGGCCGTTGTTCACCACCTCGATCTGGCCGCGCAAGCTCTGAATCTCGCGCTTGAGCAACTCGATCTGGTTTACCAGCTCCAGCATGGATTGCTGCGCGTTCTGCGTGCCGCGCAAAGCTTCTTCAATTTTCGCCAGCCGCCCCGCCATGGCGTCAGACTGGATCTTGTAGTCATCAAGACGTTTGGCATTGTCGGCCACGCCCTTGCGTGCAATGTCGTCGTCGAACATGCCGGCGTGCGCAGGCGCGAGCAGTCCCGCCATACACAGCAAACTTGCCGCAAACACCAGCCAGCCACGCCGAAACATGCTTTCACACCTCACGCCTAACGCCTCACGTCTCACGCATCAATCCGTCTGATAGACAATTTCCGCGCGCCGGTTCTGTGCAAAGGCTTCCTCGGTGCGGCCTTCAACGCGCGGCTTTTCCATGCCGAAACTTACCGTCTCCACACGCCCGCCTTCAGCACCCAGCACGGACATCATCTGTTTGACCGCGTCCGCTCGTCGCTGGCCCAGCGCCAGGTTGTATTCGCGGCCGCCGCGTTCATCCGTATTGCCCTGAATAATCATTTTCGCCTTGGGGTCACCGGACATGTACTTGGCGTGCGCGGCCACCAGCGGCCGGTATTCTTCCTTCACCAGGTTGCTGTCGTAATCGAAGTAGATTATGCGCTTGGATAAAATGTTATTGGGGTCTTTCAGCGCGGCAGGGCCTGTGAGCTGTGTCGGCTTTTCTATTACGGCTGTCTTGACTGGCGTCTCGACCACCTGCACCGGCTTTTCCGTTGGCTTGGGCACGGGCCGCTGCACGCCATCGACGACGGGGGCGCCTTCCTGTTCCTTGGTTGGCGTACTGCTGCACGCCGCCATCATCACAGCGAACAACGCAACAAAAAATCCCGTCAGAATTCTCGGCATGTTAAAGCTCCTCGATAGATTGATTTTCGGGGTCACGCGCTACTTGTTGACAATCGGTCCCCATGCCGGTTCCCTGATGTCACCCGAACTTTCGGTAAATCGTTGCTTCACTCGGCCATCGCTGGAAACGGCGGCTAATATACCACGCCCCCCTATCTCGCTCGCATAGAGGATCATGCGGCCATTGGGCGAAAACACCGGCGATTGATCAAGCGCGCCCTCGGTGAGCACCTGCAGCTGCCGCGACGACATGTCCTGCACCGCCACGCTGAAGCGGCCGCCACATCGGTGAATGTACGTAAAGCTCTTGCCATCGGGGCTGTGGCGCGCGGAAATGTTGTATTGCCCCTCGAACGTCACGCGCTGCACCGTGCCGCCGTTTACCGGGATGCGATAAATCTGCGGCGTGCCGCCACGATCCGAGGTAAACATGATCGTACTGCCATCCGGCGAAAAATTCGGCTCGGTGTCGATGGATGCGCTCGCCGCCAGCCGCACCGGCTGCCCGCTGCCATCCGCGTTGATGAGGTTCATCTGCGAACCACCGTCGCGCGACAACACCACCGCCAGCCGGCGCCCGTCGGGTGACCACGCCGGCGCGCTGTTGCTGCCGAAAAAATTCGCCACCGCAGTGCGTGCACCAGTGGCGATCGACTGCACATACACCACCGGCTTTTTTTGCTCGAACGACACATACGCCAGCCGCGATCCATCGGGCGACCACTTCGGCGAAATGATCGGCTCGTTCGACGCGAGGATAGTTTGTGGCCCAAAGCCATCGGCATCCGCCACCTGCAATTCAAAACGCTTACCGGGACGGCGCACCACGTAGGCGATGCGTGTGGCGAACGCACCCGGCTCACCCGCAAGCCGTTCGTAAATGGCGTCGGCGATTTTGTGTGCGGTCAGCCGCAGTTGAGTGGCCGACGCGGCATACGACAGCCCGGCCAGTTGCGTTTGCTGCGCGGCATCCATCAGACGAAAGCGCACTTCGAAACGGCCATCGGGCATCGCGGCAACACTGCCGATCACCACGGCGTCGGCTCCGCGCCCGCGCCACGACGCGTAGTCGATCTGCTCCGGCTCATGCTGCGGCTTGGCGCCCGCCACCTCCACCATTTTGAAAAGGCCGCTGCGCAGCAGGTCGGCAGTGATCACCGGCGACACCGGCTGCTTCACCCCAGTCTCATCGCGAAACGGCAGAATCGCCACCTGATACTGCTTGATGCCGCCGCCGGCGGCGTAATTGCAGGGGTAGTCGGAGGCCGACAACGGCGGCGGATTTTTCGTGGCGCCGCCGTCTATAACTTCGACGCGAATTTGCGCTTGCGCACACGCGGAGACAAAAAATATTAATAAAAACAGATAGTTACGTATTTTTTGCATAAACGCGGCTCGTTTCGGATGCGGTTGTGACCGTGCGGATTTTCTCAGGTTCACTTTAATGTATGTATGCGCGGCTAACCCTTGGGCCGGAACACCATGGGGAATTGCCGGAAATATTGCTGAAACTGCTCGCCGCTTGGCACATCAAATGGTTGCGCCTGACGGATGGCGCGCTCGGCTGCGGCATCGTAAGCCGGATTGCCACTGCTGGTGCGCAACGTAACGTTGAGCAACTCGCCGCCCGGAAGCAGCGACACCACAAACACCGCTTCCGGGTTGCCCTGAATATCGGGCGGCAATGCCATGCGTGCATACACCTTGCCGCGTATGCCGTTGATGTACTTCTGGTTCTCCCGCGCGGCAGCCGCTGCCTTCGCCGCACGCTCCGCTGCCGCTGCTTTCTCCGCTGCGGCTTTTTCCTGCGCTTCTTTCTCTGCTTCGGCGGCCTTGCGGTCAGCCTCGCGTTTGGCCGTATCGTCCTTCTTCGGTTCCGGTTTGGGCTTCGGTTCCGGCTTTATTTCGGCCTTGGGTTCGGGCTTCGGCTCCGCTTTCTTTTTCTTGTCCTGCAAGGCAATGTCCGGCTTGGGTGCGGGCACGGGCGTCACCTTGGGGGCTGGCGGCGGCGTCACTTTCGGCGCAGGCGCCGGCTTTGGTGTGGGCTCGACTTCCGGTGTCACCTCCGGCTTGGGCTGTGCTTGCTGGGGCAGTTGCGGCAGATTGCTCCACAAATCCGCCATTACCGGCTCCGGCTTCTTCTTCTGCCACGACACGCCAAACACCAGCAGCCCGGCAAACGCCGCGTGCATCACAATCGCCAACAGCCGCGCCGCTCGCCTGTCACCGCGCGTGACCGACACGCCGGCGGCGCTGTTCATCGGGCTGTTCACGCTGTCAAGCGTCGCGCTCATGCCGACACTCAACCCCCGCGCGGCTTGGCCAGCAAGCCGACTTTTTTAACTTGATTCTGTTGCAATGTATCCATCACTTCGAGCACGGCTTCGTAGCGGACGTCCTTGTCAGCGGCGATCACCACAGCCTGCTCGGGATTGGCCTTCTGCTTTTCGCGAACCATCTTCACCAACTCACCGCGTGTGACCTTTTTTTCGTCAGCCCCCTGCGCGCGATCGCGCAGCCACAGGGTTTTATCGGTGCGGATCGACACTTCCAGCGGCTGCACCGGCGGCGCGGAAGTTTTGCCCACCTGCGGCAATTCGATCTGCCCCGGATTCACCAGCGGCGCCGTCACCATGAATATCACCAGCAGCACCAGCATCACGTCGATATACGGCACGACGTTGATCTGGTTCATCAACTTGTGACCGCTGCGTCTATGGTCGGTAATCATGGCCTTGGCTCGCTCTAGTGCACTTGCCGCTGCAGGATGTTGGAGAATTCTTCCATAAACGAATCAAAGCGGATCGCCAGCCGGTTTACGTCACCGGCGAAGCGGTTGTAGGCCACCACTGCCGGAATCGCCGCAAACAACCCCATGGCCGTGGCCACCAGCGCCTCGGCGATACCGGGTGCAACGGCCGCGAGCGTTGCCTGCGCCACGTTGGACAGCCCGCGAAACGAATTCATGATGCCCCACACCGTGCCGAAGAGGCCCACGTAAGGACTGACTGAACCCACCGACGCCAGAAAAGAAAGATGCGACTCAAGTTCATCCATCTCGCGCTGGTAGGTCGCGCGCATGGCGCGGCGCGTGCCGTCGGTGATCGCGCTGACATCCATATTCGGCTGGCCGCGCAACTTCATGAATTCCCGAAAGCCCGCCTCGAAAATGCGCTCCATGCTGCCGGCCTCGGTGCGCGTGTTCATTGCACGCTGATGCAGATCGTTCAGATCGGCGCCGCTCCAGAACTGTTTTTCAAATTCATCGGCCAGCGCGGTCGCACGGCGCAGCGCGAAATACTTGAGAAAAATGTAGTACCACGAAAACAGCGACGCCAGCAGCAACATCAGCATCACCGCTTGCACCAGCACGCTGGCGCCGGTGATCAGACTCAAAATGGACATGTCGTGCGAAGGAGTCATTTTGTGTTCGCTTGTTCTGGTTTATTTTTCGTTTATTTTGGCTCTGATCGTGCCGGGTATTCTAACGGGCTTCATCGCCGACAGGTTCACACAGGCAAGGCGTACGCGCGCCTCCACCAGCGTATTCATGCCGCGTGTCACCCGCTGTTGCAGAAAGATCTGACTCGCCCCTGCCTCGATGAGTTCCACGGAAATGTCGAGCGCATCGTTAAAACGCGCGGGCGCCAGGTATTCCACATTAATCGAGCGCACTACAAACACTGCGCCAAATTGTTCGGCAATCGCAGGTTGCTCAAAGCCCAACGCTCTCAGCCACTCGGTACGCGCACGCTCGAAATAGCGCAGGTAGTTGGCGTAATACACCACGCCCGCGCTGTCGGTGTCTTCGTAGTAGACACGCACGGGCCACGAAAATCCCGGCATAGGCGCCGGTGACGCCGAAGCAGGCGCGGGTGCGGAAGGAAGCGCCACCTCAGGCCCACTCATTCTGAGAACTCATTACTGTGTTGCCGCGTGCCCCGCCGGGTGTGCACCGCATCATGCCAAAATGGTACCACCATGATGCGCCCGGTACCAGCTTGAACAACGCGGCCGCGCACTATGATGATCTTTCATAACTATCTGTTTTATAAAGATATTTTTTCTAGGCTCAATGGCTGCAGCGCAATGTCTCGCCGTGGTCAACCGTGCCCACCGCTACTAACGATCCGCGTGCCGTTTCGGGGTTAAGGCGCGCGCGTGCGCATCGTTATGGCTTGGCGCCGGGCGCGTCCCACAAATCCGGCGTCATCGCATTGCGCGGTTGCGCCAGGCCGAAGTGGCGAAATGCGCTGGCCGTGGCCATGCGTCCGCGCGGCGTGCGTTGCAAATAGCCTTGCTGAATGAGATACGGTTCGAGCACATCTTCGATGGTGTCCCGCTCTTCACCAATGGCTGCAGCAAGGTTATCCACGCCCACCGGTCCGCCGTCGAAACGCTCGATCACCGCCAGCAGCAATTTGCGGTCCATCACATCCAGGCCCAGCGAATCAACATCGAGCATTTTCAGCGCGGCATCGGCAACCTCGCGGCTGATGTTGCCGTCTGCCTTTACCTCGGCGTAATCGCGCACACGCCGCAGCAGGCGGTTTGAAATGCGTGGCGTGCCGCGTGAGCGGCCGGCGATTTCGCGCGCGCCCTGCGCATTGATTTTGACATTGAGGAGCTTCGCCGAGCGCTCGACGATGCGCGTGAGCTCCTCGACATTGTAAAACTCCAGCCGCGCGACGATGCCGAAGCGATCACGCAGCGGATTGGTCAACATGCCGGCGCGCGTGGTCGCCCCCACCAGCGTGAACGGCGGCAAATCGAGCTTGACCGAGCGCGCGGCCGGGCCCTCGCCGATCATGATGTCGATCTGGTAATCCTCCAGTGCGGGATAGAGAATTTCTTCCACCACCGGCGACAGGCGGTGTATCTCGTCGATGAACAGCACATCGTTCGGCTCGAGATTGGTGAGAATCGCCGCGAGATCGCCCGCTCGCTCCAGCACCGGCCCCGATGTATGACGCAGATTCACGCCCATCTCGCGCGAAATGATATGCGCAAGCGTGGTTTTGCCCAGCCCCGGCGGACCAAACAGCAGCACATGATCCAGCGGCTCTTTGCGTTTGCGCGCCGCCTCAATAAAAATCGACAACTGCCCGCGGATTTTCTCCTGGCCGATGTATTCATCCAACTGCTTCGGGCGCAGCGCGCGCTCGAACGCCTCTTCCTGCGGGGAAACAGGCGCGGCGGAAATCAGGCGGTCGGTTTCGATGGTCATGTTTTCGTGTGCTTATGCCGACTTCGACAGCAGCTTCAACGCCTGCCGGATGCCGTCGTTCACCGAGGCATCCGCCGACAATTGCCGGACCGCCCACGAGGCTTCCTTGTCGTTATAGCCGAGCGACAGCAACGCGTTGACAACGTCGGACGAGGCGCTCGCGGCCGCAGCGGCCGGTGTCAGCATCACGGTGATTTTGAGCTTGTCTTTCAGTTCCAGCAGCAGGCGTTCGGCGGTTTTTTTGCCGATGCCGGGAATCTTGGTCAGTCTGCCGGTGTCCTGTTGGCTCACTGCCACATGCAAGTCGTTGACACTCATACCCGACAGCACCGACAGCGCCGTGCGCGCGCCCACGCCGGAAATTTTCAGCAACTGGCGGAACACCGTGCGTTCCTGCTCGGTGGCGAAGCCATACAGCAAATGCGCATCCTCGCGCACCGTCAGATGCGTGAACAATGTCAGTTCAGCACCGGTGGCGGGCAATTGGTACAGCGTGCTCATCGGCACATCGATTTCATAACCGACGCCCTGCACATCCACAATGATTTGCGGCGGCTGCTTGGCCAGCAGCTTGCCGGTGATGCGGCCGATCAAATGAGTCTCCCGCGCTTGACGCGATACCCTGCCGTCGCCAGCCGCCCCAGCCCTTGACCGCCATGCGCATGGCAAATCGCGCAGGCCAGTGCGTCGGCCGCATCGGGATTGGGGTCACCCGCCAGCCGCAGCAAGCGCTTCACCATTTCCTGCACCTGTTCTTTTTTGGCGTGCCCATTCCCCACCACCGACTGTTTGACTTGCAGCGCAGTGTATTCCGAAACCGGCAAGTCATGCATGACCGCCGCGCAAATCGCCGCCCCGCGTGCCTGCCCCAGTAGCAGTGTCGATTGCGGATTGACGTTCACAAACACTTTTTCCACCGCCACCTGCACCGGCGCGTTGTCGCCGATGACTTCAGCCAATCCGTCGATGATCGTTTTCAGACGCACCGGCAATTCACCGCTCGCGGTCTTGATGCAGCCGCTGGTCACATAGACCAGTTTGCCGCCTGATTTTTCGAGTATGCCGAAGCCGGTGACGCGCAATCCCGGGTCGATGCCGAGAATTCGTATGGCGTTGGCGGCTGCCACGTGGTCAGGCGGGCGCGTCGATGACGGCGCTGGTATAAACCTCCTGCACATCATCCAGCGCTTCCAGTGCATCAATCAGTTTCTGCATTTTCACCGCGTCGTCACCCGTCAACACGCTTTCAACATTGGGCTTCTGGATAACTTCGGCGATTTCCGGTTTGAAGCCTGCTTTTTCAATACCTGCCTTCACCGCGTGAAAATCGTGCGGCGGCGTGATCACCTCGATGCTGCCATCGTCGTTGGTCACCACATCCTCGGCGCCCGCGTCGATGGCGGCTTCCATCAGCTTTTCTTCATTGGTGCCGGGCGCGAACACCATTTGCCCGCAATGCTTGAACTGGAAAGCCACCGAGCCTTCGGCGCCCATGTTGCCGCCGTTCTTGGTGAAGGCAAAACGCACATCGGCCACAGTGCGCGTGCGGTTGTCGGTCATGCACTCGACCATCACTGCCGCGCCGCCGATGCCGTAGCCTTCGTAACGGATTTCTTCGTAATTCACGCCTTCAAGATCGCCCGTGCCGCGCTTGATCGCGCGCTCGACGTTGTCCTTCGGCATGTTCTGCGCGTAGGCCTTGTCCATCGCCAGCCGCAGGCGCGGATTGCTGTTCGCGTCGCCGCCCCCCAGCCGCGCCGACACCGTAATCTCTTTAATCAGCCGCGTGAAAATCTTGCCGCGCTTGGCATCCTGCCGCCCCTTGCGGTGCTGGATGTTCGCCCACTTCGAGTGCCCTGCCATGAAAACCCCTGAATCGCTCTGAATGATTTTGCCGCTACAATGGTGAAAATTTTAGCACGGAGTGCCCCATGCCCGACCCGCTATTGATCGCCAAGACCACTGACGGCAGCCAGGAACTGTGCCTCTTGCCGGGCCTGGCCAACCGCCACGGCCTGATCGCGGGCGCCACCGGCACCGGCAAAACTGTCACCCTGCAGCGCATGGCGGAGTCGCTATCGCGCATCGGCGTGCCGGTGTTCATGGCCGATGTCAAAGGTGATCTGGCGGGCCTGTCGCAAGCCGGCGAACTCAAGGGCAAGATCAAGGAACGCGTCGAGCAACTGAAACTCGACGACTTCAAAAACGAAGCCTGCCCGGTGGTGTTCTGGGACATGTACGGCAAGCAGGGCCACCCGGTGCGCACAACCGTGTCCGAGATGGGGCCGCTGCTGCTCGCGCGCATGCTGAACCTGAACGACACGCAGCAGGGCGTGCTCACGCTGGTGTTCAAGATCGCCGACGACGCGGGCCTGCTGCTGCTCGACATGAAAGACCTGCGCGCCATGCTGCAACACGTGGGCGACAACGCCAAGGATTTCACCACGCAGTACGGCAACGTGTCGGCGGCCTCCATCGGCGCGATTCAGCGCGGGCTGCTGGAACTGGAATCGCAAGGCGGCGACCAGTTTTTCGGCGAACCGGCATTGAATATCCTTGATTTCATCCAGACCGATAGCAAGGGCCGCGGCAACATCAACATCCTTGCCGCCGACAAGCTGATGAATTCGCCCAAGCTCTACGCCACTTTTTTGCTGTGGATGCTGTCGGAACTGTTCGAGCAACTGCCCGAAGTCGGCGATGTCGAAAAACCCAAGCTCGCGTTCTTTTTCGACGAAGCGCACCTACTGTTCACTGACGCACCCAAGGCACTGCTGGAAAAAATCGAGCAAGTCGTGCGCCTCGTGCGCTCCAAGGGCGTGGGCGTCTATTTTGTTACGCAAAATCCGCTGGATGTGCCCGACACCGTGCTCGCGCAACTGGGCAACCGCGTGCAACACGCCCTGCGCGCCTTCACCCCGCGTGACCAGAAGGCCGTCAAAACGGCAGCGAGTACCATGCGCGCCAACCCCAAACTCGATGTCGAGGCGGCCATCACCGAGCTTGGCGTGGGCGAAGCGCTGGTGTCCTTCCTCGACGAAAAAGGCCGGCCCAATATCGTGGAACGCGCGTTCGTCGCGCCGCCGGGCAGCCGGCTCGGGCCGGTCACACCGGAAGAACGCGCCGCCATCATGAAGGATTCACTGGTCGCGGGTGTGTACGAAAAAGTTGTGGATCGTGAATCGGCTTACGAAAAACTCACCGGGCGCGTGGCAGGTGGGGCTGCGGCGACGTCACCCGGCGCCAGCCCAGCGGGTAATGCCCCTGCTGGTGGTACACAACAACCCGCACAGCAGAGTAACGAGGGCGGTGGAATTTTGGGCGGTCTGAAAGACATTTTCCTCGGCACCACCGGCCCGCGCGGCGGTCAGCGCGATGGTCTGGTGCAGGCGGCGGCCAAGAGTGCGGTGCGCACTATTGGGACGCAGGTGGGGAAGGAGATTTTGCGCGGGGTGTTGGGGGGGATATTTGGGGGGAAGCGATAAGAGCGCCCTCTTCGCCTGCCAAATTCACAAAATGTGTTACTTAAACTTGCCCACGTTCATTAGAGGAACGCCCTTGTGGGAAATCGATTGCAACATGCTCAGCCACAGTGACTTCACCTTTTCTTTTCTGACGTTTTGCGGCAGGAGGGGTCAACGTGACACGCCCGTTCGCCTCCAAGATACGCACGACATCCCGGTAGTTCCGTAGAATAAAACGGCGTCCCACGCTATGTTGTTCGTAGAGTTGCTTCAAAGTCAATCGACGCCCGGCAAACTCTCGCATCAACATTTCGCCAAGTTCGTCTAGCGGCCTAGTAAGTTCGAATAAAAGCGTCTGACGCTGGTCTGCAGGACTATAAATGAAAGACGGAACACCCTGGTCGGCGCTCGTGCTTTCGCGTGCCATAATGTCCTTCATAATCTCGTAACCACGGAAGTGCTTACTTACGAAGATGAGATGGTGACTTGTACGCTCGCCTCGATCATTGCGAAATCCAAACGGTAATACGAATTGGCCTCCATTCTCCTTCAACGCACAAGCCAATTCCTCGACGATCACAAGCTCCCTGTCTTCCGGCCTCATTCCATCGAGTTGTTCACGTAAAGTATCGGCACGGACTTTGCCAAAGAGCGCATTCATGTGTTCTTCAACCATTGGATTTTGTAGACCCATATTGATGCGGTTGTAGTTAAAGAAAAAGATGCAGTCGCAGCCCCAATCCTTAAGCACGGACCCAATGAGATCAAGAGATAGCCCTTTGTATCCCCATGGATCAACGAAAAAAAGCGTGGGTGCTAGTGTAGTGTTTTGCAACTCCTTTACGATTTCTTCCCCAATGAGTTCGTTCGCAATACGTGGTCTGTGGCGCAACTTGGCTATCCCAGGGATCTGCTCGATCGCATAAGTCAGGGAGCTAGAGTTTTCCGCTGCAGCGTCGTTGAAGTAGGTGACCAGCATTTCGCGCATGTCACTGTCCGCTATTGCCTGTTCAAGAATCAAGAGCGGTGTCGATTTCGTACCATCCTTATATCGGCCTGGACCTGCAAACAGGTCAATATATAAGATGCGTTTGCCCATACGTTTAGCAGTGGGCGTGATCACTTTAGCCCATGCAAAGAAATACTTTGTAACAATCGCGGCCTTTACACGCGATTGCTCTGTCGTCTCGTCAAAAAACGCGTTGTTAGCCATGGATCATTCCTTAACTCACAAGAAGTTTCCGATCATCATATGTTGTGGATTTCGGCGTAGTGCAATACTTGTCTGCTTTGAGTTATTCGCGCCAACGCTTGACAATAAACTATAAATGTATACAGTATACTGTACTTAGCTCGTATTGGGGCATAGAATTCGACACCAGCATGGCCAAGAATTCAAAAATTGAATGGACACACCATACGTTTAATCCTTGGTGGGGGTGCGAGCGCGTATCGCCAGCTTGTAAGCATTGCTACGCCGAAACTTGGGCGCGACGACTAGGCTTAGATTTATGGAGTAAGGGCGCGCCACGCAGAATGCTTAGCAGTGCGTATTGGCGCCAACCGTTGGCTTGGGATCGCGAAGCGCGTGAAGCGGGAGTTCGTTCACGAGTATTCTGCGCATCAATGGCCGATGTTTTCGAGAGCCGATCGGACTTAAATCCGGTGCGAGAACAACTATGGGAAACGATCTCGTCTACACCAAATCTCGATTGGTTGCTGTTAACTAAACGACCACAGCACGTCTCACAACTGGTTCCATGGGGACAACAGTGGCCTCATAATGTTTGGTTAGGCACAACAGTTGAGACACAACGATGGGCCGATCGACGAGCCCCGCTCCTTCTCGAACATGCAGCCGTAGTAAGGTTTGTTTCATGTGAACCCCTACTCGGTCCAATTGATCTAACCCCGTGGCTAAATCCAAGTAAGAACAGCTTCGGCATCAATTGGGTCATCGTTGGTGGTGAAAGCGGTCATCGGGCTCGCCCAATGAACCCCGTGTGGGCTCGCCACTTGCGCGACCAGTGCGAAGCATATGACGTAGGATTTCACTTCAAACAGTGGGGTAATTGGTCCCCAAGCGATGGGCTTCCGAATGGACATAGAACGCGCATACTCAATGGCGGTACGGCTCTTGCCGTTTCTATGACTAATGTAGGCAAGAAAGAAAGTGGAAGGAAACTGGATGGCTACGAGTGGAACGGATTACCGCTAGACCATGGCGACCTCATGGAAGCATGAGCCATTTCTTAGCCTCTGCATCCGTTGCACCTAGCTCGTCGCCTTTCACACCCCCGGCATCACCCCAAACGCCCCATCAGGCGTCTTCCCCGCAATCGTCGTGCGATGCAGCTTGCGCTTGTATTTCGCCTTGTCGAACGTTGTCGCCCGGTGCAGCGTGCAGCGGTTGTCCCACATCACCGCATCGCCATCACGCCACTGGTGGCTGTAGAAATATTTGGGCTGGGTGACGAACGCGGTCAGCTCGTCGAGCAATTTGGCGCCTTCCTCCGGCGGCATGCCAACGATCTCCTGCGCGTGCGAGCCGACGTAGAGTGCTTTGCGGCCATTGACCGGGTTGGTGCGTATCACCGGGTGGGTGACCACGTGGCGCTTTTTGTCTTCTTCGTTGTAGCCGTTGTCGTTGGCCATGTCGCGGTAGGTCATGCGGTGCAGCGCGGTGAGCTTTTCCAGCGCGGCCTTGCGTTCTGCGGGCAGGTCGTCATACGCCGCGCGCGCACTGGCGAAATCGGTGTTGCCCCCTTCGGGCGGCACGATGTGCGCGGCCAGCATCGAAGCCAATGCCGCCACCGGCTTGAACGAGCTGTCGCTGTGCCATTCCTCGTTGCGCGTGCGGTGCACCATCGCCGGGTGATCCAGCGGAAGGAAGTTGCCGTCCTTGCCGAGGTTGGTCATCACGGAGATGTGCCCCGGGTTCCAGTCGTTGCCGGGGTGTGCGATCATGGTTTCGAGTTCGCCAAACTTGCGGCAGAAAGCGATTTGCGTCTCGTCCGTGAAATGCTGATCGCGAAACACGAGGATCTGGTGCTCGTTGAACGCGTCCCAGATCAGGCGGAAATCCTCGCGCGCCACCGGCCCTGACAGGTCGATGCCCGTCACCTCGGCAACGAACATCGGGTGCAGGCGTTTGATGGTGATGCGGCTTGCTGGTGTGTCCATGGTTCCTCCGATAGCTGGTTGCGTGTTGAACTAAAACTCCCACCCTTCCTGTATTGCATCACCGGCCCGGCGGTTGCCGTCAACCGGTGTCAGATGCACCGCTTGGGGCAGTTTAGCACTGCAGAACGGCCTCTTCGACAGCGCGCGGCGGCGTGGCACTCACCGCCCCAGCCAGCGCTGGCCGCGCTCCATGCTCAGCAGATCATTGACGTTTTGCAGCCCCTGCGCAAGGGCACGATCCAGCAGCACCAGCAGCAACTGTGCCGTGGCGCTGGCATCCGCCACGGCGTTATGCCGGTTCAGATTGACGATGCCCAGCGGGGTGGTCCAGTCATCCAGCGCGCGGCGGTTTTTCGCGTGTTCCGGAAACAGCGCGGGCGCGATCTGCGCCAGATCCAGCCAGCGGTTGCGCAACGTGACGCCCAGATAAGCCCGCGTGGCGCGGTTGATCATGGCGCGGTCGAAATCCGCGTGATAGGCCACCAGGGGCGCTCCGCCTGCATATTCCACGAAGGCCAGCAAGGCCTCGGCGGGCTCAAGGCCCGCGGTCTGCTCCGTGCCGCCGATCCCGTGCACCAGAATATTCTCGACGCTGCTGGGCGCGGCCTGCCGCAGCACGTGGTAAAAGCTGCCGGCCAGCGGCAACGCCTGCGCCTGCACGCGCACGGCCCCTATCGCGATCAGCCGGTCGCTGAATACATCCAGCCCGCTGGATTCCACGTCCACCACTACCCACCGGGCATCAGCCAGCGGCGTGGCGGTGTCGTCGCGGGGGGTATCAATGCACGCCTGCAGCCGGGCGCGCTGTGCGTCGCTCAATGCCGGGCGCCCGCCCCATAGCCGCCGTAGCCAGTTCAAGGCGGGTAATCGAGCGCCAGCCGCTCCTGCAGGCGGCGCGCCTGGCGCAGGCTTTCCTTGAGGATGCGGCGGTCGATCTCGCTCAGCGTGGCGGGGTTCAGCCGGTTGGCACTGGCACGCGCCTGTTCGCCCCCGGCCAGTTGCGCGCGCAGCCGCAGTTGCTGCACAAAATGAAAGGCATCCACCGCCGACGCGACTTCCATTGCATCCAGATGCCGCTTGCCGGCAGCCTCCCGCAAGCGGGCCGCGCTGTGGGTGGCATCGATGCCTGCGGCCAGTGCAAACACGCGCGCGGCGTCCACGAACAGCCTTGCGCCGGATTTCTTCAGGTCGATGAAGGGTTCGCCCTTTCCGTCCTTGTCATCCGATGTGTCCTGTTCCAGCACAAAATCGCTGATGATGCCCAGCGGCGGTTTGACTTCAAGCGCGTAATGCGCCAACTGCCGAAGGAATCGCGGATTGTTAGGCACCAGCCCGTTCAGATGCGCGCGCAGCGCCTGCGCCAGTGACGCATCGCCGTGCAACGCACGAAAATCAAAAAAAATCACGCTGTTGAGCAGCGCCTCGGGGCTGGTGTTGCGCACCCAGGCGTCGAACTGGCGGCGCCATGCGTCAAGTGACAGGCACCACTGCGGATTGCCCGCCATGATGTTGCCGGAACACAGCGGAACCCCGCAGCGCGCCAGCCATTGATTGGCCTCTTGTGCGAAGGGCAGCAGGCGCGCGGCTGCGGCTGCGGCGAGTTGGGCATCCGCGGGGTCGCCGTCGCATTCAAAAATCAGCCCGTTGTCCTGATCGGTGCTGAAGGTTTGTTCCTCGCGCCCCTCGCTGCCAAACGCCAGCCAGCACCATCGCAAGCCGTGCAAATCATGCCGCGCGGCCACCACCGTGATCACGCGCTGCGTCAGCGTGTCGTTGAGCGTGGTGATCAGGCGGGTCAACTGTTCCGCGCCCACACCCTGCCCATGCAGCCGCGCCACCAGTGCGCGCACGTCGCTTCCGGCCTGCGCCAGGGCCTCTGCGGTATCCGCCCGCGCGATGACGCGATTTACGCCGTGCAGCGTCACGCGCTGGGCGGCAAAAAGGTCGCGCTCGGTGATCACCCCTGTCAACACACCGCTCTCCGTCACCGGCACGTGGCGCAGCCCGCGTTGCGCGATCAGCAGCGCCGCATCGTTCGCGGTGGCGGATGCTTCCAGCGTGTGGGGCGCGCGGGTCATCACGTCCGAAATCGGGCCATCCAGCGCACGCCCCGCCAGCGCCACCCGGTCGAGCACATCGTGGCGCGTAAAAATGCCGATGGGCCGCCGCGCGTCGTCCACCACCACGATGGAGCCCACCCGCGCCTCATGCATGCGGGCGAGGGCGGTTTTCAGCGGAGTATCGCCGGTGCAGCAGACCGGCGCGCGCGTGGCCAGATGGCGCAAAGGCTGGTTCATCGCCTGCTGCTCGGCTGCGGCACTGGCACCATGCATGCGTATCAGGCGCCGCGAATCCCGCAGCAGGCTACGCAGGTAATCCGTGGAAAACTCGCGAAAACGCGGACTGCGATCCAGCAGGCGGTTAAAGCTCGCCACCGGCAGCCGGTAACAGAAGGTGTCGCTGGCCGCAGTGTAGGGTGATGCCACGGCGCGCTTTTCCATCAGCGCGTAAACCGAAAAACACTCCCCCGGCGCCAGAGTAACCACACTGCCGGCAGACACGTGGTAGCCCTCGGCGGGCTGCAACTGCACCAACCCGCGTTGCTCGATGTAAAGATACGGTGGAGGCCCGGCATCCGGCGACAGCACCACGGCGCCAGCGGGGAAATAGGCCATGGACAAATCCGCGGCGAGTTCGCCAAGCAACCCCTCCTCCATCTGGTCGAAGGGCGGATGATTCCTGAGGAACGCAACAGTGGAAGCGAGCACGGGATCGGTGGCCATGCGGCAGAATAGCGCAAAGCGCCGAATTCACGCGTACGCGCGCTTGATTCAGATCAAATCCGCAAACCATTTGAAGTGTGTGCGACACGGGTTGGCTTGCACTGGCAGCCCACCGCTATAATCGCGCGAGTCGAAGACGAACGAGACGCGCGGCGCACCTTTGCAACCATTCCAGGCTGGGCAAAGAACTGCCACCGCATCTGCCACACCCATACCGAATACCCAAATTGTTGAGGAAAGCCATGAAACACCTGTCCGCCGCACTTGTCCTGGTGATCGCCGCCATGCCCGCGTTCGCCCAGAACGTCAAAATCACGCCGGTCGGCTCGCACCCCGGCGAGTTGTGCGCCAACGACCGCGCGATGATTTTTGAAGACCCCACCGGCGTGCGCCTGCTCTATGATCCTGCGCACAACCTGACCGGCGGCGATGACCCCCGGCTGGGCGCGATTCACGTTGTGCTGCTGTCGCACATGCATGGCGATCATGTGGGTGATCTGAAGTTGAAGGCGGTGGGTGAAGGCACCTGCGGCAATTCGGCGCGCGTGCCCACGCCGCATTCCACCACTGCTGAAGTCGTTGCCGCCAAGAACGCCGCGCTGGTCACCACGCGCGCAATGGGAGGCTTTGTCGCGAACAAGGTGCAGGGCATACAAGGCAGCGGCGCCAAGCCCATCGGCTTTTGCCCGCAAAGCGGCGGCGCCACCACCGTGCCGGTGGCGGGCGTGTGCACCTCGCAAACCGATCTGGGCGGGGTGTTCGTGGCGAAAACCGCCGAGGCGAAACAGGGTGTGGAGATCACCATCGTCTATGCCTCGCATGTGAACAACGCGCCGCCTTCGCTGTTGTCGAAAGCACAGCAGGACGTGATCAAGGCCGACGGCGGCATCGTCGAATACGGCCCCGCCACCGGCTTTGTGGTGAAGTTCAGCAACGGGTTGGTCGCGTATCTGTCGGGCGACACCGGCATTCACTCCGAAATGAAAACCGTGATCAACGAGTTTCACAAAGCCAGCCTCGCGGTGCTGAATCTCGGCGGCAATCCGGGCATCTATATTTCCGGTGCGCACGCAATGAACGAGCTGGTGAAACCCGCATCGATTATTCTCACGCACGTCAACGAGCCCGCGACCGAAGGCGGCCAGCTGGGCCCGGCCTCGCAAACCGCGCGGCTCGTCAAGGCACTGAAAGCACCGTCGCATCTGGCGTTAAGCGGCCGCACCATGGAGTTTGATGGCGCGGGCAAATGTGTGGCGGGGTGCTGAGCAGCCGCCCCCTGCACTGCCCCACCCGCTCGAAGATAATTTATAACTATCTGATTTAATTAATATTTTTGGAGGCTCTCATGTCCGCCGTGATGAATCTGCAAACCCCGACCGCCGTCACCGCCACGCTCGCCGAGTGGGCGCTCGCGCGCGACACCGCCCGCATGCCCGCCGACGTGCGCGAGGCCGCGCGCCGCTGCGTGCTTGACTGGGTGGGCGTCGCGCTCGCCGGCGCCAATGATCCGCTGATCGGCATCCTCATCGGTGCGGCACAGGACGAAGGCGGCAATGGCGCGTGTTCGCTGGTCGGGCATGGTGAAAAGGTCTCGCCGATGCAGGCGGCGATGATCAATGGCGCGGCCGGCCACGTGCTCGATTACGACGACGTAAACACCGGCATGACGGGCCACCCCACCGCTGCCGTGCTGCCCGCCGTGCTGGCGCTGGCAGAGTCGCGCAATGCCAGCGGCGCGGAAATCATTGCCGCGTTCGTTGCCGGTTATGAAACCGCCGCGCGTGTCGGGCAACTCGTCGCGCCCGGCCATTACGCGCGCGGCTATCACAACACGTGCTCGGTGGGCGTGGTTGCTGCCGCGGCAGCGTGCGCACGGTTGCTGCGGCTGGATCTGGATGCGGCCTCGCGCGCTCTTGGCATCGCGGCCACGCAGGCGTCGGGCCTGAAAAGCCAGTTCGGTACGCAATGCAAACCGTTTCACGCCGGGGTGGCGGGCCAAAATGGCATTCGGGCCGCGCTTCTCGCGGCGCGCGGCATGGAAAGCCGCACCGACATGCTGGAGCGGCGCGGTGGATTCGCCGCCACCTTGAGCCCGGATTTCAACCCGGACGCGGCGCTGGCCAATCCGGATCGTTACTTTGTCCGCGAGAATTTGTTCAAGTATCACGCCGCCTGCTACGGCACGCACTCCGCGATTGAAAGCATCCGCAAACTGCGCGCCGATGGTCTGACGCCCGCCGCGGTTCGCCGTGCCACGGTACACGTGGCGCACAGCGCTGATGCCATGTGCAACATCCAGCAGCCGAAGACGGGCCTCGAAGCCAAATTCAGCCTGCGGTTTATGGCCGCCGCCTCGTTGCTGGGGCTGGACACGGCGGGTCTCGACACCACTTACAGCGAAGCCACCTGTGCCGACCCCACGCTGGTGGCGATGCGCGACAAAGTGGTTGTTGAACTCGTGCCCAGCCCGTGGCCGCAGCACACGCTAAAGGCCGAAGTCAGCGTCGAAACCACCGATGGCAAAAAGCTGCATGCCGCCTACGACGCCAGTGTGCCGGAAACCGATTTGCCGGCACAGGGCGGTAAGGTGACGACCAAATTCAGCAAGCTGGCGGGGGATGTCATCGGAACTGCACGCACCGATAAACTGAGAATGCTCATCGGCCAACTCGAAGCCACCGACGCGAAATCGCTGATGGCCGCCTGCGCGGGCTGACGCCGGATTCCCGCAGCACTACCCAAGGACACGCATGAAACTCTGGTACCAAAGCCTCGCCCGCCAAACCGAAAGCACGCCCTACGGCAAACTGCTGCGTGCCACCATAGCCGACGCTGTCGACCCCGGCACCACGGTCGACATGCGCGGCGTGCAGAACACCGCTGGCATCGGCGTGCACTACAAGCTGCTCGAACACCACGACATGCGCGAGGTGATTTACAACGCGATGCAGGCCGAACGCGAAGGCTACGACGCGTTTCTCGTCGGCAATATCAGCGACGCGGGCCTGCGTGAAGCGCGCGAGTGCGTGAACATTCCGGTGCTGGGGCTGTGCGAAACCAGCCTGCATGTGGCGTGCATGATGGGGGCGTCGTTTGGGTTGGTGACGATCAGCCCCAAATGGGATTTGCGCGTGCGCGAAAACGTGCAGCGTTACCGGCTGGAGCACCGCTGTGCCGGGCTGGAGCCGATCGAGACATCACCGATTGAACTCAAACGCGCGATGGTCGATTTGCCGTTCCGGCAGGGCATCATCGATCAGTTCAACAAGGCCGCGCAAAAGCTCCTCGACAAGGGCGCGGAGGTGATCATTCCCGCCGGCGGTGACATAATAGTTTTTCTCGCGGAATCAAAGACCTACGAATACCAGCGCGCCCCATCGTCAACGGCATAGTCGAGCTGGTGAAAATGGGCGAGATGGCGGCGAAGCTGCGGCGGATCACGGGCCGCTTCACCAGCAAACGGCTGACTTATGCACCGCCTGAAGGCGATTACCTCAAGCGCACACGCGAGTTCTATGGCGCGGAAGTTTATCCCGATGCCAAGCCCGTGAAGTAACTTATGCGACAGAATCTTCTACTGATCACCGCGCTATTTGCTGCAAATTCATTCGCGCAGCCTGCGGCAAATTTCCCCAACCGCCCCATTCGCATGGTGGCGGGCATGCCGCCGGGCGGTGGCGCTGATGTCAGCGGGCGCAAACTGGCGGCACAATTGGGCCGTGTGTTAAAGCAAAACATCGTTGTGGAAAACATCGCGGGCGCGGCCGGGAATTCCGCCGCAGTGACGGTTGCCGGGGGCAACCCCGACGGGCACACGATTTTTTTCTCGTCGCATCCGGTGTTCGCGGTCAATCCCATTCTGTATGAAAAGCTGCCGTTCAACCCGAATGATTTTCAGCCGGTAGTGCAGGTGAGCCAGGCTTCGCACGTGCTGCTGGCGAATCTGGTGTTGCCCGCGACGCGTGTGTCAGATCTGATCACGCTGGCGCGCAGCAAGCCGCGCGGCATCAATTTCGGTTCCGGCGGGCAGGGTACGTCGCTGCATCTATCGGGCGAGTTGCTCAACTATCTGCACAAAATCGAGATGGTGCACGTGCCGTATCGCGGCTCGGGGCCAGCGGTAGTGGCGCTGATCAGCAACGAGATCCAGGTGTTGTTCGACAACTCGATGACCGCCATCGGCCACGTGCGCGGCGGGCGCGTGAAGGCGTTGGGGGTCGCTGCGAAGAACCGGCTCGCAGCCCTGCCCGATCTGCCCACGCTGGATGAATCGGGCTCGCCGGGCGTGGAAACCGGCATTTCACACGGTGTGTTGACGCTCAGTGCTGTGCCCAAGCCAATCGTGGCGACACTCAACCGCGCGATCAACACAGCCATAAGCGACGCCGAGTACAAGACCACAATGACAGAACTGGGCGCGACACTCATTGGCGGCCCGCCCGAAGTGTTCACAAAGTTTCTCGCTGCCGAGCGACTGAAATTCGCCGATCTCATCAAGAAGCAGGGCATCAAGGTGAATTGATTTGCGGCTTCGTTTGCAAATGGCGATGACGGCTTGTGGGTTGGTGATGGCGTTTGCGTCGCTTGCGCAGAATTTTCCGGCACGCGTCGTGCGCATCGTGGTGCCCTTCGCGCCCGGCGGCGGCACCGACAATCTCACGCGCATCATGGCGCCGAAGCTCACCGAACTGTTGGGCCAGCAGATACTGATCGACAACCGCCCCGGCGCCAGCGGGCAAATCGGCACCGAACTCGTGGCACGTGCGGCGCCCGACGGTTACACGCTGGTGCATGCCGACACCACGTTTACCAGCAATCCGAGTCTGCATCGCAAAATGCCCTATGACGCGGTGAAGGATTTCTCGCCGGTATCGCTGCTCGCGGCGGCCCCCGTGGTGCTGATGATTCATCCGTCGGTGCCGGTGAAATCGTTGAAGGAACTCGTCGCACTTGCCAGGGCGCGGCCCGGTGAACTGAATTTCGCCACGGGTGGCGCCGGCAGCGCCACGCATCTGGGCGTTGAACTTTTCAAGGCGGCGGAGGGGCTGGACCTCGTTCACATCCCGTACAAGGGCAGCGGCCCCGCGGCGGCCGCGGTACTCGCCGGCCACGTGGTGATGACCTTCGCCAGCCCCAGCGCCACCGCGCCACACGTCGCCGCCGGCAAGCTGCGCGCACTGGCGGTAACCGGCGACAGGCGCAACAGCGCCATGCCGCACATTCCCACTTTCGCGGAATCGGGCATCGCCGGCGTGGATTCAGGTACGTATTGGGTGTCGCTCGCGCCCGCGGGCACGCCGCGCGACATCATCGCCGTGCTCAACGGCGCCATGGTTCGCGTGCTGCAAATGCCGGATATCGTAAAGCGGCTTGCGGGGCTGGGCTTTGAGCCGATCGCGGGCACTCCCGACGATTGCGCCGCGCACATTCGCGAGGCATTGGCAAAATGGGCGCGTGTCGTGGCACAGGCGAAAATCCGGGTGGAGTGATCGTGCAGACCCTCATGCAAAACTTTACGGCGAGCGACGGCCTGCGGCTGAGCTACGTTATCGACGATCACACCGATCCGTGGCGGCCAGTGGAAACAAAAGAAACGCTGTTCCTGTTGCACGCGGTACTCGGCAGTTCGCGGCGCTTTTATCGCTGGATCCCGGAATTGTCGCGGCACATTCGCGTGGTGCGGCTGGACATGCGCGGGCATGGTGAAAGCGGCGTGCCGGATGAAACCCAGTTTTCATTCCAGCGCCTGATCGACGACGTGCTGGAACTTGCCCATCATCTGCAGTGCCCGCGCTTTCATCTGGCGGGTTCGTCAGCGGGTGCGATCATCGCCACGCAAATCGCGCTGGATCACCCGCAACGCGTGAAAACGCTGGCGACTTTCGCGGCCACGCCGGGGCTTGCCAACACCAACATCGACCACGGGCAGTGGATCACCAGCGTCAAGTCGAAGGGGCTACGCGGCTTTTTTGAGAACACCATCAGCGAACGCTTTCCACCGGGAGCCGATCCCGGCTTCGTGCAATGGTTCATCGATGAGGCCTGCCGTACCGACGAGGATTTTTTCTGCCGCTTCGTGCCGGTGATGCGCCAGGTGAATCAGACCGCGCGCCTGCACGAAATCAGGCAACCGATGCTGGTGGTGGTGCCGGACGAAGACCCGCACATTTCGCTCGAACAATATCAGGTGGTCAAGACCCACGCGCCGCACAGCGAGTTCGTGATTTATCACGGCTATCAGCACAATATCACCGACGCCGTGCCGCAACGCTGCGCTGGCGAATTGCTGCGATTCCTGCGTCAACATGGCGTGGTGCAATAATGCAAAGGGTCTTAGGAAGCAAACACATGCAAGGCATGTGCTAACTTCCTGAAATGATTGGTAAAAACAGGTATTTCCGCCGTTCCAAAATCAGTGAGGCTAAATTCCGGTATCTGCTGCG